>JBNLGG010000305.1:0-500 GCA_050305935.1 Cyclobacteriaceae bacterium | reverse complement strand
GTCTTCGTCGAAACTAACCAAAATGGATACAGTACGTGTGCCTTCAGCTAACCATCCCGGGGTTCAATAATGTCAAGCAGCTCTCCTTATTTCTTTATGTTTTTTTGAAAAGGGAAGACTTTATTAATATTCAAGAAAGTTACATCGATACAAACAGCCACTCGGGCCTCTGCATAACAAGACATAACGACAACACAAAAAAAAACTAAAACAAACTCACGCTCTAGTTGGATCCAACCCTCCGACTAGACTGTCACCTATGAGTCTGGGAAAATCATTCCCGTAGTACTTGCTCCAAATGCTGACACGTAGCTAAGACCGTATCCCACACGTCAGGCTTCTGCAGAATAGCCTATGTACAGAGCTAATGTATAGCCGAATAAATAACCTACGGAGAGGACGGTGCAACTTTTTGATCAAATACAACATCATTACGACAACGTCACATATAACTGCACGCAAGGACTAATGCTTTAAGATCTTTATCAAGACCCCACAAC
>JBNLGG010000304.1:0-501 GCA_050305935.1 Cyclobacteriaceae bacterium | reverse complement strand
GAAAAATAAAGAAAATCCATGTGGTTGATTCGGCTGCTTCAAATAGACGGTGAAGATTTAAAATAATGATGAATTATTTTTTAAAAAAATATATGCAAGTGAGATCTAGTTTTATTCATCTCATTGTGTAGAACACAATGATTTTAAATGGATATCATATGAGTGAGATAAATCATTTTAAAATTTTGTTATTATGCAAAATAATGTGGTAGATGATGTTGGATAGATGCTAATGTGTCATGACTTGATTGGATGCTGATGTGGATACCATGTATGTTAAGGGAATTGATTTAAATAACATTTAGTGAGTCTTGTCTATATAGTTAGAGTAGATTTTGATGAAATAGTTTTCATAAAGAAATTGAAAAGGTAATATGGCTGAACTAATTAGGTTCACAAATTTACACACCTATTCCGATTCTAGGGGGTCAGCTTGTTGGTCGGTCTGAACCATGAACATATCCATACTTGCGAGTTACAGAATAAATCTTGACACATGAC
>JBNLGG010000303.1:0-501 GCA_050305935.1 Cyclobacteriaceae bacterium | reverse complement strand
ATAAGAGAAACTCACTAAGTGAATTCTCTTGACATATAAGTGATTCACATCAGCTGTCACATCATCAATACAAAGTATAAAAACTTTTAAATGATCAATGTCATTCATAAGATATCCATTTTAAATTCTATTTTTAACATTGTGTTATACGCGACGAGATGAACAAAACAAGATCTCATTTGCATATGTTTTAAATAATTTTTAAATCAACTTAATTTGCTCTATATTTGCATATGTTTATATTTACAACATGTCAAAATTTTTAAATCAACTTAATTTGCTCTATATTTATAATATATTTTAAATTCTATTTTCACCGTTGTGTTCTATGCGACGAGATGAATAAAATAAGATCTCACTTGCATATATTTTAAATAATTTTTAAATCAACTTAATTTACTATATATTTGCATATATTTATATTTATAACAGATCAAGAGTTATGGGTACGCAAGCTAATGAATCGTATTATGAGAGTGCAATAATGTTATCATTTTAAGT
>JBNLGG010000302.1:0-502 GCA_050305935.1 Cyclobacteriaceae bacterium | reverse complement strand
AATACCAAGTAATTACGACCTTAAAGGAAAGGCATAGACGATACGCCTTAGGTCGTTTATGCTTATTATTTGGGATAACCAGGCAGGCCTATTACCAGCACTACTGGTATATGGAGGAAAGAAGTTTTGAACATGAACTGATCCTGAATGAAGTGCTACAGATCAGGAAAAACCACCGAAGAATGGGAGGTAGAAAGTTATATGAACTTCTGGAACCTTTTATGCTTGAACATCAGATAAAAATGGGCAGGGATGCTCTTTTCGATCTTTTGGCAGCTAATCATTTACTGGTACGAAGAAGAAAAAGGAAAATATATACAACCAATTCGTTCCATTGGTTGCGTAAATATCCAAACCTGATTAAAGATTTTTTTCCGACAAAAGCGAATCAACTATGGGTAAGCGATATCACTTACTGGAAAATAGAAGGAGGCTTTCTTTACATTAGTTTTATAACTGATGCTTTCTCTCATAAAATAGTAGGTTAGCAGGTAGCAGAAAC
>JBNLGG010000301.1:0-504 GCA_050305935.1 Cyclobacteriaceae bacterium | reverse complement strand
CGAGGGCCAAGACTTCATCCCAGGAGCAGGGGCCCGATTTTGACATAGTAGGGACTTACGAATGGTTGTCATACGTGAGAGCCTCCGGGAGTCAAGCGTATGACGTGTTGGTCAGGTTCTTCCCCTGCAAGGTGTATATCGATTTGAGTCACCGTGACACTCTCAGTTATGAGTGGCAGCTTGTCCATTGCAGTCATCTCGTAGTATGTTTGGTGTACTGTTGGTGGATTCCAGGAGTTGGATTTGGATATGTTCAGGATTATGATATCATTATGTTATTGCTTACCTTTGACGTTGACATGGGTCAACGTTCTGCTTGTTTTTACTTGTTCTAGTTTGTAGGTGCAAACATAGTACTTGGCTAAAGAGATTAAAATGGCTAAATTAATAAAAGCTAAGGATTAACTGCTAGTCGCTGAGTCCATAGTCCTTTCAAACCCTTAGTGCCTTGCATGTCTAGGAGTCGGCTATTTATGGCAACGCTGATAGGTAAGTCTTGCTGAG
>JBNLGG010000300.1:0-505 GCA_050305935.1 Cyclobacteriaceae bacterium | reverse complement strand
CTTTCTCTATTGACAAATAATTTTTAAAATTTAAGGAGCATGTCACATCACCTCATGCCACATCACATTTCTCCATCGAAAAATAATTCAAAAAAACTCTAGAAAATATATTATAACTCACTAAGAGTCATTAATGGTGAATTGTCTTAACATGCAAGCATATCACACCACATGATGTCATGACACCTTTCTCCATTGAAAAATAATTCCAAAAACTCTAGAAAAATATATTTTTCTAAATTAGTCCCTCAACTGTAGAGAAATAAAGATGTAGTTCATACAAATTTATATTTTTGTCACTAATTATATCTATTAATTTTTTTATTATACTCATGTTTATATCAATTATCTTCTATCTTAAGTCAAATTTAACTAAAAACTATCTAATGTCTCATCTTCTTTATACGATATTTAATGTTCTTTTAAATTGTGTGTAACTTTTTTCCACAGCATCTGAAGGGTTATCAACTAGTTCTCTTTTATAGGAGAGTCGCTCAGATGCTTG
>JBNLGG010000299.1:0-508 GCA_050305935.1 Cyclobacteriaceae bacterium | reverse complement strand
CTTGACTTTTCCATAGAGTGCTCATATGCATTTGTTCGTTGAGAAGAACTCGAGTTATGCCCTTCTGAAGATTGTTGTCCAGTTCTAGTGCTCTGTTTTTTTCAATCAGTTCGTGCAGTACATGTTCAAGGTCATTTTGAGGGGCCTTACATGCCTAATCTTAGTAGGCTTCTGAAACGAAAGTTGTAGATATTTTCAATAAATTTCTAGGGAATATTTATTCACTGATTTTGGTTGGATAGTCTGGGAGATATGAATTTGTGAAGATTGCTGTCAGTTTCATTGTCAGAATCGTTGGTTCAGTGCAGAATCTATTCAAGGTCATTTTAAGGAACCTTGGAAGCCGAATCTGAGAAGGGTTACCAACCAAAAGTTGTATCTTATCTCAATACCGTTCTAACCAATATTTATTCACATTCTTTCATTGAGTATTTTGTGAGTTATGAATTTTTTAAGTCTGTTGTATTGCAATTTGAGGACAGAAAACATAGTCACATTGTGAACTGTT
>JBNLGG010000298.1:0-510 GCA_050305935.1 Cyclobacteriaceae bacterium | reverse complement strand
ATTTACTTACGAAGAGTTTCTCAAAAAGAAGAGCGGAAAATGAGTTGGAATTCCATCGGGAGAATATCACTTGTTGATTTTTACTGATGATACACTCTAAAGATCAGGTCTGAAGGTAATTGAATTTATAATTATCATGAAAGCCACTTGATGGGGATAGCAATGAGATGAAGTAAGGAGCAATAAAAAAGGACTTCCGTTTCCGAAAGTCCTTGATTTGGTGTGGTGATGAGTGGATTCGAACCACCGACTCACGGATTTTCAGTCCGATGCTCTACCAACTGAGCTACATCACCTCCAAAAGAGGATGCAAAAGTAGATAATTTATTTTTCGACACAAATAATTGAGACAAAAATTGATTAAAAACACCTAAATATATGGCTCTGTTTCAGCAAATATTCTTTGTCATTGTCGTTGGGATCGCCGTGTATCTATTCTTGAGAAGAATCTTCAGAATAAGGCACAATATCCTACTGGGTCGGGATGAAGATCGAAGAGATCAACCTTCA
>JBNLGG010000297.1:0-512 GCA_050305935.1 Cyclobacteriaceae bacterium | reverse complement strand
CCTAGTCGTATCTTCCTTGCTCGTGTTTAAATCATGCATCTCATTATGACTTAGGGTTGTCTATGACATCGAGAAGGAAAGGCCAAGTCGAAGCTTGGGGTTCAGCATTCATGAAGCTCAAGAAAAACTAACTGTCTTCCTTTCCAAAGCAAAGGCAAGCACCGGTGCATATCACCACCCTCTAAGGATTTTACTTTATAACTATCCTTATGCTATTATTGACTTGTGCATTTATGTTATAGGAGTTGAATGAAACCCTAGGATACATTATACCCTTTGTATATCACCTTGATCCTATCATGCTGCAAAATCCATTAGTAGTGCTATGCTTAGCGGATAGAACTCCGGTAGAAGTTGAGTGGTTGGTTCCACTCGCAAGATTATGGCTTTTTATACCCTGGTTCGTGATTGGAATGTTTGAGAATCGAAATAGTGATAGATGGTTTAATATGAAACCGGGCAGGGCAACTAGGGGAAAGTGGAGAATACCGAATGGGTAGGTCAGGGAGGGG
>JBNLGG010000296.1:0-512 GCA_050305935.1 Cyclobacteriaceae bacterium | reverse complement strand
CCGTTCGCATCAAACAGGGTACAGTCAATATCCTCTGAAATTTTGGTTCTTTCAAATACCTTTGACTCTATTCTATCAAACGTACCATTTTGATTTTGGCCATAAACCTGACCTCGATATCCTTTGGCGCCACCAATAAAAACATCTTCTAATCCATCATTATTTATATCGCCTTTGCAAAGGCACGGTCCTTGAGTCGAAGCCATTTCAAAAATGAGTTTGTCACGATTAAAATCAATGAACTGATTTTCTTTATGTTTTGCTGGCAATGCAGATGTATCCATTTCCTGGAACAAACTTTTTATTGTGGAATTTTGAGCGATATCATAAAAGATCCCATCAGCCTCGCTAAGAATCAGATCCTGGTTGGCGGTAACATCCTCGAGAAATGTAAACTTACCGGAGGGCCAGCGTATTTCCACATTGGCAGTGGTATGTTTGCCAATTCCAAGCAAAGGCCGGTTGTCAATGGTTGATTGAAAACCTCGCGTTGGCAAGTGTTCGACAACATA
>JBNLGG010000295.1:0-513 GCA_050305935.1 Cyclobacteriaceae bacterium | reverse complement strand
TTACCAATCAAATATTATGCAAAGTGTTCATCATTTCGATCACAAAGCATATGCATCAATTAACTATTACACAAAGAATAACTGCCGTCTAACAGAAAGCTTATGGTGTAAAATAAAATCCTCTGTTTGGACTAATGACTTATGATACGATGAACCGCACTAGCCTCTCTCTAATGTGCTCGAGGCTAGAAACTGCTATGTTAATGAAAGCGTTTTTGTAGTCCTGCCACGATAAAATGAGAAGTATGTATTAGCAAAAGATTAATATACATATTTAATCATAAATATTGATAATAAAGTAAAATAAATGCACTTACACATACATTGCAATTCGGCTGCGCTCCAAATACAACCATGCTTAAGCAGACATGGAAGCTGCATGTGTTGTCCGGAACTTGTTGTGGGACGCAGAATGTAGTATGATGTTTAAGTCATCGGTGTTTTTCTTTTGGGTGTCCTCCTAGCACCTTAACCACGTACGTGTCAAAAGTCCTAAATAAAAACATTCATATG
>JBNLGG010000294.1:0-513 GCA_050305935.1 Cyclobacteriaceae bacterium | reverse complement strand
TCCTGGGGTGTAAGTACACGACTTATTGGCGGCCTGATTATGGCACATTCAGATGATTATGGATTGGTATTACCTCCAAAGCTGGCGCCGATTCAGGTAGTTATTGTGCCAATAGTAAAGAATAAAGATCAGTATGATCTGATTGATGAAAAAGTTCAGGGAATTATTCAAAAAATGAGGGCAAGAGGTATATCTGTTCACTATGATAACCGAGATACCCACAAACCAGGATGGAAATTTGCAGAATATGAATTGAAAGGAGTACCATTGAGATTGGCAATAGGTCCTCGAGATCTGGAAAATAATACCATGGAAATTGCCAGACGTGATACTTTGACAAAAGAAACAGTAAGCATTGATAACATCGATCAGACTGTAGATGATCTGTTAAAGGAAATCCAGCAAAGTATCTTTAATAGGGCACATGATTTCAGAACGGAAAATACAACAGAAGTCCAATCCTATGTGGAGTTTAAGAGGGTTTTGGAAGAAAAAGGTGGATATATAAAAGCA
>JBNLGG010000293.1:0-514 GCA_050305935.1 Cyclobacteriaceae bacterium | reverse complement strand
ATGGGGATTCTTCTAAGACCCCCATTCAAGAGAGTGTGAGGTTCATCTTCACCGTGTTCAAGGAAAAGGCTCCAAACTCTATTGAAGGATCTCTAGGAGAAGTTGGTCAGGATAAGAAGCCCAGCACAGCCGAGAATTTTTCTACAAAATTTTCTCAACGCACCGGTGAATTAATCTTCAAAGGTATGGAGACAATCTTGCTCATGGACTAGAAACGTGAAGTTCTCGCCACGAGGTAAACCGGCAGTTGTACCATTTTCTTTTTTCCCTTTCACAATTCATTCGAGTAGTCATCATTTCGATGTTGAATAAAGGAAGATTTGCTTGCTAGTTTCTTTGCTCGTGATTTCCTTGCACGTTTTGTAGTGGTGGTTTGCCCCACCACTATCTTTTGGTCTTCTATCACCCATTCATCTAACGCTTAACGCTAGCACCTAGGGTGCTAGGTCATTTTCTCATGATTGTTTTGTGAGTATTTGTGTAGGATGAAGAAGGCATTGAAGTGTGTGAAGCA
>JBNLGG010000292.1:0-520 GCA_050305935.1 Cyclobacteriaceae bacterium | reverse complement strand
CGGACGACCTACATCTGCGGGTCCCAGTAGGAAACCCAGCCCTCATCGGTCTGGATCTCCCACTGCCATCCCTCATCGGTGTCACCAGAAGAAGGAGGAAGATCCTCACCTGCACACAAATAAATAAAACAACAAAAGCAAAAACTTGAGTGACTACGCTCAATAAGACTTATCCGTCGTGACCCGAAGGCCACGAATTCTAGACATGCAAGGCTTCAAGTGATACAACGGACTCCAGCCTACTAGCACCTACTACTAATCATTTTTAATCAAGATTAGCCAAATTAAGTTGATAAACATTAGAAATAAAAGATTAGCAACCTATGCTAAACATGCATGGTAACTCAATCAACCATTTTTAGTATCATTATTTTTGACTACCAAGTAGTCATAATTAACATAACCATAATCTCATATGACATAATGGTGTATCACTTCTACGTTTGTACACAGCGAACAAGCCTCACCCATATCCGAGGGTGTCGCGGAGATTCGAATCAATAGTCACCTTGCAGGGGAA
>JBNLGG010000291.1:0-522 GCA_050305935.1 Cyclobacteriaceae bacterium | reverse complement strand
GCAATCATTTGATCAGTATTTAGCGGATAATTTTTATAAACCATTGGGTGCCCGATCAATGGTGTTCAATCCATATCGCTATTATTCCAAAACACAGGTCGTCCCTACAGAATATGATAGCTTGTTTCGAAGGCAACAGCTGCATAGAACGGTTCATGATGAAGGAGCAGCTTTAATGGGAGGGCTTTCGACCAATGCAGGATTGTTTGCAACAGCAAATGATTTAGCAAAATTAGCGCAAATGTGGTGTAATTATGGTGAATATGGAGGCAAGCAATATTTGAAGAAGGAGACCATCGAGGAATTTACGAGGTGTCAATATTGTGAATCAAATGATAACCGGAGAGCGCTTGGTTTTGACAGACCGTTACCTATGCCACATGAAAACGGGAATACGGCTAAGTCTGTTAGTCAGTTAAGTTTTGGTCATTCTGGATATACCGGGACATTTGTTTGGGTAGATCCCAAAAATGAAATCGTATATGTGTTTTTGTCTAACCGTGTTTATCCCACTCGCGAAAA
>JBNLGG010000290.1:0-523 GCA_050305935.1 Cyclobacteriaceae bacterium | reverse complement strand
TCATACATTTTTTCTATTTAATTCAACCAAGCATTAGAAAATTAATAGCATGAGATATATGAATCTAATCGTGCTCCCTGACTTTATACAGGTTCTACTCATCAAGAGGAGGAATTCTAAAAAGAATAATTATTTTTCTAAGCATATTCAATTTACTGCAAATTATCTATTGCAACAATAGAGATTAAAGCATAACAATTATTCATGGCAGAAACTAAATACAATATATGTTATACAAGCTAATGAATATGACATGATCATGCATGCAAATATTCAATATGACAACATGCATAGATGTTTGTAATTAATTTCTTAAGGATTTGATTTCTTGGAATTTTATATAATGCAATAATGCATAAACTAGGATTTGGTAAAGCTTGATGCGTATATATACTCAAATGAAATCCAACAAAATTTATTTTATATTTTTTGGAATTTTCTATGAATTTATGTGAATTTAGGAAATTTACCTGATTTTCTAGAATTTTTAACCTGAAGAAGAAATTCAAAAATAAAAAAACAC
>JBNLGG010000289.1:0-525 GCA_050305935.1 Cyclobacteriaceae bacterium | reverse complement strand
GGCCAGACTGGTGATGGATAAAACAAGGCATGTCATGTTGGTTGGTGAGGGTGCCCTGGAATTTGCCTTGCAAAATGGATTTGAGAAAGAGAATTTAGTTACACCTGAATCTTTAAATGAGTGGAAGGGGATCATGGAAGAGCTAAAGCAAAAACGAGCTATTATTAACATTGAAAACCACGATACCATCGGAATGCTGGCGCTCGATTCAAATGGTAATCTTTCTGGTTCGTGTACCACCAGTGGAGCTGCCGGAAAATTGCACGGCAGAGTAGGGGACTCTCCAATAATAGGAGCCGGCTTATTCGTTGATAATGAAGTAGGAGCAGCATGTGCCACCGGCCTTGGTGAAGAGGTTATAAAACAAGCGGGAAGTGCCATGGTGGTGGAGCTCATGCGCAATGGAATGGAGCCTGAAGCCGCCTGTAAAGAAATCGTTAAACGAATAGTAAAAACAAATAAAGGGAAAAATGATTTCCAGGTTGGATTTTTAGCGTTGAGAAAAGATGGAAAATACGGAGCCTG
>JBNLGG010000288.1:0-525 GCA_050305935.1 Cyclobacteriaceae bacterium | reverse complement strand
TCTAAAGTTTTCAAGGAACGGTAAGACATTGCTAGTCAACCTAACATAGGTGCGCAGATCAGACCTTCCTAACATGCAGTTCTAATTCTATAAAATAGAGAGAAAATAACTATAGGTGCAACATGTTCAAGGTGACTCCTCGAAAGTTTGGTCTTGAAGGTCCTCGAACAACGGTTCCGGCACAACGTTACCTACCGTGAAGTAAACACATGAAATCAATCAATAAAATGCAACAAACATATGTTATATGAATGCACAGAAAGAAAGAGGAAGTGATTCTGAGAATTTTGGCACAAGAATCACTGGATTTGGAGTTGTGGTTGAAAAGAAATGAATTTTTGAAGTTTTGGAGCTATTTTTGTGAATTTTTCTGAGGCTAGGGACTTTTTGTAAATATTTTTCAAATTTTGGACCGAACTGCAAAAATCACGGACCGCGGGTTAATTTCGGAAAACCCGAGGGGCTGAGTGCAAAATCGGCAAAATCTGGACCGCGGGTTGATTTCCCAAAAGTCCAAGGACCTCT
>JBNLGG010000287.1:0-526 GCA_050305935.1 Cyclobacteriaceae bacterium | reverse complement strand
AACATTGTAGTGCCTGTCATCAATTAGATGGTAATGGAGTACCAAACATGTACCCTCCTTTGCAAGAGTCTGAATATGTCAATGGTGAGGTAAAGTGGCTCGTAACCTCTCTGGTTAAAGGACTTGAAGGCCCCATTACAGTAAAGGGAGTTGAATATGATAATCTAATGCCTGCAGTTGATTATTTGTCCGATGAAGAAATGGCAAATATATTAACGTATGTTCGAGGTAGTTTTGGAAATAATTCAGGAGAAGTTACGGCAGCAGAAGTAAAAAAAATCAGGGAAGATTTGAAGTCAGAATAACATGTACTCATGGATGGTAATCGTATTACCATCCATGAAGTATCTTAAACTACAATACCTATCATAATTATAGCTAAAATCAGTACCCACAGTAAACCAAAACGCTTTTTCTTCTCTTTACCGAAAAGCCAAGTATCAATACCATTTTTAGCCAATTTTTCATAAGTAGTCTTCATCTTAATCCTCCTTTTTTATTGTTAAAAATTGCTAAACCAAAACTT
>JBNLGG010000286.1:0-527 GCA_050305935.1 Cyclobacteriaceae bacterium | reverse complement strand
AAGCATAGCAGGAGCTAACGATATTCCACCCAGATAGGGTTAACAAGGGTAATCAGGAAGATAACTCCTAATGCAACTAGATTATCAGTTCAATTCCTATAGGCTTAATGCACAATCAAATAAGCATAAAGTAAAGTTTTTAAAATAAAAGACAAGGGCATTGGTTAGATACACTGGGGCTTGCCTTGATCACAACAATGTTAACATCCTCGCAACTTGATGCTTGTGGACCTCCGAACACCCATTGGACTTGCTCCGCTTGATTTTCTGTCTTCGGCTCCACGTGATCTACCTGTATTTGCAAAAGATGGCCATAATTAAATAGTGCAATGAATGGGATCCAAAGTGTAATATGATGCATGATCAAGAGTATATTAATCATATTAACATTTACATGCTATTTTACTAAATTGTTTCTAAGCATTTTTATTTATTAACTAAGCACTAGTCATTAGAAAATTTAATAACATCAGATTTGCAAATCTAACATGGTTCTCTAATTTTATGCAAGTATTAAACAGTACAAG
>JBNLGG010000285.1:0-527 GCA_050305935.1 Cyclobacteriaceae bacterium | reverse complement strand
ATGTGTTATGAACTCCCTAATCATGGTCATTAGTGTCTTAATCCTACATCAAATCCCTTGGTTAATCCACTTCCAAGCAAAACCGAAAGAACTTCAAATGGATTTCAATTTAAAATCTTTATGGGAAAGTCAAGAGATCCCAAATTTTGGAATTCTAAACTCTTGCTCATGAGTTTATTTATCATCCAAGTTCAATCAGGATCTTCTAGTTCAAAGTGCACCAATTCTGGAAGTTTCGATCAAATTTCATTCGAATTCAAACACCTAGAACCTTTCTTGATTTTTAATTCAAATTCTAGACTGAATTTTGAAAAGTTTCAATAAGGAAAGTTGTTCCTTATTTCAAATCCTTTATAACCATATTTTATTTGGAATTTTGAGAGCCAGTTAGGTCTCCCGTCTGATCAAATTAGTTTAAACTATTTCAAACTGATTCAAAAAAATTCAAAACAGTACTGTGCATCCGGGCGGCCCATCTCCTTTTCTTCTCGGGCCGGCCCACGCGCGTCCGCGCAACCGCGCGTCTG
>JBNLGG010000284.1:0-527 GCA_050305935.1 Cyclobacteriaceae bacterium | reverse complement strand
AAAATTTTTAAAAACAATTACGAAAAGGGATATGATTGTATTATCAATTGGTTTTATGAAGAGGATGACGAATCGGTTTTTGAACTAGGCGAACATTATAAAAACATTCTGAAAATACCATTTAATCTGGTAGAAATATATTAAAATAAAAAACGGTTGCTTCGACATGCTCAGCAACCGTATTTGTATATTTTGGAACTTACGTAATTACTTTACAGTATCCATGTAAGTGATCAATTCTAATACTTTTGTAGAATATCCCATTTCATTGTCGTACCATGAAACAACTTTTACAAAGTTGTCATTTAATGAGATACCTGCACCTGCATCAAAGATAGAAGTTCTAACATCGCCTACGAAATCATTAGAAACAACTGCATCTTCGGTATATCCTAAAATTCCTTTCAATTCACCTTCTGAAGCAGCTTTCATAGCAGCACAAACATCTTTGTAAGAAGCACCTTTTTCTAGACGGCAAGTTAAGTCAACAACAGAAACGTCGGGAGTTGGAACGCGGAAAGCCATAC
>JBNLGG010000283.1:0-529 GCA_050305935.1 Cyclobacteriaceae bacterium | reverse complement strand
AAGATAAATGAGGAGGTGATGGGTGTGGTATTAAAAGGAGTTTCTGAAACATTTGACCTGGAAAAATTTGAGCCAAATATCACGAAAGGCTCATTTCCGGATTTATCGGGCACTTCCACATCTATGGAGATCATGATCAGCCAGCGAATTGCTGATAACCTGATGCTGGATATTGGCGATGAAACCTTATTATATTTTTTAACCAGTCCCCCCAGGGTGAGGCGATTAACTGTCAGTGGGATCTATGAAACCGGCATGGAGGATTTTGATGAAAAAATAATTCTGGGAGACATCAGGCTGGTTCAGAGAATCAACAATTGGCCGGATAGCCTGGTGGGTGGATTTGAGATTTTTCTGAAAAACTTCAAGAGGATTAACAGGTTCCTCCCAATCCTCGAGGATGAGGTTGGGTATGAATTGTATATTGAAACGGTGAAGGACAAATATGTCGAGATTTTTGACTGGTTGTCGCTGCTTAATCGAAATGTAGTGATTTTCCTAAGTCTAACACTCTTTGTCGCTTGCTTTA
>JBNLGG010000282.1:0-532 GCA_050305935.1 Cyclobacteriaceae bacterium | reverse complement strand
ATGTGGCCTCCCAGCCCCTGCCAAATTTCTCCCAAACCTTTACTCCTCTAGAAAGTATGTGGTTATGCTGGATTGTGCTGTATGGGTTGGTAAGTCATGGTAATAATTTAAAACTTTTCAAAATTTCAATTTTTGAAGTGTTTTCTTATTACCCATTCCTTTACTTTATTTTATCCATGATCACCATGTGCTAAAAATTAAAACTCTATTTAATGTGACTTATCTTGATGAAAACCATGCTAGCCTACATTGCTCTTGAATTCTGAACCAACTTCACAATTTTGTATCTTGGGCAATAATATTAGGAAATGTCTTGCCTAGGTGTTGTCGGTGTGATATAACCTTGTTCACATTGCCTTTAAAATCATATTGCTTGCTAGTTACTCACATGTTGGGCTTGCCTTTCCCCAATCTCAAGCCTACCTATACACCACCTAGAGCCAAATATAAATAAAAAGATTTTTTTTATCATGCTTACACTTTTGTTTAGTTTATGCAAATGTTAATTCTCTAGAGTTTATGGCAAAATCCC
>JBNLGG010000281.1:0-532 GCA_050305935.1 Cyclobacteriaceae bacterium | reverse complement strand
GCCTCGACTTCACTTGACGCGGAATAAATTTAGCAATCCTAGACACAAACCTTTTATTCTGAATTAGTAATTTTGAAATGTAATTCCTGGGATATTGAAATTCATTTTTTGCAGCCACATCAAATTCATACTCTTGAGAAACATTTAAAAAATTCAAGACCCTATCCACGAAGCCAACCTCATCATTATTTAGATCATTAAATGAAAGGATCAATACCCTATCCCGATCAAATACATCTATATATCTTCTTACTTGTTTATAATACAACCCAAGCTCCATATAAAGATGAGACACACCCCATTTTTTCGGCCTATTATTGTTTACATCATTAAGCAACGCCTTATAAAATGAATCTTCTTTTTGCCTACCATTTTTAAAGTCCATTAAATAATGAGAAAAGGCTCTTTCAATAGGATCTCTCAAAATGATTATGATTTTGCTTTGTGGATAAACATCCTTAATTCTTCTAGCACTTTCCTTATCAAATAGATAAGAGGGACTGGCATCGCCTAAAAGCTGATTTTCATTAGA
>JBNLGG010000280.1:0-533 GCA_050305935.1 Cyclobacteriaceae bacterium | reverse complement strand
CGTGAATATAAAGAATATCCAAATCGAATGTCGTATGCGTCCTGTGCATTAATTTGAAGGCAAGGAGGTCCTGAACTCTGAATTAGAATCAAATATGGGAAGTAAATAAATGTGATTTGGACAAATTAAAAATAAACATGGATATTAAACATAAACATGACAAGAAAATATACTTCATTGAAAGATTTGTAGCAGGTGTTTATGGAAGGGAACTATCTCATGTTTGTGGGTACACGCGGGAGCTAGACTTAACATGGGTGAGAAAAGTATTATTTTTAAGAGTGTTACATTCCAAAATTTAGTTCATAACTCATGTAACACTAGGCATGTAACGCATGGATCATACTCTAAAAAAATTGGACAGCAAGGTTGATTAACGATTTAGATTGCTTGGTACATAATAATTCCGAGTGACACAAATGTTACAGGCAACTCATTCTTTATAGTATTGATTCTAAGAAATACTAATATGAAAAATCAAAATGAATATTACATATCTGGATATGTGCCTATTCATGGTTTCCTTATCACAC
>JBNLGG010000279.1:0-535 GCA_050305935.1 Cyclobacteriaceae bacterium | reverse complement strand
GAAGGTTCCTCAATGGCATACACATTCCAACCAGAGCCAAATATTATCCACATAGCAACTCTTGTTTGTGCTGAGCTTTGTTAAGGGATGTGTCCAATTAAGTTTTGATTTTTTTTTCAAAAAATGATTTGCTACCCACATTATTTGCTAGCCTCACCCAAAAATATTGGCGTGCATACCTCCACTCCAGAATATGCGTCCACCGCCAATATATCCACAACTCCCCCATCTCCATAATCATGGTTTAGCCATGTTGGCGTGCATAACTCCACTCCAGAATATGCGTCCACCGCCAGTATATTAAAGCCATTTGAAAAGAAGTTTTTGAAGAAGTGATTTTCTCCTCAAATATCATCAAAACCCCCAAGTCCTCAAGAGACGGAGCAAAAAAAAGAAAAAAAAGAAAAGCTCCAAAAGTCTCTTCAAATAAAGGGGAAGTTAACATTTTGAGAGGAGAAAGACATTTCAAAAACTCTCCCATATCCATAATCATGGTTTAGCCATGTTGGCGTGCATAACTCCATTTTGGAATATG
>JBNLGG010000278.1:0-538 GCA_050305935.1 Cyclobacteriaceae bacterium | reverse complement strand
AAATAGGCCCCGTGCATAAAAAAGCCGCACACTCCACTAGGGACCTGGACCATCCACATCCAATCAAAGCAATGCCTTGTGTTTCGGGCTAAGCATGCAGCTGCAAATACTGCATATTGGGAATTTATATATTAAAAAGAAGAATGAAAACAAAAGAGTATTGTGTGTAGCATGAACCTCGTACAGAATGACCATCGTTGGTGTTAATAATACTCTCTCCCGTCAGTTTTAACTTTTAGCATCACTTTTGATCATTTATTTTATTTAAAAAATTAAAAGTATAATATATTTTGTTACGATTTGGTTTATTGCTAACAAAATTTAAAATATAATTTATAATTTTGTATATTTGAATTAATATTTTACATCAGCCGAATGATCAAACATAACATAAAAAAGTTTTTTTAATAAAACAGGAGGGGTTTGCCCCCTACTGATTATATATTAAAAGAAACAAAAGGTTTATGTATAGAAAAAAGAAGAAAGAAGAAAGAAAAGCTGACAAAATAGAGGAACTATTACAGGTTCTGCAGCCAGG
>JBNLGG010000277.1:0-540 GCA_050305935.1 Cyclobacteriaceae bacterium | reverse complement strand
TGGGAACTCAAAACTGAAGGTCGGACTTTGTCCCGTTTACATCACACATTGTCCAGTGGGGCCGGACATTGTCCAGTAGAAGGTGTCTGGAAAACGCGATTTTCTCCAAAAATCCGCCCATTTCCTCCCAAGTTTGATTCTTGAGCTATAGGGCACCAAATCGGATGAAACTTGGACACAAGGGTCACATCAACACAAGGAACAAGTTCCTAAAAGAGGTTTTTCCCAAATCCAACAATTTCCCTTCTGATTTTGGATGAACTCAAAAACCTAGGTTTTGGGGGAACGAGGAGAAATCCATGAAATCGAAGGGGCTAGAGCCATGGATTCACTCCAAGGTTAGAGGTAGATGATGAGGCTCGTCCTAGCACCCAAATCCATGAAAGGAATCGAAGAAAAACTCCTCAAATCATGAGATCAAGAATTGGGCTAAAAATAGTCAAAAATCATGAAAATGAAAAACATTGCAGCACATCATAGGAGATGAATTAACACAAAAGCACGACTATATTGATGCAAATCAAGAATTTACAGCCGATC
>JBNLGG010000276.1:0-542 GCA_050305935.1 Cyclobacteriaceae bacterium | reverse complement strand
CTCGTGTTGGTGGCTATGATGCTAACCCCACCAACACTGTCTCATCTGATTTAGAGTTTGTCTTGCCTTTTTTTTGTCGCAGCTTCTGATGAGCAGTACGAGAGCATCACCGATGATGAGATCGCCCTGCTGGCGAGAAAGTTCCGCGCGTTGCACAGGTTCCGCAAGGAGAGGAGGAGATCTCCTAGGGGCTGCTTCGAGTGCGGCGACACCACCCACTTCATCGCTGACTGCTCCAAGAGGAAGAAGCTCGACTCTTCCTCCAACAAGTATGACTACACTAAGCGGAACGATCGCATCAAGGACGATGACAAGAAGTACCACTTCAGGGATAAGAAAAAGAAAAAGAAGTTCTAAAAGATGATGTCCTGAGCGTATGCTGCCCTCAACGACCTCGACTTCTCCTGTGATGACTCCTCCAACTCAGAAGAGGATGAGAAGGTCAAGCGCAAGCAAGGTGACTTCACCGGCCTTTGCCTCATGGGCAAGTCTTCAAGAAGCATCCCCGACTTTGACTCTGATGTAAGTGATGATCTATCTTT
>JBNLGG010000275.1:0-541 GCA_050305935.1 Cyclobacteriaceae bacterium | reverse complement strand
CAGTATGGAAGGAAGTGTAACTAATTATAAACAGAGTCTTTTAGAGACATCTATGAAGTGTGCAGTTACCTTGAAGTGACTTCGGATACTAAATCATTGGCAGAGGAAGTCTAGCATTCTTTTTGCTTTGATTGATGGGGAGAGGATTCCCTATGAGTGGAGGATATTCTAATGGTGTCTAGGAATCTCGTATGCTTCTTGTTCAGTTCTGTCACACCCGGTTTTAAGGCCAAAACCAGATGCTCATCGTATGTATGCCCAGGATCAAGTTGTCATACATACGGCCAAAATGTGAATACAAAAAACCAATGTCTTTATTATATAAACATTATTACACGGGATATCATGTTTACACAGTAGACTATATCGACTCTCTCATCGAGCAGCAGAGGAGCACACCAATCCCCACAGACAATCGACTGGTGGCAATGCAAGCTTCTATAAGAAATCTTCATCATAGTAGTTCATTTCATCTTCAGCTTCTGAGCAACGTTACAGCAAGGGTGAGTAGACTTATGGTTGTTACTCCGCAAATGTAGGA
>JBNLGG010000274.1:0-543 GCA_050305935.1 Cyclobacteriaceae bacterium | reverse complement strand
GGAGATTGATACTAAAATGGTTTCTGATCTCAAGTGTCATTCTTGGTACAGAAATACCTTGATGGCAGCAGAGGAAAGGGAAATAGATGACTGCTGGGATTTGGATCCAATTAGGGAGGGATTTTATAAAACTTTGTAAACCGTTTTGAAAGAATGTTGAGAGAAGAAAATTCTTTTGAATAAACTTTTGAAGACAGTTTTTTTTGTTTGAAAATGTTCACAACTCAAATGATTGAATCATTTAATAGAAATTTTGAACACCATTTAAATATTTTGATTCTTTGAACTCAATAATAAATACAAAATAAAAAAATAAATTTAAAAATCGAGCAAACCAAAACGATAAATCAATCGGTTTTGTCGATTTATCGTTTGGTTTTCTGACTTACCAATCAGTTTTGTCCTCATCATTTTTTGATTGATTTTAAAAATTTTGATTTAAAAAATGATTTCCTTCGCCGAAAACCGGTCGTCCAATAAAACCGACCCAGACGAATATCGATCCGTATTCATCGATAAATGAATCCCTGCCTAGTACCACTG
>JBNLGG010000273.1:0-544 GCA_050305935.1 Cyclobacteriaceae bacterium | reverse complement strand
GGCCACACCCAGCACTATGCTAGCGGGCTGCACGCTGAAGCCGGCCTGTGGCCTTTGTTTTATTTTTCTATTTTCTGAATATAATCAAATTGATGCAAATTCAAAAATTTGTATAGGATTCTTTTGAACTCAGAAAATTATGAAACAAATTTTGTTGGATAGATCTTAATCTGTTCTAGGTTCTAAAAATATTACAAAAATACTTATTGTACTGTTTTGCCTGTTAATTTTAATCCATCTAGAGCTAGTTTAAATCTTTAGAAATTCGTAGGAATTTTATAGAATCCCTAAAATTGTGAAATTTGATTCTAATTTCAGATTAGGGCTTCCTCTGTCATGGAAAACCCTTGTACCCCCTGTTCATGGTATTTCATTGGATTAATGACCTCTTCTCTTAGGAGTAAGATGAGGTTTAAATATTGAAAAGATAGTAAAGTTAATTTTTAGGAGTTAATGAAGGAAATGTCTAAAATACCTCTTTAATGAACATAAAAGCTAGTGAGCTGGGTTGTTATTCTATTTACTCATCCTTGTCGCTTGTCGT
>JBNLGG010000272.1:0-545 GCA_050305935.1 Cyclobacteriaceae bacterium | reverse complement strand
AGCCATTGCTACCGGATTTTACTATTCTTTGATTTTAAAAGAAGACAATACCCTGTGGGGAGTTGGGTTTAATTGGGAAGGACAGCTAGGAGATGGAAGTACCACAAATGTAAATACTCCAAAACAAATCATGGAAAATGTCAAAGACATTATCTGCGGAGCTGCTCACACGCTAATTTTGAAAGACGACAATACCCTATGGGCTACAGGATATAATAAGTATGGTCAGTTAGGAGATGGAACAACTACAGATGTAACCACACCTAAACAAATGATGGTGGGAGTAAAGGCTGTGGCGGCAGGAGTTAAGCACACGCTAATTCTGAAAGATGACAACACTTTATGGGCTACAGGAGGGAATGAATATGGTCAGTTAATGGACGGGACCACTACAGATGTAACTACACCTAAACAAATCATGGAAGGAGTTAAGACTGTATTTGCCGGAGGTTATCATTCCTTTATCTTGACGGAAGACAATACGCTGTGGGCTGCCGGACGGAATATTTCCGGCCAACTGGGCGACGGTACCACTACAAATAGGA
>JBNLGG010000271.1:0-548 GCA_050305935.1 Cyclobacteriaceae bacterium | reverse complement strand
CTGAAGAATGGACTGGCAAGGATGTTATTCTGCATTTTGGTGGCGTAAGCTCCGCCATGTTTGTATGGGTAAATGGTCAGCAGGTAGGTTATAGTGAGGATAGCAAGACACCTGCAGAATTCAATATCACACCATATTTAAAAGAGGGAGAGAACTCTCTTTCTGCCCAGGTATTTCGCTGGAGTGATGCCAGCTACCTGGAAGACCAGGACTTCTGGCGTTTGAGTGGTATTACTCGTGATGTGTACCTGAAAGCTCAAAATCCTCAGTATATAAAGGATTTCAGGGTGTATTCTCCTTTGGTAAATAATTATCAGGATGGTGATTTCAAAGTGGAGTTGGATCTGATGAATAGTGGAGATGAACCAGCAGCTGTTATTGCTGAAGTTTCGATGAAAGTGGATGCCAATCTTGATCTGACATTCGAAAAAGAGGTCAACCTTGCACCGGGATCAAACAAACTGGAGTTTTCTGATGTGATCAAAAACGTAAAGCCCTGGACAGCAGAAACACCTAACCTATACGAGTTGACAATTCAGCTAAAAGAT
>JBNLGG010000270.1:0-553 GCA_050305935.1 Cyclobacteriaceae bacterium | reverse complement strand
ATCACACACTCTCAAGCATTTTACCCCGATCTTACAAGTGTTCTACTTACACAACAGGCAGCAATTGGTGGACGGTATGATAACCTGTAGAGCATGAGATGACTGCAAGATAAACCTGTTTTGCTCAGGAGATAAAGTGTAGCTTGGATGGCAAAATTTGGTAGCAAGGATTAGCAAAACTAAAATCGGATATCAAAGTTGAATAAGTGCCCAAAGGATTTGTCAAAGTTGCTGGCCTAAACGTATTCCCAACACTAGTTCAAGCTTGCAAGACATATATCGAAGTATAGAGGACACAAGGGATGCAAACACTTCTGATTTTTTTTTCTTTTTTTGTTTTCTTGTGTGGCTCTTTTATATTTGCACTTGCCTTTTACTTATTTTTTTTATTTTGAAGAAAGTGCTGCAAAATTAGAACACAATTCAAACCAATTAACAAATACCTTATCGACCTGATACAGATTCTCTACTAAATATTATACAGCTGATTTGACAATATAAACCTCCTTAAAAGCTAAAACTTACAACAACAATGTTCTAGATCTTTCTGTTC
>JBNLGG010000269.1:0-553 GCA_050305935.1 Cyclobacteriaceae bacterium | reverse complement strand
GAACCGGCGACACGGCACGTTCAAGTAGCAGAAATGGTTATTGAGAAAGCAAGAAGACTTGTCGAACACAAGCACGATGTAGTCATTCTATTAGATTCGATCACACGTTTGGCACGCGCTTTCAATACCGTAGCTCCATCATCGGGGAAAGTGTTAACGGGTGGCGTTGATGCTAATGCACTAGAAAAACCTAAGCGCTTTTTTGGTGCAGCGCGAAATATTGCAGAAGGTGGCAGTTTAACGATTATCGCTACTGCGTTGATTGATACCGGATCCAGGATGGACGATGTGATTTATGAAGAATTTAAAGGAACGGGTAACATGGAATTGCATCTGGATCGAAAATTGGCTGAAAAAAGAATTTATCCCGCCATTAACATCAATCGCTCTGGAACACGAAGAGAAGAATATCTGGTCGATCCTGAAGAGCTGCAAAAAACTTGGATACTGAGAAAAATATTACAGCCGATGGATGAGATGGCGGCTTCAGAATTTCTGTTAGGTAAATTGAAGGATTTTAAAACCAATGCAGAATTTTTTGACTCGATGAAGC
>JBNLGG010000268.1:0-554 GCA_050305935.1 Cyclobacteriaceae bacterium | reverse complement strand
AGATATGTTATTTCGATTATCATAGATGTTTTCTTCCTCTGGACTGCACCTTTAGGCTGTAAAGTAATGCTTTAAGAAAGGATATTATTGTGGAAAAGGGACCTTCAAGGCGTCAAACTGGTCAGGAGATTATTGAGAAACTAAATAACCTAAAAATTAGTGATGGTGGGGAGGAGTTTGAAGGATATGGAAAAGAGCATAACTGGACTCACAAATGTGGGTTATGGGAGCTACCATATTCTAAGGCATTGATTCTTATGCACAACATTAATGTCATGCATCAGGAACGTAATATTGCTGAAAGCATAGTAATGGCGTGCATGGATTTTTCGGATAAAACAAAAAACAATAAAAAAGAAAGAAAATACTTGGCTATGATTTGTCACCAGCCATCTCTTGAACTATCAACATGTGGTACTAAGACACATGCTCCGTTCTGTCTGATAGAAAAAGGAAAGAAAAGAAGTAATGACGTGGATAAAGAATTTGAAATTTCTCGATGGTTTTGTGGCTAGTTTCAGAAGGGATGTTAATTTGAAGACGGGGAAGTTAAC
>JBNLGG010000267.1:0-554 GCA_050305935.1 Cyclobacteriaceae bacterium | reverse complement strand
CCGCCGACATGTGGGCCCGTCCCGGTTAAATATATTTTCAAATTTTCAAACTCCACTGAAACTTGCAAATTCAAAAATGAATTCTTCCCTTGCTCCAAAAATATTTAAATTTTTGATAGTTGTAGCTTTAAATATTCTGATCAACTATCTCAATTGGGTTGACTTCAAATTCGCAATAGAATTCACGGTATAAATTCTGAAACATAATTCAATTTGAATGTCTTATGAATTTTAAAGGGGTTCAAACCTTGTGGGAAAAATCTGGTAAATTCACTAAAATTCTATCTCAACATGGTATTCACAAAAGTAAATTTAGTTGGGCACACTTGTATGTAAAAATTGGAGTTCTAATATAAGCGTCAAAATGAATTGATTCAAAAATAAGAAATGGGTTTGAATTTGAAATTCAAACCACACGGCACTTATAATACAAACCAAACAAGTCCAGGATTTCATTCAAGCTTCTATAGAACATAGTGAGACATTGTACAACACTGTAGTTGCTACATAACACTAGGGTATCACATCCCTCCCCCCTAATAGAAATCTCGAAC
>JBNLGG010000266.1:0-556 GCA_050305935.1 Cyclobacteriaceae bacterium | reverse complement strand
CGACAGGTATAGGATCTTGCCAGATCAAATCTTCTGCCGGAACTTCAGGTCCAAGGTATAGTGCTTTTGGCCCCATATCTCTGTGCGTTAGCTTAAACCAGGCTCTGGCAAATGCGTCTGCAAATTCATCCGGATTTTCATAGAATCTTCTAGAAATTTTCTCGTAGGCAGGATCAAATCGCAATGACAAATCCGTTGTCAACATGGTTGGCTTATGGTGCTTGGATGCGTCGTGTGCATCAGGTATGATATCATCTGCATTTTTGGCTACCCATTGCTTGGCACCAGCAGGACTTTCAGTCAACTCCCACTCATAGCCAAATAAGATCTTAAAGAAATTATTGCTCCATTGTGTTGGGGTATTGGTCCATGTCACTTCTGGGCCACCGGTTATAGTATCACCTCCTTTTCCAGTACCGTAACTACTCATCCAACCAAGACCTTGTTCTGCAATGCCAGCAGCTTCCGGCTCAGGTCCGACATGTTCAACACTGCCCGCGCCATGTGTTTTACCAAAGGTGTGACCACCGGCGATCAAAGCCACCGTCTCTTCATC
>JBNLGG010000265.1:0-560 GCA_050305935.1 Cyclobacteriaceae bacterium | reverse complement strand
ACCACAGAGGGTGGTGTATCCCACAGAGGACAACAATTGTTGTCCCACAGAGGACAAGAGTTGTTGCCCCACAGAAGACAAGAGAACTGACCAACAGACTCGAACCAACAATCCAGACCAAACCAATACCAAAAACAAAACCATCCACTACCATTCTAATCTACGGAGGATCCTAGACCGCTCATGACCGGGAGCCCGACTGTTATAATAGTTGTACACTCTGCAGAGGTTTGTGCCCTATACCCACGCATATTGATTTCATCACCTTTCGGCGACTAGAGAACCTCCCTGTTGCCATGCTAGCCAAGCACAATCACACTTCCTTCGGTGTGAGGCCAGAAGATCACTATAAAACTTTTCTATGGCTTCCTTCAGCATGTACATACCCACTGAGGTTTTATCGCTAGAACAATTAAATCCATTAAACTCTAGAGACCCCCTCTTGTGCCATGTGGATCCGAAGAGTAACCCCTCTCGTTTACCACCCATCTCGCTCCCGACGATTCCGGCTTACACCAGTCTTCCTCGCACCACCATTTGACACGTATAAAATTAATCTC
>JBNLGG010000264.1:0-560 GCA_050305935.1 Cyclobacteriaceae bacterium | reverse complement strand
TTCCTAACAACACTCATGACCAACCATGAGGTGTTCTCATTATTTAGGATTAGCACTAAGTGTTCATGGTGAAACCTTGTTAAGTTCCTTAAAAGAAACCATAATTGCATAAGGTTATACTTAAATAAGGGCAAAATAGAATTTCCATGGTCATAACTCATGAACAGGGGTTTCTAACAAGTTTTCTAAGTTTGGATAGCTTACACTAATTTTGGGTAATTTTCCATAATAATTGGGATTAGGGATAATTAATTATGAATTAATAATTAATTATCAAGGATTAACAATTAAAACAATAATTAATAATTAAATAAAATTAATTTATAATTTTATTTCATTAATTAAGTTTGAATTCAAATTATAGAATTGAAATTAAAATTTTATAGAGTTTATTTAATTCCCTACAAATTTCAGAAGTTTAAACTAAATTTGAATTGAATTTTGAATTAATTCAAAAAAAAGAAAATGCACTGTTGGAATGGGCCAAGCCCATTTGGCCACGGCCTTCCCGGCCCAGCCCATAGAGCCTTTCAGCCCGAGGTGAAACAGGGGATGTCCTC
>JBNLGG010000263.1:0-564 GCA_050305935.1 Cyclobacteriaceae bacterium | reverse complement strand
GACGGTAATTATAAATACTCATTCTGAACCCCTAAATACAGTCTTCTGGATAAAAAGTGGGGAGTATGGGTTTATTTTGTGATTGGGTGAATTGTTGATTTTGTGATTTAGTGATTTGGTGAGTGTGGATGGAAGATTTTCACATGATTGACAAACCTATTTGAATCTATTATATCCATGAACACCCTTACTCCGTCATTATGAGGAGTGTGACAGAAACGGCCATGTTTGAACAATGGTTAATGCGACGTGATAATCTATAGCAATAGGCAGAGAAATATATGTTTACACTTTGAGGGTTTGGTTATTTGGTGAAATAGTGATTCGGGGATTGGGTGTCCGCTTCTCTAATTATTCAGCCGATCACTGCGCGCCGGGCAGACGCACTGGCAGTGAGCGGATGAAGTATCTTCCTTTTCTAGCTCGAGATTCTTCGCTCCGTTGCACTTTGCTGCTTATGACAGTGAGGTTAGTATTCTGTTTTTATGACGGTAATTATAAATACTCATTCTGAACCCCTAAATACAGTCTTCTGGATAAAAAGTGGGGAGTATGGGTTTGTTT
>JBNLGG010000262.1:0-565 GCA_050305935.1 Cyclobacteriaceae bacterium | reverse complement strand
AAAGGTGGCCACTCGTGATACCTTTGTGGTTCATGTGTGTCGTGTTGTCAGGTTTATACCCTTGCAAGGTTGATTATTGATTCGAATCTCCGTGACAGCCTCAGATATGGGTGATAGTTTGTTCGCCGAATCTAAATGTACAATTATCAACTTCATAATATTGTGATGATAACTATATGGATGGAGATGACTACCTTGTAGTCATGGTTTATGTTAATCAATATTGCTTGGATACCTTTGCATGTTTAGAATAGGATGTAAACCTTCTCATGTTAATCAACTTAACTTGGCTAATTAACATGCTTAATAGTACTTAATCTAATGCTAGTAGGCTTATGAGTAATTAGTCTTGTTTAAAGCCTTTGCATGTCTAGTGGTGATTTTTGGTTACCTTGGATAAATCTTGCTGTGCTTAATCGCTCAAGCTTTGCTCTTACTGTCTTCTGTGTGCAGGTGAGGAACTGCTTCCTCTTTCCGGCGATGCCGATGAGGGTTGTAAGTGGAAAGTCTAAACCGATGAGGGTTGGATTCTGTACTAGGATCCTCAGGTTTAGAGCGCTGATTG
>JBNLGG010000261.1:0-566 GCA_050305935.1 Cyclobacteriaceae bacterium | reverse complement strand
CTTTGGTATGATTACATTGAATCTTATATCGGAGTGAGTGGAAATAATGATGGTATTCCGCAGCTACCGGACGGAAAAATGCTACCTCCTTTTGAAATGAATGCGATTGAAAAGCACCTGCAAAAAAGAATAAAGGAAGAGTTTGCCGAGAGGGATTTAATCATAAGCCGCATGGCGATTTTAACGCAGGACCATAACGGGAGGGGAAAATGCAGGAACAGAAACCTTTGCCACCGGGGATGTGTTTTTGGCGCTTACTATTCCAGTAACTCCGCATCGCTTCCAGACGCGGCAAAAACCGGCAACCTGACCATGCGGCCATACTCCATTGTGGAGAGATTGATCTACGATAAAGAAACTCAAAAGGTAAAGGGAGTACAGGTCATTGATTCCGAAACAGGCGAAAGCCACGAATATTTTGCCAGAATTGTTTTCTTGAATGCCTCTACATTGGGAAGCACCCAGATTTTATTACAATCCGCCACAGACGAATTTCCCGATGGACTGGCTAATTCAAGTGGTGTGCTTGGTCATTATTTAATGGACCATCATGCGGCCGTGGGAGC
>JBNLGG010000260.1:0-565 GCA_050305935.1 Cyclobacteriaceae bacterium | reverse complement strand
TTAACCCTGAAGTTAACCAAGGCCGATGATAAACTCTGATCGGCACCATGTTAGTGATGTAATCTATACTTCTGATTCTATTACTTCAAACCGACCTTCTGATCGGGCATGGGTTAATGGCTGAAAACGATCAGGAAATACGATCGGGTGGCTATGCCATCATTCCCTATGTTCTGGCCCAATGACCGCGCCGATCATTCTTATAATAATCTTTTATCGAAACAAGGTTCCTTCCCTCGTACGCTGCGGACTTCAAAATATTTCAAACTCCCGAACCTTTCGGCTTCTCGATCCCGCTTCCGTATCCCACGGACAGTTGAAACAGAAAGATATCCTTTTTCTCGGGAAATGAATCGCCACGCTATCATTTGCTGCACCTATAAGACTGGGAACTACTGTGCGCATCAGATCCCATCACTTTCGCCCTTGCCTATTCGCCTTCTGTTTTACTGTTTCCTTCTCCTTTTCTCTCCATGGCCAACACCTCTGTCCCCCATCCTACTTCTCCCAGCGCTCCATCGAACAACGACGATGACTCTGGGTACAACTCGGCGACGGAGAGTGC
>JBNLGG010000259.1:0-568 GCA_050305935.1 Cyclobacteriaceae bacterium | reverse complement strand
GAAGAAACTCGTGATCGCCCAGTGCACAGATCGTGAGAAGGTTCTCTTCACGGCACAACAACTCTATGGGACCCCAGCCAACTGGTGGGAGACGTACTGCAACAGCCATGCAAACGTCGACACCATCACCTGGAACGAGTTCAAGGCTCATTTCCGCACTCACTATGTGCCTCGTGGCACCATGAAGCTGAAGAGGAAGGAATTGGCCGACCTGAAACAGGGCGGTATGACAGTGAATGAGTACCTCAACTCATTCATTCAGTTGTCAAGATATGCCCCTGATGACATCAACAAGGATGAGAAGAAACAGGATGTGTTCAGAGTGGGTTGAATGATGACATTCAATTCCAGCTGCTCAACACTGACTACGCCGACTTCCAGTACATGGTCGACAAGGCCATTGTCATTGAAATTAAGATAAAGGAAATAGAGAAGGATGGCAAGAGGAAGGTGTCATTCTCTGGACAGTCCTCTGGAAGTAATGTTAGGCCTTGCTTCTCGCAGCCTAACCAGTTTTTTAAGCCACCCCAGATGAACCGGTCACCGATGTCAGTGCAAGTGTTGCGCC
>JBNLGG010000258.1:0-572 GCA_050305935.1 Cyclobacteriaceae bacterium | reverse complement strand
TTTAATAACATGCATTTTATAAATCTAACAATTCTCTCTGATTTTATACATGTTATATACCATATAAGGAAGCATCCTACCAAGAACGAATATTTTCCTAAACATATTCTATTTACTACCATTTATTAACTGCAAAAACAGAAATTAAATCTTAACAATTATTATGAGCATAATTTAAATATAACATATTTTATATAAGCTACTGAACATGATGTGATTATGCATGAAAAGTTTCAAGATTAAATTCTGTATTTATTTTTGTAAATAATTACTTCAAATTTTGCATTCTTGGAAATTTATACAAGACAATAATGCATAAGCAAGGATTTGGTCATGCCTAATGGAAAGGTCTACTCAAAAGGATTCTAGAGAAATTTATTTCATATTTTCTGAGTTTTATTGTACTTTTATGGATTTTTTGAAGTTTCTTTGATTTTCTGAAAATATAAACAAAAATAGAAAATTGGAAAAGCACCGCAAAGTGCTGGGCCAGCAATTCAGCCCGAGGCCTGACACTGTTGGCCTGGCCTGAAGACAATACGGCCCGGGTGGCCCGACCGGCCGGCGCGGCA
>JBNLGG010000257.1:0-575 GCA_050305935.1 Cyclobacteriaceae bacterium | reverse complement strand
AAGCGCTTTCCGCTCCTTAACATCTTTTGTTGTATGACGTAGTAACATAGTTTTCGTTTTTATGTAATTAAAATCTTGATGGAGATTGATTCATCCTCACCGTTTCCCGTTTGAAGCTATACCTCAACACCAACAGTTCCGACAATTTCTGGCTCTCCCTGCCAGGGCGGCCTGATCATGCTCCATATCTTTGTACCTACCATTCTTTTCATTTCCAGATAAAAATTAACGGCACCTTCAAATCCGGCGTATGGTCCACCATAATCGTAGCTATGCAGCTGCTTTAATGGAACACCCATTTTCTGAACCGCGTATTTTTCCTTGATTCCTGCGCAGAATATTGCAGGCTTAAAGAATTCGATAAGCTTTTCAGTTTCCCAATGGCTTATGTCGTCAATGACCAATGAATTTTTCTCCATCTGAGCCATCATACCTTCATAATCAGAGAATTTGAAGCCTCTTTTCACCAGCTTTTCTTTCTCCTCATCACTTTTCCGTGGATTGAATTTTTCCGGATCCTGAGTAACATGAAGCTCCTCGATGTTTCTGCTATCCGCATCAATCTTGATGTTTGG
>JBNLGG010000256.1:0-574 GCA_050305935.1 Cyclobacteriaceae bacterium | reverse complement strand
CAAGTGGGGCAGGCCATTTTCGCCGGCTGGGCCAAGCGCTACAGCTAGTGTAGCCCATTGCAACAGTGCTATTTTTCTTTTATCCTTCGAATTATTCAAATTTTAATTCAAATTTAGTTTAAACTTCTGAAATTTGTAGGGAATTGAATAAACTTGATAAAATTTTAATTTCAATTCTATTATTTGAATTCAAACTTAATATTTGAAATAAAATTTTAAAATAATTTTATTTAACTATTAATTCTGGTCTAAAAATTAACCTTTGATAATTAGTTATTAATTCATAATTAATTATCTAAGACTTCAAAATTTATGAAAAATTCATTTGAATCTAGATTTTGATCAATTCAACTCTAAAGTTTGAATTTAAATAATTTATTTAGAATAAAAATATAAAATAAATTAATTCCTTTAATAATTGTTAAAGCTTCGTTAATCCAAGGATAATTCATAGGTAATTATTTAAAACCCAATAATTAGTGAAACCTTGAACCATAATTACCCTTCTACCTTTCTTCATGGCAAAGTTAGTTTCTTGTTAAATTCTTACTCATGTGATTGGTTAAGTACATTG
>JBNLGG010000255.1:0-578 GCA_050305935.1 Cyclobacteriaceae bacterium | reverse complement strand
CGATATGCCAGCCCGAGGTTCCTGCCGAATCAACAAATATTTTATCTTCCAATCCCGCTTCCTTCACACGTTGTTTAAATACTCCTTCTGCCAATGGAGACCGACAAATATTTCCCAGACATACAAACAATACTTTCACCATATTCCTTAAAAATATAAATATTCCAATATTAAAATTAATTATTTAAATAAAATGCACTTTTGTATTAAAAAAGTTATATCAGGTGGTTACCAAATAATATACAATAGTATAAAAAATTACATAACACAAATTTATTCATACACCTGTTTAACATTTAGGTAAAAGCTCCTTTCGGAGCTTTTACTTTTTTTAGCGGTTACACATTCCCGAGTAAGGGCAATACGAACATCTTTTCACATCTTCAGTCTGACTAAACGGCACAGACCGATTGAATATATCTTCCAGCAGCAATCCCAATTCCTTCTGAAATTCATCCAGGTAAATCCTGATATCATAAATATCCTTTTTACTATTCCCCTTACCAATCTGAATCAATGGAGAGAAATCAGATCTGAATAAATCCCGAATATTGAAGAGTGAGGCCTGAATTGGGAGA
>JBNLGG010000254.1:0-581 GCA_050305935.1 Cyclobacteriaceae bacterium | reverse complement strand
AATGCAAAAAAACAAAAATAGCATAAGTATTAACATGCAAAAGAGTTATTTTACCAATTACTTATACTCCTTTTCCATTTATTAACTATTTAATCAAGCATTAAAAAATTAATAACATGACATTTATGAATCTAAATATGCTCTTTGATTTTATACATGTTCTACTAAGTAAAAGGAAGCATTCTACCAATGATGAATATTTTTCTAAACGTAATTAATTTACTATGATTTATTTACTATCAAAAGAAGGATTACATCATAAATAAATATATGAGAAGCAATAAAATATGAGCAATTTTATACATGCTATTGAATATGACATGAATATGTATGCAATGATTCAATATTAGAACATGCATAGATTTTTGTAATTAAATACTTCAAGATTTCATTTCTAGGAATTTTAAACATTGAAATATTGAGAGAATAACCTAATGGTAAAGTTTTCTGGATATATCTACTTTTAAGTATTCCAACAAAATTTATTTTGTAGTTTTCTAAATTTTCTACAAATTTTGAAATTTTAATTGAATTCCTGGAGGTATTTAAATGGATAAATGAATTTCAAAAAATGAAATTCG
>JBNLGG010000253.1:0-584 GCA_050305935.1 Cyclobacteriaceae bacterium | reverse complement strand
GAAAAAAACCGGTGAATTAAAGCTTCATCCTGAGGCAGTGCTTGGCATTTTTCCACAGGCGGGCTCTTACCTCGTGCCCGACTATCAGCATTTGATTGAAGAAGACAGGCATGAGGACATTGAAGATTTTTTTGCATCAAGAACCAGCAATGAAGTTTATGAGCGGGAAAAGCATAGTCCTGAGTATTTCTATTTTCTCAATAAGGTAAAGGAAGAAGATACCTTCACGCCATTTAAGATGGATGCCTACCAGGAAAATGCCATCAAAGCAATTAAGAAAGGCAACTCAATGGTAGTGCATGGTCCGCCAGGTACTGGTAAATCGCAGCTCATTTGCAATCTGATCAGCGATTTTATTGCCCGTGGCAAACGGGTGCTTTTGGTTTGCCAGAAAAGGGCTGCATTGGATGTGGTGTATGAACGTTTGCACGAAAGCAATATCTCAGATTTTGTGGCCCTGGTTCACGATTTTAAAAATGACAGAAAAACCATTTTTAATAAAATTAATGAACAGGTAGAGCGACTGTACGACTATAGAATTAAAAATGGGAGCCTAGATGCGATACAATTGGAACGCACCTTTC
>JBNLGG010000252.1:0-585 GCA_050305935.1 Cyclobacteriaceae bacterium | reverse complement strand
AAATATGACCGGTACAATTGGACGGCCAGCCCGGGTGAAATTTCCCGAATGTACAATCAATTAGCTGCCGTTCGCGAGGCGGTAGGGCCAAAAATAGATCTATGTGTGGACATGCACGGACGCTATGACTTTCCTACTGCGCAAGCAATTGCAAGAAAGGTCGAGCCACTGAATTTGACTTGGCTGGAAGAACCTGTCCCTGCCGAAAATGTGGATGCATACAGAAGGATAGCGGAAGAGACAAATACGCCGATTAGTGCTGGCGAGAACATTTATCTGGCCTACGGATTCAGGCGACTGCTGGAAATCGGTGGGGTTGATATTGTGATGCCGGATTTACAAAAATGTGGTGGATTGGGCGAAGGCCAACGCATTGCCAACCTTGCTAATTTGTACTATGTGCCTTTTTCGCCGCACATGGTAGCCTCCTTCCTGGGCGCGATGGCTTGTGCCCATGTTTGCGCAACGGTACCCAATTTTCACCTGATGGAATGGCAATCTTATTTTCATACCAATCCTATGTATAAAGAGATAGTCACCTATGATGAAGAGGATTGGGTGAAAGACAGTTTTATAAAAGTTTCC
>JBNLGG010000251.1:0-587 GCA_050305935.1 Cyclobacteriaceae bacterium | reverse complement strand
TCTATATCTATTCTGATGGCATCAGAAATCGCTAATTTAGTAATTTGTTTTTGTATTCAGGGAGAGAATTTTGTCAATATTATTCTGGATGCCTTAAATCCCCTAAAGGGGACTGTTATTCATACCTGAGAGCTTCCACAGGATTTCTTGTTGCCGCTTTCCACGATTGGAAAGAGACGGTAATTAAGGCAATAGCCAATGCCAGGACGCCTGCCAAGGCAAAAATCCACCAGCTAAGTTCTGTTTTGTAGGCAAAGTTTTCGAGCCATTTGTTCATGGCGTACCAGGCCACAGGTACTGCAATCACAAATGCAGTCATTACCCATTTGACAAAATCTTTATTAAATAGGGCTAAAATCTCCCAAACTTTAGCACCATTTACTTTTCTGATACCGATTTCTTTGGTCTTTTCATTGGAGAGATTCAGCACTGTTCCCGATAGGCCAAAGCAAGAGATCAGAATGGCTATCAAGCTGAAAAGGCTAATTGTACTCCGGGTTTTTACTTCATTTTCATATAAAATTGTCATCCGATCATCCAGGAATGAGTAGTTCATGTATTCATTACCTGATACTTTATTCCAAACC
>JBNLGG010000250.1:0-588 GCA_050305935.1 Cyclobacteriaceae bacterium | reverse complement strand
CTTCAGATCTTGTATTTAAACCCCAACGAGTTTCACCCATCTTGTGGCCCAAAAACCTGACCAAGCACTTGTATACCAATCTGTCCAACACTGAATCCTGAATTCAAAAATCTGTAGCGACTAAATCGTATGTCGAAACAGGTCGTATGAGTAATCGGCAGAAATCTGGGTTCGTTTGCAACATTTTTTGTATACAAAGTTTCTAGGGAGGTCATGGCGAATTTTTACCAAAACACTGTTTTATACAGAAAGGTATGATCTGCTAGAAATGCTGATTCAGCGACCAGTCGAGTTTCTGACTGCCGTAACTCACAAATCACTAACCGTTTGGAGCCTTTTATCAGACCATCATAAATTTGAGAGAGTTGCCTTCCGAAACGGTATTCAGGACTTCCGGAGTTTTGACCAATCCGAGTCTGGAAATTGAAGATCCGTTCCGCCGCTGTTCTGTCCAGAAAGAGAAAACAGCAGCGGCGTTGATCATCAAAATTCTGGATTTTCTTAACCGTTTAGCGGACAGAGTCGTATGAGTAATGGTTAGAAAGCTGGCAGAGTTGCCCAAGTTTTTCATGTTCAACTCCGGAACAA
>JBNLGG010000249.1:0-590 GCA_050305935.1 Cyclobacteriaceae bacterium | reverse complement strand
ACACCAATGAGAAATAGTTTTTTCATAGAATAATTAATAAGGGTTAAAATTATGGCCAACAATCGGCTATCAGCACTTACATTTCATGTAAAGAAAATAGAATTCATAACATCCGCAAACCAAAACCTTTGTTATTATTGGTTTGAAAACGTGAATGATTTGAATTCCTGGTTTCACCTACCAATAACTAGTTCACTTTCACCTCTTTAAAATATTTGTTAAAAATATTTGCGGCCCGTTCAATTTCTTCTTGGTTGGGTGGGTTCACCTCTTTGAGCTTGTATTCCATTTCAAGCGCTTCCCACTTATGGACGCCCAGCTGGTGGTAGGGTTGGATCTCAATTTTTTCGATGGTTTGATAATCCTTAAAATGTTGTCCCATCTGATGCAGGTATTTTTCCTGATCTGACCAACCAGGTACAAGCACATACCTAAGCCACATGGGCTTACCTGTTGATTCCCGGTATTCTGCCACCTTTAGCACACTTTGATTGGGTACTCCGGTTAATTTTAAGTGCCAGTCGTGGTCGATATGCTTAACGTCTAAAAGCAACAAGTCCGTTTCCTTCAACAGATCTTTGGTCCCATCA
>JBNLGG010000248.1:0-592 GCA_050305935.1 Cyclobacteriaceae bacterium | reverse complement strand
GATACCAACTCTAATCCAGACATTGTTGACATGCCAATTCCTGCTAATGATGACGCATGGAAATCAATCCAGATTATTACAGACTATATCTCAAAAGCTGTTGAAGAAGGATTGATGGAAAGAAAGAAAGATAAGGAAGAAACAAAATTAGCTGAAGAAGAGCAAGCTAAAAGAGAGGTCGATCAGAAGGTTGAGTCTGACGACAAGGCATAATCATCGAATTTAAAAACGCAATAATAAATTGAACATCGGATGATTTTGCTGGTGTTCAATTTTTTTTATCAAGATACTTTAATTTAAAAACACGAATAAAATGGCAATTACAGCACAAGAAGTAAATAAGCTTAGACAAATGACCGGCGCTGGAATGATGGACTGTAAAAAAGCGCTAGTAGAATCTGACGGAGACTTTGACAAGGCAATTGAGATATTGAGAAAGAAAGGTCAGAAAGTATCAGAAAAAAGAGCTGATAGAGAAACCAAGGAAGGTTCAGTATTTATTCAATCTAACGAAGACAATACTGTATCAGTAATAGTTGCACTTGGCTGTGAAACTGACTTTGTTGCTAAAAATGAAGATTTCCAAAATCTG
>JBNLGG010000247.1:0-591 GCA_050305935.1 Cyclobacteriaceae bacterium | reverse complement strand
AGCGCACAGCACAGCGGCGCGACCGGAGGGGCGGTGGGGCCAATGGAAGCCGAAGGTGGGAGCCGATGGAGAGACGAAAATGGGCCGAGCGACGAAATGGGCCGAAAGCCAAGGAGGCTGCAGCATAAACTCTTTCTTTTTTTGAATTTTAAACAGGATTTTAGATTCAAAAATCAAAGGTTTGAAATACTTTTGAACTGAATTTGAATGAAGTCAAATTGGGATAAATTAGAATAAAATTTTTAAAGCATTTTCAAATCTGGAACTTTTCAAAATTAGTTTGAATATTCAAATTCAAACCAAGGCTTAAATGGAAGACTTTTAAATCGAATAGGAAAAATATTTCAAAATGAAATTTAAATCTTTTTGAAAATCAAGCTTTTGGATTTTTGAGACCTGGGTTTCAAATAAAAATCAAATATTAAACCAAGGAGATTTTCAAAATGAAAACAAGGAATTTGAAATTCTTTTACCGGGTTTTGGTTTCGAACTCAATCTAATTCTAATTCGAACGAAAGCAACCGCTTTCTACTCACACTATAAATCTAAAGCAATACATCAGTACAAAAAAATGCATGGCGCCATGAATGC
>JBNLGG010000246.1:0-594 GCA_050305935.1 Cyclobacteriaceae bacterium | reverse complement strand
CAAGCACCCCATGCTCCAAGGATGTCCTTAGGCACGGTGGTGTGGCATTATCCTGGTTAGGTCTAGCTCTGGCCTCTGGAGACCTGTAGGAATTGAGAATCAATGTATTAAACTCACTTGTGCATGATCAATTTTAAGAAAAATTATGTTTCCAATACTCCTGGGGATTATTAGGTGCTTTTGAGAAAGGGCACACTTTCCACATTTTTACGTATCTTATATACTTATATTTCTATGACCCACTACAAGTCATTAGTTTTAATTCTGTCAACATGCAAGTATGTCACATCAGTAACCAATTAACACATGTTATATTAGCACTCATCTAGCATCAGCTACCACATCATCGTGCATGGTAAAAATTTTTAAAATAATTTATCTCACTCATATGATATCCATTTTAAATTCTATTTTCACCATTGTGTTCTATGCGATGAGATGAACAAAACTATATCACACTTGCATATGTTTTAAATAATTTTTAAATTAACTTATTTTGCTCTATAAATAAGATACTTTCAGAGATGCAAAATTCAAAAATATTTCTTCAGTTTTTTAAGTCATCTAGTAGAAAATTACCCAATGAACATATCA
>JBNLGG010000245.1:0-594 GCA_050305935.1 Cyclobacteriaceae bacterium | reverse complement strand
TTTGGATATTGTTGCGTATTGCTTAATGCCGAATCATTTTCATTTGCTCGCGTATTCTAAGGCTAATATTTCCGGTGAAAAATTTAGCAATGATCTGAAAATAATGCTTCGGTCATATACAAGAGCGATCAATGTTCAGGAGGGTTGGTCAGGATCACTATTTCAACAAAATACAAAGAAAAAGCCTCTGGAGGAGTCTACTCATGGCATGACTCGGAGTCATGCCATGAGTATAACCCCGAGTGCTGCCGACGACCACCCATTTATCTGCTTTCACTACCTGCCTCGCCGACAGGCGGGTATCCATCAAAACCCAATGAAAGCAGGATTAGTCAAAAAAATGGAAGATTGGGAAATGAGCTCATTTCAGTATTATGCCGGAATGAGAAATGGTTCGCTGTGCAATAAACAAATTGCACATGAATTTTTGGAGATATCAGCATCACGAGAACAGTTTATAGAACAGTCATACTCAGTGACACCATGACTTCGAGTCATGGCATCACTACTACCAACAAAACACCATGCAAATTGAAGTAAAATCGAATCGAAAAACCATCCACCTCACCAGCATCCAGTTCCCTGAAATAAAAT
>JBNLGG010000244.1:0-599 GCA_050305935.1 Cyclobacteriaceae bacterium | reverse complement strand
TGTGGTCATTTTCAGAAGGGAAGAGGGGGAGTAGGCGAGACAACTCCACGGTGTCGAAGGCGGATGACACAGCGAAGAGCAGTGTAGCGGTTAGTGAGGCTGAAGGTGGTGGCTGACGTTTTGAGGTTGAAAATGATCAAAGGAAATTGAGTCGATGGACCGAATGCGTGGTTGTGCCGAACTGTTGACTGGGACGATAAAAAAATATGGCTGAGAGTATGAGATGGGCCAGAAAGATAGGAGAAGGAATACTAGCAGGCCAAAATAGAAAAGAAAAAAGGAAATAAAAACATGGATGGATTTTTGGGCTGCTGAAAATTTGAAATTTGATTCAAATGGTTTTTTATTTAAAAATTCTTTAAAACATGTGCAAGTGAGATCTACTCCCTCCATCCCCAAATATTTGTCGCTTTGACTTTTTTACATCAACTTTGACCATTTGTCTTATTAAAAAATTAAAGTTATGAAAAAATTAAATATATATTTAAACTAAATTATGTAATAAATTATATTATATTTGATTTTTTATAACTTTAATTTTTTAATAAGATGAATGATCAAAATTAATAAAAAATTAAATGTGAAAAATTTTTAAGAAT
>JBNLGG010000243.1:0-600 GCA_050305935.1 Cyclobacteriaceae bacterium | reverse complement strand
AATCTCACCTTTAATTTCCTTCTCCTCAAAATAATCGCGGACCTTAAATGCTTCATTTGTCACAGTCTCTTCAAACATTTTTGATAACTCCCTTGAAACAGACACCCATCGTGATTCACCAAAATGTTCAACAATCTCATTGAGAGCACGTTTTAATCGGTGTGGTGATTCGTATAATACAACTGTCCTTTCTTCTTCAGCCAATAATTTTAACCTCGTTTGCCTACCTTTTTTATGAGGCAAAAAACCCTCAAACACAAACCGATCTGAGGGGAAACCAGAATTGACAAGTGCCGGCACAAAAGCGGTAGCACCTGGTAGGCACTCAACTTGACAACCGGCCGCTTTAGCTTCCCTAACCAATAAAAATCCCGGATCCGAGATTCCTGGTGTACCTGCATCTGAGACAAGTGCAAATTGCTCACCTGATTGCATACGCTCCACTAGCATCTCAACAGTTTTATGCTCGTTGTGAATGTGATAGCTTTTTTGTGGAGTATCAATATCAAAATGTTTTAAAAGCTTTCCTGTTGTCCTGGTATCCTCGGCAAGGATCATATCTACTTCAGATAAAACCTCAATCGCCCTCGGTGTCATATC
>JBNLGG010000242.1:0-601 GCA_050305935.1 Cyclobacteriaceae bacterium | reverse complement strand
AGTTTGTTTTTTGAAACCTGAATCATCTCTTTAATTACATGAAGCGATTGGGCTTCATTTAAAGAATCCGAAGTGTTTTTGCTTGTATCCATGACTTAAAGTTTAGTGATTAAAACAAGTCTGTAATACAAACTTAATTGAGTTTGTATTACAAACCAAATTAGTTTTCATTTATTTCATGGGTTTGAATCGTTGCAGTTCAATTGAGATGTAAGCAACCTTTTCCAATAGTGAAGTGTGTCGGGATGCGGCGGTGTGCCCCCCCTCCTTGTTGGTGCCTGCCTGCCGGCAAAGCAGGTTTCCACCAACAATGAAAGTGGTCAGCTATCTGTCTTCACCCTCCTTGTTGGGTGTTTTCACCAACAAGACCCCAAAAGTTTCCACCTACTAAAAACACTCCATGTAATGAGATAAAAAGCCAAACCACCTCTCATCAGATTCATGAAATCGAATAGATGAGTAATAATAATCAAAGGGATTTTCCGCTAGCATCCATTTTCCCTGACATGGATTATTGTGTATATAATCTAATTTTTGTTCTACCTCTTCCCTTGATTCACAGAAACTGCTTAAAGAATTCCTTTTCCAAAACTGATATTCC
>JBNLGG010000241.1:0-602 GCA_050305935.1 Cyclobacteriaceae bacterium | reverse complement strand
ATCAATCGTATAACTTGATTTCAACATAAAATCTCCTTTGTTCTTCCCACTTTACAATTTATCTATCCTTCACAGCTTAAATTACCATGTAAATGATATTTTTGCCCAAAGTTCAAAATAACAATAATGAGTAAAGACCCCTACAAAAATCCCTGGAAATGTAAATCAACACAAATTATCTATGAAAATCCATGGATTAAAGTGGAAGAAGACCAGGTGATAAGGCCGAACGGTTCTGAAGGCATTTATGGTAAGGTGCAATTTAAAAATAAAGCATTAGGCATCATCCCAATAGACGATCAGCTCAACACCTGGCTTGTGGGTCAATTTCGCTATACACTCAATGAATATTCCTGGGAGATTCCCATGGGAGGTGTTCCATTAGATGAAGACACCCTTGAGGGTGCAAAGAGAGAATTGCAAGAAGAGACTGGGCTGAATGCAAAAAAATGGACAAACCTGATGAAAATCCATACCTCAAATTCTGTTACTGATGAATACGGCTATATATATCTTGCAGAAGAACTTACGCAAGGAGACACCAACTGGGATGAAACAGAAGATTTGATTATTAAGAAATTACCTTTAAAAGAAGCAGTAGA
>JBNLGG010000240.1:0-605 GCA_050305935.1 Cyclobacteriaceae bacterium | reverse complement strand
GAAAATTAAATGTTTTTCAAATACAACATCAAATATCATGAGAACATCGAGATTATTATTTACCCCTGCGACGATGAACGACATCATCGAGGTGAAATCTTATAGAATAACCAGGCGTGAACAGATCAAGCAGGTAGTCACCTGGTTCAGCTTCTGTTTAAGTATCCTCTTCATCATCTTCGTATTTGAATACAAAACTTATGATCAGGGTAGCCTGGTGCAGCTAACAAGTCTTCAGGATCAATTTGAGGATGTCCTGGATATACCTGTTACCCAGCAACCTCCTCCCCCTCCTCCGGCAGTTCAACAACCGATAGTGATTGAAGTGCCTGATGAAGAAGAAATTGAAGAGGAAATAGCCATTGATCTGGATATTGAAATGACTGAAGACCAGGTAATCGAAGAGATCGTAGCTTTTGAGGAGCCTGAAGAAGAGGTGGCTGAAACGATCTTTCAGATTGTTGAAGAAAGCCCGGTACCTAAAGGTGGACTTTCTACATTCTACAAATACCTGAATAAAAATCTTAAATACCCAGCACAAGCTCGCAGAATGGGTATTGAAGGAAGGGTATTTCTGAGTTTTGTTGTCGAAAAGGATGGTTCTC
>JBNLGG010000239.1:0-611 GCA_050305935.1 Cyclobacteriaceae bacterium | reverse complement strand
CAAATAAACCCTCGGATCGCTGCTCATACCCTACATAAAATGTATCTGAAACGGTAACTGCACTTGTAAATTCGTAGAAGGTGAATTCATTGGTGAAACCATTCTGCCGTGTGGCTGTTAAGCTATATTTTTCTGAATTGGCAATATCATCAAGCTTATCCCAAACTTTTATGATAAACTGATTACCTACACTTCCTGTGTTGATATTGGGGAAATATATCTTCAATCCGGTGATCTGATCTTCAATCGGTGTATAAAATTGATAGGCCATCTCTGCCCCTACGCCATTTAATCCTGCGGTAAATTCTGCCGAACCATCATCATACGCCAAATCTTCGTGAATCGTAAAATTGGTAGAGACCGTATCGTTTACCCTTAAGTTAACAACATCTGTATCGTCAAGTGTATTTATAAAATAAAAGGAGGTCAAATAAAGGGAATCTGGTAATCCGTCAAATATTGATTTGGGTGGAACAGATGAATTAAAAGTTCTTATCTGAAAAGGGGCAAATACTGTATTATCAACTAGAACGGTATCGTCTATTTTTGTGATGAATTCATTATTCTCTTGATACCTCAACTGAAAGGAAGCAGAAATTGGTGTATTTTTA
>JBNLGG010000238.1:0-611 GCA_050305935.1 Cyclobacteriaceae bacterium | reverse complement strand
CTCACACTGGTTGACTTGAATAATTTAGGTCATAAAGATGATCCATGGGTGCTTGCCGACCGTGTCGCACAAGTTTTCTATGTACTCGATCCAGAAACTGGGAAACACATTGTTGTTTCTGGAAAACAAAAAATTGTTGTGGTTGACAACATGGAAGACAATGACGAGGATGTCAATCAGTTTGAAGAGATGCCACTATTCACCAATCCAATGAACATCAAGCGCATAGAGAAAGACTTTGACAAGAATCTTATGCTCTATATGCGAAAAGGTGGCAAAGGAAAATTTGCATGATTTATTTGTATGAAAAAATATGTATCACATTTCATATTAATGTTGGTATTTGTCTGTATGGATTTGAATTTCTCTCATATAATATAATTTGCTAGTTCTCACAAAATTCATCGAACGAAATTGAAAACATAATTCAAACAAAATTGAACACAAAATTCAAATGAATTTGGAAATGAAATTCTGACAAAATTGAAAACAAAATTCAAACGAATTATTGAAAACAAAATTCAAACCAAATTGAAAACAAATTTAAACAAAATTAAAAACATAATTCATCAAATGAAATTGAAAACAAAATTCATCAAACGAAATTAAAA
>JBNLGG010000237.1:0-618 GCA_050305935.1 Cyclobacteriaceae bacterium | reverse complement strand
TGACAAGGTCACCTTCGGGTACCGGGACTACCGTGACAACCAAAGTAAGCTGATGACCCTGGGCAAACGGGAGTTCATCAGGCGCTTCGAGCAGCATATCTTACCGCAAAGGTTTGTGCGCATACGTTATTACGGTTTTCTGACCAATCGCGGCAAGGTAGGACGCCTCCATGGGCTTCGCAAAAACATGGGGTTGATGGAACACTTCCCCAAAATAGAAGTTCCGGTAGCCATTCGCATGCTTGAAAAGTACGGAAGGGATATTACCAAATGTCCGCATTGTAAAACCGGGCGGTATGAACTCTTTCTCACCAAGCGATATGGCAAAGTGACATTTTTTAAACCCAGGGATGTGCCGCTGGATTAAACGACGTCGAAAACGCAGCGATCGGCTTCAGTACATCAGGGCAAAACACATAACTCCTCTCGGGTGAAAGGGGGAGCTATGCTTCAGGCAAAAGGAAATCGAGGCACAGAGGCGCAAAACACCTGTTTTTCCTCAAACAAAACAAAAACAGGACACAGGGTCAAAATACTCTTCCTCCTAGTCGGCCGGTGTGCGGTCAACAACGAATAACTGAAAAAACGACTAGCTCCAAACAAACCATTAAAAAGCCT
>JBNLGG010000236.1:0-623 GCA_050305935.1 Cyclobacteriaceae bacterium | reverse complement strand
TGTTTGATCGGAAGGTGCTTTGGAAGCAGTTGGTCTTTTAGACGTGATTAGTTGGTGGATCAGTTTCAATCCTTGTTTGATCGGAAGGTGCTTTGGAAGTTTTTTTTCTTCGAACCTTCTGGTATTCTTTGGAAGTTTCAATCCTTGTTTGATCGGAAGGTGCTTTGGAAGCGAAAGTAAAAGTAGTTCTATTGTTTCCTATTGTTGGTTTCAATCCTTGTTTGATCGGAAGGTGCTTTGGAAGGCGACTCTCTGCCTTACAACCTGATACCCAGTAATTTCAATTAAATCCTGCACATTTATTTTCATCAAAATCAATACGTCAAAGAACAATTTTCGCCACGGAACGCCATGGTTTCCGTTCGCGTATCTTTCTGTATGTCTGTTAGTTAATACCATTTTTCCACAGCCCTTAAATAAATTTGTATGCGGACAACAATTTCCCTTTCAATTTGCGGATAGTCAGGAGCTGAATATGGCAGTCCCGCCTATTTAATGCAAATATTTTGATAGGTACAATTTAGGCATCTTCTTTTATATTTCGTAGCCCGTGGAAAATGATTGTTCTCAATAATGTTTGAGATGTCATCGACGGACTTTCTAATCAACTTTTTGTCTTCGTC
>JBNLGG010000235.1:0-624 GCA_050305935.1 Cyclobacteriaceae bacterium | reverse complement strand
GGCAATCAGGAAGACTGCAATTACTAAGAGTATAAAATTTTTCATATACGTTAGGGTTTAAAATGTCGTCTGCTTGATTCTTACCTACCTGGCTCTACTTTCCACTTTCGATGGTTTCCTCGCTTTTCAAACATAGCTGTTTATGTCATCAAACATTATCGGGATTGTTGCAATCCCTAGCGATTTTGTAGCAAATCACTGAAGCACCAAGGTCAGACGGTAGTCAGACCGTCCCGATGGCTATCGGAATACCGTCTGCTCTGACCCTGAGAGATGGGATCTCTTGTGAGAACAATAGAAATTCTATTTTCAACAACGAAAAACGCAAAATACACGAAAGAAGGTATATTTTCAACGTGTTGAAAATTGCTTTGCAATTTTCCTTTTTGTGAATTTAGCGCCTTTCGTTGTTACCCAAAATGTAGGATGAATTACCACATAAAATTCATTGATAGTTATTGAGTTACCGGCTGACTTCGAGGCCTCGTTGGCGACTATGTGAAAAACGGGAAATCCAATAAGGCATCGAGGTCGGACGACAATCCAATCGCCTTCGGGAAGATTTGACTACCGTCCGCCCAGGTTTGTTACCTTAAAAATTAAGACTTTACCGTCAAATTGTGT
>JBNLGG010000234.1:0-625 GCA_050305935.1 Cyclobacteriaceae bacterium | reverse complement strand
ATAATATCCTAGAGATGTTTTTATCCAGAATACTCTCTGAGGGTTTTCGTTCCTTCACTGCGCTGATTATGGTTTTGATCTGTTGCTCCTGTCCAGGCATTAGCATGTCATTGCCAGCTTGCATCATAGCAACAGGATCACTTCCTCCACCCCAGTCGGTCATGACATATCCTTCGAATCCCCAGTCATCTCTTAGAATTTTCGTAAGAAGATCATGACTCTCTGGTGCATATGTCCCATTAATAATGTTATATGATGACATTACGGTCCAGGGTTTTGCTTCAGTGACTGCTATCTCAAAACCTCTCAGGTAAATCTCCCTCAATGCCCTTTCACTCACAATCGTATTGACGGACATTCTGTTGGTTTCCTGGTTGTTGGCAGCAAAGTGCTTGATGGATGTACCGATACCATTGGACTGGACACCATTAACCATGGCGGCTCCCATTTTGCCAGTAACAATAGGATCCTCTGAATAATACTCAAAGTTTCTACCACACAGAGGATCACGCTGAATATTCATACCCGGCCCCAGAATGACATCTGCATTATAGGCGAGAACTTCCTCTCCCATCGCCTTGCCAACACTGTAAACCAGGTCCGTATCCCAGGAAGAAGCCATCAC
>JBNLGG010000233.1:0-631 GCA_050305935.1 Cyclobacteriaceae bacterium | reverse complement strand
CGCGCTTCTTGCTGATTAAAAAGTCAATCCATGCTTCGATGCCGTCGCCTCGTTTGGCGGATGTCTCCATGATGGGCAAATTGGGATGCACGGCATGAATATTTTCATAAGCGGCTGCGCGATCAAATTCGGCCGCCTCTGCTAGATCGATTTTGGTAATGACGGCCAGATCGGCGGAATAGAACATGGGTGGATATTTTAGGGGCTTGTCTTCCCCTTCGGTGACGGACATCAGCACAATGCGCATGGCTTCGCCCAGGTCGTAGCTGGAAGGGCAAACCAGGTTGCCTACATTTTCAATAAACAAGAAGTCCAACTCTTCCAGGTTCCAGCCGGTTAGATGCGATTGCACCATGTTGGCTTCCAGGTGACAAATGCCCGCCGTCACAATCTGGCGTACGGCCGCACCAGAACGTGTCAGCCGCTCGGCATCATTTTCGGTAGCCAGGTCGCCTACCAGGGCGGCTGCTGCCAGGCCACGTTCGGTGAGATGGCGCAGCGTGGTTTCCAGCAAGGCGGTTTTGCCCGTGCCGGGGCTGGAAACCCAGTTAGTCACCAGTACATCGGCGGCGGCAAAGCGGCGGCGCAGCGCATCGGCAAACTGGTCGTTTTTGTTAAGAACGCCCTCTTG
>JBNLGG010000232.1:0-638 GCA_050305935.1 Cyclobacteriaceae bacterium | reverse complement strand
TTCAAACAAGGTGTAACTTTTTGAGAAGGTAGAAGGGATGAAGGTGAACAATTTTCCTTTTTACCTCAACTTAATAATCAAAAAGGATTTTGAATTACAATTTCAGGAAGGAACTATATTTTGAATTTGGTTTGAATTTTGAAAGGTTTCAAACCTTATGGAGAAAATCCCATAAATTCACCAAAATTATTTCTTTATATGATCTTCAAAACTGTGAATTTAGATGGACTCACTTGTATTAAAAAATTTGAAGTTCCTTTACAAGTGGAAATACGACTTGGTTTAAATAATATTCAAAGAAAGGATTTGAATTTGAAGTTAAACCAAGAAGCACTGTGTCATATCCAGTTTTTATGCCAAAACCAAGTACTCATCGTATGCATGACTCAGGATCAAATGTTCCACACGTACGGCCCAAAAGTGCTCACAGATAACCAAATGCCATAGTATAGAGTATAATTATTATACAAATAATGTCTTTAAAAACTAAGATGACTCTTAGCAGAACGGAACAGCGGAAGACTCCATAACACCACAGGAACATCAATCGGGGTAACGCACAACTTAGAACTCCCCGTCGAAGAATTCTAGTCCATCTCCACCTTTTGAGCAGCAAGTTTATATAGCAGAGGAAAATA
>JBNLGG010000231.1:0-643 GCA_050305935.1 Cyclobacteriaceae bacterium | reverse complement strand
TCAATTTTCATCCAGGGTTCCAGCATATTAATTTTTTAGTTGACCATAGCATCTATTTAACTAAATTTAAAACAACTTTACACAAATCATTCCGTCCTCAGCGATTTTGTAGGATTCGCCAATATCGATCTGATACTCTTTAATCTAATTGTACCGAACGCGATAAATAGTTTGATTGCACCCGCCAGGACAAATATCCACCCTCCGATTCCAATCCCGAAGAGCCTACCCCGATTTTTCGGGGGATGAAATAATTATTAGAAATGAAATTAGCCAGTAAAAGACTAATCCCGAAGGGATGACATTACTCTAACACAACGACAAGTAAAAAGCCCAACCCCGAAGGGGTGATATTAAATAAATTCGAATTACGATCTCACTGGAACAATTAAAAAAATCACGTCACTCCGTCCTAAGCGATTTTACAGGATTCACAAGCGCAGACCTGATACTCTTTAGACTAATGGTGCCGAGCGCGATAACAAGAGTGATCGCACCCGCCAGGACGAATATCCACCAGCCGAGTTCAACTCTGTAGGCAAAATTCTGAAGCCATTTATTCATGACATAATACGCCAAGGGGAAAGCCAGAACAGATGAAACCAAAATCAGGCGTAGATAATCTTTGGAGAGCATCATGACA
>JBNLGG010000230.1:0-644 GCA_050305935.1 Cyclobacteriaceae bacterium | reverse complement strand
CGCCAAGACTCCCGCTTGCTCTTCTTCGATGTATAATTCATCATGACCAAGTTATTGTTAATCCTTATTCAACTAATATCTTATCTCACACATCACTTCATATCTTTCATAGACTCATTTTTTGAAAACCTTTTTCATATGATCAAGTTGCTTCCATAGATATCCATTGCTTAGAAGTAGCACTTGATCAATCCTTTCTTGATTATGAGCAGGCCACTAATGTTGAACTAAAGTAGTATTCTTTTTCTTCTTTTTCATATGTTTTTCATGCTTGGCTTGACATAGATTCTTCAATATGGAGTCATTCATTGGTTGACTATACTCATTGATCACACAGCTCCATTCGCATCATAATTGTACTTTGAGTGATGTATCCATGAATACCTTTGTACCTATTACTTAGAATCTGCTCATGCACTTCAACAAAAGATATTAGACATTTAATCAAGTTGTCATTCAATACACCAAAACCCACTAGGGGCCTAGATGCACTTTCAATCTCCCCCTTTTTGGTAATTGATGACAACCCTTGATTAAAGCTTACAAAAGATATTCAATAAGCATTTTGGATCCATACATATAGAGTTAGCTCCCCTAAATATGTGCATATTGAATGAAATTCAAATTTGGCATATAGATGCCAT
>JBNLGG010000229.1:0-649 GCA_050305935.1 Cyclobacteriaceae bacterium | reverse complement strand
CCCGTAGCAAGCTGATCGTAGGTGCTACAACTATGGTAAAAAGGGATATTACGCCAACCAATGCCCCAATTCGTGCACTCATGCTAATCAGCCCACTACAGCTACACCTGCCCCTACCCGTGGAGCCAACTCTGTTCCTGTTGCTGTCAATCAGAACTACGCCTGTGGGAGAGTCAATCATGTGGTTAGTCATGCTTGAATCTACTAAGGACCGAGTCTTAGGAGTAGACACCCCAGGACCACATGTGTCACCATGTGTCCAGTATGGAACAACTTGCTTACTAATTAGGAATGCCATATGTTGTGTGTCATGCTCGGTTGAGTGGGGATGGCACCATACTTTGTGATCTATCTTACTTCATACTTTGTGACCTGCCTGAACAACATGGTGCAAGAGGGGACGTTTGTGCGGGAAACCTTAGCATTGCAAGCAGGAACCATTTGTTTGGGAATCCGTAGCAAAGCATGTCATACTTCTGTAGTAGGCCTTTGTAACGACATGTAGTGATCTCTGGGCCATACACCAAAGGAAGTGTAAGAATGGCAAAAAATGAGGTTTTCTAGTCACTTAGCTAGCGATGAAATCACTACTCGTGGGTACATGACGCTTACCTTTGCAAAGTGTATAACTATCATGATAGTCGTGCTC
>JBNLGG010000228.1:0-656 GCA_050305935.1 Cyclobacteriaceae bacterium | reverse complement strand
ACGCTAAAAGGCAGAAGCGAGTTTCAATCCTTGTTTGATCGGAAGGTGCTTTGGAAGATCAAGTTCCAACATCCAGGACCAAATCGACCGCGAGTTTCAATCCTTGTTTGATCGGAAGGTGCTTTGGAAGTAGGACTCCTCCAGGATCCGGATGTGATGGCGAGTATGTTTCAATCCTTGTTTGATCGGAAGGTGCTTTGGAAGGGCAGTTGAATACCCTATATGCATAACCCTAAGTGGGTTTCAATCCTTGTTTGATCGGAAGGTGCTTTGGAAGTGACTATGAATTGTATCAATAAATGGAGATAGTTAGGTTTCAATCCTTGTTTGATCGGAAGGTGCTTTGGAAGCATTGAGGTTTACGATTGGTACTGGACCACTAAGTAGTTTCAATCCTTGTTTGATCGGAAGGTGCTTTGGAAGGTTCCCAAAAGTGCCTGAAGTGATTATTGATGCGTCGTTTCAATCCTTGTTTGATCGGAAGGTGCTTTGGAAGTGAAAACATTCAAAGCAGACGGCTGGCCATTAGAGAGTTTCAATCCTTGTTTGATCGGAAGGTGCTTTGGAAGGTAGACACAGTGTACCTTCAGCCAAAGGTTTTTATGTTTCAATCCTTGTTTGATCGGAAGGTGCTTTGGAAGTGTGGGCCTCGCCAT
>JBNLGG010000227.1:0-659 GCA_050305935.1 Cyclobacteriaceae bacterium | reverse complement strand
TACGAGTCTAAACCCAAAGGTGGAATTCAAAAATAAAGTTTAGGATTCAAACTATCGTGAAATCAATCAAATTTCCCATTTTGAGTGGAATTCAACTTTCTGATCATCTTTTGATGGAAATTTATTTTTCTTTGCAATAAGGTGTAACAAGGAGCTTGCTGGCCAAATTTCATTGAAATCCAAAGTTCCAAGAATTTCCAGAAAATTATATTGAAATTCAAATCATAGAAGTTCTCCGAATCTTAGTTCCAAATCCATTTTGAATCTTAGGAAAATTCTTTAGACAAACATGTTTCTCATCTCAAGGTATTTCCAACCATATTTTATTTCTAATTTTTGGAGCACGGGAAGACACCTTTTGGATCAGTCAAAATTTGGAGAATTTTAAATCCGTTTAAATATTTTTGAATTCGGTTTGAATCTGCACCGCCCGGCACTGTGCCTCTCGGGCCGACCTGTCAGCCGGTGCCGCCGCCCGGCACTGTAGCCGCGGCCCACCGGTCAACCACTCCGCCCCTTCCCTGTTCGACCGGCCGCGAGACGTGCCACGCCGCGCCGCTCGCACGCGCCGCGGCAGGGCCCCTGCCAGCGCCACTGCGCTGTCCCATGCGCGCCCGTGCCTCTCTCACCCCGCGCCCTCCCTCTGCCCTCAGGGCCCC
>JBNLGG010000226.1:0-664 GCA_050305935.1 Cyclobacteriaceae bacterium | reverse complement strand
AGTGAGGATTCTTGCGAAAAAGCGTCCTTCTGGTTGAATAACCACTCTTGTCCCAATCAAACAAGAAATGATATGCATGTGGCAAATGATCCAAAAGTGTCCTTTCTTATATTCATTATGGCAGTTGGTGGAGGAGAGTCTCCTTTTGTGTCAAAGCCATGTATTATTCAACTCAAACAAGATACAGAGAAATAATGGCAAATGACATAAACTTAACTTATGCTCGTGATCTGAGCTTAGCCATGCGGTGGACCTCGTGGCCTTGGCTGGAAAACCATTTTCTCAATGAACTGATCTTCATGCCTCAACATCAATATGTCCGTGGACTGCTCGAGTCAGCCTAAAAAAATTTCTGGATGATAAACTAGTTTTCCATCTCGAGATACTTCAGAATATAATTTTGAAGGTTTTCCCATACTTTGATGATGGGTTCATTAGTGATCTTCTGAGATCATGCTCAAGGGTATTGTTTCTTCAAATAATGATGATTATTGAAGCTGGCCAGTAATCTGATAGATTTTCAACTGGAAGCTTGAGATCGTGCCCAAGGGTACTGGCTCTTCAAAGGTTGACCAATAATCTGACGGTGTGGTAGATTGCCAGATGATCAAATCCAGTCTAGCACATCTCTGTTAAGACCACAAACAAAATAGAGCAAAAGATA
>JBNLGG010000225.1:0-668 GCA_050305935.1 Cyclobacteriaceae bacterium | reverse complement strand
AGTAACAGCATAATATATAAGTTCTTCATGATTCTCCTGTTTATTAGGTTAATATGAAGATTCAAAGAGGGTACAAAGGGTTGCGCGGAACGATGAAAATCGTACCGGCCAATTGAGCTTATTCTTCTACTGTATTAATTGTCCAGCGGATGAAACCGAACGGCTTGCCCACCACCTGGTGCCAGCCTGACCCTTAGACTATCATTACGACTCAGGACAGTATCAATTATTTCCACCGGTAAAGGATTTGATAACCAATCTGCTCCAGCGCCATCTCCATAAATGGTTACCGCATAGTCTTTGCCTTTGTCCAGAAAATCGAGTTTAAATCCAAACTCTCTGCCGGCTTCATTTGTGATACTTCCCAGGTACCAGTCATCGCTGCTCCTGTCTTTACGAGCTATAGTTACGTATTGACCAATCTCCCCGTTCAGAACTTTGGTGTCGTCCCAGTCACAGGGCACATCCCTGATGAACTGAAAAGCAGGATTCCCGATATAGTGTTCTGGCAAATCGGCTGCCATTTGTAAAGGACTGTATATAACCACATAATAAGCCAGCTGTTTTGCCAGTGTAGTATTGACACGGTTATTCGGACGTGAAGGAAGCATGATATCAAAAATTCCGGGTGTGTAATCCATTGGAGAGGCAAGCAGCCGGGTAAACAC
>JBNLGG010000224.1:0-669 GCA_050305935.1 Cyclobacteriaceae bacterium | reverse complement strand
TGAAGTCTATCTGATTTTTAATCATAAAAAAAGCAGGTCTAACCTGCTTTTATAAATTGAAAATTAATTCCTTTTTCTATCGCTTAAATCCTAGTACGCTACCACCACAGTAGTTTTGCGAACCTTCGAATGTAAAAGTGATATAATAAATTCCTGTCGCATTACAAGGGTATATCAATCCAGGATAGAATTTCCCTTTATTGTAATTTGTCGAAACTACCTGCCTCTTTGAGTCATACATTGTTACGATGATACCATCCGTATCAGTGCCATCACTACAAATATTGAGATAGTATTGTGTGTCTTTACTAAACACATATGAATACTCTACTTTTGCTTTTGCTCCTCCCTGTCCATCTACTTTGAATGTCTTCAGGAATGTAAACCCATCCTGAAGTTTAGATATACATGCATTTGCCTGAGCCTCAGCGCCACACTGTGCGCTGGATGAATTCACAGAAAATATAAGAGCAATTATTGATAAACTTAGGATATAGATTACCTGTCTCATATAAAAAAATATTTTTAGCTTATTACCTTTTCTCTAATTTTTGAAACTTCGTTCCTAATAGTCTCTACATTTTCATCAGTGATATTCACCGTGGTAGTACTATTATCTTTTACAACCAGGATCCCGTTTACTTCCTCCATTGTCGGTTCAGCATATGT
>JBNLGG010000223.1:0-669 GCA_050305935.1 Cyclobacteriaceae bacterium | reverse complement strand
ATGTTTATGATAAGGAAACCAAAAGAGAAATTTATGTAAACGCAGATAATAAACTTGACTTGTTGAAATTTCATAAACGATTACTTGAAGAATATTCATACCCAAGTGGTCAGCAAGAAATACAAACAAGATTCGTGATAGAATTTATCGTTGAAACTGACGGGAGTGTATCGGACATTAAGATTAACAATAGACAAAATGATTTGACACCTGCAGAGAAAGGATATTTTGATTTGATTAGTAAAATGACTGACTTGCCAGTAGCGGAATGTAATGGATACAAAATACCGATGAAATATGTTATGCCGATAATGATAGAATTAAGATAAACGCACCACAACAATGTATATACAAAATAGGCGAAATAGTAGTAAATTCAACGGTTGTAGCCCGCTTCAAAATTTAACGGTTTGATAAATTTGAAGCCCGCAATCGCCCACATTTGCATATACTTGTCCGTTGTAAGCAAGTGTGGAGAACCGACTCGACACATTGAAACTCGATTAAAATAATTACAAAAAAAACGGATTGACTGGATTGGTGCTCCGTTGATAGGGCGGTGCAGTTTGAGGGGAATTTATTTTGTTTTTTCTCCCCCCACACAAAGAAAGAGGAAACCCCGCCCACAAAACAACACATTTGCAAACCGCTGCAAGCCAGCACTGCAAA
>JBNLGG010000222.1:0-680 GCA_050305935.1 Cyclobacteriaceae bacterium | reverse complement strand
GATGCTCGGTAAGAAAAACGACCTCGGGTTTCAATCCTTGTTTGATCGGAAGGTGCTTTGGAAGCGCATCCTCTATGTTTTTGAGTGCCTTTATAGCGATGTTTCAATCCTTGTTTGATCGGAAGGTGCTTTGGAAGAGGGCAAACATGATTGCTGACAACAGGTATATTTAAGTTTCAATCCTTGTTTGATCGGAAGGTGCTTTGGAAGCTAAAGTATTATCGTGTTTGATAGGGACATTGCATGGTTTCAATCCTTGTTTGATCGGAAGGTGCTTTGGAAGCCTGTGAAGAAATCTCTTATCACATCAGTATATTTGGGTTTCAATCCTTGTTTGATCGGAAGGTGCTTTGGAAGGCTTCCTCAAAATGTTGAGGTTGAAGAAAAGGGTGTGTTTCAATCCTTGTTTGATCGGAAGGTGCTTTGGAAGAAAGCGGTAAGGAATGGTGAAATAATCATAACCACGTTTCAATCCTTGTTTGATCGGAAGGTGCTTTGGAAGCTACTCTTCGCCCTTTGCCGTCTGCTATTATCCTATAGTTTCAATCCTTGTTTGATCGGAAGGTGCTTTGGAAGTATTTTGTTTTTAGAAACGTTTGGGATGTACTGAGGTTTCAATCCTTGTTTGATCGGAAGGTGCTTTGGAAGCCAAAATATCCGGATGGGATACGTACATTACA
>JBNLGG010000221.1:0-686 GCA_050305935.1 Cyclobacteriaceae bacterium | reverse complement strand
CGAAACGATGGGACACCTCCAGGAGGAAGCTTCCAAAGCACCTTCCGATCAAACAAGGATTGAAACGGTTTTGTTTCTTCTTTTTCAGAGACTTCTTTTTTGTCTTCCAAAGCACCTTCCGATCAAACAAGGATTGAAACACAAGTCAGGCAATTATGACAGTTCGTTTCACTATCTTCCAAAGCACCTTCCGATCAAACAAGGATTGAAACAATCAATGAAAAATCTATTAATCCTATCTAAAATCCTGCTTCCAAAGCACCTTCCGATCAAACAAGGATTGAAACTCATTGAGCCCGGCCATGAAAACAGGCAGACATTGAAACTTCCAAAGCACCTTCCGATCAAACAAGGATTGAAACAAATTTTCAGGGCGGGCGCGGCAAAGCCAATCAATGCTTCCAAAGCACCTTCCGATCAAACAAGGATTGAAACCCACTATCAAAGATACAAATAATGAGTTCCTGCTCACTTCCAAAGCACCTTCCGATCAAACAAGGATTGAAACTCACGGATGCGCAGGTCGAGCTCACGGGCAAGGTACTTCCAAAGCACCTTCCGATCAAACAAGGATTGAAACTCGGAGTAGTACTTTTCTTTGTTGATACCAAACTCACTTCCAAAGCACCTTCCGATCAAACAAGGATTGAAACTGCGCCTGGCAGAAGCAATAGGATGCTACTTTT
>JBNLGG010000220.1:0-693 GCA_050305935.1 Cyclobacteriaceae bacterium | reverse complement strand
TAGAGATTGACTTCCAAAGCACCTTCCGAGCAAACAAGGATTGAAACAGGATCAGGTGACGAAGGCGATCAATGCGAAAATGACTTCCAAAGCACCTTCCGATCAAACAAGGATTGAAACACCCTACCACCGCGACCGTCACCATTAAGACATGGCACTTCCAAAGCACCTTCCGATCAAACAAGGATTGAAACGGACTTATTTTCATCGGTGAGTTTGGTTACATCATCACTTCCAAAGCACCTTCCGATCAAACAAGGATTGAAACTGGCTGAGCGTCATTTCAAAGAGCAGATCCGGCAGACTTCCAAAGCACCTTCCGATCAAACAAGGATTGAAACTCAGCAAATGCAGGTAGCAAAGTACACCAAGACAATCTTCCAAAGCACCTTCCGATCAAACAAGGATTGAAACTGAGGTACCTCACGAAGCTGGAGAAAAAAGGCGACTCTTCCAAAGCACCTTCCGATCAAACAAGGATTGAAACAACCTAAAAACGACTAAGCAAATGAGCGACTTTTCACTTCCAAAGCACCTTCCGATCAAACAAGGATTGAAACTCTTCTTTGCTGTTGCCTCTCTTGCATAGTCCTCAAACTTCCAAAGCACCTTCCGATCAAACAAGGATTGAAACAAACAGGTGATGTGGAATGGACTGAAATAGAGAAAAACTTCCAAAGCACCTTCCGATCA
>JBNLGG010000219.1:0-694 GCA_050305935.1 Cyclobacteriaceae bacterium | reverse complement strand
TATCTCAATCCAGTTGTCCATCTTCCAAAGCACCTTCCGATCAAACAAGGATTGAAACTTATATAAATATCAGTGTTGTACTGAAGCACAGCTCTTCCAAAGCACCTTCCGATCAAACAAGGATTGAAACACGCACTTCAATCAGATACTATATTCGGATTTGGGGCTTCCAAAGCACCTTCCGATCAAACAAGGATTGAAACAGGTAGGTGATGTTATCACTGGTCCGAATAATGGAACTTCCAAAGCACCTTCCGATCAAACAAGGATTGAAACAGACACCCTGTTTTGAAGTCATCGAAAACTTCACCAACTTCCAAAGCACCTTCCGATCAAACAAGGATTGAAACACACATTGAATAAAAGGTCAAGTCTTCCCCTTATAGACTTCCAAAGCACCTTCCGATCAAACAAGGATTGAAACAAGGGATAAAAATGGAATTTAGAGGCGATAGATCGGCTTCCAAAGCACCTTCCGATCAAACAAGGATTGAAACACCCTATCAAACCAACCTATATACTTTTCTTTGACTCTTCCAAAGCACCTTAGTGGGCCCCAGGGGAGCACGGCCACTTCATAATCGGATTATTTAATGGTTTTCTGGTTTGCCTTCGCAAGAATGTATTGACACATACTTCTAAAGTCAATTCCTCTTTGAATTTAGCATTCAAAATAAAAACACAAATGCGAACT
>JBNLGG010000218.1:0-696 GCA_050305935.1 Cyclobacteriaceae bacterium | reverse complement strand
CTCAGCCTCAGAGTTGGTGAAGTTGGTAGTTCTGTTTGGCTGTCAGACTAATTTCAGCTTTACGAAAATGAAATTTTGGTAGAAATTGCCTCGTATGCCCTCGGAATAATGTTGTGATGATTTTTAAATATAAAAGTATTGTTCTAAGTACTGGAACTTGTGTTTCCTCTTCTTCGTGTTTATGCCACTAATACACATTGTATCCTCTCTAACTATATAGAGATGATCTACTAAAGATTTTAACTGAATTCTCTTGACATGCAAGTAGTCCACATCAGCTGCCACATCACCACTACAAAGTACAAAAACTTTAAAATGATCAATCTCATTCATATGATATCTATTTTAAATTCTATTTTTTACCATTATGTTATACGTGACGAGATGAAAAAAACAAGATCTCATTTGCATATGTTTTAAAGAAATTTTAAATCAACTTAATTTGCTCTATATTTACATATGTTTATATTTATAATTCATTTTAAATTCTATTTTTATTATTGTATTTTATGTGATGAGATGAACAAAATAAGATATCACTTGCATATATTTTAAAGAATTTTTAAATTAACTTAATTTGCTCTATATTTGAATATGTTTATATTTACAATAGACCAAGAGTTATGGACATGCGAGCTAATGGTCTGCATTATGGACTGCGACCACTCTCTGGGCCTTAAATAATTTTTAAATTAA
>JBNLGG010000217.1:0-697 GCA_050305935.1 Cyclobacteriaceae bacterium | reverse complement strand
TATTTTGTTAAATCAAACTAATTAATGTAGTTATGCCTTGGTAGACACAAAATCTCATGTGGGCATAAATTCAAAAGTAACCATGTCTAGGTTGTTGGGAGGTGTGATATCTGAGTTAGTGTTAATCCCACAGAACCTTGTTTTTGAGATTCATCAGAGTTGAATGAATTTAGAAAGGTTCCTCAATGACATACACATTCCTACCAGAGCCAAATATTATCCACATAGCAACTCTTGTTTGTGTTGAGCTTTGTTAAGGGATGTGTCCATTTGAGTTTTGAAAAAAAAATTGAAAATGATTTGCTACCCAAAAAAAATTTCCTAGTCTCACCCAAAAATATTGGCGTACATACCTCCACTCTGAAATATGTGTCCACCGCCAATATATCCACAACTCCCCCATTTCCATAATCATGGCTTAGCCATTCCATTCCATTTCATCTAAAAAGAAATTTTTGAAGAGTGTTTTTCTCCTCATTTATCATCAAAATCCCCAAGTCCTCAAAGAGACGGAGCATTGAAAAAGAGAGAGAGAGAGAGAAATATTGAAAAAAGAGAGGAAGGAAAAAGAAAAGCTCCAAGGGTCTCTACAAATAAAAAGGGGAAGTCAATATTTTGAGAGGAGAAAAACATTTCAACTTCAAAATCTTTTTACGTGAGTCCATTTTCTCCCCCTCCATCATACCATTTTCAAAAC
>JBNLGG010000216.1:0-697 GCA_050305935.1 Cyclobacteriaceae bacterium | reverse complement strand
GCAGCACGGCATTGAGTTGAGTTGCTAGGGTTTAGGGTAATAAGTAACACATGAATGGGCTGGATGGGCCACTAAATTGAGGCCCACATGATTTTCCTTCTCCTGTTTTCTCTTTTCCCTCTTATTTTTCTTTTCTTCTTTTGTGATTGACAGATTGAGTGCATATTTAGTAGTACATAATTCCAATTTTAATTATATTTAAGGCGTCGCCTCGCCTTACGCCTTACCGCTTAAAAGGTAAAAAGGGGGTCGGGCGCCTTAGGACGCCTTATCGCCTTAAAAACTATGGCTTGTACGCGGGGGTACCCAGTCCTCAGGGTACCGACAAAGGCCCCCTTACCCCTTCTATATCACCTGAGTTTTATAGTTGAACTGACAGAGGGGTCCTCGAACATTAAAAATCAAATCTGCAAGAAGCAACTTCACTAATATAATCATGTCTCATTGCCGCTTGATGTCCACCACTCCATCCTTAAGGCTCTTGTCGAGCACAATGCCTACTCCATTCTTGTTTGACGTAGTGTTTGTGTACCAAAGTTTAAAGCCGGTATCTTCCACCTCCTTTGCCTTTTGCCCCTTCCATTTCGTTTCCTGAACACAAAGAATATTCACACACCGTCTAATCATAGTATCGACTATCTCTCGAAGCTTATCCGTAAGCGACCCTACATTTCAGGTACCTAAGATCGGAAGAGCG
>JBNLGG010000215.1:0-707 GCA_050305935.1 Cyclobacteriaceae bacterium | reverse complement strand
GATGCAGCCCGTACAATGCCTTCTTTAGTTTGAGCACTTTGTGCTCCTTGCCAATGACGATGAAACATGTCGGCTGCTGTGACAGAACCACCTCAGAAATGAGGGGTTTGTCTCCCAAGATCATATCGGGGGATTCTCGACGAAGCGAGAATGCATGTAAACACACATACGAAGCATTTAAAACCATAATTTCATTAAAAATTAAATTATTACACTTTAGTTTAAAGATTACTATGATAAGAAGCAGAAGGTTCTTCAAAAGATAGAACATGTTTGCGGAAGCATTTTACTAGACAATCAAGGACATTCACCTCACCCTAGAGGTGAAGACCTCCTTCGGCAACTCTACGCCTGTGATGGGCTCCAGTACGGAATCCACCACTTAGAAGCCTGGACTTCCACTGACAACCGTCATCGGCATCACTGGAAAGAAAAGAAAAGGAGGAACCAGAACACAAAAGTTACAAAGCAAAGCTTGAGCGACTACGCTCAGCAAGACTTATTCGTCATGGCCCGAAGGCCACGAAACTAGACAAGCAAATGCTTCAAATAAGATAATGGATTCCAAGCCTACTAGCATCTACTTCTAATTACTTTCAAGCAGGATTATTAGCCAAGTTAAGTGGATTAACAATAATAGATTAGCAACGTATGCTAAGCATGCAAGGTAATTCAATCAACAAAATTTTATTACCATTTTCTCGACT
>JBNLGG010000214.1:0-719 GCA_050305935.1 Cyclobacteriaceae bacterium | reverse complement strand
CCATAATTTTTTGTTAAAAAATTTGCAATTACTCCTCTTAAATGGCTACTGAAAATGAGAGGTATTCATTTAAAGTAGCGGCACGCAAGATATTAAATCAGAGGTGGAATAACTATGACTAAAAGTAAATAAGTGAATAATTTTTGAAATACTTGTTGAATTTTTAAAGCCGTTATTTATCTTTGCAGTCCCTTAAGAAAACGAAGGGAAAAAGCGAAAGTAGCTCAGCTGAGGACCGAGCGTAAATAATTGTTCCAGTGGAACAATTTAGCGAGGAGCCAGGCAGCGCGAAAGCACCAGCTGAGCAAATTGACATTTTGAAGTAATAAGCGAAAGTAGCTCAGCTGGTAGAGCACGACCTTGCCAAGGTCGGGGTCGCGGGTTCGAATCCCGTCTTTCGCTCTTTTTTTATTTATTGACATATTGGTTTCTTGATTGTTTCATTGTTTTAGTTTTACATTAGTATCAAATGGATGCGAGTAAAACAGAGGTACTTAAACAAAGAACTAAGCAATTCGCCATTGATATTATCAATAACTATAAGATATTATCAACTTCCGAGGAAGGCCGATTGATTGGTAGGCAATTATTAAGATCTGCCAGCTCGATGGCTGCAAACTACAGAGCTGCATGTAGAGCCAGATCCAAGGCTGAGTTTTATGCAAAATTAAGTATTGTTGTAGAAGAATCTGATGAGAGCTTATTCTGGCTTGAAATAT
>JBNLGG010000213.1:0-734 GCA_050305935.1 Cyclobacteriaceae bacterium | reverse complement strand
TCGGTGGTGTTATCCTAGCAGCGGTGGAGGCCTTGGCGGCGACGATGAAGGTCCTGAATGTACACCTATGCTCCCTTGTTGACTAAATGGAACTAACAATAAAAAAAATGTTTAAAAATATATATTGAAAAATTAGGTTCATGAAACAATAAACAAATTTAAGTATATCCTTCTAGCCCCTAGAGTTATTGATACCCATAATGCAGTCCATTAGCTCACGTGCCCATAACTCTTGATCTGTTGCAAATATAAACATATCCAAATATGGAGCAAATTAAGTTGATCTAAAAATTCTTTAAGGCCTGATCACAGCCCATAATACGACACATTAGCTCACGTGACCATAACTCTTGATCTTTGTAAGTATAAACATATGTAAATATAGAACAAATTAAATTGATTTAAAAATTATTTAAAATATATGCAAGTGGGATCTTGTTTTATTCATCTCGTCACAAAGAACACAATAATAAAAATAGAATTTAAAATGTATTGTAAATATATAGCAAATTAAGTTGATTTAAAAATTCTTTAAAACATATGCAAGTGAGATCTTATTTTATTCATCTTATCGCGTAGAACACAATGGTAAAAATAGAATTTAAAATAGATATCATATAAGTGAGATTAATCATTTTAAAGTTTTTATACTATACAAGATTATGTGACATGATGTAATGGTTATTTGACAATTATGGATGATGTGTCATTTAACAATTGGTAGATGATGTGGA
>JBNLGG010000212.1:0-738 GCA_050305935.1 Cyclobacteriaceae bacterium | reverse complement strand
AAGCGCTGAACGAAATGCGGGTGGCAAAAACCCGTGTTCACATGGAGAGTTTTGTTTCTTCCGGCACGGAAAAGGGGGCTTCATCTGATAGCCCTAAAATCCATGATCAGGAGGTCATAATTTTTCTCGATGGTGCAGAATTTAAAGTGAAGGTTCCATCCAAAAGAACCATTCTGGAGGCTGGCCTTGATCAGCAGATCGATATGCCTTTTTCCTGTCAAAGCGGATTGTGTACCGCCTGTCGTGGAAAACTACTCACTGGAAAAGTGCATATGGAAGAATCAGATGGATTGTCAGAAGAAGAATTGGAAAACGGATACATCCTTTGCTGTGTAAGCCATCCCTTAACGGATGATGTATCTGTAAAAATTGGTTAATAGATTTATGGAAGCATTACAATTAGAAAAGAAGAAAAGGTCTTTCCTGCCAGAAAATCTAGCGATTAAAAGCTGGGAGGCCATTGAAAAATATTATGAAGACCTGGTAGGCCGGGAAATTCCAGACCTGACGGCATTAAACAGGTGGCTGCATGACCGGAGTGAACTGGAGTCTATTATTTCTGAAAATTTCGCCTGGCGCTACATCCGGATGACCTGTGATACCGCTAATAAGGAATACTCTGAATCCTATTCGTTTTTTGTAAAGGAAATCCAACCCAAAATCGCGCCCTACAGCGACAAGCTGAACAAGAAATATGTTTCCTGCCCTTTTGTGGACCAATTACAAGGAAGTGGGTAT
>JBNLGG010000211.1:0-739 GCA_050305935.1 Cyclobacteriaceae bacterium | reverse complement strand
GGTTCCACATTTCTTGAAAATGTAAAGGAAGACGGACTGAAAGAAATCATAAGGGAAGTAGCTCAGCTTGCTGATGAATGGGAGCTTAAGCTTACAGGACTAGACGTAAATTAAAATTTACCAATATATTAATATTCAAACTCAGACATTTTTCGTATGAAAGAGTGTTTGAGTTTTTGTTTTTATAAAATAATAAGTGCAGAAGGTCTTATCGCCTCGACCTACCTACCACGAGCAGGTTTTTCGGGGAGGAAAGTCCGGACAACAAAGAGCACCGTACTTCCTAACAGGAAGGCCTCGATTTATCGGGGACAGATAGTGCCACAGAAAATATACCGCCCTGGCTTTGCCTTCCTCCGGGAGGCAGGTCGAGGTAAGGGTGAAATGGTGAGGTAAGAGCTCACCGTGCTGTTGGTGACAACAGTAGCAGGGTAAACCTTACGGGTTGAAAGATCAAATAGGTTTTGCTTTCCCTTGAGGAATTGGGCTGCTCGTCCATGATGTTATGCATCAGCAAAATGGGTAGATCGATAGATCCTAAAGGTGACTTCAGGACCAGATAAATGATAAGACCTCAGTGTTTTGCCTTTGGCATGATGCTTGAGTGACAGAATCCGGCTTATACTTCTGCACTTTTTTAATACTTGACTATGGCTAAGATACTCATCATTGACGACGAAAAAAGCATTAGATCTACACTCAGAGAGATACTGGAGTATGAAAAATATGAAGTAGATGA
>JBNLGG010000210.1:0-747 GCA_050305935.1 Cyclobacteriaceae bacterium | reverse complement strand
AATTCTATAGTACCATAGGTAGAGGTAGAAACAATTCAAACTTAATCATAAAAACTCATATCAACTCAAAATTATTCACTCTTGTAATCAAATTTTTTCGTTGGTTTTAATTTGATTAACAAGAATAAACAATGTTTACTCAAATGGATGAACAAATAATATCTAAAATAGCATAAAACACAGCGGAAGCTTAAATTTATGAACTTAATGAAATAGTGGCAAAATTACTGCATTTAAAACTTATTCATAATTCTTAATTAACTCAATTTCTAGTCAAATTTAATCGTTGGATCAAATTTAACTAGAAAAGAAAACTAAAATCCCCAAAATTGTAGAAAATTGCCACTAAATATCTCAAAACTTAATTTCTAAAATTTACCCACAACCTAATTACTTAATTATGACAGTGACAATATTTTCAGCATTTAATCTTAACCACAATTTAAACTTAACTCAAATTTTCCAATTTAATCCAATCATTGGATCAAACTTATGTAGAAAATCAATACAAATTTTTTGAAAATTGCTTGAAAATGGCACTGACATAAAATATTTTTACCTAGAATTTTACCATAGCTAATTATGCTTAAGAAAAATCATTAACTTAATTAACTAAACTCATTACTGTTTTCTGAAATAGAGAAAACACTTAAAATTACTAAGTCAAATCTGGCCCAACAACTAATTCCAGCCCGGCCCAGAAACGTGGCCCGTCACCCAGCCTGCCACACGAATTTTGAAGCAACA
>JBNLGG010000209.1:0-749 GCA_050305935.1 Cyclobacteriaceae bacterium | reverse complement strand
ATATTGATGAAATGCACAAGCTAAATCCCAATATCCAAGAAGTTATGACATTTCCAAATTGGCTAAGTGCTAAGCAGAATCTGCAGAAATTGCCGTCTGGAATCTGTGCTGTATAGCCCTATTTGGACTCTTGAAAGAAATAATTCCCGTGCTCAAGAATTTTTGAAAATTTGCAGACTTGTATAACAGGCTATAAGGAACACTTTATATTTTGGAAGTGTGGTCTAAATCGATTCCAATTAATTCTGAAAAATTTTTGACCGAGCTTAATGGTCCACACTGTACAGAACTTAAACAATTTTGAATTTGAATTCAGATTTTGAAATTCAACAACACTTATGGTCTCTTAAACACTTGATTAACATAATCATACGGATTAGAGACATGGGGTGTTACAGCCCTCCCCCCTAAAACAAAATCTCGTCCCGAGATTTGAAAGGAGAAAGGTTCTAACAGGGACAACGAACAGACTGGATGGCGCGAATGGAGGAAGTCCTCGCTTTCCCACATTACTTCTTCTTTAGTATGGTGACTCCATTGCACCTTGCACATCTTGATCCTCTTATTCCGCGTAACTCTCTCAGACGTCTCTAAAATCTTGACAGGGTACTCTTGGTAAGAAAAATCTTCTTTAGCATCCAAGTCTTCCATAGGCAATTGCTCTTCGGGCACTCACAGACACTTCTTCAACTGAGATACATGAAATACATCATGCACATCGGACAAATGTGACGACAACTCTAATTGAT
>JBNLGG010000208.1:0-768 GCA_050305935.1 Cyclobacteriaceae bacterium | reverse complement strand
TTCTTAACTTGCTTTTTCATTCATTTCATATCTTAGCTCATGGCTACTTGCTTGTTATCTTGTAATGGTCTCTTGGGAGGATTCACTTTTGTTTTGCAAATTTTGGCATAATGGTTGAGTATAATTGCTAAAATACTTGCTTGTATACCTTGTGAAGCACCCTAATTTTGATCTCATGCATAGCATCTCATTCTTCTCTCGGATTGTGTTTGATGAGTTCATTGCCAAAGGGGGAGAGATTGTGCACAAAGTTGGTTGAACTCTTGCTAATCGGGTGGTTGAGAGAAGAAACATGATAATGTCTATCTAAGGGGGAGAGCTTGCATTGAGAGTGTTAGGGGGAGTTGATTTCAGGGGGCTGTTGATTTTGAGCTTTTGTGTTGATTTTGAGCTTTTCTTGCTCTTCTGAGCTCTTCTTTGCCATTTTGCTTGGCTTTGCCATTTTTCATGTCGTTTGTTGGCTTTTGCGGTTTTCCTTCTTCTAGATGACCTTTTTGAGTTTTTCTTGCCTTTTTGGTCTTCTAGCTGTGCTTCATGGGATTTTGGATTCAAACTTCAAACTTTGTGCTTTTGTTGTCAATGGACTCATCAAGGGGGAGATTGAGAAACCAAGTTGTCAGTTCTTTGGTTTGATTGTGATGAGTCATTGACTTGGTGAGGTTTGAATTCGAATCTGGGATAGGTCTGTTTTGTTTTTCTTTTACCTTTGTTTCGTTTGGAGAATCGCATTTGCTTGTCTCGTGGTGTGCAGGTGGCAGGTGCGACATG
>JBNLGG010000207.1:0-775 GCA_050305935.1 Cyclobacteriaceae bacterium | reverse complement strand
GATCCATGATTACCAAAATGGAATCATATCCTGACTGACTCCTTGCCAATCCCACAATGAAATCCATGAAAATCTCTTCCCACTTCCACTCAGGCACTTGCAATGCCTGCAGCAATCCAGCAGGTCATTAATGTTCAGCCATGACTCGCTGACAAGTGTCGCAAAGAGCAACATACTCGACAATGTCTCACATCATTCCATACCACCAATAAGTGGCCTTGAGATCATGGTACATCTTATTCCCTCCTAGATGAATGGAATAAGCAGACTCATGCTCTTCACAAAGTATCTTATCCTTCAACTCCTTGATGTTAGGCACACAAATCCTCCCCTTGTACCATAACACTCCTTCCCCATTTTCTGAAAAACTGGGAGACTTTTCTTCTTTGATATTGCACTTAATCTCTTGGATCTTCTCGTCTTCTACTTGATCTTCCCGAATCTCTTGAAGTAGATTTGATCCAACTTCAATTTTTGTGGCTTCTGTGTTAGCGTCAATCCTCAGGTTGAGCTTGTCGAACTCTTCGCACAAGTCAAGTGGCATACCACTAGTTGACTCACATGAGACCTACGACTCAAAGCGTCAGCCACCACATTAGCCTTCCCAGGGTGGTAGTTGATTCCAAGATCATAATCCTTGATAATCTCCAACCACCTTCTCTATCTAAGATTCAGGTTCGACTGTGTGAAGATTTACTTCAAACTCTTATGATCCATGTATAGCTCACACCTCTTTCCCATGAGATAGTGCCTCCAAATCTTGAGAGTGTGAACC
>JBNLGG010000206.1:0-777 GCA_050305935.1 Cyclobacteriaceae bacterium | reverse complement strand
GTAAAAACAGGCGCATGCGTCCATATGCAAACCGTAATTAGCGCATGGTTTCACGTTACTGCACGCCCTAGAGGAAGCACTACTAGGGATGGCAATTTGGGTATAGGTATCCAATCTGATGGGTACGGGTATGAGGATGATTTTTTATTAATATGTGACATCCGTACCCGACTTGAATCGAGATGGGTACAAGACGGATATTTTTTCTCATCCACGGGTAACTTGATGTGTACCCGATACTTTACTACCATTATAATTCTATATTGTGAATAAGTGAAAATGTGTTCATTTTGTTATATTTTTTTGTAGGAAGTTTATTTTATTATATTAACTATGACTTATTCTGATTGTTGAACTTTGCTACTCGGTTATCTCAAATATTTGTTGAATATTAATTTTGAACATGTGTATATTGTGTTTTACTCATTAAACTAATTATTTTGATGTGGCTTTTATATGTGGAATGACAAACCCGACGGGTACCCGATACCCGCCCGAAACCCGACGGGTACGAGTATGAATTTCTACCCACGGGTACGGGTATGGGTACAAATTTCTACCCGCAGCCTCTTTGCTGGCGGGCGGGTAATTACTCTACCCGACCCGAACCCGACCCGTTGCCATCCCTAGTGGGAGCAGGTGAAACTTGAAGAAATTCAAGAAACACCTGAAAATGTTTCTCACCCACTGATCCCATATAGGAGGTACAAGATGTTGTACCGCCAGATGTTGAAGCACTTGCCCCACGTAGGTCTATAAGGGCATGAGATCGGAAGA
>JBNLGG010000205.1:0-781 GCA_050305935.1 Cyclobacteriaceae bacterium | reverse complement strand
CAATTTATGCTTTTATAATTGATTATTGCATTCATGCCAACTTGCATTTATTCTTGTATTGATGTGTGATCTAGAATTAGGTTCCGAATAGAATTCATTTGAATTCGATTAAATTTCATTTAAATATTAAATTCTGGACATTAGAAACCTTTTTATATATTCCCTTAGCCCTTTTGATTAATTTCCCTGCAGTTAGTCTATATATATTTTTATTGTTTTATTTTTCATCTCGTCTCTCCTTCCCGCACTGACCTAGTTCCGCGACCCATTTTTCCCAATGCACCAGCTGAGTCGCACCACTGGCTTGCCCCTGTCTTTTTTAAATAATTCCTTTTAAATCCAAACTTTTCTTTAAGGAAAATAATTCTAAAATCTTTTCTGAAACTCCTTTTTACAAAATAGTTTCTGACTCTTTATTTAATTATTTTTGACCGAGTCTTCGGTACAAAAATAATTCTTTTCATTCCATAATTTTCTATAATTTACATCTTAGTCTATTTATTTTAATTTAATTAAAGATAAGCCCCTAATTATTTATTTATTTATAATTAGGCATATATCTTTCTTTTACAAAAATAATTTTTGACCAACTTCATAAATTATCTTTTATTTTTTAAAAATTTTCAAGTTTGAAATTTTTTTCATATTTTTTCTTTTTTTCCTTTCTTTTTCTTCTTTTCCTTTTCTTCACTTCGTCTCCTTCCTCCTGTTCCCTTTCTCCCTCACGCAGGCAACGAACAGGAAGGCTCACGTACAAAGAAGCACGAAACAGAGACCACGT
>JBNLGG010000204.1:0-783 GCA_050305935.1 Cyclobacteriaceae bacterium | reverse complement strand
TGTTGTTAAGCTTGTCGTTTTCAATGGTGAGGATTTCGGTTATTGGAAGAACTGAACCCACAACTATCTCTTGGGCCAGGGGCGCGCCATTTAGGAGATCGTCCAGGAGGTATACGTGATCCCCGATACACTTGACCACACGACCCAAGGTGAGCTACAAAGGTATGAAAATAACTACAATGCTCTTAATCTTATTACTACTGTTTTAGGTAGGAATGTGTATGATAGAGTCTATCATTTAGAAACTGCTCATGATGTTTGGTTAAAATTGTGCAACACCTATGAGGGCTCTTCTGAGATTAAGTCTTCACATAGAGATACTTACAGCAGGCAATATCATATGTTTTCTCAGAAACTAGGAGAGTCCCTAGATGGCTGCTTTGCTAGTTTTGAGTCCATTGTCAGTAGCTTACGTTCTTGTGGTCCTCTTTCATACTCTGACAATGAACATGCTAAACAATTACTATATACTTTTGATGATTCTGTGAGGGGCATGAAAATTACTGCTTTAAATGAATCTGATGACTTTGCTACCCTAGACATTGACAAATTGTTTAGCAAATTAAAATCTCATGAATTATTTAGGAAAGGTCGTTCGAACCATGATACTTCTCTTACTAGTAATGCTTTTGTTACTAGTACTCATGTTGGTGGTCATGATGATAACCCCAACAACACCACTGTCTCATCTGCTTGGAAGTTTGTTTTATCTTCCTTGACCGCAGTTTCTGATGAGCAATACGAGAGCATCCTCGATGACGAGACCGCTCTGCTGGCAAGAAA
>JBNLGG010000203.1:0-785 GCA_050305935.1 Cyclobacteriaceae bacterium | reverse complement strand
CCTAGCGGAACCGATGGGAGAGGGTGACACGATCAGGTGCCTTTTTATGAGCCAAAGGAGCGGAAGGATTTACAACGTGGTTCAAAGAGTTCGAGGTGGTTGCAAGGTTATACCAACATAATTCAGGATCAAAGGTATAACCTTCTAGAAAAGACTAGCAAAAGCAAGTAATAGTGGTGAGGTTATCAAGGATATACTCAAGGGGTATTGGATATCTACCCTCTTGCTCAAGACTTAAATGCACTTGTGTGTTGATGCTTATGTTATGGTACATTCATGATGCACATGGTATGGTGCAATGCAGAATGTGATGATGCAATGCCATCAAATTTTAGTGGATTGAGCAAGAATGCATGATATCAGCAACAACACTTGGATGACTTGATCAAACAGTAAATCACCCAACCTTTGAGCGAGAAGCTCTCAAAGTATGAAGGGAAAAAATCTGCCATAAAGGACAAATTTTGCTCAAGATCTTGATCGAAAACTTAATGGATAAAAGGATCTGGTGGTAGGTACTAAGATCATGAATAGGCGCATAGACTCCAAAAACATTGCAGTGAGTAGTTACGCTCCCATGCAGCAACAACAACACCTCCAAAAAAAGAAGAATCGAAAACGGTTGAATTTGATTTAGAAGAAAATAAAAAACCAGCAGATACTACCACGGAGGCAAAGGAAACCCCAAAATCTTCCACCAAGAAAGATCTGCCAGGAGGAATTCCTGAGAAAAAAGAAAAAAAAGAACGAATCAGAAAAACTGTTCAAAAAGTAGAACCTGTTGT
>JBNLGG010000202.1:0-792 GCA_050305935.1 Cyclobacteriaceae bacterium | reverse complement strand
GTTAGGTTTAATCCGAAGGGGAATACTCCCAGCGCGATACGAGTTCGGGATGAACTCGGTTGGGCTGCCGTCCTTGGGTCGGCGACACCGAGCCAGCTAGGTTCCGCTGGGCCGGCTGGTGGCCTGCGGGGCCGCGCGTGGTGGAATTCCTTTGGGCCGCTACGCGGGCTGTGCACATGGGGAGAGAATTAGAGCCAGGCTAGGCCGGTGAGGGAGTTTCGGCCCATGGCCAATAGGAAAATGAAAAAGGCATTTTATTTTTCAATTTTTTTTCTAAATTCTAAGCAAATTTGATTTCAAATCAAATTTACAATTTTGATGACTTCCACTCGCACAATAAAATATAAGAGCACTTCACCACCCAAAGAAAAATATGCATTGGCATGAAATGCAACAAACATAATTATTTATTTATATAAAATTTTCCAGAGCCTTTTACCCTTGTGAAAATCAGGGTGTTACAAACCTACCCCCTTAGGATGAATCTCACCCCCGAGATTCGGATAGATTGGAAAAGATATCTGGAAACTCTACCTTCAGCTGATCTTCTTTTTTCCAAGTGGCTTCTTCTTCAGTATGGTTACTCCATTGCACTTTGCACATCTTGTAGCGATTATTCCGAGTGACTTTCTCTGAAGTATCCAAAATTTTCATCGGGTATTCTTGATAGGTAAGATCTTTGCCAACTGTTAATTCTTTCAGATGTATCTACTTTTTCGGAACTCGCAAACATTTTCTTAGTTGTGACACATGGAAAACATCGTGCACATCTGATAGCTGCGTGATAGCTCC
>JBNLGG010000201.1:0-792 GCA_050305935.1 Cyclobacteriaceae bacterium | reverse complement strand
TTGAAGGCAACGCTTCCGAATATCTCATCGTTTCTAATAAGGGGATGAAGTCTTATCCGATGATGATAAATAGGATAGTGAAGAAATATTTGCAAGGAGCTTCAGTTGATAAAAAAAGTCCACATATTTTAAGACATACATATGCAACACATTTACTAGAGAGGGGTGCGGATCTCAATGCTGTAAAAGATTTGCTGGGGCATCAAAGTCTTGCAGCAACTCAAGTTTACACACACAATTCGCTTGGCAAGTTGAAAAAAGTATTTGACCAGGCGCATCCAAAAGCTTAATTATTTTCAATTTTAAAAATGGTGTATTATGAAATTACAAATGCATTCTATTCGATTTGATGCTGATCAGAAGTTGATCAATTTTATCCAGAAGAAAGCTGATAAGCTTGATAGATTTTTCGATAGAATAATTGATGGAGAAGTTTTTATGAGATTGAATAAAGACAATAATATGGAAAATAAAATAATTGAATTTAAATTAAACATTCCCGGGAACCAGCTATTTGCTAAAGAAAGGGCAAAATCATTTGAAGAAGCTTCCGATCTTGCCGTTGATGCATTGAGAAAACAAATCATTAAACATAAAGACAAAATAATGTCACATTAAAAAAGGGGCCGCAGCCCCTTTTTTTTATTTATAAACAGTTCATTTTTTTAAATTCCAAAAGCACCTTTCACCTGATCTACATAATCCAGTTTTTCCCATGTAAATGTTTCCACAGTTTTTGTTAGAGGAGCGCCATTTACATTGAAAGTAAGTGTGACTTCTTCCGGAGTTCTA
>JBNLGG010000200.1:0-810 GCA_050305935.1 Cyclobacteriaceae bacterium | reverse complement strand
CAGAAGGAGTGGCCTATAGAAATTTCACAATTTTTCATATGAAATTTGAAGCACCATCTCAGCTCTGAGTTAGGTGGCTTGGAAGTTGAATTTCGGAATCTTCCCGTGGGCAGACCCGACTAGGAAGGCACAACAGATCACAAAAAAAGAAACATCACAACATGATCAGCACGAAAGCTCATCGAAGCTCACGACAGGGTCAGACCACTAGTAGAAATCCAAAATTTGCACTTTTTGCTCTTAGTTTTTGATATTTTCTCTGATTCTGTATCACTTAAATAGGAAGGACACCATTTTTCAGCTCAATTGGATAGAAGGTGTGGCCTAAAGAAATTCTACATTTTTTGCTTGAAATTTGAAGCACCATCCCGGCTCCGAGTTAGGTGCCTTAGAAGTCGAATTTGGGCCTCTACTCGTGGAAACCCCGACTAGGAAGGCACAACAGATCACAAAAAAAGAAAAACACAATACGATCAGCACGAAAGTTCAACGGAGCCCGCCACGGGGCCATGGCACTTGTTGAAATCCAAATTTTGCACTTTTTGCTCTTATTTTTTTGATATTTTTCTGATTCCGTATTACTTAAATAGGAAGCACACCAATTTTCATATCAATTGGACAGAAGGTGTGGCCTATAGAAATTCCACAATTTTTAGCACCAAATTTAAAGCACCATCCCGGCTCTGAGTTAGGTGCCTTCGAAGCCGAATTTGAGCCTCTTCCCACGGGCAAACCCGACTAGGAAGGCACAACAGATCACAAAAAAAGAAAAACACAATACGATCAGCATGAAAGTTCAACGGAGCCCGC
>JBNLGG010000199.1:0-844 GCA_050305935.1 Cyclobacteriaceae bacterium | reverse complement strand
AGTGTGGTCACTGTGTTTCTCTCGTCTCACTTGGGGTTTTAGGCTATGTTGAGCATTGAGACTTTGTTGGCAATCCATATAGTATCCCTCTTGATAGAGGGGAACATATACTCAAGATTAAATATAAAATATATTTCTTCAACTTGAGCTTGCACAATGTTGATTCTTGCCACTTTATTTCTTTTTGACTTCATGAGGGTTGCCACATTTGATCTTGCTTTGGCATTGACTCTTTGGAGGTTGTGACTTGGGGTACTTCACATCATATAATCAATTTTCTATATTTGATCTCCAAGTCACTTCACATCTTGATTCAAAAGAGATTGTCACTTGGTGATATATGATTCTTCATAGTAGCATGATTCCTCAGACTGAACATCCACTTGCCCTTCTCCATCACATCTGGTACCTCGATGCCAAGACCCCACTTCCTCTTCTCTGATGTATGGTTCATCCTAGCCAAGTCCTTGTTAATCCTTCTTCAACTACTATCTTATCTCACACATCACTTCATATCTTCCATAGACCCATTTTTGAAAATCTTATTCTTATGATCAAGTTGCTTTCAAGGATATCCATTACTTAGAGATAGCACTTGATCAATTCTTTCTTTGCAAAGATCAAGCCACAAGTGTTGAACCAAGTTAATATTCAACTTCTTCTTGTTCATATGAGTTGCTTCCTTGACTTGATATTGATTCTTCAATACATAACTATTTATTGGTTGACTAAGCATGGTGATCACATAATTCCATTTGCTTCATAATTGTACTTCAAGTGATGTATCAATGAATACTTTGTACTTTTTATTTAGAACCTGCTTAAACACTTAACATACAATATT
>JBNLGG010000198.1:0-847 GCA_050305935.1 Cyclobacteriaceae bacterium | reverse complement strand
CCGTGGCTATTTCGCTTTTGTTTTCTTTAATCAAATAGGGAGCTTCGACGGTATCTCCTTTTGGCGAAATGCTATAAATGCGGATGTCGCCGTAGTTCTCTTTTATTTTAGAAAACATCTGTTTTGGAATGGACAATTGGTTCCATCCCGGCTCGACATCCGCAATGGGTCTTTTATAAGAAAAATCATTTTGTGCGGTTGCATCGACCAGCCCCAAAATAAATATTGCCAGTAAAGAGGATTTAATTGTTCTCACCATCATCAAAAATTGAATGCTTGTACTTATTGTATAAAAATGAAACCAGCAGCATGATCGCCCCGAGGGAAACAAACACAATGGCCTTTGCTAAAAGGTTCAGGTGCGAAATGTCATAAAAGAATAGTTTTATCAATGTTCCGCCGAATAAAACGATGGCAGCGATCCTGAGCGCTTTGTTGTTTTTCCAGATTCCCAGGATGACCATCACCAGTGCGTATAATCCCCATAAAATTGACAGGCCCAGTTTGTAGTTGTTGCTCACGCCGTACAGGTCCATCCAATGCAGTAATTCGCTGGACACCACCCAAAGAATGACGATGTGTACGCCCAACTCCATGGCTGCAGGTGAAATCTTCTCCTGGAAAAAGGTTTTGATATTCTTTACGCTGAAAATGAGCAGTATTGCCAGGAAAACCAACGAGATGTATCTGATCGCGAGGTACATAAAGGTGATCGGATAGAAATTCGACAGTTCCTGGCCGATATATGCTTGCCTCAATTCGCTGATGTCGTAAAGCCCATTGGCCAGAAAAACGAGGATGGAGATGATCGCCAGGATCAACGAGACTGTTGCCAAAAGCTTTTCCC
>JBNLGG010000197.1:0-848 GCA_050305935.1 Cyclobacteriaceae bacterium | reverse complement strand
GAAGAGGGGTAGGGGAGTGTTATTTAACAAAATCGACTTTTTACGAACCCGAAAACAGACGGTTGACTTAACACTAGACAGATTCCTTTTGCGAATAATCAGGCATGGTGCCAAACACCCAATCCCAGAGCCTGGTGGTAACTCCGAAAGCCCGATAGGGATCTGAATAATGGTGAGCCTTGTGATGTCGCCAAAGTTTTTTCCAAGGCCCATATTTGGGACTTTTAATCACATGCTGATAGTAGTGAAGGGTAATGTATGCCAGATAACCCAGAATAAAACCCGGCCAAAATGCCAGCGCCTTGATTCCCATGATCAGGAAAAACAGACCAAAAAAAGCCGATGAAAGTATCAATGAAGGAACAGGCGGCATTGCCAGTCGCGAATCGTCTTTGGGAAAATTGTGGTGTACGCCGTGGGCATTAAATTGAATTTTGTAGAATCCCTCGGAATCTGTTTCTGTATGGTAAAAAAAACGGTGAATAAAATATTCGGCTAGCGTCCAGGTAATCGCTCCGGCGCATGCCCAAATGAGCACATCTGTCATCGAAAAATCGTAGCGGGTAACGCCCAACCAGACCATCCAGCTTATGATGATCGCGTACTTGGCCTGAGGAACCCAGAGCGGCGTATGCGTGAGTTTTTCCAACAATTTATTTTGAAACAGTTGCTGGCTTCCGCCTTCTTTTTTCGGCTTTAAGTGTTCAGGCATTCGCCGGAGCCCTTTTTTGAATGCGAGGTATTCCTCGACACGTCGGTTCATAGTTTTAATTTTGAGGTGATTGATTTTTCAAAAAAATAAATTCGTGCGTTAAAAAAATATGATCTGAATCAACCTTCCGGTAGTT
>JBNLGG010000196.1:0-886 GCA_050305935.1 Cyclobacteriaceae bacterium | reverse complement strand
TGGCTCTGGCTTCGGTACAACGATTCCTGCGAAGAAGATCGGTAAAAGCGAATTCAATATTGACCTGGTGGGAACGGACATCCAGAACGACGATACCTGGTTCGAAGATGTCAACCTGCTTGTCCACCTGGGCGTCCGGTACAATCACCGGTTTAACAAATACTTTTCAATCTACGCCGGTGCCAGCTGGAATAACCTGATCTACCCGCAAGATCAGGAGACAGCAAATATCAGCCAGTTTGCCCCCTACTCATTGTATAAAAAGAACTCTGGCGGTTCGATCGTGGAAGGATGGATTGGAGGCGAGGTGGGGATAAGGTTTTTTTAGTATGAGGAGAAACTTCCTCCTTGTTGCGTGTTTTTACGAACAAGACGCCTACTCCCTCCTTGTTGGGTGTTTTCACCAACAAGACGCCTACTTCCTCCTTGTTGCGTGTTTTCACCAACAAGACCTCTAAACCTACTCAAAACAACCCAACATAAAACCCAGATTAATAATGCCTACTTAAATTTTGTTTTGAAAACATTCAGAAACACAGGCAAATTCGTTTCAAATGGGATTGTTGGTGAAAACACCCAACAATGATTGGTTCCTTGAATTGCCTATTCCTTAGCCAGGCAATACCATCTCGACCAAAAAAGCAGTGGCCAGTTCACTCCTTATTCATCGTATAAAAGAACCCTGGCGGTTCGATCGTGAAAGGATGGATTGGTGTGGAGGTGGGATTAGGATTTTTTAGCGTTGGGAGAAACTCCCTTCTTATTGCGTGTTTTCACGGACAATACGCCTACTCCCTCCTTGTTGGGTGTTTTCACCAACAAGACCCTTTAACCTACTCAAAACATTCCAGTATAAAACTCAAGTTTAGCGTGTTCATCTCAATTT
>JBNLGG010000195.1:0-905 GCA_050305935.1 Cyclobacteriaceae bacterium | reverse complement strand
CCTGATCAATCCGAGGGAGCCTAAAGGGATTGTTTTTGCTTGCCTTATTAAGATCGGTATAATCAACACACATCCTCCAATCTTTATTCTCTTTGGGTACAAGAATGGGATTGATGAGCCAATCCAGGTGGAACACTTCCTTAATGAAACCAGCATCTAACAATCTAGCTATCTCTTTTTTATTACATCTTTCTTGTCTTGGGCGAAATGGTGGAGTCGTTGCTTGACGGGCTTGGCCTTTGGGTCTAGATGCAGTTCGTGCTCAATCAATTCCCTAGGAACTCCAGGCATGTTAGCATGCTACCATATGAAGATGCCCATATTTTCCTGGAGGAATTTGACAAGCGTGAGTTCCTATTTGGGATCCAAGGTGTTGCCTATGTGAGCAACCTTGGAAGGTGTAACACCCTAATTTTCATAAGGATTTAAAACTTGCCAACTAATGCATTTCACCTAAATAATAATTTGATAGGATTGCATTTCATGGCATGCATATTTTTATTTCTAAGCCCTAGGTCGATCTCAATTTTTTTGAAAAGATTTACTTTCCTCTTCGAAATCTTTTTCTTAATCAATTTAAAAGTCTTCCGTTTAAAGTCTTGATTTAAATTTGATTATTTATATCAATTTCCAAATCCTTCGAAGCCTAGAAATTCTTTCCTCAAATTCTTGTGCTCCAAAATTCACTCAAGTCCACATTCTTGCCTTCCCAAATTTTCTACAATTTTTCTGGGAATTTTTTCCCAAAATATTTCTACCACCAAAATCCCTTTATTCAATTTCTAATCCTATTTTAATCCAGAAATCAATTAAAAATTGATTTTCTTTTACTTCCTTGGATTTCAGCCCGAGCAACGATTTCGGCCCGGCCTAATTCCTTTTTCCGCCCGGCCGGTGAGACCTGC
>JBNLGG010000194.1:0-926 GCA_050305935.1 Cyclobacteriaceae bacterium | reverse complement strand
GGAGGGGTTGCGAGCTGAGTTTATGGTGAAATAATGATCTCGGGCGTGGTCTGTCAGGGGACAGACCAGGGAGGCAGATTCCCTTGTCCTGACCCCCGACAAGACACCGCTAACTGCCCTTGTCCTTTTCCCTGACAGGACACTTCCTCACCAAAATAGTCACTGTTCGATAATCATTTATAAATCACTATTGTGATCGCTGTAATTCACGCCAAATGAAATTCTTTTGACATTCAACACTTAGGCGGTGGTCTGTCAGGGGACAGACCAGGACAGACCAAGGAGGTGGGGTCAGACAAAGAGAGTGGGAACAGACAATAGGAAGTGGACGCAATCCATGTCCTGTCCCCCGACGGGACACCGCTTTCTGCCCTTGTCCTGTCCCCTGACAGGACACTTCCTCACCAAAACAGTAACTTTTCTGTTCGGTAATTATCCATAAATCATTACTTTGATTGCTTTAATTCACACCAAATGAAATTTTTCGACAATCAAAACTTCAGGAAGTCTCACATGATACTCAATGAAGTCTATTTCTGGACTGACACCATTAAGGATTGGAGAAACCTGTTGTCGGAGGATAAATTCAAGGAGATCATCATTGATCAATTGCAATGGCTAAAGGATAAAAATAAAATAGCAGTTTACGGGTTTGTCATCATGCCAAACCATTTGCACATTATTTGGGAAATGCTTGACAAAAATGGAAAGGAAATGCCCTATGCGTCATTTAATAAATGGACTGCCAGTAATTTTTTAAAAAAATTAAGGTTAAACCAAGCGAAGGAAGTCGCTCATTTTGAAGAAAGTACCATCGAAAGAAATCATCGATTCTGGCAACGCGATCCCCTGGCAGTGTTGATGGACTCACGTGAAAAACTGGAACAAAAACTTGATTATATTCATCTCAACCCCTTGCAGGAAAA
>JBNLGG010000193.1:0-929 GCA_050305935.1 Cyclobacteriaceae bacterium | reverse complement strand
AGGGTATTGGAGAGGTAGACTTTGTCCTATTGACTAAGTCCACTAGATATCAACTCCAACATTCTCCCTCTTGATCTTTATGGACAAATACAAAACTTAAAACTGAATATCCATTTCTCAAGAGATCGGTGTATAAAGCACATTGCATCATAATAGTCACTTACGTTCTATCAAACTCAACAACTACAACACACCTTTCCATTTTGAAATAGAAACTTATACTTATTTTGGACCCTTAGTATCCAAGGATCATAGACTATATCATAGACTCATGTCGATTGTGGTTCTCTGAACGCAGTGGACGGTAAGTCTTTAGTTAGCAGATCTGCAAATTCTTGTTTGCTCAAGACTTATTATTTGATCTTGGATATTCTCCTTTGACAATGTAAACTCAATCTTAATCATGATGTGTTTGCCATGAACACTCGACTTGTTTTCATAAAAGTAAAGTACCGCCAGCTTATTTCAGCAGTATAACTTATGTGGATATTCAAAACTGTCTTCCACTCTTAATCCGGATGAACAATTTGTGAATTCTTAGTGCCTGCCCAAATGCCTCATATTATACTTATGAGCTCCATGTGTATCGTCGATAACACATTAACCCATTTATTTGGAGTCTTTCTACAATTCAACTCCATCAGGAAGTATGAATGATTTGGATTCTATTACACATCTTACAGAGAATTATTCTAAACAGCCCCAGTTCTTAAGGGCATACTCTCATTTAACTTATCATGAGGCTTTCTATGTCTTACAATAATGTAAGACTTTCTTAATCAATTTTCCAGTGATCTAGGTTTAGAAAACTAATATATGCCAAAATATTCCAATTTTCTTATACTAAATCAGGGTGAATCTTATTTGAGCATATTCTTGCTTCTGACAGCTGAAGCATTTGGAGCTTACTCCACTTTGATCAATATCTT
>JBNLGG010000192.1:0-929 GCA_050305935.1 Cyclobacteriaceae bacterium | reverse complement strand
AACATTCCTATGTGGTGGCGCGCGAACGTGCTTCCTCGCTGTCAGCTTCACTCTTGCCATCTAGAAAGAAGACGAGAGTAAATAACCGTTAACATTAGATTTTGTAAATTAGAAGCAAAGGCGAGAGATCAAAAAAAATATTTTTTCCCGCAAATACTTAAAATAAGATTAGGAAAGGACTATTCTATCTAGGCTAGCATTCCTACGGTTGACATGACTCTGGTACCACTTCTGTCATACCCAATTTTGTGAACAAAACCGAATACTCATCGCATGTGTGCCCAGGATCACTTATTCCACACACACGGATAAAAAGTGTTCACATATAGCCAAATGTCATGAATAAAGTATAATTATTAAATAAGTAAGGTCTCTAAAGACTATGATGACTCTCAACGAAATGGAACAATGGAAGACTCCATAACTCCACAGGAACGGCAACCGGGGCAACACGTAACCTAGAACTCCTCGTCGAAGAATTCCAGTCCATCTTCTCCTTCTGAGCAGCAGGTTTGAGTAGTAGGGGAAAATAGCAAGGTTGAGTACACTTATGGTTGGTACTCAGCAAGTGCAGGAATAAAATGATAATGCAAGGTAATAACAAGGATAAAACTATAATAAAATGGTAAGCAAAATTGCACCTATACTTGACTCTTCAATTATTAGCACCAAAATTAATATGTTAAGGTTGTAGGCTAAGACTACCCAATTATGTTGAATTAATCTCAAAGTATGATCCACAAAGGGGTTCTATAGATCATACGACTCCACACAGGCTAAACCAAAACCAAACCAAACCACACCCAAAACCAACTAATCTCGAGAGGACCCCAGACTGCTTGTAACCGTAAGCTCGGCTATCATGATAGTTGTACACTTTACAAAGGTTAGTACCCTGTACCCACGCGTAGTGATTTCATCGCTGATCG
>JBNLGG010000191.1:0-1109 GCA_050305935.1 Cyclobacteriaceae bacterium | reverse complement strand
CGCTTCAAGGTGGCACGTATGTCTCCCTGGAGGAAATCATTCGAAGGGCAGAGAACCAGCGACCTTATTTTGGAAAAAAAGGTGGTGTCACCATATCCGGAGGAGAACCTCTTCTACAAAGAGAAATTCTGCTGAGGCTATTTCAACAACTTCGCAAAAAAGGAATCCATACCGCCCTCGACTCCAATGGCCGTCTACTGGATAACGCTGCAAAAGACTTGCTCGATGAAACAGATCTGCTGCTATTAGATATCAAACATTTTGATCACGACTGGCATCAAAAGCTAACAGGAGTATCCAACCAAAATGTATTAAAAGTTGCCGAATACCGGGAGTCGACTGGCAAACCCATGTGGCTGCGGTACGTGCTCGTTCCTGGATGGTCCGACCAGGAGGAATACCTGCATCAATTAGGGAAACATTTTAAGGATTATAAAACCATCGAAAAAATTGAGATCCTGCCCTACCATCAATTGGGAGTTCACAAGTGGGAAGCTCTGGGAATGGCGTATGAATTAAGGGACGTGCATCCTCCTACCAAAGAACAAATCGAAAAGGCTGTTTCCATTTTCAACCGGTACTTTAGGGAGGTTAGTCCAAAAAATTAATCTGGCGGTTAAAAAATGTGAAGTATGCTCTTTAAAGTAGTTGAGCCAAAAATCTGCGCTTTTAAACAAACTGTCATCGAGCATCAAGTTATCAAAATCCACCAGTTGAGCAATGCAGGTTAAAACATCCACCCAAACTTTCATGAACAGGCCTCAACTACTTGTTCGGGTTTATCAAAAAATGACCTGTATTTGGCATTTGTAAAACACAGAATTAAAGTCAAAGTCGTGATCCATCAGCGTAATCATCGTGCCAGTAAGCACCGCCCGATTCCTGGCAAAACTCGCACTTGTTTTGTGTAAAAAATGTGTTTTCATTAGACAATAAGCGTTTTTTAAACAGCCGTACCCCAGGGCAAACGCATTTACCGTCATTCCAGTCCCGATAGCTATGCGGGATTGTTCTAATTTTATTTTAATGAAAAAAATTTGTCTGGAATCTATAAAATGACCTTGAATTGATTCCGGAAGGACGAAGTTTCTTCATTAAATGCGTTTGCC
>JBNLGG010000190.1:0-1158 GCA_050305935.1 Cyclobacteriaceae bacterium | reverse complement strand
GACGTTCCCGCCTTTAAAAAGGACGGTTAGTCCAAACCAGGATAATTACGGGGTGTCATTACCGAAGTAATAACGTAGAATACATCACATACAAAAAGATTACAAAAGAAATGCTCTGAAAATTAAACTTTATTACAATTTAAGTTTCGAATTCGATTACAGAGTTTTAAGCGGAAGATAGAGAATAAAAACATTTTGCGGAAGCGAAGACACTTGATGATCGAGAATGACACCTTACCCTAGAGATGTCGACCTCAAGAATAGCTCACGCCGAGAGGGAGAGAGAGAACACACCTCACACCTGCAAAACAACATCAAGGCAAAGCCTGAGCAACTAAAGCTCAGCAAGACTGGTGTTGGCTCCGGAGGTTCTTCACGTCCGTGCTCCGCGTGATCTATCGCAAAGATGCACGTATGAGCCATGAATATCAATACAATGCATGGAGTGCAAAGGGGCGGTAAGATGCACAATTTACCTATACTAACTTCTCTAGCCATTTACTACTTTACCCCTAGCCTTTTTAATATTTTAGCAATTTAATTACAACTTAGAAATTTAATAACATGAGATTTCTACCTCTAATCATGTTCTCTGATTTTATACAGGTTCTAAACAGTGCAAGGAAGTTCTACATCAAGGATCAATATTTTTCTAATCCTAAATTATTTTCTACAATTTCTTTACTGCAGAAACAGAGATTAAATCCTAGGAATTATTTTAGGCAGGAATAAATTCTGAAACTTTTTGTGTGAGCTACTGGAAGTGATGTGGCCATGCATGAAAAATTTCAGATTAATTGCAAGCATAGATATTTGTGAACAATTAATTTAGTTTCTGGGTTCTTGGAATTTTGTACCAAAATTTACCGCGCAAAAGTGAGCTTGGACAAGCCCACTGAGAAGAGTGGTCCAAAAGGATTCATACAAAATTTTGTTTGAAATTTTTAGACCTTCCTACAAGTTTCTACGAATTTTGGAAGTTTGAACTAATTTCTGCTATTTAAAACAATTGAAAAATATTTAAAATCCCCGGCACAGTACCGGGCCGAAACCAGCCCGAGGCTAGAGCCCACGGCCTGGCAGCCCAGCCCAGCGGGGCAACCAGCCTGCGCGGCCTGCTGCAGCGTGCGCGCGCCGCGCGGTTACCACGCATAGACC
>JBNLGG010000189.1:0-1371 GCA_050305935.1 Cyclobacteriaceae bacterium | reverse complement strand
AGCACCCGAGGCGCGGAGGATTTCTGACGAGGGTCAGTCGGCGCGGTGTGGAAGACGGGACTGACACACGGGACCCATGCGTCAGCGGAGGATAGAGAGAAGGCGCCGAGACGGAAGGCGTGAATCAAAGGAGAAAGCACACTTCTGCAATTACGCCAACGGCGCGCGCGGGCTGAGCGGCTTGGGCCGGCCTGTGGGCTTCGGCCTGCGGGAGAGGAGAGGCCAGCGGGGCTGGCTGGGCCAAAGGCCGAGTGGGCCGCAAGGTCGGCCGGGCCGAAAGCAAGGAAAAAGAATTTCTGAATTAAAAATTGGATTTTTGAATATACCAAGGCTTTGGAAATTTGTAGAAGGAGATTTAGGAGGAATTTTGACATGAGGATTTTTCCTAAAATCTTCTAGGCTCCTCAAGGATTTTAGAAAAATATAATATGCCATGCCATATTATGCAACCTTAGGCAAAATTAATTAATGAAAGATTTCACCTTATACTATTTATTTAAAATGCAACCTAATGCACTACTAATTTGACCAAAATTTTATTATTTGCAAAAAGTGGGTGTTACATAAATATATGTATTTTATGACCGCCAACACCCCCACACAATTAGAGTTTTGCTCATCCCTGAGCAAAAGAAAAGGATTAAATCCTGGGGACAATAGCACGATCTCTAGTGCCATAACTACTCAAGAATAAAGAACACAACTTACAACTCATACTTGGGCTCTGTGGATATGTCGAAGTCTTGAACCATATGATGTTGAAAGATTGGAAAAACTATGTCACGTTACCCTGAGATCAGAGCTTGTAATCACATGGTTTACCTTACCTTACTCTTTTCTCAAGCTTTATCACTCAATCACTCATCCTCCCATTCACTCTTTTCCTCTTGGCTAACATTTTTGTGGTGGTTCACTCTCAAGAGGTACCTATGCTACACCTTGTATATTGTAAAAGCAAAGGAAATAATCATGGTTGATGGAGAATGGTGTAGTGAATGAGTGTAAGGAAGGGAAAATTCAAGGAATAGAAGGTAGTGCAAATGCAAATGATGTGTGGGTATGGATGAGGCCACACATCGGATTTTGCACTATAGGAAATTGTGATCTCCTTTCTTTCTTTCTTTTGATAGTCTCTCCCAGCAGCTTGTAAATTTCATCCTCTCTTTCTTTTCTTTTCTTAAAACATGGAGCATTTCAACTAAGATTTTACCTCTTTTTCTTTTCAATCCTTGCTCCCTTTTTTAGGATCCTTCTTTTGCTGGGGAGAGATTCCACTCATTGGAATTTTCTAGGAGAATCACTTGGTAAATAGGATCAAAGTTGGGACAAGGAATGATAAGGGTTTGATATGGAGTTTGTGGAATGCTTGGT
>JBNLGG010000188.1:0-1548 GCA_050305935.1 Cyclobacteriaceae bacterium | reverse complement strand
CTTCTATGTTGAATAGCAATAAAAGCCGCTAAAATTCTTTAGTAAGGAGCTTTTTTCTTTTTTTTCAGTCAAATGTTTTTTTTTGGTTCAAGACAAGGTTCGGTCAAGGCCGGAGCGTAGCGGAGTTCATTTTAGCCTTGACGGGTCCTTGTCTTGAACTACCTTTACATTTGTGAAAAAAAAGAAAACCTCCACAGTGTTTTTTTGAACCTCTTTAATCAATCTTCTATGAGCGGTCTTTGTCTCGCCGCAACGTATTTTCATTTTAAAGAGGAGGGGGATGCAACCTTTGCGTAGCGGTCCTCCCTTTGACGGGTGCTGCAATCGCAAAATTTCATTTCTTCCCCCATCCTGATTTTCAAGGTATCAATTCTTTTTGTTTATTCCACCACACCGCACTCATACCCTTGTTGGTGGGTGATCACATACCTGATCCTGTTCAGTAGTTTCCTGGCTATTCTTATGATGGCTTTGTTCTTCGGCATCACCTTTGCCAACTCATTGAATTTGGCCATTAAAGCCGGGTCTTTCCTTATGGCCACCCACGAGGCTTCAATCAGCATGATCTTAAGTTCTTTCCTTCCTCGGTTCACCAGTTTGCCTACTACCATTTTATCACCAGACCCGTACATCCTTGGCACCAGCCCTATGTAATTGCACAGCTCGTCGAGTTGCCTGAACCTGGCAAAATCCCCTATCTGTGTTAAAATCGTCATCGCTGATATTACCCCTATCCCCGGAACGGTTAACATGAGACGGCAATTATCCCTATACCTTGGCGATTGGGACAACCGCCGGACCTGCTTGTTGACAACCAACAATTCATTCCTCATGTTTTCTACAATGCGGACATAGTTCCCTATTATCTGTTTTACCCCCGGGGTTTCTTCTGGTACCTCCATAAGCCAATTTGTATAGGCCTTCGACCAATAACGGGTCTGGCCCAGCGTAAACCGGGATGGTATGCTGATCCCAAATTGGAACAACAGGGACTTTACCCGGTTCTTTTGGCGGGCGATATCCTTTACGATCCTGAACCTTTGGCGGACCAGCCCCCGGTCTGCCTCTAATTGCTTGTCGGGTATATGGATCCCTTCCAGCTCCCCGCTCCTAAGTGACCTGGCCAATTTCCTGCTATCGGCCTTGTCTGTTTTTTGCAACCTTTCCTTCTGGTTGGTAGGGACATCGGCGGGGTTGATCACCAGGCAATTTACCCCTAGTCTCCTCAACTCCCGGCACGACTCAAAACCACTAAAACCGGCCTCGTATACCGCATGGTAATCTGCCCCAGGGAAATTCCTTTCCAAATAATCAACTAGTTGGCCCGCATCTGGGTCGCGGCTCATCGTCTTGTGCTCGTATTCTTCGCCATAGATACTAACCTTCCAGCTTTTTTTGTGGTAATCTATGCCCACGTAAATCGATTGCCCGTCAAATAATTTCTTTTTAACTTGTCTTTGCATAAGCTTGATTCTTAATGGTTTATGAACTTCAATTAAGTTAAGAATTTTAGCTTATGCTCCTTCAAACATAATACCTTTGCGTGGA
>JBNLGG010000187.1:0-1616 GCA_050305935.1 Cyclobacteriaceae bacterium | reverse complement strand
TTCAAATCAATAGCATCTTATAATTTTTCCGCAGACAATTGGTATAACTTCTGGGGCAACAAAAAACGCTATTTTCCAGACGGGACGGAAGTTGAGCTGTACAACTACGATAGTAAGTATTATTTGGGAATCAACAATAGCAACTATAACAAGGCTGCTATAGAAAGCTATTTGACTTACAATTGGGCAAATGATAGCCATAACTTGACTCTAATGGCAGGTAACACGGTAATCAAAGGCTTCGGAAACTGGAGTAACGTTTCCGGAAATGATTTCCTCGGGGACAACGTTCGCGCCATTAATCAGACTAAAGATCCTGCTGCAAGAACGGGTGATGGGGGCTATACCCTTCAATCTCGTGGATTATCTTATTTTGGTCGACTTCAATATGTTTTGATGGATCGCTATATCTTAACAAGTACTTTTCGTCGTGATGGTTCTTCTCACTTCGGTGCTGATAACCGTTGGGGAACTTTCCCTTCGGCCGCGCTAGCATGGCGTATTTCCGAAGAGGGTTTTATGAAAAGCATTCCAACTATCAATAATTTGAAACTTCGATTGGGTTGGGGGCAGACCGGTAATTCCGGTGGTCCGACAGATAAATCCGTTACTGCATTGACTTCAGAGAAAATCCAATATTTCTATTATGGACAGAACGGAGAGGCTGGTATGAGTACTTCAAGACAATTGGCTACCGGTTATGCTCCTACTCTAACGGACCCAAGGTTGAAATGGGAGACCAATGAACAAAGTAACATCGGTCTTGACCTCGGATTATTTTCAGGTAGTTTGAATATAACGGCTGATTATTTCGTCCGAACATCTAAAGATCTGTTGTTGTACCAATCAATACGCCCATCATCAGGGTATATAGAAGTATATACCAACTTCGGTGAAATTCAGAATAAAGGTTTTGAATTCAGTCTGGACTATGAGAAACAAATTAGTCGTGATTGGAACATCGGTGCCATATTAACAGGCTCCACTTTAAAAAATAAAATCGTAGAATTAAGTACTGATGTGTTCAGGGAAAACACAGGGTCAACCAATGATGGCTCTAACGTGGGTGCAGTAGGCGCTCCTTCAGGCACGCACTGGAACGGTCACTCGCTAAGTCGGGAAGGTTATGCCGTAGGTTCTTTCTGGGGTTATATGGTAGAGGGTATATACCAGTCGCAGGACGAAATTGATGCTGCCAACGCAGCAGCCATAGCCGCAGGTCACCCAGGTGGATACAACAATGCATCAACGACTGTTCCCGGTGATTTTAAGTATAAAGACCTCAATGGTGATGGATTTCTTAGTGAGGAAGATATGACGATCTTAGGTAATGGTTTCCCCAAGTTAAACTATGGGCTGACTTTAAAATCGTCTTATAAGAATTGGGATTTCTTAATTTACTCTTATGGAGTATTGGGTCAGGACATCTATTCTTATTCTGCAATGACCTTATCTAACATGTTCGCAAGCGATAATGGAACTACTCCTAACGTATTGCAAGAGGTTGCAAATTCTGCCTGGACGGAAGAAAACCATAGTACTACTACGCCAAGATTGTCCATACTGGATTTGAATTACAACATGCGAGGTTCAGATGCATGGGTTAAAAAAGGTGA
>JBNLGG010000186.1:0-1874 GCA_050305935.1 Cyclobacteriaceae bacterium | reverse complement strand
GGAAAATGCGATCTAGCGCAATATGGTCTCTAGTCATAAACGCCAGCCGACTAATAGCCAAGTCGGCAAACCCCTGAGCGCTAAAAGAGCAAACCCATGGACACATACTAGTAAAAGTCATGGACTCCAGAACACTTTCGGTATTTGAAAAAGCGCTGGTAATTAAGACATTGCCGATTTCGAAGTCGGAAGTCTGCGCACACCGATATGAACAGCTATTTTTTTTCCCCATAAGTTGGCCAATACCCTGTCCGGATAAAGCGACACTGCCAGTATTGAAAAACGCAAAATTTTCGAGAGACAGTTCACTAAAAGTTGTTGTTGCACTCCGCAAAAATATTGAATTGAAGGTACCGTCAACTACGGTTGCACTGACAGCCCCACTGACAAATACAAAACTTAAAAATAGTCGTGTAAATGCTTTTTTAATTGTTTCTTTGCTTGTTATCACTGCGCCTTACCCCTTTGAAGCTAACATTCCCAAACTTCTGTTGGCGATCAGTCTAATTAAATATTTTTTAAAAATACTTATGAAGGTTCACAAAAAAGTATTAATGTTTTGTAAAAATGCTGAGGCTTATCAATTCACTCATCCTACATGTTCATCTATTTTTTTTGACAGTAGTCACAGTATTGACAATTGATATTTTGTTATGCTTCAACTTCACTTCTACGATACCCCTCCAGGGATATTGCACTATCGGCAGGGACGCTAACCTATCAGTATCAACCCCGTCGTTGCATAAATCGTTGCATAAATTTTCGGCCCAGAACCGCATCATTGCTTCTGAGCTCGAAAACTTATGGAACGATGGGGTTAAGACTACTGGAAATCCGGACGAATACGAGCCATTTTATACAGGTTAATATAAGAACCGTTTTTGAAAGAGGCGTACTTGAACTCCCCTTCTATTTCAAAACCGAACTTCTTATATAAATTAATTGCGACATCGTTGTCAGTATACACATCAAGTTCAAAGCGGATAATATTGAGCCAGTTATCAACCAGGTTTATCGATTCATGCAATAACCGGCTTCCGATCCCCCGCCTTTGGTAGTCCGGATGCACGGCCATCCCCAGGTTGGCGACATGCTTTTCTCTCAGTTTTGGGTTGATATTGATGCTAATATGACCAACTACCTTTCCGTCGACTTCGGCCACCAGCAGAATGGAATCATCGCCTAAATCCTCAAATATTTTTTGAATCCTCTCCGATCCCAAAAAAGGACGCTGGGAGCTGTTTTCCACTACCTGTGGGTGGTCGAAGACCGCCGCCAACTCAACAAAATCCTCCTGTTTTGCCTGCCTGATGAGAATTTCCAAATTGACTCCTTAGTTTTTAAATTACTTTTCATGCAAGAGAACAGATGGCTTTGTAGGCAACAGGATCCAGCTCAGCACCGCCTTCGCTGGCGTATTTTATGATTTTTTCCCGCATTGGTTTGGCCCAGAATTTGAGCAGATGATCCGCCACCTTGACCGACCTCTCATCTTCACTGCCCGCAACACCGATATTACTTGTAATCTGATTCGCCATCCTAATTAAATGTGACAGTTCGCGGTCCACATCAGCAGAAATCATATTATTTATCTCCTGTACAGGCATACAATGGTTAACATTTCTCTGAGACAAACCCCACAAACAATGAAGGGTTTAATTTAGATTTAGCCTAGCGTATCACATCTACTAGCCGCGGGAACCTATTGCGGTAGAGAAGTTCACCAGTTTGCGGGAGTAACAATCGATTTTGGTTCGACGGGAAAACAGTTTGGAACACAAGGGGAAATACCAGCCTCCGGTGGCACGGTATTATCCAACGACATGGTAACTGCAAGTTGTGCATTGGTTTTTATTGTATATAATGGAGCCACT
>JBNLGG010000185.1:0-1933 GCA_050305935.1 Cyclobacteriaceae bacterium | reverse complement strand
AACCTGAAAAATTACTTGGACTACTGGAAGGTTTATTGGATATGGCCTACGACCTTTTCTGGCTGGAGGCAAAAAAAGGCAAACCAACTCATTATGAAGCTTTTTTGCTCTTAGCCTGACGGCTATGGCCCGCCGAAGGCTGGTCTTCACAAAACACCTCTTAGTTCGGTATTCAATTTGGTGACTGGAGGATGTAACGAGGTCTTTTTGGTGGAAAAACACCAACGAGGAGGGTAAAAAAGACTATTATTGATTGTTGCAAATAAATCGTTAAAGTAAATTCAGGCGATAAAATTTTGATGCCATGATGTACCGGGTCGATATTCAAAATAAACAACTTATAAGGTTGAACCAAACGTCATTTCATTCTGAAAAATTAAAAGAGAGGTATGACATTCAAGAATGGATAGAAAAGAATTCGGAAATAATCGAATCAAACCTTTTAATCATAGGCAAAGAAGTTCCGCTTCCATCAGACATAAGATTGGATTTATTGGCAATTGATAAAAAATCTAATCTGGTGGTGTTGGAATTAAAAAGGGATGATTCGGGTAAAAACGTTGATTGGCAGGCTATAAAATATGCATCCTATTGTTCCAATATGACGCAAGAGGAAATTTTTAAGCAATACGCAGAATACCTCGGAAGCGATGAAGATGAAGCCGAAAGAAAGATTGAAGAATTTATTGAAGATGAGAATTTTGAAAACCTTAATGCAAATCAAAGAATAATTCTTGTCGCTAAAGAATTCCATTCTGATGTAGTGTCATCTGTTTTATGGTTGCGTGATTTTGGAATTGATGTTTCTTGTATTCGGCTTAGTCCCTTTGTTGATGAACACGGGCAATTATACATTACTCCGAATAAAATACTGCCCCTTCCCGAAGCAGAGGATTATATAGTTAAGAAGGAAAAGAAGAGCAAAGAGTTTATACGAAGCAAATTCAGTACGTTTTCAATGGAAACAAGTAACTATCCAAATGAAAAGTTAAGAAAGGAGATCATTTCATCATTAACTCGAAATTCAGATTTAACACCAAGGTTGATAACATTTTTAAAAATTCTTCTAACTGAACCGCGACATTTTAACCGAGAAGAAATCAAAGAAAAGTTGTTTGAAAATAATATTGGAAAGGACATTGGTCAAACGGGCAGGTTAATGAGTAATATTTCACAATTTTTAACTAAAAAGACGACTCCCCATTTTAGGCAGATCATTGAATTTGAAACCGGGGGAAGTACAGGTGAAGTCAAAGATAATTATATCGTCAAAGAGGAATATCGGGGTTTACTAAATGAAGTATTGAAAGAGATAGATTTGAAAATTAATTAACAATTATAGAAACTCATTCTCCACATTTGCAACGAGGACAAACGAAAACCACAATTACATTGCAAACCAACCCTACCTAAAATTCCTCCCTTCGGGAAAGATCTTCAACTGCCCCATTTCCTTTTCCGGTGCTTTCTTTTCTGAAAAGGGTGAAGTGGTTTCATCGGAGCGCAGTGGTGGCTGTATGGTCGGCTCTTCGTTTTGAGGCAGGGTGAGCTGCTGGAGCAAGCCGGAAAGATTAAAGCAGCGCCTTACGATCACATGAATGACTTCCCCTTCCCGCTGCATCCGGCCTTCTACCATCAGAAGCTTTGACTGTATGATTTCCTTGCGGTACCGGTCAAATAGTTTTTTGAACACAACAAGATTAATAGTGCCCGTTTCGTCTTCCAGGGTGATGAAGCAAATGCCGGTCGCCGTTCCCGGTCGTTGCCGCACGAGCACCAGCCCCGCCACTTTAACCCTGTCCCCGTTTTTGGCTTTGTCCAGTGCTGAGGAGGACAGCACGTGGAGGCTGTCCAGCTTTTCCCGGATCAGGCTGAGGGGATGTGCTTTTATGGATAAGGCAGTAGAGGCATAATCCTGGAACACATGCTCCGG
>JBNLGG010000184.1:0-1969 GCA_050305935.1 Cyclobacteriaceae bacterium | reverse complement strand
GTCATTTTATAGATTCCAGACAAATTTTGTTCATTAAAATAAAATTAGAACAAAATTTTCTGGAATGACGGTAAATGCGTTTGCCCTGGATTAATCATGACAAAACAAATGAAACTGAGAATTGTAAGAATGTAATGTTTAGTTTTCATTTTGTGGTTAGTTAGTGAGTTAATAATGATTTTTACAAGTAGAAAGTAAAATACGAATCTCCCGCCTATTTAGCGATGATAGTTTTGTTTAAAATGAAATTTGGTTCTGTTTCGTAAAGTGTGTCATTTTTCATTCATTTTAAGTCTGAGAATGGTACGCGTGGTGTTCTTGTAATGCAACAGTTATTCGACGTATTTCATTGTCTTTACCTACATTCATTATTTTAAAAAACCTTTGTGATTTTTAGACAGGCCAGTAGAAATCAGCCTTATTAGAAGGAGGATGTTTATTCGTCCAACCATAAATCTGATAAACAGTGAATTAAATATAGACGTATTGATTTGACCCTAAGAATAAAGGAATAATCTCTTATCATCTCCCAAACACCTCTTCACAAACTCTATCTTCGGCTCAAACCAAGGATGAAACAGCCAGAAAGAGAGGTGTGCCCGGCTGTGGAAGAGGGTTTCTAGAAGCCTGTAGAATTCATTCCACCTTTATAAGCTTACCATCTCTTTGGGCTTTTTCCTTTCCCCATTTGGCGATGGATTCAATTACGGGTATGAGTGTTTTACCTTCTTCCGTATATTCATATTCCACCCGGGGAGGGACTTCCGGATAAACAGTCCGCTTAATAATCCCATCTTCTTCCAATGCCCGGAGCTGAACCGAAAGCATTTTATCTGTTATATCGGGAACCTGGGCTTTCAATTCGCCAAATCGTTTTTTGCCATTGCGTAAATACCACAACACCACTGCTTTCCACTTGCCACCAATAAAGTGCATGGTGATATCCAGGGCACAGTGGAAATTCTGATGGCCAATAATAAACTTGTACTGTTGGTCTTTAATGATCATGTTCTTACTGGATAACTGCCTGATATTCAATAATACTACCCAAATGGATAGCCAATTTCAATTTTGACACTCTATTGCAATTCTATGTGTGTAACTATACTTTTGATAGTAGATCACTAAACTATAGATAAAATATGAAAGTAGCAATCTTAGGAACCGGCATGGTAGGCAGAATCATCGCCATCAAAGTTAGTCAACTCGGTCATCAGGTGACCATTGGAACCCGCGACCCAGAGAAAACATTGGCAAATACTTCAAAAGACAATTATGGGAATCCACCTTTCAAGGATTGGTCGAAAGAAAATAAGGGGATTGGACTGGCGGACTTTGCCACAGCCGTTGCGGGCGTTGAGGTCATTTTCAATTGCACGTCGGGCCAGGCATCGCTATCTGCCATCGAAATGGCAAGCAAAGGTGGGATTGATGGTAAAACCTTGATCGACATTGCCAACCCCCTGGACTTTAGCAAGGGAATGCCACCTTCGCTAAACCCGGTCAATACGGATTCGCTGGGTGAGCAAATTCAGCGAAAATTCCCAAACCTGAAAGTTGTAAAAGCTCTAAATACCATGAATGCGGGGATAATGGTCAATCCCGGAAAGATCAGGGGGGATCATCATGTCTTTATCTGCGGGAATGATCAACAGGCGAAGGCAATAACAGCGGACATTTTAAAGTCTTTTGGCTGGAAAGAGTCCATGATCATTGATCTGGGTGATATCACCAATGCCCGGGGAACGGAAATGCTACTTCCCGTCTGGCTTCGTTTATACCAGGCCTTGGGTACTTCCGAATTCAACTTCCATATACAAAGGAATTAGTTTCTCCGAATCGAAACCTGTCAGGTTTTAATGACTTTGAACTGGTCGTTGGAAATCCAACCAGCAAACCTGACAGGTTTTAAATCACCCCATGCAATTACTTGTTTGATTATCAGGTATATATCTTGAAAATGTTGGGC
>JBNLGG010000183.1:0-2045 GCA_050305935.1 Cyclobacteriaceae bacterium | reverse complement strand
CGCTTATTGGCCCCAAAATGCTCCCGTAGCTTTTAGCAAAGAATAAACTGCTCCCCAGGGAAACTCCCATCGGTTTCTTCACAAAGTTTCCTCTTGATTCAGCTATGAGCCAATTTTAAAGGTGGGAAAGCAACTATTTTAAAGATGCAATAACCATATATTAAAAAAATAATGAATATGAATGGCAACCTTCTTGTTTGGCAGATGTCTTTGGCAAAAACATTAAAAAATAATAAAATGAAAAAATCAGCATTATCCATTTTCTTTTTAGCCATCATTCTTCTTACTTCTTGTGAGGATAAGGACCTTTCTACGATCATCACGACGGAAAGCCGTGATCTTGCCACATTTAGCAAAATTCACCTGGATGGGATTGGCGACGTGGAATACATTGTCGATCCCACCTTCAAAATTGAAATCACTACACACATTGATTTAATGCACGACATTCAAACCTCCATCAAGAATGGGGAATTGCACATCGACATGCGATCCAATAACAAGAAAATCAAAGAGCTGAGTTACCGCGTGTATGCCCCTGAAATCGTCGAATTTAAGGTCAAGGGGGTGGGAAATATCACTTCCCTAGACCCAATCGATGTAGACCATTTGACAGTGTTACAGGATGGGGTGGGTAGTATCAACCTAAGCGATATTATGGCGGGATCAATTTACGCCAGAATGAGTGATGTAGGGGACATTCAACTCTCAGGCAGGGCAGAGGAAGTCAGCTACCGGATGGATGGCGTGGGAAGTATCAAAGGTTTTGGTTTGGAAGCTGTTACGGGCGAGGCAAGGCTGGAAGGTGTGGGAGATATTGAAATCAACGTGTCAAATGAACTGACGATCCTGCACGATGGTATTGGAAAAGTGTACTACATTGGTAACCCTGTTTTGCATATTTCAGGAGACGGAGGCAATATCGTAGGAGTAGATTAAAACCCGATGTTTTAAATCGAAAAGTAGGCTAAAATATAATTAGGTGACCCTTATCAGGTAAGGCCTATAATTGTTACACTTAAATTTGTTTGCTGTGGATTCTAATTGTTGATTTGCGGCAAACATTTTTTATGGCAAATATTCCAAAGGTTAATAAATCGATATTGATCTGGCTTTTTACCGGATGTTTTTTGGTCGCAACGATGGTGGTCATCGGAGGGATTACCCGCCTGACGCATTCAGGATTGTCAATGGTAAACTGGAAGCCTGTCACGGGTACCTTACCACCATTAAATGAAGAGCAATGGCGGGAATCATTTGAATCTTATCAAAATTCTCCAGAATTCAAAAAGATAAATTATCATTTTACCCTGGAAGAATACAAGGCGATTTTCTGGTGGGAGTACATTCATCGCTTGCTTGGAAGAGTCATTGGGCTGGTGTTTGTTTTTCCCTTTATCTTCTTTGTGGTTAAGAAACAGATTGACAAGAAGTTATTTAAGAAACTCATTGGGGTATTTATCTTAGGAGGACTGCAAGGAGTACTCGGTTGGTACATGGTTATGTCGGGTTTGGTGGATCGGCCAAGCGTGAGCCACTATCGCCTGGCAGCGCACCTGATCACTGCCTTATTTCTTTTCTCCTACATTTTTTGGGTGGCTCTCGATCTAATTCAACCGCTTAGAAGACCAGTGAATTCTCTTTATAACAGACTTTTTAAATTCTCTTTGGTGCTGCTATTCTTATTGACAGCTCAAATAATTTACGGAGCTTTTGTGGCCGGGCTGAAAGCCGGATTTATTTTTAATACCTATCCGTTGATGGCTGGCAGTTACGTCCACCCGAGCATTTGGGGGGCATTGAGCGAAACAGGGGCCAGTGCATTATTCGACCACGTGGTCACTGTACAATTTATACACCGCAACCTGGCCATTTTCCTGGTTGGGCTGGGAGTGTTTGTGTGGTGGAAATTCAAAGGAAACGTGATCGATTTAAATATTAGATATACACTGCATGTGATGTTGCTGGTTTTTGCCCTTCAATTTCTGTTGGGTGTTTTTACCTTGATCAATGTAGTGCCTGCCTGGCTGGGAGTACTTCATCAG
>JBNLGG010000182.1:0-2082 GCA_050305935.1 Cyclobacteriaceae bacterium | reverse complement strand
GGAAATTATAATGGGACCCCCATACAAACCACTTCGATCCTCGAAGGAATCCAGTCGAAAATTTCATCCGACAAAGTCCTTTACGACAAGGGGTGTGACCTGGTAGAGGACAAAGTAACCCAAAGCTATTTTGATCAATGTTCTTTTGAAGGCAAAAAAGGCTTCAAGGCTACATACTGGAACACACCCGATCGTAGTGGTGATGTGGTGACCACCCAGCAGATCACTAACCCCATTAAAAAGACCACAGCGGGCCAACATGAATTTGCGTCTGGAGTAAAGCTGGAAGGCTTTTCAGCGCGGTTTGAGACAGAGTTTACTGCAAGGAAAACAGAGGAAATCGTTTTTAAGGGCGGTGCTACAGGGGCTTTTATGTTGCTGGTCAATGGGGATACCATTAAAAGGTACAATAACTGGAGGACTTTGCCTTCCAGAACTCCTTACCAGGTAGAAGCGGGTAAAACATATAAAATTGAGATCAGATATGCACAGTTGAATAACTGGCAGGCAAATATTGAATTGGATTTTGGGAAAGAAGTAGATGTGGATTATACCGATCTGATTAATAAGTTAAAGGGAATTGATCTGGTGGTATTTGTCGGGGGCCTTTCAGGAAACCTGGAAGGTGAGGAAATGCCCGTTTCTTTTCCTGGTTTTAAAGGGGGAGACCGCACTGACATTGAGCTTCCAGCCGTCCAGCGAAATTGTCTGAAAGCATTAAAAGAAGCCGGTAAAAAGGTGGTGTTTGTAAATTGCTCCGGTTCGGCCATTGCATTGACACCTGAAACACAGTCATGTGATGCTATCCTGCAGGCGTGGTATGCAGGGGAGGCCGGAGGCCAGGCCGTAGCTGATGTGTTGTTTGGAGACTATAATCCATCGGGTAAACTTCCCGTGACATTTTATAAAAATTCGGATCAGTTAAAGGATTTTGAAGATTATTCAATGAAAGGCCGCACTTACCGCTACATGGAAGATGCATTGTTTCCATTTGGGTTTGGGCTTAGTTATACTAATTTTACCATCGGCAATGCCACGCTGAATAAGATGGAAATCCGGAAAGATGAAAATGTGAAAATTACCATTCCTGTTACGAATACCGGAAAAAAAGCAGGTACTGAGATCGTACAGGTTTATGTCAGAAAAGTCGACGACCCGGATGGCACCATCAAAACCTTGAAGGGATTCAAACGAGTGGATGTAGCACCCGGGAAAACCGAGGAAGTAACGATTGACCTACCTCCTGCTTCCTTTGAATTTTACGACAGGGAGCAATTGAAAATGATGGTAAGTGCAGGACAATACGAAATTTTTTATGGAAACAGCTCGGCCTCCGATGACTTAAAAAATCAAAAAATTATAATTAAATGAGAAACATGAATAAATTAATATGCTATGTCCTTTTCATTTTGGGTTTAACAGTTTCATTGGTATCATGCAACAAAGCAAAAGAATCCAAATCCGAAGAGAAGCTTACTTTTGAAGAAAACTGGGAATCGCTTTCAACCATCAAACGTGAACCGGAATGGTTTAAAGATGCCAAATTTGGAATATACTTTCATTGGGGAGTGTACAGTGTGCCGGCGTTTAGTAATGAATGGTATCCCAGATGGATGTATGTGCCGGGTAGGGAAGAATGGGGTGGAGAGGTGTACGGGCACCATCAGGAAACGTTTGGCCCCCCGTCAGAATTTAACTACCATGATTTCATTCCCAAGTTCACCGCAGAGCATTTCGACGCAAAGGAATGGGCGGATCTTTTCAAAAATTCAGGAGCACAATTTGCCGGCCCGGTAGCACAACATCACGATGGATTTGCCATGTGGGGCAGCAAAGTTAACCCATGGAATGCGCTCGATATGGGACCGAAAAAGGATATCCTCGGGGATTTGTTTGCTGAGCTTAAAAACAATGATATGAAGACCATTGCCACTTTTCACCATGCCAGGCTTCTTCAACGTTATGCGACAGATACTGCGAATTGGGCAATAAATTCTACAAATCCCGGGTGGGACAGCCATTATCCCTATCATCCTGATTTTGTAACATCCACCACTGATCCGAAATTGCGCAAACTATACG
>JBNLGG010000181.1:0-2082 GCA_050305935.1 Cyclobacteriaceae bacterium | reverse complement strand
CTACTACTTCAAAATCAATCCTATCCACCTGGGAGGAGATATGGCGGAAGGAATGAAAAATATGGGCTGGGATCCCATCATGCTCAGCTCCACCGATCCAACGATCATCCTTACACATGCACTGATCATCCTCTTTGTTTCCATCATCATGACCTTATATCCAATAATTACCATCGCGCGACTGAAGCCGGTAGAGGCCATGCGCACAATCTGATTACTATGAAAAAAGTACTAAAACTAGCCTGGAGAAATGTATGGCGAAGCAAGCTGAGAAGCATTGTGGTCATGGGTTCCATCTGTGTGGGCATGTGGGCCGGGATCATGGTCATGGGAATTTCGGTGGGTATGAACAACAACCGTGTGGAGACCATGGTGGAGACGTATATTTCGCATATTCAAATCCACCAGCATGACTACCGCAAAGAACGAATGATTGAATTGGACATTGACCAACCTCAACAAGTCGTCCAAATTCTTCAGGCCAATGGTAATGTTACTTCCTACTGCCAGCGAACGATCATTGACGGAACTGTAGCAGCGGCCTCGGGAGTTTATGGCGTGGCCATCAACGGCATCACACCGCAAGAGGAATCCCATGTAACTAACATTCATGAGAAAATTGTGAATGGCGCCTATTTCGAAGGAATAAAAAAGAACCCCCTGGTGATTGGTGAAAAGCTCGCGAACAAAATGGGTGTAGATGTAAAAAACAAAGTGGTGCTGACTTTCCAAAACAAGGATGGAGATATTGTAACCGGTCTTTTCAGGATTGCCGGAATATTCAAGACATCGGCCACGGCTTTTGACGAAAGTAGCCTTTTTGTTCAGCGAGATGATCTCTCCAGAATTTTGGGATATGAAGCACCCGTCCACGAAATCGCTGTAATGATTGACAACTATAAAGTTGCCGAAACAATCGCATCGAAGATCAACACCGAGCTAGCAAATCCGAATATTACTGCAGAAAGTTGGAACCAGGTCACCCCGGAACTCAACTATGCTAATGAAACATTGGAAAGCTCCTTATTCATTTTTATCGGGATCATCGTGCTTGCCCTCGCATTGGGTATATTAAACACCATGCTGATGGCCATTCTGGAACGTCAGCGCGAGCTGGGAGTTCTCATGGCCATTGGCATGAACAAGCGAAAAGTATTCTTCATGGTCATGTGGGAAACAGTCTTTTTCGCACTCATCGGCGGCCCATTGGGAATAATCCTGGGAAGAGGGATGGTCCAGTGGCTAAACCGCGATGGCCTTGACCTGTCTATTGTAGGGGAAGGTATGGAGCGACTCGGTATACCACAAATCATCTACCCGGAGCTTTCCTCCTATTATTATGTCATGGTTGCCGTGATGGTCATTGCATTTTCCATCCTGGCTGCTGTTTATCCGGCCATCAAAGCATTAGAACTAAAACCCGTAGAAGCAATCCGATCCGTTTAAAAAAAATTAAAATGAAAAATAATTCAGAAACAATTATCGAAACCTCAGACCTGGTCAGAGCTTATCGCGACGGCGACCAGGAGCTGTACGCGCTCAACGGCGTCAACATTGAAATAGGTAAAGGAGAATTTACCGCCATCGTAGGTCCATCTGGCTCCGGCAAAACTACGCTTTTAAATGCAATAGGCGGCCTGGATCACCCAACAGCCGGAAAAATCATCGTCGATGGTCATGAGATACAGGACCTGTCCGACAATAAAATGATCGATTTCCGTCTACACAATATCGGCTTTGTATTCCAGGCCTATAATCTGATCCCTGTTCTTTCTGCCTACGAAAACGCCGAATTTATTATGCTACTTCAAAACCGGCCTGAAAAGGAAAGAAAGGAACGTGTCTTTCAATTACTGGAAAAGGTAGGTCTCAAAGGAAGGGAAAACCGAAGACCCGGAGAATTGTCTGGTGGTCAGCAACAACGAGTCGCTGTAGTCAGAGCGCTTGCCTCCAAACCCCGATTTGTGTTGGCTGACGAGCCCACCGCCAACCTCGACGGAGCTGCCACGGGAGCATTGCTGGATATCATGGCTAATCTGAATAAAGAAGAAGGGATAACCTTTGTATTTGCCACCCATGATC
>JBNLGG010000180.1:0-2112 GCA_050305935.1 Cyclobacteriaceae bacterium | reverse complement strand
ATGATCATCGGCTCGCTTTCCGGATGGTTAATGTTGGCTGGAATAATGGCTCGTCCTGCTGCTACTTCCTCCCGCACAAATTCGGGAGTGATTTTACTTTTAGGTGTGTTAGCTCCAAAGCTTTCTCCGGGATGTTGTTTCGCCAACTCATTGTACTCCTCTATTTTTTGATTTTCACGGATGGCAATGTATTCCATTTCCGGGGTGATGATGCCTTGCTTAGCGTAATACATTTGGGAAACATTCCCACCCGGTTTTGCCTTTCTTGGATTGGCAAGATGCTCAAAGCGAAGGCCGTCAAGCGAAGAATCATTTAACCGTACCTGGCCATAGTGGGAAGATATGCCGGGAAGTTGTTCTGTATCCTCGCGATCCAGAATCCACTGTTCGCGGATTTTTGGAATGCCATATTTTACATCAATATCAATGTTTGGGTCGGTATAAGGACCGCTGGTGTCATACACAGTCAATGGCGCATTTTTTTCGGGGGCAGCGGAAGGATCGAATTTTTGCACCGTATCATGAAGGGTGATTTCCCTCATCGCTACTTTAATATCATGAATCCTACCCTCTACATATATTTTCTTCGAATTTGGAAATTCATCCCTGGTGATTGCGCTTTGACTTGGTATTTTTTCTTCTCTTGCCATGGTGGAAATAGTTATTGTGTTAAATGTTACTGGTTACTGGTTGCTGGTTAATACGTCAACCAGTAACCAGCAACAAGCAACCTGCTCACCCTCCCTGGGTGGCGGTTATTACTAGTATTTTATCGTTTTCTTTAATGGAATGAGTCAGCCAGTCTTTTTTGGGTATGATCATTTCATTAACTGCGACGGCGACGCCGGTGGCAGCGTTGATTTTCATTTTTTTGAATAGTGAATCAAGTGAAAGGCTTTGCTCCAATTCTACCTGTTGATCATTTAATAAAATGTTCATAGTAACTCCTTGCGTCTTATGAAGTCTGGATTTGAAACCACTGGTGTGAAAAACGAACTGAGCTGGTCACTTTTCCCTTCGTCCGCATTACCGGAATCAGGTCTTGAGGGTATATTCTCAGTCCGCATGGACACCCCTAAAGTTTTTTTCAAATGTACAATTATAAGTGTGAGAAGTAAAGAGAGACATCAGAAAGTTTTTAAATTTTCGCTTGGTACCGGTAGTTTAATATATGTGCTACTTTTTCTCCATTTATCAGTTTGAAACTGCTTGTGAGTTTTGGGTCAAAAGAAGGAGCGGGTAGCCCTGACCGTGCCGCCATGTTCTGATAGTATTCTTTTCGTGAGGGATGTGCCGGGTAGCAGCCGTTAAAGATTTCATTCCAACAGTGTTGTTTCAATATGGCTTTAATGATCCCAATGCAATCTTCCAAGTGGATCAGGTTGACCGGGTTATCGCCACCCGCAAGACCGGTTTTCCCCGCGAGAAACCTGCCCGGGTTTCGGTCAGGGCCAATGAGCCCGGCGAACCGGAGTATTGTGTTTGAAAATGTTGTGTTTGATTGGAATAGCTGCTCCGCTTTCAGAACGGCTTTTCCCGATTCCTTTTCCGGCAACGGCCTGGTGGATTCATCGACCACACCGTTCAAATTTTGATATACTGCTGAGGAGCTGATGAAAAGTACATGTTGAACGGCAGAACCTTTCAATGAAGTGATGAGTAACTCCATTTGATTGGCATAGTATTCTAAAATGTTCGGGATTCTTTTTGGGGGAATGTTAACGATCAGTATCTCCGAGTCCAGAAATGATGGTACATCACCGATAATTTGTTGATCATCCAATGAGATTAAAAAAGAGCTTATTCCATTTTTCTCTAATGTTTCGAGCTTACTATTCCGGGTAGTAGATCCTTTGACCGAATAGCCTTCTTTTTTTAAGGTTATTGCCAGGGGTAATCCCAGCCATCCACATCCTAAAATACTTACCCTTCTCGATTTCATTTATAGGTGTCTAATTGATCATTCTTCCTACTTAACTGCGTGGAATTCAAGGAATTTAACTAGTTTTGTAAATCGCTATGGTTTAGTTATCTGGTTTAATACCGCTATTTTAATAAGAATATTTTTTACATCCGTTTTTAGGTTCATGCATAATCCACTTTTTGAGCAGT
>JBNLGG010000179.1:0-2197 GCA_050305935.1 Cyclobacteriaceae bacterium | reverse complement strand
CAAAGTGGTGCCACGACTACACGGCTTTACATTTATTTAGTATTAGTTTCATTTCCATTTTTAATTAACTTCCTATCTTCAATTAGATAATTTGTTGCCATGCCCTGGAAAATATCCCGACGAAAATTCCTCCTGTCATCGACCCTTTTAACGGGGGTGGCCGCTGTATCGCCATTGACATTGGTGGCTTCCAAAAAAAGAAGCGTTCGCTTTGGCTTATTGACGGACAGCCACTACGCCGATCGCGATCCGGGAGGTACACGCTATTATCGACAATCCCTTGAAAAAATGAGGGAATGTATCGAAGAACTGAATCGTCAAAAGGTTGATTTTGTTATCCACCTGGGTGATTTCAAAGACCAGGATGAGCGTGCAAGGGAAGAAGATACGCTGTGCTACCTTCAACAAATTGAGGAAGTCTATGCCAAATTTAAAGGATCCCGCTTTCACTGCATTGGAAACCACGATGTGGATAGCATTTCAAAAAGTCAATTCCTTGAAAACATAGAAAATACCAGGATTACAAAAGAAAAAAGCTATTATTCATTTGATCTAAACGGATTTCATTTCGTCGTCCTCGACCCAAACTTCCACGCAGACGGACGACACCATGATCGTGGGGATTTCGACTGGCAGGATGCTCATTTTCCGGAGGAAGAATGGCGTTGGTTTGAGCAGGATTTAAATGACACGAAGTTGCCAACCGTGGTTTTTTGTCACTATACCCTTTATAATTTCACCCGTCACAACGGCAGGTTTTATGTCGACAACTACCTCCGAGCTCAACAGTTGATGGAAAAATCCGGAAAGGTCACTGCGGTTTTCCAGGGCCATGTACACCAGGAAGATTTTCAACAAATCAACGGCATCCACTACATCACCCAGTTGGGCATGGTAGATTATTCAGGCCTTGAAAATAACAGTTTTGCGATTGTGGAAATCGATGACAATGAATTGATCGTTCATGGGTACAAAAGGGCTTCGGATTTTTCGAGCTCGAGGTAAAAGGAAATCAACCTGGGGCTGTCCCCCGACAGCCCATTTGATCACAACAGGAAGTGGCTTGTCAGGGGACAAGCCAAGGAGCAGGAAATCAGCTTTTTCAAAAAGGCTGAATTGAAAAAAGAGTCGTCCCTGAATTACTAACCCCCATAATGAGACCAGGCACTCAATACATGCACGGTAACAATCCCTTCGTTGATCGAGTAAACGAGTCTGTGTTTTTTGTTGATCCTACGGGAGTAGAGACCTGCTAGTTCATGTTTTAATATTTCCGGTTGACCCGTCCCTGTAGCGGGGTGTTCCATTAATTCATTAAGCAGTTTTTCGATCTTCCTAAGCGTAGGTTTATCTCCCGATTTCTTATGCTTTTCAATATCTTTCAGGGCAGTTTTTGAAAAGGCTAATGTGTAGCTCATAGCCCCAATAGATCACTAATCTCCTTAGAAGTAGACACCTCTCGAACTTCTCCCCGCTGAACTTCCAAAATACTCTGCCTGATTTTTTCAACCATTTCAGCATTGAAATACATATCATCCTCACCTATTGGAGTTAAGGCGTAAGCCTTATCCTTTCCCCTTTGAACAATTACATGCTCGCCTTTATCTACTTTTTCGAAATATTTCTTCTGGTTCTGTCTAAATTCCCTGCTACTTATTACCAACATAGTTTTGATATTTTGTGTACCAATATGGCACAAATATATTGAAGTTTACGCTATCTTCATATACTCGGTTTCATTACCACCCATGAGCCCTTACCGTGGCTGTCAGGGCATAAGTCTCAGACTGCATGCAGACAACTGGAAAATCACTTCGTCAATTTTTCCCAATCCATTGTCTCCAAAAAGATGACCCCCCCGAGGGCTAAACCGGCTTTCCATTTTTAGCAACGATTTGATTTCCAAACACACTCAATTGGCCAAACCTTTCGACCACTGATCATTGGTCGGTTCAATAATTGTCTCGATTCATCATCGATTACGTCGTCATCGACATTTTTTGTTGGAAAGGCGTCGTCATTGGATGTTTTACAATCAAAGCAAAAAGAATAGTAAGTGAAAAGGTTGAAAAAATTTTATCCAGAAGGGTGGGTATTAATAATTAATGTAGGTTAAACAGGCAGGGCAAACGCATTTAATAAAGAAACTTCGTCATTCCGGAATCAATTCAAGGTCATTTTATAGATTCCAGACAAA
>JBNLGG010000178.1:0-2254 GCA_050305935.1 Cyclobacteriaceae bacterium | reverse complement strand
GTGTCTATCAAAGACTGAGGGCAACGGTTATCATACACAAATAAATCGATCATAGCCGGGCTGTAGCTTCCGTCATTGATGCAATGTGGCAAGCAAAATTTAACCTTTAACGTATCATCCGGATTATTAATTAATCCGAAGTCAAAGTCAAGCCTTTCTTGAAGGGAATCCTGAAAATTAACTGGTACTGCCTTGATCCGAATGGCCTCTCCCCCGTCCTTGTCATTTACGATAATATCAAAACAGGTGTCGTCGCCATAATTTAGCACTACTGTTGAAATATCCGCTTTATACTCTGTAGACCCCGGCGCTTTTGCCTTGATCTCGGGTTTATTTCCCGGCGGGGGGCAATCGACCACAAAAAGTTGGAAATCCCTTCGCACTTCACCTATCTTTTCCCCATTCCTAAACTCTTCGCACTTCACTGAAAAGACAAATAGTCCCTCACGATCGGGCACTACACGAAGAATTCCGTCTTTGGTAATATTCAAAGGCTCCGAACCAGTAACCTGGATGTTTTCATTAAACTCGGGTTTCCAATTTATATTTGGATGAGGTTTTGGTTTAGGATCCGGATCAGGATTTGGCAAGGGGCCAGTATCGGTTTCAGAACTATTTAGTGGCGTGACCAGCGAATAAGCTAAAGAGTCCCCATCCTTGTCGAAACCATTAAAATCCGCATAGTAAAACTGATTCACACAAGCATAATCCTGTAGAGGTGGAAACAGAGTAGGAGTGGAATTGATAAACAGTTCTCCATTTTTCATTAAAGGAGGAAATTCTATGTAAAATGTCTGCCCTGTTCCACCAGGATTAACAATATTGGTAATAACTTCATTGCGGCAACATCTTTCCCAAACCATATAATATCCTTCAGGATCGTCATACTCTTCCGGATTCAGGATCAGGGTAGTTTCGTAGACAATTTTTCTGGTGGAAATGGTATTATCTGAACAGCTCGGGTTTGAATATTTTATTAATTCATTGCTTACCGGATACATTATGACATTTCGAACATAGATATCATCTCTCATCCGGAAAATAGAGGCGTCTATAGATCTATCTTCCGCGTCAGGATTTCCGTTGATAGCATCAAAATATTGGATTTGCCGGAACAAGTACCTGTTTTCCCCTAAATGAATGATTTCAAACTCACCCCCCACAATGTGAGTTGCCGACGCGGCAAAGGTGGCAAAAATCAAAATGAAGGCTACTGCTGCTGATTTCATCATTCGTAGAAAAATCGCACTAAAAATAATCAAATTTAAAGGCCGGGCAAGTCAGATGTATTAACTTTGCGGTTTTTATATGGGTCGCAAGAAAAGAATACTTGAAGGCATAGAAATAGTAACCTATGCAGCGGAGGGAAAATGTATTGCCAGGCATAATGACCTGGTCATATTCGTTAAGGGAGTAATACCGGGAGATGTGGTAGACCTCCTCATTACTAAAAAGAAAAAGCAGTACCTGGAAGCCAGGCCTCTGCGATTTATTTCACTATCGAAGGATAGGATCGAGCCTTTTTGCGAGCATTTCGGGCTATGTGGTGGCTGTAAATGGCAGGACCTTCCTTATAAATTGCAGTTAGAATACAAACAACAGCAGGTTAGGGATAACCTGGAAAGGATTGGCAAAATCGATCTACCGACAATCGACACTATCATTGGTAGCAAAGAGACCACCTACTACCGAAATAAATTGGAATATACATTCTCCAACAACAGATGGCTGCTGGCAGAAGAAGTTAAAAGCGATGTAAAGATTAATAGGAGTGGTGTGGGTTTTCACATTCCTGAACAGCACGACAAAATAGTCGACATCCGGACCTGCCACCTGCAAATCGACCTCTCAAACAGGATCAGGAATTTTGTCAGGGAATTTGCCGTAGCCAACAAGCTTTCATTTTACGATCTAAAAGAATTTAAGGGGCTCCTCAGAAACCTGATGGTTCGAAATACGACGCTGAATGAAGTAATGGTGATGGTCCAGTTCGGGGAGCAGGACGAGAAAGGCATTGAAAGTTTATTGGAAGCGATTAAAAATGAGTTTCCTGAAATCACATCACTGTATTATACAGTAAACCTGAAAAAAAACGATTCATTCTTTGACCAGGAAATCATTTTATACAATGGACAAAAGTTTATTAAAGAAAAGCTAAACGGAATGGTCTTTAACATCAGCCCCAAGTCCTTCTTTCAAACCAATACGAGGCAGGCGGAAAACCTTTACAGTAAAACACTGGAATTCGCTGAGC
>JBNLGG010000177.1:0-2268 GCA_050305935.1 Cyclobacteriaceae bacterium | reverse complement strand
CAAATTTGTGATGCTGAAACATCATGGAATCGGATGTATCACTTGGCAACAACCCCAGACCCATTGGATTATTAGGTAAACGTGGATCCTCATAAATTGTATGAATAACATCTAAGCGAAATCCATCAACCCCTTTATCCAGCCAAAAACGCATGATGTCATAGACCTCCTGCCGGAGTTTTGGATTTTCCCAATTCAGGTCAGGCTGTTTCTTCGCAAAGTAGTGTAAATAGTACTCTCCATCAGGACCGGCTTGCTCCCAGGCAGAACCACCAAAAAAAGAGGGCCAGTTATTTGGTTCTTCCCCATTCTTACCCGGCCTCCAGATATAATAATCTCTATAGGGGCTGTCTTTGGAAGACATACTTTCCCGGAACCAACGATGCTCATCACTGGAGTGATTCACTACCAAATCGATAATTAATTTGATGCCGCGGTCATGCAACCCGCTCAATAATTTATCAAAGTCATCCATCGTGCCGAATTCCTCCATCACCTTTCTGTAATCACGAATGTCGTATCCATTGTCAGCGTTGGGTGAATCAAAATGTGGGCTGAGCCAGATGATGTCAACACCAAGTGTATCCAGATAATCTATCTTGGAAATGATCCCTCGAATATCTCCTATCCCGTCACCATCAGAGTCTTTAAATGATCGTGGATATATTTGATATACCACCTGCTCTTTCCACCATTCCCGCTCAATAACATCTTCGCATTCAGTATTCGAACCATTATTAACACATCCGATGGTAGATACTAGAAAAATAAATAGTAAGAACTGATTTTTCATATTTGAATTTTTAATGTTGTTTCCTGTGTAGCCTTCCCTCTCTTGCATGATGCTAACACTTATAAAAACAACAGGTTTTTAAATCTCCCATACCCGTGGCCAACCCCTTGCTTCCGCCCGAAAATGGGATAAGTATATAGCTTCCGAGCAGCCACTTTAAACATTCCCTGAATATACAAATCCATCGTTAAAACCTCCCTCTTTTTTCGAAGATGATGTTATCAGGATTGTCCGCGTCCATTTTCCCTTCCACCAGTCGAAAGCCATTCCGTTCCAGCAGCTTGATGGAACTAAGATTATTCTTGTGGGTGAATGCTTCGATGACATCCAGGCCCAGGTTATTAAAACCAAAACCCATCACCGCTTTCAGCGATTCATTCATGATTCCTTTTCCCTGGGATTTCGGATGGAGGTCATATCCTACCTCGGCATATTTTCCGTCTTTTGATAAATTCCACAGGCAGATGCTGTCGATCATTTGATCGTTTTCCTTTTCCGCAATGGCCCAGTAATATGCTTCCTGTTCTTTAATATTGTCATTGATCCGGGATATGAAAGCCAGCGCTTTCTCCTTTGTTTCGGCAGCAGGTCTTGTGACAAATTCATTGACTTTTTTGTCGGTGCGCAGGTAGGAGACCGTTTCCCAGTCTGATGTGGTAAGCCTTCTTAATATCAAGCGGTCGGTATGCAGGGTCGGGAACGGCATGGAGCTAATTTACTTTAAAAATAGTTGAACAATCAAGCTACATTCTATGCAAAAAACCATATTCTGGTACGACCCCAATAAAACGAAGTGACGGCTTAAAAGTGGATCACCTTTAAGCCGTCAATAGTTTAACCGATTGCTAAGTTCTTTCCATCGAGTTGTTTTTAGCAATTACTCTTTTGCCATTTCAGGTCTCCGCATTCTCTAAAAGAATAGCTTTATCAATAGAAAATTTCCCTCCTCCCGTCACGATCAGGCTCATGGCCATCCCTATCCACAGAAGAAAGTATTCAAAACCTTCTCCCTGCTGACTGCCATACCAGTTCATGAAAAAGCCATATTGAATATGGGAGGAAAATACGATGCCTATCGCCAATAGCAAATAAAAAACAGCTACGATGCGTGTAGCCACTCCGGCCAATAAAGCCAGGGCACCAATGGATTCTAGCAAGATCACCACAAAACCAACCAGCCACGGCAATCCCATGGTATCAGTAAAGAATCCCATGGTGCCGGAAAATCCATAGCCGCCGAACCATCCAAACAGCTTCTGCTCACCATGTGGCAGGATGACAATGCCAAGCGTCATTCGTACAGCTAGTGGGGCAAATGAATCTGACGTTTTAAATATGCTATCTTTCATAATGTTCATGTTTTAACTGCCGTAGTAAAATTTCTCTTTGACGATTTTGCCATTCTTCCATTCCTGCACGGATACCTGAGAATAATTTCTGACTCCCCATTCTTTGTGGGTGTAGTCATAATGCCA
>JBNLGG010000176.1:0-2336 GCA_050305935.1 Cyclobacteriaceae bacterium | reverse complement strand
AGATGGTGTTGAGTCGTGTCACGCGCTCCTGCGTGGCCGTACTCCGCTGGCCCTTGACGTTCTCCTGCACATTATTAGCCGTCTCCACCTCGGCAGACAGCGCCAGTACGCCATCAATCAGCTCGGCGGGCGTATTGACCGCTTCCAGTTTACCGCGTAGTTCGGTGATCACCGTAGCCATAGAAGAGAGGTAAGTGATCAGCTCCGCCTGGTTGCTCCGTGCACGCCAGTAGTGCGTCAGTCGCAGGCGCTTCTTCCCGGCAGGGTCATTCTCAAAAGCCTTGTCCGCCCAGTAGCCATAGCCGTCAGGTTAATGATTTCACTATTTCAAAGTGGGATTGTTTTTGACTCCTCTTTTCAAGGGCAAATAGTTGAATATCCATATTGATTAAAGTATCTAGGAGCTGTTTGGCCTTGTTAATACATTTTAATGCAGTCCTAAGTTTATATGATAATCTAAATGCAGATTTATAGAATTTCCATACACTACAACTAACATCTGCTTGATCGTTATTTAGGGTTTCTTTTAGCCAATAAAATATTCTCCAATTGATTAACAGCCATATTATTTTTCCGAGTAATTGACATTCAAAGCGGTGAATTTTCATTTCTTTGATACTGTTGATTTTAGCCTGGGATTTCCAAACTTTAAAAATCAATTCAATCTGCCACCTAAGGCCATATATCGATTTTATTTTTTCCGAGGGGATCCATTCATCAGGAACATTGGTGATAAACATATTCAACCGGGCTTTTGATTTGTATTCCTCCGACACATTGCAACCTTTACTTTTGGCCATTTTGGTCGTTTTCCGTAACCTTTTCTCGTAGGTTGAATCATCAACAGCCGAAACTACCATCCTACATGGTAGTTTCACCCTGCTGCCTACCAACACATCATAAACCAAGTATGGAAGGTTGTGCTTTTTAATCTTTTTTAAACATGTTATTGGATCAATCGCTTTATTCGGAGATCCCACTTGATAAACTGCAGTTTGAGGAGAAAGGCGGTTGAGGAAAAAGGCTTTGTGATCTACTAACTGTTTTAAATACCCTGTGGAGCAATAGCCCAGGTCCCGTATGAACAGGTCGTTTTCCATGATCTCGTGTGTGTGATCCCTGGAATCCGCTTGATCATTGCAAAGGCCATTGGTCAATCTAAAATCCATTGTCTTACCAGTAATAAGATCATACTCATATTGAATAGATATCATTGATTTTGAATTGGGCAGGCCACCACCGTATCCCTGATAGGTGGAAGCATACCGTTCCGGTAAGGCAAAACGGGTAGAGTCCTTGATGCGGACCCTGTTGAAGTTGTTGAGCTGGCCATTTTGCTTTTTGGCATCTAGTTGTTTGTTCAATAGATATGAAAGGACTGATTTCATGAATTTAACAGAGCTACTGTTAAAACGTTCGTCCAGTGATTGTTTGGCCAAACGAATATTGAATTGCTCATGCAAGTCGCCTGTTAAATCGAGAAGGCTCAAGGACTTGCCTTGGTGGTGGGCAAACATTAAAATGTTTAGAAACTTAGAAGCCGAAAGTTTGGATTTACGTTGAACAAAACCACTTTCCCTTCCTAGTGACTCAACAAGTTCACTATCAAATAATTTAGATAATTCTACAGCCTTAAAATCCTTGATTTTGGCTGTTTTTAGCCAGTTTTTGTACTGCTTTTTTCCCTTTAAATTGTTATCTTTAAGCAAGAAAAAGGGCGGAAAACCTGATATTTAAGCCGCCCTTTTTAAACAAAAACATAATACTAAAAATGGGAAAAAAGACTAAGTATCCCTAACAAGGGATCTTTCTATTTTATCTTAAAATATTTTTGATCATTGAAAAATCTTCTCTTAACCTGACGGCTATGGCCCATCAGCGAGGCAGGCGTTTGAGGATTACAGCTCTTTAATTGTTGGGTTTAAAATGGGAGAGAGTACTAATGAGAAAATGGAATTCGAATCTTTTTCAATACAACAATAAAGAGAAGACTATTCCCGGTGCATGCCGGGATCTGCCACTAATTAACAAGCAAAGACTCAAAGAGCGACCGACGAGTTGTTGCTTTATGAAGTATAATAAACCACTGAATGCGAGACAGACCTCGCAACGAGTGCGAGGAGAACGGCTCTTTAATTGTTGGAAGGAGCAGGGATAGGGCGAACTTCATCCCAGCCACGGATACAGGCGCTCACTGCTAGTGTGCATGCTTTGCAGGCAGGAATCTATACAAGCCATTTACACAAGTCAGGAGATAAATTACTCAATACCCCCTGGAAAGATCCACCATGTTTAGCAGCTTTTCGCCTTGAATATATCTTCGAAGATTTTCCCGA
>JBNLGG010000175.1:0-2386 GCA_050305935.1 Cyclobacteriaceae bacterium | reverse complement strand
TGAATTTCGCGCTTTTCGTTGTTTAATAAAATTAAACGAGAATTTTGTCGCACACCCCTTCAATAACGGTCTAAAAAAAAGAATACATATATGTTAGGTGGCTCCAAAAGTTAAATGAAATAGCCCTGGCTATTCGACTTTTTAAGTCATGACATTAATTATTTTTCTATAAATTCAAATTTTGGTTAATTAACCGTCATACTTTATACTATTTCAAATGTCTGAACTGTTTTCCCTGGATAATTTAATTACGCTGTTTTTGCTCATTGCCCTCCAGGCAGTCCTTGGGTTTGATAACCTTTTGTACATTTCGCTGGAATCAAAAGGTGCACCTCCCGAAAAACGAAATTATGTCCGAAAACTAGGGATAGGCATCGCGATCATTCTCCGGATCGGGCTGCTCTTCGCGCTGATGTACCTCATTGAATATTTCCAGGATCCATTGCTGGGGATCAATTTACACGGAATAGTGGAAGGCGATTTTAATTTCCATAGTTTGATCGTGCTCGGTGGTGGAATATTTATTATCTACACAGCGACCAAGGAAATCTGGCACATGATATCGTTTGAAATGCAAGAGGAAGAGGTTAAAAAGAACAAGTCCGTTGGTGCCATAATTACCTGGATCGTCATCATGAACCTGGTGTTTTCTTTCGATAGTATTTTAAGCGCCATGGCCTTAAGCCACGTCTTTTGGGTGATGGCCACTGCGATCGTGATTGGTGGCCTGCTGATGATCTGGCTGTCGGAAAAGGTGTCTGATTTCTTGCAAAAAAATCGTTTGTATGAAGTCCTGGGGTTGTTCATATTGTTCGTGGTAGGGATTATGCTTTTAACGGAAGGAGGCCACCTGGCGCATCTTTACCTGTTTGGCAATGAGATTATACCAATGAGCAAAACTACCTTTTATTTTGTCATCATCATCCTGGTCCTTACCGATGTGGTGCAAGGCAGGTATCAAAAGAAACTAACAGGAACAAAGAAATAATGGCATTATTCAATGGTAAAGTAGTATTGGTCACGGGGGCTGGACAGGGAATAGGGTTTGAAATAGTACGGCAATTCCTCCATCAGGGGGCGATCGTCTACATGAATGACATCGACAAAGACCTTTGTGCTACTGCTGCACAAAGATTAGAACACCATGAAAGGCTACATCCGGCTGCCGGGGATGCCAGCGATCTCCAATTCATCGAGAGACTGCTAGGGAATATCATTGAAAAATCAAGGCGCATTGATGTCGTTGTTGCGAATGCCGGGACGACGCTTTTTAAAAACACTTTGCAAATTACCCCTGACGAATTTGGCCGGATCGTTGACTTGAATATCAAAGGCACTTTTTTCCTTCTTCAAATGGCGGCAAACATCATGATTCAACATAAAATTCAGGGCAAGCTGATCGTCATGTCGTCCATTACCGGCAGAAGGGCACACAAGGATTTGGCAGTGTATGGGATGACCAAAGCAGCACTGGAAGGATTGGTGAGGAATCTGGTGCTCGATTTATCCGAATTTGGGATTACCATCAATGCCATTGCTCCAGGAGCTACCATTACGGAAAGGACCACACAGGACGAAAATTACAAAGAGATTTGGGCAAGCCTTACCCCTTTAAAAAGACCTTCAGCAACAAATGACATTGCCCAAGCGGCTCTCTTTCTTACAAGTGAAGGCGCCCGCCAGATAACTGGCCAGACAATGGTAGTCGACGGGGGGTGGTCAGCGTCTAGCCCGGGCCCACCCATTTCTTAGCGTTTCTTCTTGCTATAAGGCAAACTAATATCCAGGCAAACCTCCAAGGTTTTTTCATGATTGAGACCCTATACGGTTAGGTTGATACACCTTGGAGGTTTTTAGGAAGCAAATTTTATATTTTCGACACTGAACTTCTATTCCAAAACGATAGGATCGACGGAGAAACCCTCATTCCTCAAAAGGTTGATCAAACCATTTTCTCCTCCGAGGTGCCCGGCGCCCACGGCAAAAAAAGTGGGGTTTTCCTTCATATAGGCGATCATATCAGGAATCCATTTTTCATTTCGATTAAACAGCAACTTGTCTTCATATTCTTTCATCTCGGGATGTACTTCCTGGGAGATTTCAAAAATCGCTTCTACATCACCCTTCATATATGCGTCACCGAATTTACCATTGATCTCTTTAGTGCCTACACTATCTTTAATGATGTCAATGATCCACTTTATTTGCTTGTCTTCGGGTATTTCATCAAAAATCCCCATCTGATCGGCCACGGTTTCGAGCCCTTTGATTTCCTTATCATTTTTTACGGCAAATTTCAAAACAAACTCCTCGATTGATTTGGTGGCCGGGCATTTAAAACTTTTTAGCAGCACCATCGACATCAAGGCCATGGGTTTAAATATTC
>JBNLGG010000174.1:0-2410 GCA_050305935.1 Cyclobacteriaceae bacterium | reverse complement strand
TTTGCAGGTTGGCCGGCAGAGCGAAAAAGGCACTACCGCCACCGAGACAATGGCCGTCATCCAAGAGGGCAATGTCAAGCACAATTATCAAACCAACACCATCAAAGATGATTTTCTTGAGATAATCAGGTCTTTATACGATCTATATTACCAATACATGCCCCTGGACAAGACCTTTTTATGGAACGGCAGAGAAACTCCGATAAACAGAAAGATGATGGCAAGAGGATATAAATTCCGTTTGACAGGCTCGACGGATTTGAGTAATAAGTTGATAGAAAGAAAGGAAAAAGAGACGTTTTATGGCCTTACTGCACAAGACCCTACGATCAATCCGGTTAAGAAAGCTGAGGAACTTGTCAAGGCATATGGGCACACGGATACAACAGAATGGATAGCACCGGGAATAGCACCTATAGTTCAAAAGATAATGACCATACCCAATGCCATGCAGCTTGTTACCAAGGCGCTTCAAGAGGCTGAGGCTATTGCAAAGGACATAATGGATGGGCAAAATGGGGGTCAAAATGTGTAACCGAGGACGCGGCAAGGGGCGTGGAAAAGGCCGGGGGAAGCCGAAGGGCAAATGAACTGGGATGAGTTTTTCAAATCGGATGAGTTTAGGGCTTACCGCAAACGGCAGATTGAGCAGCTTGGCATATACATTGAATATCATCTAAAAGCGATGGTCAACGGCTCAGACCCAACAGAAACCACGGCTAAACTTGCTGGCGCAATGGAGACGGCAAAACGGTTCATTAATTTACCTGAGATTTTAACCGACTCAAACGAACTAAAAGACCTGCTTGAAGTCCAAAAGAAAGAGGATTACGCCGCGCTATCCAAGTTTTTGGTCATGCGGCAGATGCAATAATTGAATAAGGGGGCGTATAGTTATGGGTGAAATATTATGGATGATTATTTTGGCCGCGGTTATGGTTCCCGTCCTATGGTACGCTTTAAATTTTTTCATTCCACGAGATAGTTTTAATGCAGGGGTTGAAAGCATGGTTCTTAAGTCTGCCCTTAAAATGGCGAATCGTGACGGACGCAAAGACGTTGCTGATTTAATCCAAAAGGTGATTGACGGCAAGACCACATGAATATTGATGTCCACCTAAGAGGCAGCAGAAAGAGCGCCGTATGGGGCTATGCACATGGCAACGCTTGCGCAATTTTTGATAATGAGAAAGGTAGTGAATAAATGATGAGTGAAACGTATCAATTTAAAATAGAAGAAGGACTGTATGAGCCGGTAATTATAAAAAAAACAAAACAATACAACATATTTGAGATGAGCATAAATGGTATAAGCGAAAAATTCATGTTAACATCTGAAGCAATAGATGGCATGATAGAAAGAGGAGAGATCAAGAAATAGCGACCAATTAAGAAGGTTTTGAATAAAATAAATAAAACTTCAGGCTAACCTAACGAGGTCAGGCCAGACCGATTTAGGGACAGTAATTAAGCGGAGCGTGTGGACTCCACACCGGGAAACCGGTCCACATGTTCCGCTTTTTTATTGCCGAAACACTCCGAAAGGAAGACCCATGGCAGAAGAAGCAACAGTTGAAATACCTGAAATTGAGGAACCGGAAGACAACGCCGTTATCTCGGACGTTGATGTTCCGAAGTTGGATGACGAGGAAGAAACAGACAGCAATAAGGATGACGATGAGGCACAGAAAGCCGCCGCAGCGGATAGGGATGCGCAAAACGATGAATTTAAGTCTCGATTTGACAAGCTCGAAAAGGAGCTCAACGAATCAAAAAACGAGATCGAAAAATTAAACAAGGGTAATGCCAAGCTGGCATATGAAAACCGTCAACTATTAAAATCCCAAAAGGACGACGACCCGGAATCCAGGCTGACCCCCGCACAGTTGGCCCAAATCATCAACGAAAACAAGGATGATACGACTATCCTGGTTCATGCGATTAACGAACTTATCGACCAGAAGGCCATCGATGCCCAAAAGCTGACGGACAAAAAGGTTGAGACATCCAAAAAGCAGACTCAGATTGATAGCCTGATGGAGGGCTGGAAGGATCATATTGAGCAAAACAGGGAGTCCCTTGACAAAATAATCGAATACCATGATCTCGGTGATCATTTCGCAAAGGACTATCTTGCCGCCGGTGCCATGTTGGTTGCCAACTGGAAAGACGTTGTTGAAAAGATCAAGGACGAGGCAAAAAAAGAGGCATTAAGCGGGATTTCCGAAAAGAACCGCAAATCAAATATAAAGAACAACAAACCAGACACCGGAGGCGATGAAACAGCCATCTCCGATGACAATACGCCCACCAATTGGGCAGAAACCGCTGACCGCCTCGGCATGAATAAGAAACAGCGAGAACGGTATTTCGCCTTGATGAAAAAATCATCAAAGAAAAAGGAGTCGTA
>JBNLGG010000173.1:0-2412 GCA_050305935.1 Cyclobacteriaceae bacterium | reverse complement strand
GTGTCGATATGGACATGGTAAGTGAGGGGTTTTTAACGACCCTTAAAAAGTCATTGGACGAAGGCAAAATTAAAGAAGAAGATATTGATGCCGCATGCAAACGCATATTGGAAGCTAAATATAAATTGGGATTGTTTGACGATCCCTATCGCTATTGTGATCCTGAAAGGGCAAAAAAAGAAGTTTATACCGGTGAGCACCGCAAAGAAGCCCGGGAAATTGCCTCGCAGACCCTGGTACTATTGAAAAATGAAAACCAGGTATTGCCCCTCAAAAAAAGAGGTACCATTGCGCTCATTGGGCCGATTGCCAACAACCGGGAAAATATGCCGGGAACCTGGAGTGTTGCGGGCCTTCATGACCAGGCCATTTCCTTAATGGATGGAATGGAAAGCGTGGTTGGCGAAAAAGCAACCATTCTTTATGCAAAGGGTGCCAATATTTACAGCGATCCTGTGCTTGAGTCGCGGGCGAGTGTTTTTGGGAAAAAGACTGACCGGGACCCGAGAACGGATGAGGCCCTCATCAAGGAAGCGGTCTCAGTGGCATCAAAAGCGGATGTGATCGTTGCCGCTCTGGGAGAATCATCGGAAATGAGTGGTGAGAGCAGCAGCCGGTCGGACATTACGATTCCGGCTAATCAGCAGGATTTGTTAAAAGCACTGCTAAAAACAGGTAAGCCCGTAGTGCTGATTTTATTTACCGGCCGTCCACTGGCGTTGACCTGGGAAGATAAGCATGTTCCTGCTATTCTCAATGCCTGGTTTGCCGGTAGTGAAGGGGGCTATGCCATCGCTGATGTTTTATTTGGGGATGTCAATCCTTCCGGGAAATTATCAATGACCTTTCCACAGAATGTGGGCCAGGTTCCTTTGTATTACAATCACAAAAACACCGGTCGGCCTTTACCGGAAGGCGTGGACTATCAAAAATTCAGGACGGGCTACCTGGATGTTAGCAATGAGCCTTTGTACCCCTTTGGATATGGTTTGAGCTATACCACTTTTTCATACAGCAACGTAAAGTTAAGCGGTCCGACCCTCAATGGTGCTCACGAAATTACCATCACTGCCCAGATAGAAAATACAGGAACATTCGATGGAGCTGAAGTGGTACAATTATACGTTCAGGATCTGGTGGGTAGCGTCACACGACCTGTAAAAGAACTAAAAGGCTTTCAAAAGGTGTTTCTGAAGGCGGGCGAGAAAAAAACCGTTTATTTTTCCATCACCCGCGATGACCTGAAATTTTACAACAGTGAGCTGGAATATGTCACCGAACCAGGCGATTTTAAAATATGGGTAGGGGGCAATTCAAAAGAAGGATTATCAGGCGAATTTAGTTTAATAGATTAATGCAAATTGAATGAAGGGGATGGGCGGGATGACCGCCCTTCTTTTTTATTAGTGAAAAATGAAAATTAAATTCGAGATAGAACAAATTACAAAGCTCAAGCATGAAAATTGTAAATACTTACCTTCTCTCCGTCGCCGTGCTGCTGCTCAATGCTTGCATCCAGTCGCAGGCGGATCAAAAAAGAAATATACTGGCATTGGATAAAATATCGGACGAAAAGCCCAAAAACGTCATCTTCATTTTGAGCGATGATCACCGCTATGACTTTATGGGATTCACCGGCAAGGTGCCCTTTTTAAAAACACCGGCCATGGATAAAATGGCCACCGAGGGAATCCATTTCAGAAATGCTTTCGTTACCACTTCATTGTGTTCTCCCAGCCGGGCTTCTATCCTTACCGGCCAGTTTTCCCACCACCACGGAGTGGTAGACAATCAGGCGCCTATTGCAGATAGTGTCAGGTTTTTCCCGCAATACCTTCAGGAGGCGGGATACAATACGGCTTTCATTGGCAAGTGGCACATGGGACACGAGACGTCAAAACCACGAAAGGGCTTCGACCAATGGGTGAGTTTCAAGGGGCAGGGGCAGTATTATAATCCCACCATCAATGTAAACGGCGAGGAAAAGAAGTACGGGGATAGCACCTACATCACGGACCTGCTAACCAACTATGCCATGGATTTTCTAAAAGAGCAGGAGGGATCGGAGAAGCCATTTTTCATGTACCTCTCACACAAAGGGATTCACGCGGAGTTCCGGCCTGCGCCGCGGCACCTGCATGAATATGATAATGAGGAGGTAAGCTATCCACCTACCATGTTTCCCGAAGGAGCGCACCCTGAGAAAGACCCGAATTACAATTATAGCCTGGTGCCCGAATGGGTGAAAGCACAGCGGTATAGCTGGCATGGCGTTGACTACATGTACCATGGGCAAACGACCTTCGAAGACTTTTATAAGGATTATTGCGAGACATTGCTTTCTGTAGATGAGAGTATAGCAACGGTTTTAAATTACCTGGAAGAAAATGATATGCTGGAGAACACCTATGT
>JBNLGG010000172.1:0-2477 GCA_050305935.1 Cyclobacteriaceae bacterium | reverse complement strand
TTTATTAAAGGAACACCACTTGCCCGTTTCGCCGGAGAACGAAGCCTTGGGGGTGGTCACCTGCTGGTCCATGGCACACGGTCTTTCCTGTCTAACGGCAGTGCGGATTAACCACGCCGCCTGTGCCACGGGACGCTGGCCGGAAGAATTTTTACTGGACACAAGGGAGGCCACCCTGCAGATCTTCGATGCCATTGCCACCGTCATCGTCGATGGCATTCTGAGCGCCGTCAGGAAAAACTGCCGGGAAAAACCCCCGGATTGTTCAGCCTAAAAACCGCAGTGCCACTTTAAAGAACATTAAGACTATATTGATTGAGAGCGGCCCTGACCTTTATGTTTTTGGTATCCAAGAGACATGCCTGCGACCGCTGCCCCTGGACGGAGGCGAATCGATTGCGGAAATCAAAGTACACAATTTATCGTATCATCAATATATTTTTGAATTAATCGAGCACAATTATTAACTTGTGGAATCAAATTCATTGTTACATGATTACCCGGAACTTCATGTAAATCCATGCCACCTGATACCAAATTAAGCCAGGCATTTTCGGGATGCTTAGCCGAAAAACCATCCCATTGCTCAGCTCGAAAAAAAACCACATTCCCGGTATATTTTTTGGGGACGTAATTCAACATCGCTTGCATATTAGCTTTAAATAACTGCAACATACGAGCAGTCTGCTCAAAATCATTAGGTATGCCGGCCAAATCTGTTTGTTGTTCCCAAAAGTAGTTTACTTGCCGTTCTACGGGCAGGTTTTCCAACTCATCTAAAGACAGCAAATTCTTTGAACCTAACACAGTTAAATAATAAATAATAATCTCAGCATTAGTTTGCACATTTTTAACTGGCATTTGACCCGGCCCCGGAGTATCCAGCATTATAAGTAAGGGGACTTCTTCTCCAATTTGACTCAGTTGCTGTGTCATCTCATAAGCCAATACGCCTCCAAATGAAGATCCACCTAATAAGTACGGGCCATGAGGTTGAAGTTGACGAATGGACTCAATGTAATAATTCGCCATTTCTTCTACGGTAGACAAAGGTTCTGCTTCGCCCTCAACCCCTCTTGATTGTATGCCATATACCGGTTGTTGCGAACCTATTTTTTGGGTTAAATCTCGATAGAAATAAACGGAGCCGCCGACAGGGTGAACAAGAAACAGAGGAGTAATTTCAGGATTTCCTTTTTGCAGTTCAACCAGGCAAGAAGGTAATTCTGTGGAAGAATTTTTAACGAGAATACTGTCTTGAATATTTTGACATAAAGAACCAATCGTTGAACAGGATAAAAGAACATTGCCAGACAAACTGATATGGAATTCTTTTTGCAACTTAGGAATGAGTTGTATCGCCAATAACGAATCACCGCCCAAATCGAAAAAATTATCATGAATTCCAATCTGTTCAATGTTTAAAAATTCCTGCCAGATTTGAACCACTTTTTCTTCGAGTTCATTGCGGGGAGCAACATAAGCGGTACTAAGTTGTGGGCGCTGGTATTTCTCCTGATTCAATGATATTTGCTTATTTCCGTCATCTATATCAAAGAGTCGGGAAAGGCTATATTTATTGATACGCGATGTTAAATCCCAAGTGGAGACAAGAACTTGAGGTTGAGAACAAATTAATAGACGTTGAAAAACATTTTCCCCTTCCGAAGGTAAAATTGCTTTACCAATAGTCTCCTGAAAAAGGGGGTTATCCTCGACGGAACCTACAGGCAGCTTAAATATTTCCAACCCCATCCCCACCTGTTGCCAACCGTCCCAATTAATCGCAATGAAAAACGTATTATCTTTCGATTTTTTGTACTGAGAAAACGCATCCAGAAAACTGTTGGCGGCACAATAGTCAACTTGTTGACCAAAACCGCCAAGAATAGAAGCAAGACTCGAACAGCAAATAAAGAAATCAAGTGCGTTATCTTTAAGCAAACTATCCAGAACTAAAGTTCCCGTAACTTTTGCGGCAAATACGGCATCAACACTTTCTTTGGCCTTATTGTGGATCATTCCCGCACCGGGTAATCCGGCGGCGTGAATCACGCCATGAATTTTACCAAATGTATTTTGTGCGGTATCAATAGCCGTTTTCATTTGTTGTTGATCTGCAACGTCGGCACTGAGCACTAATACTTCAGACCCTAACGCTTCCAAACTCTGAATTTTTTTAATTCTTTGGATAGTGTTGTTCTCTTGATTATGGTCGTTTAAGCATTGTTGCCATTGCCCCCTCTCCGGCAACGGAGAACGTCCAGTTAAAATAAGTTTAGCTCGAACGGTTTTTGCCAAATACTCCGCCAGCACCAGTCCAATTCCTCCCAAACCTCCGGTAATGAGATAAACGCCTTCTATTTTTAATCGGGGCGATTCTGCAACCGGATTCTCCAGTTTAAGAGGCTCGAAGGTTTGTACCCAGCGATGACCATGGCGATAGGCGGTGATTGAGTCAGGCGCATTACTTTGTA
>JBNLGG010000171.1:0-2496 GCA_050305935.1 Cyclobacteriaceae bacterium | reverse complement strand
GAATTGCCGAGCATGGTAGCCGAATTGGCATTGGTAGCATAATTGGCATTGCTGGCATACAAAGCATAGGGTACACTTAACATTTGCGTTGTATTTGTAATGGTGTACGTAGTGCCTCCGGTAGGGTCTATTTCAGTTTGTACAAAATACGGACCGGCAGACCAATCAATAGTAGAAAAATCACCACTTACTACATTTCCGGTTCCAATTTGAGTGGTTAAAATTCCGTTGCTATTGGTTGTTAATGAATGTGTTTCGGTATATACAGAGCTACCGTTTGCCGCACCTTGTAATACGCTAATTTGGACGCCTACCGACGAATTTGTCACTATTTGGTTTGAGGCATCTCTTACCAATGCTTGAAACGATAGAGCTTGTGGGCTTTGTGCTTTCATTGATGCACTCATTGCTAAAATGCATACGAGGATTAAAATATTCTTTACCATTTTACTATTTTTTTATGATTTTTAATGTTTTAATATGTTTTGAGTGATTGTAAATTTTTAAAATATAACAGCCAAAAGGATATTTACTCATATCTACAAATGATTGTACAGTAGTAATTTGTTTGCCGTCAACTATATTTCCTAATGCATCGAAAAGTGTATAGTACAGATTGTTTAAATCCGACTCGCCAACACTTAAAGTCAACAGATTCGATGTTGGATTTGGGAAAGCATTAATTTCTACATCACTTTGCTCAGGAGCGATAAAATCAGTTGAAATGCTGATGGTGTAATCTTGTATGACACCCATGTTTATACTGCCATCGAGGTCTGAAGCTGAGCCAAAGCACAGTTCTCCAATAGCAAAATTGCAAGATCCATTCGTTCCGATAGCATCACCTCCGGCTGTTAAAACAGCACTTTGTGCATGAACCGATGGGCAGAAATAAAATCCTATTGAAAGTAGGATTGAGATAATAAATAAGTTTTTCATGTGTTTATAATTTAGCAAAACCTTGATAACCAATGCAATTTTCACTCTAGCTCTTGTGTGTTCGTCCCGATAGTTATCGGGATTGCTCTGGTATGCCAGTTTCATATGTTTACAAATTAGTTAAGAGACTCATAAATTAGTGGCAGTCAGGCTGGTTAATTGTCATGATATGTAATCGCTTGAATTTTCATTCCATATACCTTTTTTGATAATAATTCCCATTGTTTCCCATCTAAAGAACCAAAAACCTGATTGTCGGTACCTACAAGTAGAAAACGATCATTGGCATATATCATATCCTGCACGGCTGCTCTGCCTCCGGCTCTTTTTAATGATTCAAAATTCTGTAAATCATTTGAGTAAAATATATCCTCAAAAGGACTTGCGGCTACCCAGGAGCCCTCGTGGTAAGCTACCGCCCATATTTGATTTTTATTAGGGTTGAACATATACTTCCATGTTTCTCCCATATCAGTAGAATAGGCCGATTTTGTGCTTATGGAGGTGGCAAAAATTGTTGATTTTCCATCCCATGCCATACGCTGTAATCCACCGGAATTCAAGGATGAACCGTTTCCGGTAAATGCCATGTCCTTTTCAACCACTATTTTGTCGCCTTCAATTGTTAATATTTTTCCTGTCATGAGGCCGTTTCCGCCGCTTACATAAAACTTACCTCCGGCATGTAATACATGTCTTGGAACTTTTAATCCAGGATGGATTTCCGGTGGGAACTCTCCAACAGAAGGTCTTTTTCCATGTAATTTGGGATCTTTTGCAATATCCTCTAAGCTCAGACCTGATGGATTTTTAGCCGCTGATATTTCAGCTCCGGTCATTTCTCCTGTTCTAACATATTTCCAGTTGATACCGTCTTTAGAATATAAGAACTGAAAGGGACCGGCAGCCACAAAAAATCCATTACCATAGGCTATGCTGGATAAAGCCGATCGATTACTAAAAATATTGTTTCCGGCATATCCTTTCATTTCGGTTTCTGTCCATGATTGTCCGCCATCCTTTGATGTAATAATAATATTGCCCACGGCAACGATAGTTCCGTTACCGGAAGCAATTCCAAAAAGTCTGTTTTGCCCGGTTTGAGCATCCATTTCTCCATCCCAAACAGTATTCCAGGTAAAGCCTCCATCGGATGATTTTTGAACATACCCGGTGTTCCCATTTTTAGTGATCACAGTAAATAAAGTTTTATCGCTTGTTTCCCATTTGGGAATCTGTGCATACATTTTTGTACATGTAATTGTAATGATTAAAATAAGTACAGCTTTTCGCATTTGGTTTTTCATTTTCATGTTTTTAAAAATTTGTTTAAATGTATTTACACAAAAGGAAATTTCATTTGACTAAATTTTCGTGCAAAAATAGTTGAAGAGCAGGTTAACTGCAACAAACAGCACCCTACAAAAGTACTACAAGGAGTGTTTTTGTTTGTTTGGATGAGGTATTGTAAGGATGGTATATGGGCTTTAAATCAGGTAGATACAGCGCTTTTGGCTCCCTTTTGCGTCAGAGATTGAAGTGGATATCCCATAGCTA
>JBNLGG010000170.1:0-2496 GCA_050305935.1 Cyclobacteriaceae bacterium | reverse complement strand
TGGAAAAACTGACCACCATCGGAAAGCACGTAAAACTCATTGATGAGCGGTACGGGTTTTCTAATTGCCCGGCACATCTCAAGGAAGCGTTGGAGGAAATCAGGAATGCCCTCAAGAATCGGGTTCATGAGATTATAGAGGCGTAAATGAATCAACTCCCGCACTCAATAGAAGCCGAACAATGCGTTCTTAGCTTATGTTTCATGGGAAGTGCTGATATAATTTGCCAAGAGCTTGACCAATCCGATTTTTACACAGAATCACACCAAAAAATATTTGCGGCTATCAAATCGCTTCATTCTGCAAAGGAACCTGTTGAAATAATAAACGCCACGATGCTTTTAAGGCAGAATAAGGCGCTTAAAAGTGTCGGTGGGGCCGCCTATATATCCAAACTCATTGACTCCATCCCTGCGCCTGAGCATGCCCTTAATTACTGTTCTGTGATTAAGGATAAATCAATCAAGCGCCGCCTGATATTTCAGCACAACGAAATCATCAAGGCATGCTACGACGACAAGCCAACAGATCAGATAGCCATTGAACAACGAAAGGTGTTCAATATTGAACTGCCGGCAGAACGCGATCAAGTTCTAAGGCAAGTTGAAGATTGGGTAAAAGCTGCCCCAGGTGAATTCTCATTAGTGGACCTCGACAGGGATTTAAAAATCACCGATCCATGGCAAAAAGTTTTAAGGACTTCAGCATGTGAAAAGCTATTGAAGGAAGGCATTTTAGAACGGTCTGGAAACCGTCGCGGATGGTATCGGCCATGTGAAAGCGAATTGAAATGTCAGGACTTTATGGGATGCGAAGACCGCCCGGTTCAACTTTGGCTGCCATTCAATCTAAATGAAAAAGTCGATATTTTCGAGCGGAATATCATCACCATCGGCGGAGAAAAAAACGCTGGTAAAACAACCCTTCTTTTAAACATCGCATGGTGCAACCGGGATAGATACCAAGTTCATTATTTCAACTCTGAAATGGGCGACCAAGAACTAAAGCGAAGGATTATGAAGTCCGAAGTTCCCGATTTAAGGGAGTGGTCAAAGATTCAGTTTTACGAGAGAGCCCGTAATTTTTCAGATGTTATCCAATCAGGTGCAAATGATTTGAATGTAATTGATTTTTTAGAGTTGTCCGATGAGTTCTGGAAAGTAGGCCAGCTTGTCAGGGACATTCACGATAAAATGGGGGAGTCAATTTCTGTAATCGCAGTGCAAAAAAAGACCGGTGCAGACAATCCCCGGGGCGGTGAGTTCATCAAGGAAAAAAGCCGTCTGCATCTTGACCTTTCGAATGATCCTGATTCCGAATATCGCCATAAACTTAAAATCAATCCCGGAAAGAACTGGCACACAGACAAAAATCCCAATGGCCATTACGTGAGGTTTAAGATTGTCCAGGGCAATAGATTGATACCTTTGGCGGACCACGCAAATGATATTGTTTGGTTTGAACATGAAAACAAAACACAAACGGTGAAAACCATATGAGTTCATCCAGAAGACCATGGTTCCCTTGGTATCCAAAAGAATATAACGCAGATGAGAAGGTTAAGGGATTATCTGATGACGCGGATTTGCTTTATAGACGGATACTTGACGTACTATGGGAAGCAAGTGATTTGCATTTGCCAAGCAATTGCTTAAAGCTTGCTAACCAAATTGCACGCGGATGGTCAATGGAACGCTTTAAATCGGCATGGGGTGAGATACAATTTCCCGGTTTTGAGCTACTTAAAACAACAGAAGACGGTAAATTGGTGTATTCTGAGCGCCTAATACGCGAAGCGCAAAAGATTGAAAGTATTAGTAAAATTAGGAGTGAAAGCGGCAAGAAAGCAAAAGCTAAGCAAAAGCTAAGCAAAAGCTCAACAAAAGCCAAGCATCGGCCAAGCCATCCAGATCCATATCCAGATACTAGTAGAGGTACTAAAGTACCTCTCGTTGAAACTCCCGTTTCAACCAATGGGAGCTGCCCCTATCAAAAAATTGTCGATCTTTACCACACCACCCTACCAACCCTCCCGGCAGTAAGGGTGCTTTCAGAAAAACGCAAGAAACAAATAAAAGCCAGATGGATCAGTAAGTACAAAACGAAAACGGGAATAGAGTCTAACACAATTGAATTTTGGGAAACTTTTTTTAATTACGTTGGAGAATCAAGATTTCTTATGGGCCTTGAAGACCCATCACCTGGCCGGCAAAGATTCATGGCAGACCTGGAATGGATAACAAATCAATCAAACTTCATAAAGATTTTTGAGGGCAAATACCACAAATGACAACATTTGAAGATTTAGCGAGGTAACTATGAACGACAAGAAAACTAAAACAATTGAAGAAAGAGCCGACGATTATTCAACATTGTTCATTCATGAATACACCCACTTGCCAACCGATGGCCCCACTCATAGGGCATTAATGAAGTTATTTGAGGAATTCGCCGAAACCATTATCAAAGATTTTTTGAAAGGGTAACTATGACAAA
>JBNLGG010000169.1:0-2515 GCA_050305935.1 Cyclobacteriaceae bacterium | reverse complement strand
GTAAATTGAACTCTGTCTGGGTTGGGGTTTGTTTTCAAAATTATTCATTTTTTCTTTTTGATCAATTTTCAATAGCCCCGGCAGTCCCACACTAATTTTATACCTCTTTGTCTCGATTAAGAGACAGGGTATGAAGTTAGGAAAAGTTATGGCAAACAGGAAGCCAGAGATAAAATTCCGGGTTGGCAAATAACTTTTTGTTAGTAAAAGTACAGTGCTTATGCTTTACAGTGGCTGCACCGGTGAGCATTGTTGTATTTTAGTCTTTCTTCGGTGGCTTTTTGCTTATAGAGGTGCAATTGATCTTTGTTTAATGTGATGTTTTTCTCGGCTTCGTTTGGAGTAAGGCCACCAAGGGAAATATGGGGACGGTTGTTGAAGTCATCAACGACGAAGGAAAAGGATTTTTCCAGGGCTTTACAATCTTTGATATCCATCCGGTACAAGTAATTGTATTTGGCTGTTTTAAAGGCAGCTTCGATAAGAGAGTTGGAGTAGTGAACATCTACTAATGCATATTTGTGCGTAACAGTTTTATCAAGCGAATCAAGGAAATTTTGGAGCTTGTTTTCCGGTCCTCCATCGGTTATGAGCGTAATTTCGGGATGAGAAGTTTTAACATTTTTGGTAGCTTCTTTAATTGTATTCCTGCGAAGCTCAGCATTCACCTGGTTCGCCACCAGCCAGGAGAGAATCTTGCGTGAGAAATTGTCGATGACTACATAAATGTAATGTTTTACCTGGTTGGAGGTGACAAATACAGTAATGTCTGCGTGCCAGATTTGGTGAGGTCGTGCTGCACGAACACTCACTTTAGATTTTTTTCTTCGGGAGGTAGGTTTAACTCTGGATAATCCGAGTTTGTTCACATACTTGTACCAGGTATTAAGACTAAGGGGTAAAATATTGTTTCGTAAGGCATACAAAGCTATGGAAGAGATGGGCCAGTATCTAAACTTTGGCTCCGTTACCATTTCTTTGATTTTAAGCACTTCATGCCTGGAGAGTTGGTTATGGAAAACCCGGTAACAGGAGTTGGTGAGAGATTCCAGACATTGGGTTTGCGATTGAGCAGACCAGTTGCGGAAAGTTTGAAGGGAGATATTAAAAAAGTTTAATACCCTTTTTAGGCCTATTGATTTTTTCGCACGATTAATCAACTCTACGACTTGTTTGCTTTGCGATTTAATTTCACGATGAAAACCAGGAAGGAGATGAACGATGGATAAGATAAATTTAGAGAGTCGAACGTATGATGCATAAACCCGCTTTGCTGAAGTATTGTGAGCAAAATGTCGAATGGTTTGGTATTCATTAGCTGCCTGAAGGTTCAAATCGAAATTTTCATATCTGCCAGGATTTTGTTTCATCCAGCGATAGAGGGTGGATTTAGGAATCTGTTCGATGATGTCTTTTGATAATAGGTTTTCGTAGGCGAGGATTTTAAGATGTGTGTGGTATAGCATTCTTTTATTGACAATCATACAGCGAAATAATGTGGAAGTATAAAGTTTTGTTTTGTAAGAGATAATAAGAAGGTACATAGGTAACAGGACATATTTTTTAGTTGTGGCCAAACAGCCATATCGTAAAGACACCTTTGAACCTGCTTAGCCCTGTTGGTGGGATTCGGCGAGCCGGTAGAATGACTGGACTGACGGGCAATCCATTCTTGTCCATCATGCTGGAAAGTTTCCGGCGAAATACCTTCATCCATGTTTATCCCATTCCCATTATCAAAAGGGACGAGGCCATCTTCGAGCGGCTGAACCAGCTAATGATGGGCTGGAACAAGCCTGCCTCGCCGACAAGCGGGCCTATGTTGAGCCCTTATTTGTCGCTGTTTGTTTACATGGATCCTGAGCCAGGAGGAAAATTCAGCATAAAATTCCAGATCATCCCTTCGGAAAACATGGGAGGAATAGAAACGGCAGTGGTAGCAGAGATGAACCGGCAGATGACGGAAAGTTATGCCTCGGTTGGGGAATCAAAACAGAAAGTCAACACCTTGATCGGCCAGGCTCTGCACCAACTCGAGCAAAAAGTGAAAGGCCAATATATCCCCGACCTGACCGTCTGGCACGATGGTACACCATACGGTACCGGCCAGGAGATAGAGCTGTGGGAGGGAGCTGGCGAAGCAGAGCTCTACGCCGCCGAAAAGGTGGAGCAGGGGGACGGCTTCACCTACCAGATCACTCCCGGGATCTGGTCGGGCACCAACGTCAGGAGCACGGGCAACTATGCCTACTACACCACTGCCCCCGGTACCTTTCCCCTGACCTTCACCAGCACCGACAATAAAAAAGTCGAGCTCACCGTCAGGGTCAAGCCCGGGACGGGAGTGCCGAGTTTGAGGAGTGTGCTGAAGGCTTTGCTAAAAGAAGCACTGGAGATGAAGCGGCAACAGATCCAGGACTCAATAACCTCGATCAGAAGAGATTCTGTTTCCAATGTTTCAGATCTGGGCAGACAAATTGCCCTGCTGGAAAGGGGAAACCTGACGATGGAATCC
>JBNLGG010000168.1:0-2528 GCA_050305935.1 Cyclobacteriaceae bacterium | reverse complement strand
AATAGGTGGGACAAGCCACTTAAGTATAGATTGGTATTTCATTTTTTTCCTATTGTTTCACTAATTTATTGCACAAACCCATCTAGCGATTGGCCTTACCCGTTGTGTTGGGCGACCTTCACTCGCTTTTTGCATCCAGATTCACAAGTAAAAAGAAACTCGCGATCAGTCCCGCCAGAGTCAGTGAAATCCATAACGGAATTTCTCCCGAGACACCAGGGACACCCATTTTCGTTGCCCAATACGCACCTGCTGCCAGTACGATATTATATACCACTCCCTTACCTAGAGACATGCCAGCCAGTACATATCCCCAGGGCTGCTTTCTCCATAACCAAATTGCTCCCAATACCAAGACCGGTACCAACAATGACAAATCTAGGGCAAACACAATATTTGTTGGATGTTCAGTCATGATGATGATAGCGGGTAACTGTCCGGAAAGGATGAAATTGACGCACTGAGAAATATATATCGTACTCAAACTGATGGCTACAAACAACATATACCCACTAATCCATTTAACTGGCGTTTTGGTACGAAATCTCCGGCTCATTCCATCAACATCAATGCTAATCAACCCAAAGATCAGAGCAAAAATCGACAATGCGAACAAGGCTACATAAAGCAGGAAAAACCAATTGAACGCGGCTGCAAACAGATAAAATGCGTAGTTGTAGAGCATATAATCCAACATTGCTAGCCAGATCAATTCTGCACGCTTCGACCCCCGATTCACAAATACCAGCGCTGCAATCAAGATTGGTACTGCTATCACCAGTGTGACAAAGTCATTTGCCGTCCACACTGAAGTTACGAATGTATTATCTCGATATACCCCATTGAGGAATAATCCCCCCGTTGATGCGATGACAGCCACCATGGAAATAGTGACGGAAAGTATAATTGCGGTTTTTTGTTTTGATTTTGTTCCCATATTATCTTCCTTGGCTCGTATATATAGGGAATTAGGTGAAACAGATTTCTTGGCGGGTTGCCCTATATGTTGAAGGCTTTGCACCCCAATGGCATCCCGCCGGGAAGTCAAACATTTTACCCTCTTCTATGTTCCAAACAAATCCTCAAGTTTTTTAGCAGCCAGTTTTTCACCGTTCCATTCGGGTCTTTTTATGAGATCACCCATTTTTTGGATTTTCTCATAAGCGGTTTTATCATTTGACAGAATCGTGAGTCCTTTTAGCAAATCACCTGGTTTGACTTTGTTTCTTCTGTAGAGTTTGGCAAATCCAAGAACCTCTCCTGCTTCGGCATTGAATTCCTGCTCAATGTTTCCGTTTCCTATCGAACAAAAGGGCGTTCCGGAATATATGGCGGTATAAACGGTACCCTGCCCTCCATGAATGAGGGCCACATCGCACATCGGATTCACTTTGTCTGCAGGAAGCCAATCACAGAGAAAAACATTATCAGGAACCCCGTTTTTCCCGTCAAATTCTATTTTATCCAGCATTTTCTTCATCGGGCTAATAACTGTGAAGGGTTGATCTTTGAAGATTTCCAGGCACTGTTTAATAAATTCCGGTCTTCCAGACGACCCCATGGCAAAATACACAAGGGGAAAGCCATTTTTTTGGGAATGTTGTTTTGCCATCTCAACCTCTTTGGGTATTTCTCCATTCATTCTTCCAATTAGAGCCCCGGTGTAAAATGTTTTATCCGGCAAATTCTCCATCGGAATGTACTCCGGAATGTCGGACATAAAATAGTAGTCCCCACCCAAAAACTCCATTATATTGTCAAATCCTTTTTTCCCGTATGACTTTAATAGCCGGTTTCCATTCTTAAACATCCCTTTGTATTTGTAGCTAAACCATTTCAATATTTTAAATTTGAACCTTTTTCCGAGAAGGTCCAAGACCGGATTGGTGAACATATCCGGCATTCTACATTCGTCCGGGTTCCTTGAAAGCCACCAGTGGATGGACCCTGAATATACGGAAACGACGGGGATATCGAGTATCCTGCATGAATAATAAAAGGAAAGGCAGAACCCCGTAACAACAGCCGCAATATTTTCTGTTTTACTTAAAAAATCAAGTTCAGAAACGACTCTTTTCTGAAGAACATTAAAAGGTAGCAAATCACCCGTTTTTTCACCCCTGTCGACTTGAAAAATATAGTCTGCCACCTCTTTTGTAACGTAAGGTTTCAGAAGCGCTTCTTCAAACCCCTCTTCATAAATCATATTGGCAAATGAAATCTCAGATTCTTTCGGCGTATAGTGGACAAAAACAACATCAAACACACCATTATTCCTGACTTCTCTTGCAATCTGGGTCATCCTTTGTGTTTCCGCAAGGCTATAGGTTGCCGTTGCAAAGATAATCTTTTTTTTACTCATTTTTCATCTCACTTTTTGCCTCTATAAGTGAAGCACCCTCACAGTTTGCGATGGGATTCAGGTTTTTGCATTACAAATTTTCATGGCAAGCTGTGGGAAATAGACTCCTAACTCAATCAGAAATGTTTCAGAGGGTGCGCATATCTGCTGGGGCATGCCCTTTACG
>JBNLGG010000167.1:0-2550 GCA_050305935.1 Cyclobacteriaceae bacterium | reverse complement strand
AAGACAAAAGAACGGTGAGAAGAGATATGATACTTTTTTTCATTTTTTATGCATTAAAAATCAAGCGACAATGATATCTGTTTTTATTCGGCGAACCAATGATTTGGTTGTATTGCGAAAGCTTATGTTTCATCACTGTACGGCAAATGACAATTCACCGATCATTTCTTAAAAGTACTTCGCAGAAAATGATGATAAAAGACCACCGTCTCGATCCCCTTTAAAAAATTGGCAATGCCAAAACTTTCATTGGGTGAATGGATCGCATCTGAATCCAGGCCGAAGCCCATCAATACGGAATCAACGCCCAATTCCCGCTCAAACAAAGCCACGATAGGAATACTACCCCCATCACGGGTAGGAATAGGTGTTTTACCCCAGCAGGTTTCAAAGGCTTTTTCGGCCGCCTTAAACGCAGAGGAATGAATGGAAGTCACAGCAGGCTCGCCGCCGTGGTGCGGAGTGACTTTTACTTTGACAGACTTGGGCGCTATTTTTTTGAAATGCTCTGTGAAGAGGATTTTAATCTCGTCGCTGGTCTGATTGGGCACCAGCCGCATGGATATTTTTGCATGGGCTTTGGAAGGAAGCACCGTTTTGGCGCCCTCGCCGGTATAGCCACCCCAGATGCCATTGACATCAAGCGTGGGGCGTATTCCCGTTCGTTCCAGGGTGGTGTATCCTTTTTCTCCATCGAGCTGATCAACGCCCAGCGCCTTCCGGTATTCTTCCTCATCAAAGGGCGCTTTGGCAATTTTTGAGCGCTCCTCATTCGTCAGATCAATCACCTTGTCGTAAAATCCGGGGATGGTCACATGGTTGTTTTCATCTTTCAGGGAAGCAATCATTTTGCACAGTATATTGATCGGATTAGCTACGGCTCCTCCAAAAGTGCCGGAGTGCAGGTCCCTGTTGGGTCCGGTCACTTCCACCTCCAGGTAGGTAAGTCCTTTCAGTCCGGTAGTGATGGAGGGGTGCTCCATGCTGAGCATGCTCGTATCGGAGATCAGCACGATGTCTGCCGAAAGTCGCTCCTTATTTGCTTTGACAAAATCTTCCAGGTTGTCCGAGCCCACCTCTTCTTCCCCTTCGATCATGAATTTCACATTGCAAGGAAAGTAGTTGAGCTGGTGAAGAATTTCAAAGGCCTTCACATGGATATAAAACTGCCCTTTGTCGTCAGCCGAGCCACGTGCATATATTTTATTGTCCTTTATCACCGGTTCAAAGGGCGGCGAATCCCAGAGGTTAAGCGGGTCTACTGGCTGGACATCGTAGTGGCCATAGACCAAAATGGTCGGCAGCTTTGGGTCAACCAGCTTGTTACCGTACACAATCGGATAGCCTTTAGTCTGGCAGATTTCCGTATGTTCCACGCCCGCTGCTTTTAGTTTAGACTCCACATAGGCCGCCGCGTCAAAGACATGCTGCTTGTACTGGCTGTCGGCGCTGATGGAGGGTATTTTTAAAAGTTCAATAAGTTCGTCGAGGTATTTTTTCTGGTTGGTGTTAATAATGCTTCGTACTTCCTGTAGATCGATCATGTTAAACAATGTTAATGTGTCTTCCTTTCAAAAGTAATGGTAAATAAGTGAAAACAGAAAGATAAGGATTCTGAAAATGATGGATGGGAATATTATTGAATTTTCCCGAATGTGAGTTCAATGTAAATAGATAAAAAATCAAATGAAAACGCTACTATTCCCCTCTTGAGAGGGGTGCAGGGGTGTGTAAAACCAATGAGTTGGTTTTCATTTGATTTTTTATCACTTATGCAAAACAAAATCCAACTTGAATCGCACACGAAATCTATCGATTCAAATCAAAATTTCGTGATTTGATTCCTCGGAATATTTTTTAAAAATTAATTGAATTTTAGTTGGCCTTAATTATCTTTGCACTCCGTTTCGATACGGAACAGAAGAATAGGCAAACGGCCGACAAATATTTACTGAAAACAATCATTAAAAGCGAAAGTAGCTCAGTTGGTAGAGCACGACCTTGCCAAGGTCGGGGTCGCGGGTTCGAATCCCGTCTTTCGCTCTTTTTTTATGCACAAAACCCACTAATTGGAGAGTAATGCCCGGGTGGTGGAATTGGTAGACACGCAGGACTTAAAATCCTGTGGCCGTATAGGCCGTGCGGGTTCAAGTCCCGCCCCGGGTACCAAGGCGTTCTTGCTATTTTTTGATGTACTACGTTTACGCCATAAGCAGCCTTCATCGCAACTACATTTATGTTGGCTTAACGGACAATCCTGATCGTCGGGTAACACAGCATCAGAAGGGGTACAATAAAACCACTCGTCCATATCGCCCTTTCGGGCTAATTTATACAAGAAGTTTTCAATCCAGGAGTGAAGCACGCGATCATGAGAAATACTTGAAATCCGGGGTGGGAAAGGAGTTTTTAAGAAAGCTGCGAGATTCCGGAGGGTCAGATTTGAGTGCGGGCCTGTCTACCGACAGGTAGATTCAAGTCCCGCCCCGGGTACCAAGGCGTTCTTGCTATTTTTTGATGTACTACGTTTACGCCATAAGCAGCCTTCAT
>JBNLGG010000166.1:0-2562 GCA_050305935.1 Cyclobacteriaceae bacterium | reverse complement strand
GTTGATCTCCTGACACATAAGCTTTTAATTCCATGGTGCTTACATCGGCCATTTTCAATATCGGTCTTCCTGGTGCCACCAATTCCCCCTCCTCGACATAAGACTGAAGGACCAGCCCTTCAATCGGTGGATGGATTTTTGATCGTTGAATCAGATCATTGATCTTGTTTTCTTTGGCTCTTAAGGCAGAAACCTCGGCTTCGAGTGATTGAAAATTGGATCGAACTGAAACGATTTGCTTTTCAAGAACTTCTATTTGCCCATTGATATCATCCAACTGCTTTTTTGTGGCCGCACCATCTTCAAACATCTTTTGAATCCTTGTTTGATCTACACTCGCTATTTCCTTTTGTTGATCGAGTACATCCATTTGTGCCTTAATAGATACCCTTTTAGCATCAATTGATTTTCTGGCAGCAAGCAGCTCTTCTTTTTGCAAATACAGCTGGGTAGTATCGACGAGTGCAATTAACTGATCAGGACTGATGGTTGTTCCCTCTTCAAAGGCTTTGATGAGAAGTTTACCATTTACTTCGGGAGAGATGATGATCTCTTTTGCTTGAAAATTGCCGTATGCGTCGGCGATGTCCTGATTATTATTGCAGGAAAAAGCCATAACAATCATGGCAACATATAATATGTGAATGTTTTTCATGTGTTTATTTGGTCTGTTTTCAATGGTCACATGGAACTTACCATGACAAAATAATCATCCCCTGCGGGTCAAAATATTGATTATTTTATCATGGACGTTTCATATTTATTCAATATTTATCCCTTTAATCAATGCCAGATCCACCTGGCTTTTGTACAATTGAATCGTATGTTTATTTTGATCAATTCTTGAAATAGTTTCCGCATTCACGTCATAGATGTAGTCTGAAAATGAAATAGAACCATTGTCAAATGCGGAGGAGCTCGATTTGACAATGGAGGCTTTCAACTCAATGATATCAATATCAGACCTGATCAGCGCCTGGTATTTTTCGATATCTGATTCTTTAGAAATACTGGCCGTTTCAAACCGTTGATCCAGCTCGTCTTCCTGTGTTTTTATCTTTTGTATTTGCACATCGGCGATTGCTTTTTCTTTTTTGGTTTTTTGCCAATCAAAAATGTTCCAGGAAAATTTTAACCCAACGATATAATATGGATCTGACTGGTTTTCGAAGAAGTTCAGGCCGGGATAGCTATAACCTAGCTGACCGTAGACATAGAGCTTCGGAGCCAGGGAATTTGACAACAGGTTTTTGGACACAATCGCTTGATGTTCCATTGCAGAAAGCGACAGGTATTCCGGTCTTTTGGAGACGACGAGATCGTCTATTTCAAATTTCTGCTGAATGATCAAATGCTCCTCAGGACTATACCCCATAATCACGAGTAGGCTCTTTTTCAGCTGATCAATGGAATATAGCAAATCAGTCTTTTGCTGCTTCACAGAAAGCTGCTCGGCTTTCAGCTTATTTAATTCAGATAAAAGCACAACACCATTTTGATAAGCACTTTCCAGGCTTTTTTGCCGTTCATTTAAATTTTGGAGTTTTAAGTCAAGGATCTTGAGGTTTTCCTGAAATAACAAGATGGCAAAGTAAGCATCTGACACCTGCTGATACACCTGGTAAACCGATGACTCAACTTCAGCATTATTAACTGTGAGTTTTGATTTTTCCTGCTCATCCAGCTTACTGACCAAGCCGCCGTCATAGATCTTCTGGTTAATCTCCGCGCCAAAATTGTATTGGAATCTATCCAGGGTAAAACCCTCAGCACCCGGGAACATTGGTGGAACAGCCACCGCATCGCTTTGATACCAGGCTTTACCATAAGCGTTTAGTTGAGGTAAATTTGCTGTGGAAATAGCTTCTTTTTGTAATTGATAAATTTCGCTGTTGTGATCCAGTTGTTGGATAAGCGGCGAATTTTCACGAGCGATCTTGAAACAGTCGAGCAGGCTAAGTGAATCGACCGGTTGCGCCGACAACCGAAAACCCGTTAACAGGAGGAGAAAAAAGAAAATCCGTTTCATGTGTCTATAGTTTACTTTTTATCTGTCACATGCCGTGCCTGCCGACCGGCAGGGAACCACACATTTTACAATCATGGTTCTGAGTGACGCTGACGTCAAGCTTGGTTTCATATCATCTAGTTGTCTGTTTCTTTAGTGCCCTGACTGTAAATTCATAAATCGCTTCCTTTCGGTGCCTTACAATATCATCGAAATCAGCCCTCATTCCATTTTCAACAACCCGTTGCAGAAGTGGCCTGGCCGCAAAGGGAAAGATAACCATGCTGATAACATTGATCCACAACTGGATAGGATCTATAGAGTATATGTTTCCCCGCTCTATCTCCTCCTCCACCTCTTTAAAAACCTTCCTGAAACCCTCAAGCAGGTTGGAAGTTACCAACCGCTCCATAAATTCAGGATTTTGATTAATCTCAGACAGGATGAAAATTGGAATTGATGGATTATCAAGCAAAAGATCGATATACACATCTATGATTTTCTTGATCTTATCAAAGAGGGCGAGATCGCTTTTAATGATTGAACCAATTTCA
>JBNLGG010000165.1:0-2630 GCA_050305935.1 Cyclobacteriaceae bacterium | reverse complement strand
AATTGGTTACTATGGATTTTTGAAAGTCAGGGCAAGAGAAGTAGCAGCAATGAAAATTTTAAAATCTGGCAACATGAAAACCATCCTGTGATACTGGACAGCAACCATCTTCAGGATGAACGACTGAATTATGTTCACGAAAATCCCGTGCGTGCAGGAATATGCTATACGGCAACAGACTACAAATATTCAAGTGCCGGAGCCTACGCAGGAGAGCCGGGACTGATCAAATTGGAATTTATCGAGTAATTTGACGGACGGAGTCCTTGTACCCATTGGGTTCACAGGTTTGGAAAACCTGCGATAGGTTGTCACGCGACAATAACTGGTAAAACATAGCTACCTTCGCTCATCATTCTGGCTCCAGATGCTTTGTTTGATAAGCTTGCTTTTGCCCGACCAACCGATAGGTAGTTTCCGCCTAAAGTAGATCTTAAATGTGGTGCCTTCCCCTACGTTACTGTTAACATCGATATATCCCCCTAATGTTACAACCTGCGTTTTTACAAGATACAGCCCCAAGCCTTTTCCTTTTGTATGCTCGTGAAAGGTGGAATAAAGAGAAAACAATTTATTTTTTGCCATCGAAAGATCGATACCCACACCGTTATCAGTTATTGATAGACAGATATAATCCTTAAAAATGGAAGTAGCAACTTTAATTATTGGGGTTCTGTCGGGATGTCTATACTTAATGGCGTTGCTGATGAGGTTTATCAGAATACTCACAAAATAATTCCTTACTGTGTTGATGTGACTACAAGCTGTAAAGTCTTCCTCAAACCGGGTATTTGTCTCTTTAATCTCTTTCTCGAGTTGTTTTTTTATCAATTTCATTTCTCCCCGGATGTCAAGATCTGTTATGACCGAGGTGTTGTTCTTTTGAATATCCAGGATCATGGCCAGGTCCTTCACCACCTGATCGCATTCTTTTGCCGCATCGGTCAACCGATTGGATATCTCTTTTGTCTCCGTTGCGTCATTGTTGTCTGTCATGCCAAGCAATTGCCCTAAGCCAAGTATTCTTGCTATCGGAGCGCGAAGGTTGTGAGCTGCGATAAAGGTGAACTGCTCCAATTGCCGGCCATATTCCACCAGGGTCTTGGTTCGTTTATTCACTTCCTTCTCCAGCCACTCATTCTTTTGTCTGATCTCTTCATTTTGTTTCTTGACGGTGTGCTGGCTTAATACCAGCGCTTCCGTTCTTTCGTTTACCAGATTTTCCAGTCGTTTATTTTGCTTTTTGATACCACTTGTCCTGATTTTGTAATACACAATTGCCAGGCCTATCAGCAGGGTTATGGCGGTCATTCGAGCCCACCAGGTTTGCCACCAAGCCGGAAGTACGTGGATTATCAGGCTCACCCCTGTTTCATTCCACAGGTTATCGTTATTGCTGGCCTTCACTCTAAAGGTGTAGGTCCCGGCATCAAGATTGGTAAACGTGGCCATTCGCTGGTCGCCTACATAATTCCACTCTTTATCAAAACCTTCCAGCATATAGGCATACTGATTCTTGTTAGTTGATGTAAAATTCAGCGCCACGAAGTTGATTGAAAAAAAATTGTACTTATGTGGTAGTGAAATCTCTTTGGTTTCTGTTATGCTCCGATCCAAAATTTCTGTTTCATCACCGATTTTTACAGAACGGTTAAAAAGCTTCAGATCGGTGATGTATACTGGTGGAATGTTCGGGTTGTCCTTAATGCTGTCAGGGTGAAAGACGTTTACGCCTGTGCCCCCGAAAAAAAACCAGCCTTCCTCATTTCTGAAACAAGCATTGGGTTTGAAATTGTTGCTAAGCAAGCCATCACTCATATCATACTTCTTGAAAGAATTGTCATCAGGATTAAATCTGACTATGCCTTCATTGGTACTTATCCAGAGGTTTTCGTTTTTATCCTCCAGTATGCCATTTACCACATCATTTGGCAGCCCGTTTTCGGTCGTATAGCGTCTTACAAATTTTTTATCAACTATCAAGTGTAAGCCCTGACTTGTGCCTACCCAGATCCTTCCTTTTTTATCTTCAATAATACTGCTTGTCAATCCGCTTACAAAAAAAGAATTGCTATTAATCCCCTCGTTAAACCGGGTTATTTTACCAGTATCCGGATCAAACCAGACCAGCTCTTCGATGGTCCCCACCCATATTGTTCCTTGACTGTCTTCAAAAATAGTGCGTATGTAATTGTTATATTCAAACTCACTGGTGGTATAGGTCCTTATGAGGTTATCCCCCTTGTTGTCGAAAACGTTTATTCCACCATAGGTACCAAATAACATCCGGTGACGTTGGGATTCTTCGAAGATGGCAAAAACATTGGGGTTCGAAAGGCTGTTGGGTTCATTGTTATCCGGAAAGTAATTCACAAACCGGTGATTATTTTCATCATATCTGCTTACCCCACTTGCCCAGGTACCAAACCACATTTGATGACGGCTGTCTTCAAAGATGCTTAATATCGGATCACTATTAAATTTGGCTTGATTACCCAAATGCCTGAAATATTGCACCTGATCCTTATACTTCATCGCCACACCTCCTTCAGTTCCGATCCACAGGCGTTTTTTCGAATCCTGCCAAATGGCATTGACGACATTATTCTCCAGGGTGATGTCTAGTTCGG
>JBNLGG010000164.1:0-2784 GCA_050305935.1 Cyclobacteriaceae bacterium | reverse complement strand
TGGTGTGACCAGTAATTACCTGACGAATGCAAATGAGTTACAAATAAAGATGGCTCAAGGAGCTAAGCCTGGAGAAGGAGGACAGCTACCCGGGCACAAAGTTGATGATTGGATTGGAAGAGTAAGGCATTCCACTCCAGGAGTAGGTCTTATTTCACCGCCACCTCATCACGATATTTATTCGATCGAAGACCTGGCCCAGTTAATTCATGACCTGAAAAATGCGAATCGAGAAGCAAGGATAAATGTGAAGCTGGTAGCAGAGGCCGGTGTTGGAACTATTGCTGCAGGAGTTTCCAAAGCAAAAGCTGATGTGGTGCTGATTTCCGGATATGACGGAGGAACAGGTGCTTCGCCGATTAGCTCGATCAAACATGCAGGCTTACCTTGGGAGTTGGGGGTGTCTGAAACACACCAGACTTTGGTGAAGAATAAATTAAGAGATCGAATAGTAGTTCAGACGGATGGACAAATAAGAACTGGTCGAGATCTGGCCATAGCTGCTCTTCTTGGAGCAGAAGAGTGGGGAGTTGCAACAGCAGCGCTTGTAGTGGAAGGATGTATCATGATGAGAAAATGTCATCTAAACACATGTCCTGTAGGTATTGCAACACAGAATAAAGATTTGAGAAAACTCTTCTCCGGACAGCCAGAACATGTGGTGAACTTATTTATGTTCCTGGCTGAAGACCTTCGAGAGATCATGGCGGAACTTGGATTCAGGACTGTTGATGAAATGGTAGGTCAGTCTGATGTGTTGAAAATGAGAGATAACATTGAGCACTGGAAGATAAAAACACTGGATTTGAGTCCTGTTTGTTACAAAGAGCCAGCGGAACCGACTACTGGTATTTACTGTAGTACATCCCAGGATCATGAATTGCAGTATGCACTTGATTGGAAGCTTATGGAAGCTGCTAAACCAGCTTTGAAAGAAGCAAAACCCGTTAAAGCAGAATTTGATATTATCAATATCAACAGATCTGTCGGTACTATCCTTTCAAACGAATTGTCAAAAGTTTACGGAAGCAAAGGGTTGCCTGCCGGAACCATTGATTTTAAATTCCGGGGATCAGCAGGACAAAGCTTTGGAGCTTTTGGAGCCAAAGGCATCAAGTTTGAGCTCGAGGGTGAAGCAAATGACTATTTTGGAAAAGGATTGTCAGGTGCTCAGCTCGTGATTTATCCCGACAGAATTTCCAACTTTATTCCGGAGGAGCATATCATCATTGGTAATGTGGCCTTTTATGGAGCGACCTCTGGTGAGGCCTATATCAGAGGTCAGGCTGGGGAGCGATTCTGCGTAAGAAACTCAGGAGCAAAAGCGGTGGTCGAAGGAGTTGGTGATCACGGTTGTGAATATATGACTGGGGGAATAGCTGTTATTCTCGGTGATACTGGCAGAAATTTCGCTGCCGGAATGAGCGGTGGTGTTGCCTACGTCTATGACAAAGAAGATAAGTTTGAGTCGTATTGCAATAAAGAGCTTGTTGATTTTGATGAGATGGAGTATGAAGATATCAACACCTTAAAAGAGCTTGTAGAAAACCAGTATAATTTTACCGGAAGTACTGTTGCAAAGGCTATTCTTGATGATTGGAAGACTTCCTTATCTAAGTTTATCAAGGTGATGCCGAGAGACTACAAGCGTGTACTGTTGGAAAGAAAAGCCAAGCTTGAAGAAGCGGTATAGCACTAATTAAGTAGAAGAATTAAGAAATTGACTATAAATGGGAAAGCCAACTGGATTTTTAGAATTTGACAGGGAGTTGCCCGGAAAGCGGGATCCCAAAACCAGAATAAACGACTACAAGGAATTATACCTGGATTTTGATGATGAAAAGACCAATCATCAGGCAGCACGATGCATGGATTGTGGTATTCCTTTTTGTCATACCGGGTGTCCTTTAGGAAATATTATTCCAGAGTTCAATGATGCGGTATATCATGAAGATTGGGAAATGGCCATTGACATCTTACAGAGCACCAACAACTTCCCTGAATTCACCGGTAGGATTTGTCCTGCTCCATGTGAATCGGCTTGTGTGTTGGGTATCAACAAGCCACCTGTAGCTATTGAACATATCGAGAAAACCATCATAGAAAAAGCATACAGCGAAGGATTGATTAAGCCTCAGAAGCCTGAGTTCAGAACGGGAAAAAAGGTAGCTGTTGTTGGTTCCGGACCTGCTGGATTAGCAGCAGCCTCGCAGCTCAACAAAGCTGGACATACCGTAATCGTTTTTGAAAGAGCAGATAGAATTGGTGGATTGCTGCGGTATGGTATTCCTGACTTCAAGCTTGAAAAAAGAATCATTGACAGGCGTCTTGAAATTATGGAGGCCGAAGGTATTACTTTCAAAACTAGTGTAAATGTGGGTAAAGATCTTCCATTTTACACCTTAATCAACGAAGTGGATGCTGTGGTGCTTTGCGGTGGCTCTACACTGCCTCGTGACCTAAAGATCAAGGGACGTGAGTTGAAAGGTGTGCACTATGCGATGGACTTTTTGTCTCAGCAAAATAAGCGTGTGGCAGGAGATACCATTCCGGATGATATTTCCATCTCAGCCAAGGATAAGCACGTCATTGTCATAGGTGGAGGTGACACAGGATCTGACTGTGTAGGAACTTCGAATAGGCACAAAGCAAAATCTGTAACCCAAATCGAGCTTTTGGCCAAGCCTCCTGAATCCAGATCAGAGAGAGATCCATGGCCAAAATATCCGATGATCTTGCGAACTTCAACTTCTCACGAAGAAGGTGTGGATCGCAAGTGGTCCA
>JBNLGG010000163.1:0-2908 GCA_050305935.1 Cyclobacteriaceae bacterium | reverse complement strand
TGAAGAGGGCAATATTGAAATTCCTATAAACCATAGCGCTTCACTTTGTTGTACAGCGTCTGACGGGTGATGCCCAGCTTGTCGGAAACCTGGGTGAAATTGCCGTTGTACTTGTCCAGGGCTTCTTCGATCATGGCTTTTTCCATGTCTTCCAGGGTCTGAAATTCATTTTTTGCAGCTCCGTCCGTCGTCCGCAGGGAAAAGTCCTCCGGCTTCAGCACATCATCCTCGGCCAGGATGACGGCTTTTTCTATAGCATGCTGTAGCTCACGGATATTTCCCGGCCAATGGTATTTCTGAAGCTTTCTTAGCGTCTGGCTGCTCAGCCGCAAGCCCGATTTTTTATATTTTTTTTGATAGCTTCCCAGAAAAAAGGAAGCCAATAGCTCTATGTCCTCGCCCCGTTCCCGCAGTGGCGGAAGTTCGATTTTGATGGTGTTCAATCTGTACACCAGGTCCTCCCTGAAGCGCTGTTCGGCTACTTCCTTCTCAATGGAAATATTCGTCGCACTAATCAACCGGATATCCAAGGGAATGGGCTTCGAAGAACCGACCGGAGTCACCGACCGGTTTTGAAGTATGACAAGTAGTTTGGATTGCAAGGTGAAAGACAGGTTTCCGATTTCATCCAGGAACAGAGTACCCTTGTCCGCCAGTTGGAATTTCCCAATGCGGTCTTCCTTTGCATCCGTGAATGCTCCTTTTTTATAGCCGAACAATTCGCTTTCAAACAAGGTCTCCGGGATGGCACCCATGTCTACCGTCACCAGCAGCTCATTTCTGCGCTCTGATCTCATGTGGATTTCGCGGGCAATTAATTCCTTGCCGGTACCATTTTCCCCGGTAATCATCACATTCGCATCTGTCATCGCCACCTTCTCCACCATCTGCATCACCCGCTGCATTTGCGGAGAAGAACCCACCAGCATATTGCTTTCCTTATTGAATTCCCTTTTTAGCGTGCTTTCCCGCATTTTCAAATTCTCCACTTCCCTATTCGACAGGCGAAGTTTTAATGCAGAATGGAGCGTGGTGACCAACTTTTCATTTTCCCAGGGTTTGAGAATGAAATCGGCTGCACCTTTCTTGACTGATTTTACTGCCAGTTCCACATCACCATAAGCCGTCAGCATGACCACTTCGGTGGACGGAGAAAGTTTCTTTATTTCACCTAGCCAATAAAACCCTTCATTCCCCGAATTGACGCCTGCGGAAAAATTCATATCAAGCAGCACGACGTCAATATCCGACTGCCGAAACGTTGAATGAATGCCATTCGGATTGGACAGGGTGATGACTTTCGCAAATTCCATTTCCAGGAGCATTTGCAAAGCGCTCAGCGCGCCCTTGTTGTCATCAACGATCAAGATGGTGCCTTTCTTCATCGGTTATTCTTTATCCAAATTTAAAGAAGATATCAACCCGAAAATATTTTGTCTAAATATTTTACACTTGATTGTATCTATTTTTAACACACTCCGAAAATTAAAACTCATAAAACATTGACAATCAAATCCTTTATTTTTTGGTATTGGGTTTGGCACAGGGAAGGCATATGAAAATGACTTTATTCACACTTCTACTTTTTATAAGCCTTTCCGGTATGTCCCAGGATACCTGGACATACCAGGAATGTGCCCAATACGCCCAGGAACACAACCTGGAGCTTCACACCTCGCAGATGCTGGTAGAGCAACAACGAGTTTATTCCAGAAATGCTAAAACTGACCTGATGCCCAGTATTAATGGAAATGTTTCATACGGTATCAGCCAGGGGCGATCCATCGATCCCAATACGAACACTTATGTAGATACCGAGTTCTTCAATAACTCCTACCAGGTGTCCGGCTCACTCAACCTATTTAATGGGTTCAGGAAGCAAAACCGAATCGCTTTTGAAAAATACAATCTCATCTCCGAAGAGGAATCATACCAGGCCAGGGTCAATCAATTAAATTACAATGTGCTGGAGGCTTTTATTAATTATGAAATTGACAAAGGCCTCGTCACCATTATCAAAGAGCAACTGGAACTCTCCCAACGAGAACATAATCGAATCACACAATTTATTGAATTGGGCAGAGCTTCAGGAAGTGAACGCTATGATGTGGAGGCAAGGCTGGCCAACGATGAGTTTTTATTGACTCAACAAAAAAACAGTGCCAATATTTCCCTCTTGACATTGAAACGGCTGATGAATTATCCGATAGATTCTACGCTTGAAACGGAAAATATTCTTCTGATCAAAGGAATCGGGGATGACCTCCCGTTTGATTCCATATTTGACCAGGCCAAGGTAAATCTACCACGCATCCGAACATTGACCAACAGACTGGAGGCAGCCAGGAAACAGGTGAAAATGGCGCAGGCATCTCTCTACCCTTCACTAAACTTATTCGCAGACTACAGTACCCGGTATTCAGATACCTTTACGGGCCAAAATGGCGAAGTCATTTCATTCAATGAACAATTCAGAAACAACCAAAGCCTGAACTATGGATTAGGACTGGTTATCCCGTTGTTCGATGCTTTCAGGCGAAGAAATCAAATTCAGATATCAAAAATAAACCACGACCAGGCGGTCAATAATTATAAGCTGGGCCTGCAATCCCTCGAATACGAGATTTTCCAGGTGCAATTGGAATGGCACGCTGCCACTTCCGAATACCTCTCCGCTGTAAAAAAGGAAACTAGCGAAGGGCTGGCGCTGGAAGCTGCCACCAAGCGAAGGGAAAAAGGAATGATAAGCGTGATGGAATACTATGAAGCACGTAACAACCACGCCATTGCCCAGGCGGAAATTCTGAGAACTGAGTTGCAAACCTTTTTAAAAGAACGAACCATCAATTTTTACCTAACCGGAACATTATTGGACTAAGACATGGACAAAATAATTGAAGATAAAAGA
>JBNLGG010000162.1:0-3070 GCA_050305935.1 Cyclobacteriaceae bacterium | reverse complement strand
GAAATGATCAATTGGAATAAACATAGGTTTAGCAGTAAACCCATTGAATGTTGGTTTACAATTACAGAAAGCGATATTCAATAAAAATAAAAGCACGTGACTGCAACAATTAAGCTACAATGATGCGAAGTGGGGCTTCGGTTCATCCTGGCGAATGTAATTGTAAAGATGAGTGATTCACATAAAAATCTTTTTGTCCCAAATAAACACGCAGAGGCCGCAAAGTGTTGATTGTAATCAGGTATTTCTCAGCGCTCTTGGCGTTTTAAATCTTCGCGCGCTTTGCGTGGAAAAAGATCCAGCTACTTAATGACGTTCCCCCTCCCCATCGGCTTTCTTATTCCACGCAGAGGCCGCAGAGGGGAAAACACGCAGAAGGACGCAAAGTGTTTAATTGTCACCGGGTAATTCTCAGCGCTCTTGGCGTTTTAAATCTTCGCGCGCTTTGCGTGGAAAAAGTCCCGGCTACCATTCGATGTCTCTCCTCCTTATCGGCTTTTTTATTCCACACAGAGACCGCAGAGTAAAAACACGCAGAGATTCGCGAAGTGTTAATTGTAACCTAGTGTTTTCCTAACATTCAGATACTTTTACAGATATATTGGCAGCCAATCCTCCCTGGGAAGTTTCCTTGTATTTGGTGTTCATATCCTGAGCGGTTTGCCACATGGTTTTGATGACGTTGTCCAGGGAGACTTTTGCATTTTGAGGGTCACTATCGAGTGCAATTTTTGAAGCTGTAATGGCCTTAATGGCACCCATGCTATTTCGCTCGATACATGGTATCTGAACCAGCCCGCCTACTGGGTCGCAGGTGAGTCCGAGGTGATGCTCCATTGCAATTTCAGCCGCGGTAAGCGACTGCTGTACGGTGCCACCTAAACATTCTGTCAATGCCCCTGCCGCCATGGATGATGAAACGCCAATTTCTGCCTGGCACCCACCCATCGCTGCCGACAAGGTGGATCCTTTCTTAAACAGTGAACCAATTTCTCCTGCCACCATTAGAAAATTAAAAATATCTTGTTCTTTTACCTTTTGTTTCGAAAAACAAATGTAATACAACAACACTGCTGGAATCACCCCTGCTGATCCATTTGTAGGCGCTGTTACTACCCTGCCAAAGCTGGCATTCTCTTCGTTTACAGCCATGGCAAAACAACTGATCCACTCCAGAATATCAGAAAAATTAAATTTGGCCTTTTTAATAGTCGCTATCCATTCATCCACATCTGAATATTGGAAATTCTTCAATAATCGTTTGTTCATTGCCGGCGCTCGTCTCACTACCTCCAGTCCCCCTGGCAGATTTCCCTCTGTATGACAACCACGATATACTGCATCTTTCATCGCACCCCATATCCCCCTTAATCCGGACTCGATTTCCTGTTGGCTCTTCCAGCTTAATTCATTCTGAAACACCATTTCATGAATTTTCCTTTCTTCCTTACAGTTTCTTAGAATGTCCTCCGCACAATCTGATGGGAAAGGCAGTTTGATGAAATTGGGATTTTCACTGGCTGTAGCTTCATTTTCATTCACCACAAAACCTCCGCCGATGGAATAATAGGTTTCTTTTAACAGTTCGTGCCCCGTATTATCTGTTGCCAGAAATATCATTCCATTTGAATGAAAGGGCAATTTTTTGTTTTTAATGAAAACAATATCCTGATCAGGAAAAAAACTAATCTCCTTTTTTCCTGCGAGTTTTAAAATATGTTTGTCAACTATCTCATCAGGAATGGACTTGATATTTTCTATTGGAATGGTCTCATAATTTTCACCAACGAGGCCTAACATCAATGCAATGTCCGTTCCATGCCCCTTACCTGTCAAGGCCAGCGATCCATATAGATGCACCTGTACCTTTTCTACGTTTTCTAGCTTTAAATCAGAAACAAATCGAAGGGCCGCTTTCCATGGCCCAAAGGTATGCGAACTGGAAGGTCCTACCCCAATTTTTAGAATATCAAATACACTAATGGATTCTTGCATATTTAGCTTTATAGTTCTTTAATGGTGTTGTTGATGTTGTCAATTGCATTAACCTATATTCCCGATTCCCCACCTGGTTCATATTCCCTGCTCCACAAATTCTTATCTTCGTTATTTTTCATGTTACCAGACTGATTATCAATATCAAATCTATCCCTAATGTGACGGGCAATATTGGAATAATATGCCAAGGTATGTGGAATAACACTTTCTTCCCATAGCGTATTTCCTTAATCTTTCTATGGTATGTAGCGAGGAACACTGCTGGGTACCTGCCTGCACATGCCTACCTGTAGGAGCGAAAGGAGCCTTTTTAGGAAAAGCTATTCGATTAGAATTCATAGGTAAAATTTACTGTCATCCGGGCAAAAAAAACGGTTGAAAATCTTGATCTCAAAAATCACAATAGCGAAGGTTTGACCCTCGCTAGAATTTATGATGTTCGAAGTTACGACACTTTTGACATCAAAGTGTAAAAATACAAATCTTGCAGGTCAACCGGTACTTTGTCAATTACTTTCTCTGCGTCCTTTGCGTTTTAAATCTTAGTGCGCTTTGCGTGGAAAGAGATCCTGCTACCATTCGATATTTTTCCTCCCTATTGGCTTTCTTCTTCCACACAGAGGCCGCAGAGGGAAAACACGCAGAGGACGCGGAGGGTTTAATTGTCACCTGGTATTTCTTCGCGCTCTTAGCGTTTTAAATCTTAGCGCGCTTTGCGTGGAAAAATTTCCAGCTACCATTCGAAGTCTCTCCTCCCTATTGGCTTTTTTATTCCACGCAGACCGCAGAGGGAAACACGCAGTTCGCAAAGTGACTAAATTTAAGAAGCAACTCTCTGCGTTCTTTGCGAATAAACCTTCGCGTCCTTTGCGTGGAAAAATGCCAGTTTCCATTTGACGTTCACCCTCCCTATCAACTTTCCCAATTCCACGCAGAGACCGCAGCGGGGTAACACGCAGAGTTCACAAAGTGACTTATTTTAAGAAGCAACTTTCGGTGCTCTTTGCGTGAAACAATTTGCCAAAGACACGCCTAATCTTATTGTTCCAGGGTTGTTATCGGAAACCCTGCT
>JBNLGG010000161.1:0-3126 GCA_050305935.1 Cyclobacteriaceae bacterium | reverse complement strand
GAGATAAAAGGGTATTTTGTCGTACACCGTATTTAAGGTGCAGTTACTCAAATTAATTGATTGATTACGATCCCAGGAAGTTTTTACCCTTAAATGAAATGACCCTACCTTCGCTCCGGAAAAAACCCGATTAATTCAATACTAAACATTTCATAACAACTCTCCGGTTCCACAGACCGGAGCCCAGGGAATCACTTTAAAAGTTTTGATCAATAAAAGACACGTCAACCTTAAAAGCAATCCCCCTTACTCTGACCCTATAAGATGTTTTTAAAGTGATTCTTTATTGTCCAAAAGAGTGAGCTTCAATACTTTGATTATCCTTAACAAAGTATATAAGACGCTCGACTGAGTCCAATGTAAATTTAGGCGTACTATCATCAACAGTCACAAATCGTTCCGAGCCATCATTTTTGTCAACTATCACAAATGAAACCTTATTATTATCGGGATTTTTGGTAAGAAATACCACGTAGGCTCCCGACTCTTGTCTCGCACTAAATCGGGTATTTATAAGTTTGTATGTCTCTGCCGCAACACCTGAAGCTAAATTTGATTTAGCTTGCAATACCTTTGCTGTAGTCTTATCCCGTGGGTTAGAGGACAGTGAATAAATATTGCTACCTATCTGATTGGCGGCGGATAGCAGATCGGCAGTAGTAGATATGCTAAACAACAGCATTTGTGCGCCAAGGCTCAACTCTACCTCAGGATACTGCTTTCTCCATATCACCTGACCTTCTTTCGTATCTACTTTTACTATTCCTTGCGACATAGAAATGAACAGGGCGCCACCGCTTAGTTCCAAATTATTGATCCTGTCTTTCGTAACAGGTAGGCCGCCGGCCAGTTTTTTGTATGCTACTGCTTCCAGATCAAGGTAGTATAAACTGCCGGACTGAGTGACAACATAGTAGTTTCCTTTATCATCCCTGGTATATGCTGATACCGCAATATCCTTCAATTCCTTACCCCATATTGACTTCTTTTTATCATGAGTTAGCAAATCAAAGTCATCTCCTAAAACAAATATCCCCTGGTCCAGATTTTTCATCACATCAATGGGAGAGGTCGTCATATGAAATCCCTTATCTATGGTTTCTCCGTCGTATCCTATGTAGGCGATCATATTAGCATTGACAGATAATACACTGATCAAATACCCTTTTTCTGTTGTCTCAATATTGTTGACCCATGAGGCACGTAAACCAGGAGGATTTTTCCACACTTCTTCACCTGTTTCCAAATCAATTTTGGGCAGGGTACCGCCGTCACTAAATATCAACGCCCCTTCTTCAAGTATTCTGAGCCCTGCGAAAGAACCCTTAACTTTTACAGGATCCCAAAGCTCACTTCCATTTTCTGAATCATAACCCGAGATCAGAAAATTTCCTAAAGATGAATAAGTAGTCGAACTCATCTCGTTATCATCCTGATGCCGACTACTGTACTCTGCAGTGACGTTTCCTTGTACTGCATAGATATTATTATTAAATTCAAATAGTAATGCTATGTCTTTTTTAAGCTCCTTCTTCCAGGCAATTGTACCTTCGGTTTTATGGATTTTCAACAACACATTGTCGGCTGCCAGAAAGACATATTCACCTATTTCAACAGGGGTGGGTGTTAATTTTGCCGCAGATACCAAATTTTTCTTCTCACCTATTATTTGTTTCCAAATCACCTTACCCTCAGCTTCATAGTCAACAGCCACCAGCGTCCTGTCATCATTTCCGTTACCATCTATCAGCATAACACCTTCTTCAAGACATAAGTGCCGCTGGTTAACTGTAGAGAAATTATAATCTTCAGAATTAAAAAGCAGTGCTCCAGTATAGGTATTTACCAGCCAGGTTTTTCCTGTAATGGTTTTCAAAACAGCCAAAGGCGCAGTATTCAGGTACTCAACACCTTCTTCTTTTACATTTGACACCTCGGGGTTTTTCCACTTCACCTCCTGGTTTTCAGGGTCGACACCATAAAGTCCACCCTCGGTGAACGCCATCACCACCCCTGTCTGGCTTAACGACACCCATTTTACCGGCTCTTCTAATTGCACGCTCCATTCCTGGGCCGCCGATGGTTTAATAATGCCAAGCGCAAAAACAAACCACAAATAGATAACATAATTGATTTTCATAATTTGATTGATTGATTAAAGTTGAAACTAAAAAAAAAAATTCTCCCACATGTGGGATCGAATATGTATTAAAATTTTGATTGAATCCGTAAAAAAGTCGCTTTCAAAAATAAGATAAAATAACATTTCATCGAGCTAACTCATAACTACATGTGTGCTATTAAAATCAATCCAATTGCAAAAAAAGAGTCGGATACATATCGTATATTATAAATGTTACATTAATTCATTTGATTAAGTAATTCACAAGCTACTGTGCTTCAGCCTATTCAGCCTTTCCTTTTGTGAAAACTTTAGAACAAATCGACTAAAAAGCACAATGTCAAATTATCATTCGGACACTAAAAATTTATGAAAATTGTTAACCAAAGTAGTTGATGAAAAAGCGGGTCCCGACTGGGGTATTTGATGGTTTTGGTGGAGTGAGAATTTGAGCTGAAAGGCGGAAACCTGTCTGCCGACAAGGCCATAGCCGTCAGGTCAAGGGTATAATAAACAGATTATTAATAATTTATGACATATGATGCAGAATCCCTGCTTGGGGATTCCAACTCTTCTTCCCCATTATTATCTTTGTTTTGTGAATTAATAAAAATAAAGGGCGGTGTTCTTTTCGTTTAAAGAGGCATCGCCCTTTTTGATTTTCAACAAAGATAATATTCGTAGGGGAAGAAGCAGACAATAAATGCAGACTATTCTACTGAGAACGCGCAATTTTTCACTACTGGACTAGCCGATTGTTTTGACCGGCATAAGATTGAGCAACTGGCAAGGGAAACCAGGTTCGTCCAACGCAAGGCCTTACTCGGGGGTTTTGATTTTCTCAATTGCCTGATGTTTGCCTACCAAAAAGGGAAAGCCCTTAGCCTTCGCAATATGTGTGCAGACCTGCGACAGTTCTTAGGCATTCAAATGAAAAAGCAGTCGCTTGACGGGCGTTTCACAGAAAAAGCGGTGGCCTTTTTAAAAGCCGTCTTGGCATCGGT
>JBNLGG010000160.1:0-3158 GCA_050305935.1 Cyclobacteriaceae bacterium | reverse complement strand
TTTATCCTGACAGGTAGGCGGCCATCGTGTTTATCAAGGATGTATTGGAATTTAGTTTTGTCAAATACATCGTCCCTGCCAAACACTTTTGGCAATACTTCAGAAGCTTCGTCTAATTCTTCCTGTGTAAATGCCCGGCCTTCCAGGTATTTTTTCAAGTAAAATTGCAGCCCGAAAAACACGGTGCTGTCAAACTTTCCACCGCGGCTTTCCAGGTAGCTGTATACTGTAGATGTGCCCGGGTAGTATAATTTGTGGTGGCTGTATTTGTAACCATCAGCTAGCAGTATTAAATTTTCTCTTGTCATGATCCAACAATTTTATCAGTTACACATTTTGCACATATTTTTTTATCACATGGCGAAATAAGCCGCCATGTTCTTCAGAAAGGAGATTGCGATCCATCATGTCATTCAATTCTGACACCTTGACCCATTGCAGTTCCTTGATATCGTCGTTCGCCTTTGGGGCTCCAAATATGTAGTCGCAACTGAAAAAGGATGTGATGATCTTATCGCTTTCGTTTCTATATCGCCAATCGTCAATTTTTGCTGACATTTCGTACAGTAATGGGCTCGTTTCGATCGCACCGGCTTCTTCATTTAACTCGCGTTTTGCAGCCACTTCCAAACATTGATCTTCGGGATCCACAAAGCCTCCGATAAATCTCCATCTGTTTGAAATAGCTTTCCTGCCAAGAAGAAGTTCAGACTTGTTATTTCTAAAAACAGCTATATCCACTGTGGGATAAGCTTTCTTATACTGGCAATGTACAGCGTATAAAACCCCTTTTCTGAAATCTTCTGACTTACCTACCTGATCAGCGTACTTTTTTCGGATTTCTGTGGAACTGAAATCCCCGTGTTTCTGAAGTTGTGTAGTATTATATTTTCCGGAATAGGCTGGTATAAAGCTATCCCGGCTTCCAAACAAGGTAAAGGTTGCACTAGGAAAAGTACCTTCCAGGAGTTGATCCAGATTTTTCGACCACTGCCGGTCGTCCGGGTGATCCGCCAGGGGAAGTATAATAATGTCTGGATATTGGTCTTTGATCATTCCTTCCCGCGTGGTGTAGTCAAATGGATTATTCCTGCTACTGGAAAGTGGGCTTATTCCGAGAATGATGATCAGCCTGTTGTGTGTTTTCTTTATTTCGTCTATCAAATGAATGTGTCCCTTGTGTAGAAAAGGTGTTTGAAAGCGTGCGATTATTACTCCTATGTTCATAATGTATTCTATTTGTGTATTTACTACGCAAATATAATTATTTGCGTTTCTAATACGCAAATTAAATTTTATATTTTTTTTTAAATCAGCGGGAGAAGTCTAAAGCTCAATGTTGATTCCGCTCTTTTTCAGCTCAAAATATTTTTTTTCATCAAACTCATGGAGGAAACCAGGACGCCCGGCCCCGGAAAGCGTTTGACGGACGGAAGTCTCTATGATAAATCCGTACCTCATGATTTTTTTACGGAAGTTGCGGCGGTCAATGGGCTTATCCAGCACTGCTGCATATAATTTTTCTAACTCGGAGAAGGGAAACCTTTTTGGCAAAAGCTCAAATCCTATTGGTTCATAGATGATTTTCCCTTGTAGCCGACGTATCGCAGTTTTTACTATTTGATTATGGTCAAATGCCAGATCCGGCAAATTTTTAACATTAAACCACCGAACGTCACTGGCATCCGTGTCGGCCATGATTGTAAATTTATCTGCACTGACCAAGCCATAGTAGGTCACAGATACCGCCCGGTTGCGGGGGTCGCGTGCCGGATCGCCAAAGGTGTAAAGCTGCTCCAGGTAATTGATGGAAATTCCAGTTTCCTCTTTTAACTCACGTTCTACAGCCGCTTCGAGTGATTCATCGTTTTTCACCAGGCCTCCGGGTAGCGCCCATAGTCCCTTGAAAGGTTCGATTCCTCTTTTTATTAAGAGCAAAGAAAGTCCGTCCTCAGAGGTATAGCCAAAAACAACTGCGTCAACTGATAGTTTTATATCCTGCATAGTTAAATGGTTTAAAATTTCTGCCCCACTATGATTGCATTGGTAGGAGGGGATGCAATTTTCTTCAATTTTCCCCGCTGGAGTTCAAAGAGCTTTACTTTTCCGTTAAATCGATTTTCTTCTATCCAGGGATTGGTGTATGCATGCGATCCTGGGAGCATTCTGAATCCCACATTCATTAATTCATTTTTCCAATCATCAATACTCCAGAAGCAAAATCGTTCATGCATTTCGCTTTCCCAGTTGTCGGTATAATCTTTTGTAAGCATGAATTCGCATGCATCTTTCAAACGAATTTTCGCATATTTTTCGCCGGATTGCTCGACAATTTCATAACTGATCTTATCCGCTTCATCCTTCCTAAAATCATGGGCAAACTGTAAAAATTTAGAGTAGGTGGAGAGGCTATCAAGGTATTTACCGTTTTCCTTCAATTCCTTCATGTCCACCGGTTGTTCAACTAGAATTCCATCCGTGTCATTTAACCACAGGTACACCTCCCGGTCACCATTTTCAGGGCCAATCACATCCCTGTTGATCCATACACCTCCAGGCTGTAGTTCTTCAAAGCGGTTTTTAATAAACCTTTTCAGGTCACCTATGCTTCCATACGAAAATATCTCATGCGTCAACGAAGATGTATGAATCGTGTTCATTTTACCTTTTTGGAAAACCAGGTCTGTTACCGCATTCTTTTGGGAGAAAAATACATTCGGGTTCTTAAATTCATCATTTTGTTTTCTTTGAACACACAAATTAAACAGCTTTCGCGCTACTTCAATTCCGTAAAAATCTGATTCAGCTAGCCTCGGATCCTCGCAAGCCAATTTGATCCAGGATCCAACGGCACACCCGATGTCTCCCACATTTCCCGCCTGAATAAAGTCGGCGGTGTCAGCAAACTTCAATTCGGCGATTTCATCCATTTGGCGGACGTACGAATTGTAATCCCTTGTTTCAGTGATATCGCCATCTTCACCTATAATTGGGTCATTTAAAATTTGTCGAATCCGTTCCCCTAGCTTATAAACCTTAAATAATTCAAGGGTGGAATGATGGATATTTTCAATAATCTCCGATGAATATGTCCAGTTTGGTTCCTGGCCTATTTTTTCTACCCAATACCAGGGCAGGTTCGCGCGATATGTTTTAAG
>JBNLGG010000159.1:0-3200 GCA_050305935.1 Cyclobacteriaceae bacterium | reverse complement strand
GAGCCCCCTGCCGGGATCGAACCAGCGACCTACTGATTACAAGTCAGTTGCTCTACCAGCTGAGCTAAGGAGGCTTATTATTTATTTAGCCTTTCAGGACAGCAGCATATTTAGCTGAGCCCTGCCTGCCGGCAGGCAGGTAAGGAGGCATAATTATCATTTTTCACATTCTGCCTTTTACAGAATGTGCGCTTTTGAAAAGCGAATGCAAAAATAGTTTTCTTATTTAATATTCAAAAAGAATCTCAAGTTTTTTCAGGCTAATTCCAACCCTGTCCTAAATAATAGAAGAGAGGTCTAATTTTTTGCCCAAAATAGCTACTTTGGGTTTGCACCAAAAACATCAGACCTCTCATGAGTAATATTACATTGTTTTCACAGATTATTAAAAAGATTGACCGGTCAATTTTCAAGAAACTGGTTGAACAGAAGCAAAGCGACAAAGGCTGCAAAGGTTTTGATAGCTGGACGCATTTAGTTTCGATGCTTTTCTGTCACTTTGCCAAAAGCACTTCAGTAAGAGATATCTCCAATGGACTGCGCTCGGCCACCGGAAACCTCAACCACCTGGGTATAGCCAGAGCCCCTTCCAAATCCACTATCAGCTATCAGAATAAAAGAAGAGATGCGGATCTGTTCAAGGAGTTCTACTATTCGCTCCTGAAGCATTTAGGACAACAGACGGCCCTTCAACGAGTCAAACTCAGGATCAAGGCCCCTGTCTATCTCCTGGACGCTACAGTGGTCAGCCTTTGCCTTTCGGTGTTTGACTGGGCAACGTTCCGCACCAAGAAGGGAGCTGTAAAGATGCATACTCTGTTGGACTATGACGGGAAACTCCCTGTCTATGTGAATATTACCGAAGGAAGTGTCGGGGACAATAAAGGTGCCTACGACATTCCTTTGGAAAAAGGGTCAGTGATCGTGGCTGACCGGTATTACAATGACTTTCCCATGCTCAACGTTTGGGACAGCAAAGGGGTGTTTTTTGTCATCAGACACAAGGACAACCTGGCTTTTACCTCCATCCGGGAGCGGGAATTACCCGCCAATACTGCCCAAAATGTACTTATTGACGAAGAAATCGAACTGACCCATCCACAGTCTAAGGCCAAATATTCGGGCAAACTCCGAAGAGTAGCTGTATGGGATGAGGAGAACCAACAGACCATCGAACTGATCACCAATAACTTCAGATGGGCTGCCCAAACCATCGGGGATCTCTACAAATCAAGATGGGAAATCGAGGTGTTTTTCCGGGATATCAAGCAGTTACTGCATATTAAAACCTTCATCGGTACTTCCAAAAATGCGGTCATGATCCAAATCTGGACCGCACTGATCACCATCTTGCTGCTAAAAGTGCTGAAGGCAACAGCTAAATTCGGGTGGCATCTGTCCAATCTGGTGGCCTTTATCCGCTTGAACATCTTTGTGAAAATTGAACTACAAAAATGGCTGGACAAACCTTTTGAAGATCATCCAAAACCCCCTCCAAAAAGTCAGCAGGGGGTTCTGTTTCTAGATTATTGCTGAAATTGCCCGAATTCCCAGAAAAAGTAGATATTACTCCTATGCCAAAAAATATTTAGGACAGCATTGATTATATCTAATTAATTATTAGTAAAAACCCGTTGGGTGAATTAGATAATAGCATGTTTAAGATTATTTAGATTTCTACCCAATTGGAAATAATTCACAAATTGAATAGTAGTCATGGCTGCGATTTTCGACAACAACCTGGTTCTAAATCCACGAAAAGATTTTGCATAATTTCGCTTCATCATGAATTGATCACTTAATTGTGAAAAGAGTGTTTCCAGTCTTTTTCTAGTTTTTCGAAATACCTTGGGATATGGCTTATAATCCTTTTGATTTTTACGCATCGGAGTTTCTAACTTAATGCTCGCATGATGGAAAAGGTCTAGTTGAACCTTTTTACCAATATAGCCTTTATCTCCAAGCAACACACAGTCAGATAGTTGAGACTTTAAATCAGGTAATATTTCATTGTCGTGAATGCTGGCTTTTGTCAAATCAAAACTATGAAAAACACCTCTCATGGAACAAATGCCATGAAGCTTATATCCATAAAAATATGTTTTTTGTGAAGCACAATATCCTTTATCCGGAGAAGTTTCAAATACTTCCTTACAAACTTTTGAACGTCTTTCGCGACTGATCTTTGCTACTTCTACCGGCATAGAGTCCACAATAAAGTAATTTTCCATTTCAATGAAATGATCAGCCATTCGCTGTCTAATCTTGTCGATATAAAAAAAGAGATTCTTCTTACGCTTGTTGAACTGACTACGATCAATTAACTGAGGAAAATCCTGATGATGGCAGCTTCGTAATTTTTTGAACAGGTAATTCTCACTGTCAATCGAAAGATATTCACTTGTTAATGTAAGGGCAATCACCTCTAAATCAGACATTTTAGCTACCGGTCCAGGCCTGGGCACATTACCGTTTTTGTTAAAAATATCTTCAGTGAAAGGTTTGATAGTTTCTAGAATTTTATCGAAATTTCTCTTTATATTATGCATCTTCCAAATGAGTTTTATTGATTTGTTTGCACTATTAATATACTCATTTTCAGGGAGATGCATTCTATTTTTAACTCATAAATTTCAGCTAAATTAATTCACCCAACGGGTTATTCTATTAATCTAATTGTATTTTTAAAATTAAATGTCAATATTCTGCAAACGTGTGCGTATCTGATTTATCAAGAAAGTGCTTTTTTTGTTTATATCTTACATATACCCCCTCGAGACACGGATTTATTATGCATTGTATGGGTAAAAATCATGTTTTCCGACCTGAACTTACCTTATTTTCGCTTTTCATAAAGTATATATGTCTGTAAATTAGATAGACATTAAACTCAATCGCTTTTACATAAGAAAATCAAATAAGATATGAGCAAAAACTATTTGTATTTCTCCGTGACTCCCGAAGCATTGATTGCCTCTGGCCTGGAGCCTGAAAAATTTGGCAATTACCTAGCTGTTGGGACACAAAAACGAGCCCGTGGACAAGCTGTATTTTTTGAGCTTGATATTGACAAGATGAGTGATGTTGTTTCAAGAAAGGAAATTGATGAAGCATGTACTCCACGACCGGACGGAACGCCCAAACGTACTAAATATCTTTCAATTTACAGAGTGATAGAGCAAGTTCCGCTCGAGGCATTG
>JBNLGG010000158.1:0-3360 GCA_050305935.1 Cyclobacteriaceae bacterium | reverse complement strand
TGACTTTGAAGAACAGGGTGTGATAGAATCACTTGAAAGCCCCCGATATATTATCGAGGAAGGTGGTCTCATTTATGTTACACAATGGGGCGAAGGCGGTGTAGTCAAAGTTATTGATCCTGCAACCAAAGAAGTTACTACATCCATTCCGGCCGGTACAGGCCCTGAGTCAATCCTATCCTCTAACGGATACGTGGTAGTCGCAAATAGTGGTGGATATGGTGAAGATTCAACTATTACTGTCATCAATGCCGCAACAAACCAGGTAGAAAAAACTATTAAAACTGGTACTAATCCAAAAGACATGGTCATCGACAGCAATGGTGATCTTTGGGTTTTAAACACGGGATCAACAATTTATGACGAGAACTGGGCCGTGATTGGGCATAAGCCGTCTTCGTTAGCAAAGGTATCAATGACTACGCTGGAAGTCCTAGACACTTATCCTCTTTACGATGAACAACATCCAGGACACCTGGAAGCAAATCCTAGCGGAAACATGTTATATATAGGTGGGGGATATGGTTTCGGTGGAATTTTCCTGGCAACTATAGCAGATGGTGAAATAGCTTCAACACCAATTATCAATGTATTTGCTTATGGGTTTAAGGTAAATAGTACAACGAATGAGATCTATGTATTTGAAGCCCCCAATTTTACTGATTCAGGTATGTTTTATCGATATTCCCTGGCTGGGACACCCATTAACGACTATGAGGTAGGAATAGGCCCCAATGGCGCTGCATTTTAAATCCAAAATTTACACCATGAAATCGCCATGTAAAAATGTTGACACACAACGGGATTATTAAATGGCGATTCTCCCGACGCGTCGGGATACTAATGAAAACTGACAAAAATTTAAACCGATGAAAAATTCTAATCAACTACGCCCGGAAATTATCTGGTTTGTCGTGTTGACTATTTGCATCACAGTGAGCCGGATGCTGTTGTACCAGTTTGATGCTATGTCTGACTATGGTAACTTTACTCCTATTGGTGCACTTGCTCTTTTTGGTGGTGCAATGTATTCCGGTTACAGGTCATACATCCTGCCATTGATGATTTTATGGATTGGCGATATCTTTTTAAACCGCTTTGTCTACTACGGTGAATGGAGGTTTTTCTATGAGCACTTTTATTGGACTTACGGAGCCTTTATTCTGATGGCCCTTACCGGGAAATTGCTCATCAAAAAGGTCAATGTAAAAAGCATTCTCCTTTCGTCGATCATCATCACGTTTATCCATTGGATCTTGACTGATTTTGGTGTGTGGTTGGAAGGGACGATGTACCCAAAAACCGCGGCAGGATTCGCTATGTGCCTCGCAGCAGCCATCCCTTATGAACTGTACTTTTTGGGAGGAACCCTGGTTTTCAGTGGCCTCCTTTTTGGCGCAGAAATTAGGGCAAAACAATCTGTGTGGTTCAGGCAATTCGCTATTCACAAAGTCTCCTTATTTGAAAACAAGACAAATTGAAAGGTGAAAAAATAAAATATTGCCCATCATGCGGTAAAGAATTTGTATGTAGCACATGCAGCAAGGAACTGACTTGCTGGTGTGCCGCATTACCAAATATCGAGATCATTGAAAAAGGTGGCCAGTGCATGTGTCCTGACTGTCTGAAAGAAGTCATCCGCCAAAAGGTAGATGCATTCGTCGCTGATGTCCAATCCGGAAAACAGGAAAATATTGCGCCAAACTACCGGGGAAATGGAAGAGAGTTGGTGGAAGGGATCGACTTTTACAAAGAGAATGGCAATTGTGTTTTTACAGCCTGGTATCATTTGAAACGAGGTGATTGCTGTGGCAATAATTGCCGTCACTGTCCCTATGAGCATAAAAATGTACGATAGATGATCATTTTTATAACCGGGGGCGCTCGATCAGGGAAAAGTAGGTATGCACAGGATTTGGCCTGCTCCATGACAGAAAACCCGGTTTACATTGCCACGGCGAGGCATTGGGACGAGGAATTTGACATGCGAATTGAGCGACACCGGAATGACCGGGATGAAAGGTGGACAACCGTTGAGGAAGAAACTCTTGTCAGCAAAGTGCCAATAGAAGGGAAAGTAGTGGTGATCGACTGTGTCACCCTGTGGCTCACCAATTTTTTCACAGAATCGGGAAACGACATCGAAACGTCTTTATCACTGTTTAAAAATGAGATTGACCTGCTTTCTGAGAAACAAGCAACCATTATTATCATTAGCAACGAGTTGGGAATGGGCATTCATGCCGAAACGGAGATTGGCAGAAGATTTACAGACCTGCAAGGATGGGCAAATCAATACGTTGCGGAAAAAGCATCCAAGGTTATTTTTATGGTTTCAGGTATTCCGATGCTGATAAAACCCAATGATGTTTCAGGCAAAATATTGAAATCCGAAAACAAATTCTAAGCTAAATAAAATAATGCGACATAAATCAATATTCAACTGGAGTGGCGGCAAAGACAGCTCATTGGCGCTTTATAAAATACTAAAGGATGAGCAGTTTGAAATCTCCGGCCTTTTAACAAGCATCAACAGTGCGTTTCAACGAGTCTCCATGCATGGAGTCAGGGAAGAACTTCTCGATGAACAGGCTTCGCGATTGAAACTTCCACTTTACAAACTACAACTTCCGGAACAGCCGTCTATGGACGAATACAACGGTGAGATGTCAGCCATGATGCAAAACCTCAGGAAAGATGGATTTACGCATTCAGTGTTTGGGGATATCTTTTTGGAAGACCTAAAGAAATACCGCGAAGAAAAGCTGGAAAAGGCAGGATTCAAAGCTGTTTTCCCCATTTGGAAAAGGGACACAACAGAATTGGTTAAAGAGTTCATCGAATTGGGTTTTAAAACGATGGTGGTATGTGTAAAAGCAGAATTACTGGATGAAAGTTTTGCCGGAAGGATCATCGACGAGCAATTTATCAAGGACCTGCCAGTCGGCGTTGACCCCTGTGGTGAAAATGGGGAATTTCACACCTTTGTTTTCGACGGACCCATATTTGACCGGCCAATTGATATAGAAATTGGTGAAAAAATTTACAAGAAATACAAAGGCCCCGACTCCTCAGGAAACATGGGGTTTTGGTTTTGTGACATAAAAAAGAAATAAAATGAACGAGGTAGAAACATCCATAGAAGCGGCGTTGATCGAAAAGATCAATTCCAAAACAAAACCTGTTGGTTCGCTGGGAACACTGGAAATGATTGCTTTACAAATAGGCACGATTCAGCAAACCTTGACTCCCAGGCTGGAAAACCCAACGATATTTGTTTTTGCCAGTGACCACGGCATTACCGATGAAAAGATCAGCCCCTACCCTAAGGAAGTAACCTATCAAATGGTGTTGAATTTC
>JBNLGG010000157.1:0-3560 GCA_050305935.1 Cyclobacteriaceae bacterium | reverse complement strand
TAGGGCCATAATTTCCATGCATACCTAAAAATCCAACATTTAACGGGTGATCCGTCGGGAATGCTGAAAGTCCCAGCAAGGTGGTAGCCACAGGAATGCCGGCCTTTTCTGCTAATTGCTTCAATTCTTCCTGAGCCTCGGAAATCAAAACACCATGGCCAGCAAGAATATATGGTTTCTTCGCCTTATTTATTAAGTCGGCGGCCTCCGAGATCTTTTTGGTATCTACCGGTGGATAAGGATGATAGCTTCGGATCTTTTCACATTTCTCATATCTAAATTCCAGTTCACCAAATTGCGCATTTTTAGTAATGTCAACCAACACGGGCCCCGGCCTGCCGGACTTGGCAATGTAAAATGCGCGGGCGATTGCAAAAGGTATTTCATCAGGGGTCGTTACCTGGAAGCTCCATTTTGTTACTGGCATGGAAATACTCAATACGTCTGACTCCTGAAAGGCATCAGTGCCCAATAGATGTGCCGGAACCTGCCCTGTGATACAAACGATCGGCGTGGAGTCGATTTGTGCATCGGCGATTCCAGTAATAAGGTTGGTGGCTCCCGGACCACTCGTGGCAAAGCAGACACCGACTTTTCCGGAGACTCGTGCATACCCCTGTGCAGCATGTGCAGCACCCTGCTCATGGCGCACCAGGTAGTGATTAATTTGATCCTGGTAGTGGTACAAGGCGTCGTAGACGGGCATGATAGCCCCTCCGGGGTAACCAAAGATGGAATCTACCCCCTCCGCCAGAAGCGAAAGAATGACCGCTTCAGATCCGGTGATCTTTTTGCCAATTTTTTCCTTCACTTTCGATTTTTCAGTCAGCGTAGCCATTTGTTAAAAAGTTTAAATTATACAGTTAAGCATCCTTCAGACGCAGTTTTTACTCTTTCCTGGAATTTCTTCAAAATGCCGGATGTGACCTTGTTATCAGGTTTGATCCAGTTTTTTCGCCTTTCGGCAATTTCTTCATCAGACAAATCAACGTCAAGTCGATTATTTACAGCATCAATAGTGATTATATCGCCATTTTTTATCAGGCCGATCAATCCGCCTTCACTTGCTTCCGGTGTGATGTGCCCCACGACAAATCCATGAGATCCTCCGGAAAACCTTCCGTCGGTGATGAGCGCAACGTCCTTACCTAATCCGGCGCCCATCACGGCTCCTGTAGGTTTCAACATTTCAGGCATTCCAGGCGCCCCTTTTGGACCGGAATTTCTGATGACGATTACCTCGCCTTTCTTCACGTTTTTACTGATTCCTTCTATTGCTTCAAATTCATCTTCAAAAACATGTGCCGGTCCGGTAAATGTTTCTCCTTCTTTTCCGGTGATCTTAGCTACAGATCCTTCTTCGGCCAGATTGCCAAACAGTATTTGAATATGGCCCACCGGTTTGATAGGGTCTGAGAATGGGCGAATGATCTTTTGGTCTTTTGCCAAATCAGCAGCTTCCTCCAGGTTTTCACCCAGGGTTTTGCCGGTGACTGTCAGGCAATTTCCATCCAGATACCCTTCTTTCAATAAGAATTTCATCACTCCAGGCATTCCTCCCACTTTATGCAGATCCTCGATCAGGTATTTTCCACTTGGTTTCAGGTCGGCAATGAAAGGAGTTTCATCACTAATTCGCTGGAAGTCATTGATTGTCAGATCCACATCAATGGTTTTTGCCATGGCAATTAGATGTAAAACCGCGTTGGTAGAGCCACCAAGCGCCATGGTCAGACGGATGGAGTTTTCAAAAGCAGCTTTGGTCATAATGTCCCTCGGCTTTATGTCTTTTTCCAGCAGGTTTTTAATTGCCCTTCCGATCTGTCCACACTCCAGTCCTTTTTCATTGCTCACTGCCGGATTGGAGGAGGAGTAGGGCAAACTCATTCCCATACATTCGATAGCTGATGCCATAGTGTTGGCGGTGTACATCCCGCCACAAGCACCTGCCCCCGGAATAGAGTTTTTAATAATTCCTTTATAATCTTCATCAGAGATTTTACCCTGTAATTTTTGTCCGTAAGCTTCAAATGCGGACACGATGTTCAAGTCTTCACCTTTCCATTTTCCGGGCTTCACAGTACCGCCGTAAACCAAAATTCCCGGTCGGTTTAATCTGCCCATAGCCATCATCGCACCGGGCATGTTTTTATCGCAACCAACGACGGAAATCACCGCATCATAAAATTGAGCAGCTACTACGGTCTCAATAGAATCAGCAATTAATTCACGGGACGGAAGTGAATATTTCATCCCTTCCGTTCCATTGGTTATACCGTCACTTACGCCAATGGTATGAAAGATTAATCCATATAACCCTGCGTCATCCACACCTTTTTTTATTCGCTCTGAAAGTCCATTCAGGTGCATGTTACATGGATTTCCCTGGTAGCCGGTACTGGCAATTCCAACTTGTGCTTTTTTCAAGTCATTTTCTTTCATGCCAATGGCATAGAGCATCGCCTGCGCGGCAGGAAGACTTTCGTCTTGTGTGATCTTTTCGCTGTATTTGTTTAAATGTTCACTCATAGTTGTAATCAAAAAAAAACCTTTCTCGTTGTGAGAAAGGTTTTTGTATGTTTAAATATTGTTACAGCTTACCTCTCTCACAGTGTTTTATCCACGATGACCACGACAGATACGAGAAGTAGGCTAATTAAACTCATCAATATATAATTTCCTTGTCTTAAATATTAGGATGACAAAAGTCGAACATTCACCCGAAATATCAAAATATTATTTTGGAAAATGTTTAACTGTTAAGGGAGCTATTCTTTAGTTGGGTGATTTTCTCTTTTTAGGAGCTGTTCCTGGTTGCCGGTTGCTGGTTGAGTAATTGTTCTTATTTTTACCTAACCTAGTTACTGACTCAACCACTTTTGACCATGGCTGAATCATATCGTGATCTCGACATCTACAAAATTTCGTTTGATCTCTTCATTAGGACGCATCGATTTTCGCTAAAACTTCCGAAACATGAACTTTACGAATTAGGAAGTCAAATTCGAAGATCCTCTGATTCTATCAACTCCAATATTGTGGAGGGATACGGTAGGAAGAAATACAAAAATGATTTTTTAAAGTTTTTGACCTATTCACAATCAAGCAATGATGAAACCATAAACCATCTATTGAAATTGCTTACGCTATATCCTGAACTAGAGAAGGAAGCAACGACATTGATAGAGGAATATAATTTATTAGGGAAAAAGATTTTTAATTTTATCGAATATGTGTGTAAAAATTGGAAGCAATAACAGGCACAAATTTGATTTGCAACCAGCAACCAGCAACCGTTTCACTCCTCCACCGGCCGATAAAAAATCAACTCCCCCTTTTTCACATCGGTTAACTTAAATTCACTGAGACCAACCTTCTTGCCGGAGAAAGATGTGTTTTGATGCGCTAATTCGTAGTGTCCTTCGCTAAGTACACGATAAATGATAGCAGTATGGTGAGGCATGTTTTCTTTGTAGAGCATGTTTCCTTTTTGATATTCCAGGGCCACATTTTCAAATTGAACAATATCGCCGGGATAAACGGCGTCCTTTTTTGGGTTT
>JBNLGG010000156.1:0-3650 GCA_050305935.1 Cyclobacteriaceae bacterium | reverse complement strand
TGGCCAAAGCGAGCATATACAAAGAATTTGATTGGGGTGATCCTGTCATCCCTGTTCATCGTGATCCGGAATGGGAAGCAGAGGTAAAATCTGAACTGGGATTCGTTACAGATCTGTTGAAAAGGATCTCACCCAGCCCCTGGTTAAGAAAGGCGTGCTTGAAATGGCCGAGGATTAAAGTAACAAAGTTCCCAAAGAAATTAGGAGACATTGCCACGCTGGTGACTGCCCAGGAAAATGCATGCCGATACTGTTTCGGGGTAGCACGGTCCCAAATGCAGCTTTACGGTTATTCAGAAAAGATGATCAGCAGTATCGAGCGCCATATGCACATGGCCGATCTCGATGAAAAGGAAAGGACATTCATCCGTTTTTGCCGTGATCTTTCCCGCTCCAACCCCAGGCCGCCTAAAGAGGATCGGGAGAAACTCGCTAATCTGGGATTTTCAAAGGAAGCCATCACAGAAATGGCCTTTCATATCACCAATCACTGTTTTATCAACAGGGTGGCAACCTTTATTTCCTGTCCACCCATGTACCAGATTGAAAACCTTTCCAGCAGTTTTCTTTTCGGCCGAATATTACGTCCATTCTTTGGCCGCATGATCCGAAGTAAGGAATGGACCACCGAGGAAACGCTGCCCGAGGGATCAACATCATTTCCCGGTGTGATCAATGCATTGACAGGATTGCCCGGCGCTGTAGTCTTAAATGAAGCATTGGAAGGGGCATTTTCATCCAATGTACTTTCAAAAGAGCTGAAAGTATTAATGTTTGCGGTGATCGCGCGGGTGCTGGATTGCACTTTTTGTCAGGCGGAAACAGGAAAGATGGCGAAGGACCTGGGAATTGAGGAAGAGGAATATGAAAAAGCGTTGCTGACATTAACTTCCCCCAAATTAAATCCAACAGAGCAAAAAATATTTACATGGACCCGTGAAACAGTGCATTTTCAGACAGGGGCAATTCAAAAGCAAATCCGGGTATTGGCAAAAGAAATAGATAGCGTAGTATTGTTGGAAGCCATAGGTGTGGCTGCCCTGGCAAATACAACTGTTCGACTCGCGGTGTTATTGGGATAATGGGGAATTACATTTATATATTACCCGTTTTTTCAACTTTTATCCTCGTCATCATCATTGTATTGATCAAACAAAAAAAGAAAATACGCCAACTGGAGAAATTATTACACAATTCAAATTCAAAATTAGAAAAACTCCAGGTTCATTTTGGGCAGTTTACACCCCAGGAAGTAATTGAACAGCTCACTGAAACAGGTGGTTCGTATGCGCCTAGTCTGAGATCCGTTACGGTACTTTTTGCGGACTTAAAAGGATTTACGAAGATGTGTGATGAACTGGATCCGTCTGTGGTCGTGTCCATTTTAAACGGCTATTTTCGGCGCATGACTGAGGTGCTAACCAAACATCACGGCAGAGTAACAGAATTAATAGGTGATGGTCTTCTGGCTCTTTTTGGAGCCTTAAAATCCAATCCGTGGCAAGTGCAGGATGCTATATTGGCAGCATTGGAGATGCGGGAATCCCTGGAACAGTATAATAAGGAATTACGCTCCAAATCCTTGCCTGAATTGTCCTTTGGAATAGGCATACATCGCGGGAATGTGCTGGCTGGTATAATGGGCAATTACGAATTGAGTAAATTTGGGGTGGTGGGTGATCCGATCAATGTGGCTGCCCGCGTTGAATCGCTGACTCGTGAACACAAGGTTGATCTACTGATTACTGAAGATGTAAGAGAATCGCTCGACAACCGGTTTTCCCTCAAAAAAATGCCGCCACTACCTGTGAAGGGAAAAGAAGAACCTGTTACTACATATTGGGTGGAGGGGCTTAAGCCGGAGGTAAATAAAGACTAGTCCGGGTATTTAGCCAGGGCTGTATTTTCACGTACCAATAGCTACCGATCAGCTTGACAATGGCGATGCCCATGGCTAGACCGAGGATATTGATGGAGGAATGAAGTGCGTTCTTCCGAAGACTTCGAATGCCCATTTTTAGTTGGGTTTTAGCACAGCTACAGTGAATTTTTATAAGGTAGTGAATCAGGGCAAACGCATTTACCGTCATTCCAGTCCCGATAGCTATGCGGGATTGTTCTAATTTTATTTCAAAGAACAAAATTTGTCTGGAATCTATAAAATGACCTTGAATTGATTCCGGAATGACGAAGTTTCTTTATTAAATGCGTTTGCCTTGGGTAGTGAATTATGGAATTGGAAGGGGATAGCGTGAGTAGGGATTCCTTTAATACGTCATTGCCCCCTTTATTGCTTTGCGGCAAATTCTCTTGTTCGTCATAGGCAGTTCCAACATTTTTCACGAAAATGCTTAAAGTTAACATGACGTGGCTCTTTTAACCGTGGTTTGTCCCCAGACAAACCACCACGATAAAAACACGTCAGAGGCAGGAATTGCTCGAACTATAGTGAGGGCGATGACGTGGGAATCCCTTCCTCGATTTACGAGATTCCCACGCTCCACTGCGTTTCGCTCGGAGTGACGGGTTAGGTGTGACGATCACCCAATTAATTTCCTCACCCTCGGGATCACTTCTTTCCCAATCAACTCAATAGACTTCATCAGTTGCTCATGCGTCAGCAGGGGATTATCCATTTGGAAAGTAAAGCGGTCGATGCCACCCAGTGCTTCACTATGCCGCACGATCTTTTCCGCCACGTGCCGTGGATCGCCTATTACCAGAGCACCGATTTCGTCAGTTTGCGCATCGAAGCTTTCACGCGTCACGGGTGGCCAGCCTCTTTCCTGGCCAATCTCATTAAACATCTTCTCATATCCGGGAAAATAAGTATCATGCGCTTTCTCATAGTCTTCGCCTACAAAACCCAACGAATGCAAACCAACTTTCATCTTCTCCTTCGGGTGACCGGCTTCCAGGTAGGCTTGCCGATAGAGTTCGACCAGTGGCCGGAACCGTCGGGTTTGTCCGCCTATGACCGCCACCATAAGGGGTACCCCTTGTTGTCCCGCCCTGACAAAAGATCCTGGAGTACCACCAACACCACGATAGATAGGGATTTCCTTTTGTACCGGTCGGGGATAGATGGCTTGGTCGCGTAGGGGAGGGCGGAACCTCCCGCTCCAGGTAACTACCTCCTGATCGCGGATTTTCAACAGCAGTTCAAATTTCTCTTCAAACAATTGATTATAATCCTGAAGGGAATAGCCGAACAATGGAAAGGAATCCGTAAATGAACCCCTTCCTACGACCATTTCTGCCCGGCCTTGCGAAATCAGGTCCAGGGTGGCAAAATTCTGAAATACCCGAACCGGATCTGCCGAGCTGAGCACCGTGACGGCGCTTCCAAGTCGAATGTTTTTGGTTCGTGCAGCAGCGGCAGCGAGTATAACGGCATTCGCTGAATCCAGAAACTCCTTGCGGTAATGCTCCCCAATAGCAAAACAATCCAGACCCATCTCATCCGCAAAAACCATCCGCTCCAACAGCCGCGACATATCTTTCACCGGATCGGTGAAGTTACCTGTCTTTGGGTCGATGGACGCTGCGGCGAAGCTGTCTATTCCTATTTCCATGTGTGTTCGATCTAAAAATGATTCTCAATATACAATCGAAAATCTTGTATTTTAGGCCATGTACTGTTCAAAAAC
>JBNLGG010000155.1:0-3760 GCA_050305935.1 Cyclobacteriaceae bacterium | reverse complement strand
CAAACTCCAGGCGGCCAAGAAGATCGGTATTGACGAAATTTCCTGCTATTCTCACATTAAAGAGGTCGCCTATTCCCTGATCAAAAATGATTTCGGCAGGGGCCCTTGAATCGATACATCCCAGTATCGCAGCAAAGGGGAATTGCCCTCCCGACGTGATGTTTACCTGCTCAAGAAGGTCTCGGTTGACCATTTTACCATTTACAAATCGCTTATTCCCCTCCAGCAGCATTTCCAATGCTTTTTCCGGGGTGATGGTTTGTTGTTTATCTTTAGTTATCGTTAATGATTCCATTTCAATTGAATTTTAAATTGACACTTGCACTTCTTCAATGACAGTTTTTTTCTTTTTGACCGGCTTGCGTTCATTAAGCACCAGGTGGCCGAATTTTTCCACGGGATCATTTTTTTCCATCTCGTGCATTCCGCGCAGCTCGATTTTGATATTTCGTGAGATGGCGTTTGCCCGGAAATCCTCGATGATTTCCAGGACATCAGGATGAATGTCTTTCGTCCTGGAGGCGTCGAGGATCAGGTGGGCCTCATTTGGGAGCTTGTTCAATGTCCTTAATATTCCTGCTTTGTTAAGGAAACTGACATTCTCAGAAAGCTTGATTAGAATGGTTTCTCCTTTCTTATAGTCGTCTTGCTCAAAATGGTAAGGTGTTTTGTAATTGTTCCAAAGGATGTGCATGATCGCGAATATCATACCTATGCCAATACCCCACAAAAGGTCGAAGAACACTATTCCTAAAATCGTTGCTACAAAAGGTATGAATTGTGACACTCCTTTTGCATACATCTCCTTGAATAAAGCGGGTTTTGCCAGCTTGTAGCCTACCACGAAAAGAACGGCAGCGAGACTCGCCAGGGGAATGAGGTTTAAAACCCTGGGTATGGCGATAGCGCATACAAGCAGAAGAATGCCGTGGATGAATGCAGAGGCCCTGGTTTTACCACCAGATTGTACATTGGCCGAACTTCGAACTATTACCTGTGTGATAGGTAACCCACCTATTAAGCCAGATACTATATTACCAGTACCCTGTGCAAGCAACTCTCTGTTTGTCGGAGTGATCCTCTTTTTAGGATCGAGTTTATCAGTAGCCTCTACGCTCAGCAAGGTCTCCAAACTCGCCACAATGGCGATCGTCAGTGCAACTAAATAGACCTCGGAATTACCCAATTGACTGAAATCCGGGAAAGTAAATTGGCTAAAAAAGCTACCAATAGAACCGGCCACAGGTATATTTACCAAATGATCAGATGAAAGGTCCAAGGTGGGGTTTGCTGCAAATGACAGCTTTAGTAAAATACCTGCGACGACGGCGAACAAAGGCCCCGGAACCAGTCCCAGCAATGGGATTTTCTTAATGAATTCTGTTTCCCACGCGACTAGAATGGCTATTGAAACTACGGTGATTATTACCGCTCCGGGTGTGATGTAGTTAAACATGACAAAGATTTCTTCGAAGGTATTAAGGCCGTCAACCTGCTGGAAAGCTAAATCGCCCTCAGGATCGGCATCATAACCGAAAGCGTGCGGTATTTGTTTTAGAATAATAATAATTCCAATTCCGGATAGCATTCCTTTGATCACAGAGTTCGGGAAATAGTATCCAATGATGCCTGCTTTTGCAAAACCAAGAACAATCTGGATGGCACCAGCAATGACTACGGCCAGAAGAAATGTCTCAAAAGCTTGCAGGTCCTGGATGGCGGCAAGCACGATGACGGCCAGCCCGGCAGCGGGGCCACTCACGCCGAGCTGTGATTTACTAAGCAAGGCAACTACCGTACCCCCTACGATCCCGGCGATCACCCCGGAAAACAGGGGAGCTCCGGAGGCCAGTGCAATGCCCAAACAGAGAGGTAGCGCAACCAAAAACACTACGATACTGGATGGAAAATCATATTTTAATTGGGAAAAGAACCCCGTTTTATCATTTGAATTCATAACATGTAATTTTTTTGAAATAATGTAATTCACCTATCCTGCCTTGAAATGCAGAAATGTGTAAAGGTTAATTAAGTGTGCAGGAATTAGCAGGTGAATTTTGGAGGAGGCTTCACAGTTTCCAGTGAGGGGCCTTTACTTTTTAGTACGGGTAATTCAAAAAAAGGCGTATCGAAGGAATGCGTAAAGACCGTGGTGTTTAGGTGATGAAAAAACTTTTCGAAATCACTTTCATACTTTGATTCTTTTTCCTTTTGCTCATCTTCGTGATCGCAGTTTTCAGCAAGGGTGATAAGCAGCTCACTGTCGTCGTCAAGCCATGCCTGTAGGCTGAAATTTGAAAAAGTGATTGAAAATAGCAGCATCATGGCTAACAGTGATACCCATAGGGAGTGGCTCTGGCGATATCTTCTGCTGCGATAGCTCAATTTTCCTGTATTGCTTTAAAAACCAGAAATTGGAAAAATTCCGGGATTGAATCTTCGCCTTTTATAATATTGGTCAAACCGGGCAAGTGTTCAGCAAAAAAACGCTGATGGTGGGATCCTTCAATAATGGTCGAAACCAGCATGTTTGGGTATTTAAAATCCGGATTGATCTCCCGGATGATGTTGCTGATTCTCATCACCAGTTTTTTATAACCGGCAAAGTCCCCCTCCTTGTTTTCTTCGTCAACGGATCTTGTTAAATACGCTTTGGACGACTCAGCCACTACAATCCTGTGAAGTGCGATTTCATTGATGTGGGGGATGTTGTTATCTTTTTCCACCTTTTTGGTGAGCAATCGAATAGCTAATTTTAGCCGCTCCAGAGGGGAAACTACCTCCGAAAGATTCAATGTCAATTGGTAGTCCATCCATGACCAATACCAACACGACAGGTAGAGTAATAATTTATGTTTGCTTTCAAAATATCTATAAATCGACGCCTCCGGGGAGTTAATTTCCCGGCCGAGCTTTTTAAAGGTGAAGGATTCAAACCCCATCTCGTCGATCATTTGAATACTGCTCTCAATAATCCTTTTTCCTAAATCACTTGATTCAGGATCTTTGAGATAGATATTCTCATTTACACTTATGTTAATGCTTGCCAGAGTTTCCTGCATATATTACAAAGTAATAGTAATACTATCAATAATGCAAGATATACCGGCCGGATTTCAAAAAGTTTACGAATTCTTCAGGAAACGATCTGGTGAGGGGGTAGGATGGTAGGGCAAACGCATTTAAATATAAATTACCCTGTGTTTGCCCTTTATGTCGTTTGATCCAGTTTCAAATCAACCAATTCATGCCGGGAACCTTTCTGAAAGTTTGGAACTTTCGGAAAGGTATGATGATTACTGGTTTGATGGCCGGTAATTTTTAAGACCTAAGACAGTCTTTTCAAAATGCGTTTGCCCTGGGTAGAATGATGGAAATGTCTCAACACACTGAGCCGGTATTGACTTTGACAGCTTGCGTGTTTCTGATACTGCTTTAAACGATGACCAGAAAAAGGAAATGGTGGAGCAACTGAAATCAAAGGACTTCCTGGACACGAGTCGTTTTCCGAATGCCGAATATAAAATTGTCGATATCGTGATCGAAGCAGGTGAGACGCAGGGCTATTTCATTTAACTTTTAGAGCTACCTAACATATATGCATTCTTTTTTTTAGACCGGTATTGAATGGGTGTGCGACAAAATTCCCGTTTTTTCTATTAAACAACGAAAAGCGCGAAATACACAAAAAGAAAAATTGCAAAGCCAGCCTGCCGGACTGGCAGGCAATTTTCAATCCGTCGAAAGCCGGACAAGCTAC
>JBNLGG010000154.1:0-3863 GCA_050305935.1 Cyclobacteriaceae bacterium | reverse complement strand
CGTAGAACTCGGTTTTCATTTGCATGTAGTCTTTTTTGTCCACCCAGATGATGATCTTTCCCCAAACAACAGCCGCATCCGGTTTTGGTGTCAGGATGATTTTATGGCAATCATAGCCTTCGATTTTTTCACCGCCGTCAAATGCATGTGTATAATCCATCACTATGGATGATTCTTTTACGAGGTCATCGTTTGTCAGGTCTGTGCCCATCCAGTTTTGCATCATCATCGACGGCGGAAGTTTAATTTGCCGGTCGATGGATGGCACCCAATTCCAAATCTCCCTGTCTCTTTTCAGGAAGGTGGTGCCCCGGTCTTTCACCGGCGAAAGCATCAGGATCATGGCGTAGTCCGTACCAAGTGACCATGACTTCATGGTAAGCTCACGAGAATAGCGGGGACGCGCGATCTCGATTTTCATTTCCGAATAGGCATAGTCCCCCCGGACTTTTTGATCTGCCTTTTTTACCACTTCTGTGGCCGTTTGGGCAATTGTCCATTGAGAGGTGTAAAGCAAAAGGACAAATAAGATGGATTTCTTCATTTTAAATTGATGTTATATTTTTTTGCGAGAATTTCTTTTGCCATTTTTTTATATTCTTCACCAAGGCCAGAGCTTAAATGCAGGCCTATCCCATCCATTAGGATACCTAACTCCCATGCTTCATGGAGTGGATTTTTATAGCCTAATTCCATGAACACAGGTACCATGGCATCGATGTAACCTTTAATGTTGTCGCCAAGTATTTTCCTGAAGAAGTCGTATTTACCTAATTCCATAGAAAAGCGGATGTAGAGTGTCATCATTTCCGGGCCATACTCATCGATAGTCTGGAAGTAGGAATTAAACAAAGCTTCCAGTTTGCCCTTTGATGTGGATTCCCTATCGATGATTCCCATTATCTGTTCGAACATTATCATCATGTGCTCAGTACATGCCTTGGCAATTTCTTCTTTGCTATCGAAATAGTTATAGATGAGTCCTTTGGAAATTCCGGCCTTGGTGGCGATGGAGGAGATGCTGGTGGCTGCATAGCCCTGCTGAGCGAATAGGTGAAGTGCAGCTTCCAATATTTTTTGTCGTGATTCTTCTCTTATTTGTTCGAATTGAATTTTAGTGCGTGGGCTCATTGATTATTGATTGACCGACCGTTCATTCAATAATACGTAATAGATTTTTTAAGTTGTGTTTTGACGGATTAAATTTTTCGAGAGATGCGTTGCCTGGTCGTCATTCAATCGCTCGGCTCCAGCCGGGTGATTAATATCTTAAAAGCTTTTAGCTTGAATCCAAAGAGTTATTAATGAGGTGTTTTACTTTTCCTGGCCCGGCCAGAGGCCTACAAAATAGTCGTCGCTCGGCTGGAGCCGAGCGACTGGCTGGTTGAACTCAATGAATCATTTTCCACTCTCCTCAGCGAACCGGAAGAACCTTATGGAGAGAATATGATAAGGTTATGATGGTGTTCCAATTACTCGGCTCCAGCCGAGTAATCAGTATGTTTAAAGCTTTTAGCTTATTTCCGGGGGAGTCTTTAATGAGTTGATGTTGCCTTTGCTATCCCGGCCAGAGGCCTGCAAAATATTCGTCACTCGGCTGGAGCCAGAGCGACTGTTTGGTATTGTTTGGTGAGACACCAAACAAGGAGGATGCCCCTTTATTTGTTGTTTTTTGTCCAAACTTTCACTAATCCATTTTTAGCGTTTGGACCATATATCGAAGTCGGAGCATGATTTATTGACAAAGAATACAAGAACTCTCTTTTGTTTAATTTTTCTATCTCTCCTTTAGATTGGGCTGGTTCAATGGTTTTTCCATTTATTATTAGAACTGGAATATTTTCTTCGCCGAATCTTTCATTCAGCTTTCCTATTCGTTCAACTTTTTCTTTGTTTTTTAGTTTTCTTTTTGCGTTTCCAATTATCACAACCAATAGATTTGGATTGTGAGACCAAGTATTGCCCTTGATGTCGGCTTGTTGCAGATAAGTCAAAATCAAAAAAGGATCATCCTGAGAATACACGCTTAATTGATTAGACACCTGTTTACTGTCGAAAGGCACACCCTCTATTACATACAGTAATTCTTTTGATTCCAAGGCAATTGTTGAATCGCAAAGCAGAATCCAGTTTTCTATATACTCTTTAGTTAGTGATTGGCTATTGGAGGCCGACCACAACAATACCGGAAGAATTAGCACCAGGAGTTTCATTGTTTAAAAATATTAGATTAACCAGTACTGAACGATACAGTTAACAGTTTAGAATATAAAAAAGTAAAAAACAATCTTTCTATGCCTTGGATGGTGTCTCACCATCCAAACCTCACTCCAGCACCACATCCCAATCCTTCCACACGGGCTCATAACCTTGCTTTCTGATCAATTCCGCAACTTCGGTAGGGCTTCTTTCATCGGAGATTTCAAATTGCTCCAGGGATTCTTCTTCCACGGCGTATCCTCCGGGGTTGGTTTTGGAGCCGGCGCTCATGGAAGTGATGCCGAGTTTCAATACATTGTCCCTGAACCGTTCTGATTCCCTCGTGGAAAGCGAAAGCTCTACTTCCTCATTGAATAATCGATAGGCGCAAATGAGTTGCACGAGCTCCCGGTCTTTCATTTCAACTTTTGGTTCCAGTCCGCCGGAGAAGGGGCGAAGGCGTGGGAACGAAATGGTGTATTTGGTCTGCCAGTAAGTTCTTTCTAAATATTGTAAGTGCCGGGCAACAAAAAAGCTGTCCACACGCCAGTCTTCCAGTCCGATCAATGCTCCAAGGCCAATCTTATGAATCCCCGCCTGGCCTAAGCGATCAGGTGTTTCCAGGCGGAAATAGAAATTCGATTTTTTGCCTTTGGGGTGGTGTTTTTTGTAGTCCTCCTTGTGATAGGTCTCCTGGTACACCAATACCGAGTGCACACCCAGCACGGAAAGTTCCGCATATTCTTCTCCTTCGAGTGGTTGGACTTCGATGCTCACATTGGCAAAATGCGGACGAATCAATTGCATGGCATTTCTGAAATAATCCATGCCCACCGTTTGGTTCGCTTCGCCAGTTACGAGGAGCACATGCTCAAATCCCATTTGTTTGAGGGCTTCCACCTCCTGCATAATCTCGGCATCCGTCAGCGTCTTTCGCCTGATCTTGTTGTCAAAACTAAATCCGCAGTAGGTGCAGATGTTCTGGCATTCGTTGGAAAGATAGAGCGGGGCATACAACTGGATCGTGTTGCCGAAGCGCTTCAAGGTGGCTTCCCTGCTCATGCGCGCCATGTCTTCCAGGTAGGGGAGGGCGGCAGGGGAAATGAGGGCTTTGAAATCTTCCATGTCCCGATCCGACCGGGCAAGCGCCTTTTCGACGTCCTTTGAGGTCTTGCCGTAAATGGACGATTTGACTTCCTCCCAATTGTATTGGTCAAATATGTCTTTAAAACTACTCATCTAAAAATGCGGTTAAAGGGCTGCTGGCAGAAGCATGTTTTACTGGTTTGGCAAGTTGGGCTTCGAAGGCCATCCTTCCGGCTTCTACTGCCATTTTGAAAGCAATACCCATCTCAATGGGGTTTTTAGAAACGGCGATGGCAGTGTTCACTAATACGGCATCTGCTCCGATCTCCATCGCTTTGGCTGCATCAGACGGTGCGCCAATCCCGGCATCCACGACCACAGGCACATTGCTCTGCTCAATGATGATTTCCAAAAAATCAATGGACTTCAATCCCTTATTACTTCCAATCGGAGACCCCAATGGCATCGCGCAACGGCAATTCCACCTTTTCCGTTATCGGCCCGGATGTGAGCATCAAGGGTGACATTTCCGCTTCGGCAGATCTGCATGTCGACGGCACGATTGAAGGCGACATTGC
>JBNLGG010000153.1:0-3936 GCA_050305935.1 Cyclobacteriaceae bacterium | reverse complement strand
TTAAAGAAATTTATACCAATACTTATTTTTTAATTACGCTCTCTGATGGTCGAAGATATAACGGGACAATCAATACTGTCGAACATAGAAAGGTGAAAATATTAGCAGACGGAGGAGAAGAGGTAATTGTTGATCTTGATTTCATCGTCTTTTTGGATGATGTGGACCAGGGATTTTGGAGCCAATTGTATGCGTCCATCGACATAGGTTTAGATCTGACTAAAGCCAATAACTTTCGCCAGGTTTCCATGCGAAGTACGGCCGGGTATCTGGCCAAACGATGGAATCTTGATGGATATTATAATACATTGAATTCTTCTCAGGATAGCGTCCAGGATATAAAAAGAACGGATGGGGGTGTAGGATTCAAATATTTTTTACCCAAAGATTGGTATCTCATCACCTCGGTTAATTTTCTTTCAAATACTGAGCAGCGGCTTGATTTGAGAAGCACTGCAAATGTCGGGATAGGAAAATATGTGATTCACACAAACAGGAAATATTGGAGTTTTGGGGTGGGTGTCAATTACAACAATGAAAACTTCTCTAGCGAAGACGCTGATAGAAACAGTATGGAAGGTTTTTTGGGGAGTGAACTAAATCTGTTTGATATAGGAGATTTAAACTTATTGGCTAAAGTTATTGCCTATCCCAGTTTCACTGAATCGGGAAGATGGAGGACTGACTTAAATCTCGACACTAAGTACGAAATGCCTTTTGATGATGATTTCTACATCAAAATTGGCTTTACATTAAACTATGATAATCAACCTGTTGAAGGTGCAACTGACACTGACTACGTTTTCCATACCGGATTTGGCTGGGAATGGTAAAAGCTGTAATGCTTTAATTAAAATTTACTGACGCTATTCAATCAAAACAATAACTTAAACTTCAATGAACATCATGAAAAACACCAAATTCTGGCTAATGGCGATAATTGTTCTGATTTGCTCAGATGTATTCGCACAATCGGAAAAGCCTAATATTTTAGTGATCATGGTGGATGATGTCGCACCAAATTCGCTTAGCGCTTACTCTTTGGGGATGCAGTATCCTACGCCCAATATTGATAGAATCGGGAAGGAAGGGGTCATATTTACTGATCATTATTCACAGCCGAGCTGCACTGCCGGTCGGGCAGCATTTATTACAGGGCAAAAGCCAGTCCGTACCGGATTGACCACTGTTGGGCAACCGGGTAATCCGCTTGGGTTAAAGAAAGAAGATCCAACCATTGCTGAGTTATTGAAGCCACTTGGATATATGACCGGACAGTTTGGGAAAAATCACCTCGGTGATAGGAATGAACACCTACCCACAGTTCATGGTTTTGATGAGTTTTATGGAAATCTCTATCACCTGAATGTGTCAGAAGAACCGGAACAGGCCGACTATCCCAAATCAAGAGAGTTTGCTGAAAAATATGGGCCCCGAGGCATCATTGAATCCTATGCCACAAATACTTATGACGAAACTGAAGACCCAAGATTTGGAGTGATAGGTAAACAGAAGGTTTCTGATATCGGGCAGTTAACTTCAGAACGAATGAAAACATTTGATGAAGAACTTGTTGACAAATCCAAAGACTTTATGAAAAGGGCTAAGGATGCAAACAAACCCTTCTTCATATGGCATGCTACAAGTCGCATGCACGTTTACACACATTTGAAAGAAGATTCAAAAAATCTGGCCACCGATATAAGTACGGATATGGATAAGTTTGGCCATGGCCTTATTGAACACGACGGTCACGTAGGAGAGCTACTGGATTATCTTGAAGAACTCGGATTAAAAGAGAATACCATAGTCATATATACTACCGATAATGGACCGGAACAAAGTACATGGCCAGATGCAGGTGTTACTAAATTCAGAGGTGAAAAAATGACTACATGGGAAGGAGGCTTGCGGGCGCCATTTATGGTAAGGTGGCCTGCCAAAATTCCTGCCGGAACCATTCGCAATGGTATTTCTGCTCACGAGGATGTATTGCCTACTATCATGGCGGCAGTAGGTGAAACGAATATCAAAGAAGAATTAAAGGTCGGCAAAAAGATCGGTGATATGACCTACAAAGTGTACATCGATGGATTTAACAACTTGGATTATTGGACGGCTAAATCAGATGAATCAGCCAGGAAACACTTTTTCTATTACTATGAAACAAGCCTTACTGCTATGCGGGTTGGACCATGGAAAATGCACTTTGCTACAAAAGAGCGGTATTTTGATGATATGATTTCCCATACAATGCCACAGTTATTCAATCTGCGAAAGGATCCCTTTGAGCATTATGACGACATAACAGGATTCCACTTAATTATGCATAAGTCATGGGTAATGCAGCCAGCTATTGGCTTGCTTAGCGAGCATTTGAATACTTTTATCGAATTTCCTCCTAGACAGGAAGCAGCCTCATTGGATATCAATAAGGCTATAGATAAAATTCTTCAAGCAGGGGCAAGACAATAAAAAGTGTTGCACATGAAAAAGGAATAATCAGTCTGGTCATGGGATTTAACTTTAATTACAATTACCATCCTGTTGAAGGTGCCACACATACCGATTTTGAACTTAAAGCCGGCTTTCGCCTGGGATGGTTAAAAATATAATGCATTTATTAATATTTTCTAACACTATTCAATCCATACAATAATTTAAACTAATTAAACATTATGAAAAACTCTAAACTCTGGCTGTTGGGACTTGTAGTCTTTGTTTGTTCAGGTTTATTCGCACAATCCGAAAAGCCAAACATCCTGGTAATCTGGGGGGATGATATCGGCACCTGGAATATCAGCCACAACAACCGCGGGATGATGGGATATAAAACACCTAACATTGATCGAATCGCTACAGAAGGAGTGGCATTTACCGATTACTATGCTCAGCAAAGTTGTACGGCAGGCAGAGCAGCATTTATTGGTGGTAATGTACCCGTCCGTACAGGAATGACCAAGGTTGGCTTGCCAGGAGCAGAACAAGGTTGGCAAAAAACTGATGTAACCATGGCAACTGTGTTAAAAAGCCAGGGGTATGCCACTGGACAATTTGGTAAAAATCACCAGGGCGACCTAGATGAGCACCTTCCAACCATGCATGGATTTGATGAGTTTTTGGGAAACCTATATCACCTTAATGCTGAAGAAGAACCGGAGAACAGGGATTATCCAAGGGACATGGTCCTGGCAAATGGTAAAAAATTTATTGATCAGTTTGGGCCAAGAGGCGTAATTCATAGCTGGGCTGATGGAAAAGGCGGGCAGCGGATTGAAGATACCGGACCTTTGACCAAAAAACGAATGGAAACCATTGATGATGAAACTGTCGCCGCTGCAAAAGAATTTATTAAAAAACAGAATGAGGCGGGCAAACCATTTTTTGTTTGGTGGAATGGAACAAGGATGCACTTCCGCACACATGTGAAAGAAGAGCATACAGGAATTTCCGGGCCCAGCGGAGATGAATATCACGATGGTATGGTAGAACACGATATGCATGTTGGCGAGCTTCTCAAACTGCTTGACGATTTAGGTATTGCAGATAATACCGTAGTCATGTACTCTACTGACAATGGGCCACACTATAACACCTGGCCGGATGCCGCAACCACCCCGTTCCGCAGCGAAAAGAACTCGAACTGGGAAGGAGCCTACCGGGTACCAGCATTTGTTCGCTGGCCCGGTCATTTCCAAGCCGATGTGACATTGAACGGCATTGTTTCACACGAAGATTGGCTGCCTACTTTTGCAGCAATTGCCGGCGCTCCCGATATTAAGGAGAAACTTAGAGAAGGTGTTACCTTAAAAGGCCGTAAATACAGAAACTATATTGATGGCTATAATATGGTCGATTATCTATCAGGAAAGACAGATGCATCACCACGACATGAGTTCTGGTATGTAAATGACGATGGCCAGATTGTAGCTGCCC
>JBNLGG010000152.1:0-3957 GCA_050305935.1 Cyclobacteriaceae bacterium | reverse complement strand
CAATGTTCGGTCCTTCGCTACTTTGTGAGTCCTCCCCGTTTTTCAGGGCTCGTTAACCTATAGCTACTACGACCTCGGCTGACTTCTCGTCCTGTATCACGTACACGTCGAGACCTCCCCAGGTAAGGGCATATTCCTTCCCCCAATATCCACTGGATCTACCTGACAGATACTTGATGGAAAACCACCTTTGGAAGTCAGTATGATGTGCTACCTCATCCGACCTATCAGGCCTCGGTATCCAGTTCCTGCCTGCGGGCCGAACTGCCTTACGGCAGGCAGGCCTGTTCGTTGGAACCAGGGTTTGCAGTCCCGCTTCCTTCACTCTATCCCTCACGGAAAACGAGCTTGCGGCTTGCTAATGCTTCGGGACATTAATTCCCGCGCATAAGGGACTTTCACCCTCTGGAATATTTTGGTATCTTCGATACCAGATGCCCATGCTGGGCACACACAACAAAAAAAAGCAATGAAAAGTAGATATCGCTATCACCCTTCATTGCCTTTTCTTCGATCCAATAATTTCTACTCGCCCAGATAACTGATCAGTCCCCGGAAAAACTGGAATCCGCCGAAGACAATGGCACCCCAAAAAATGAAGCCTATGTTCGCCAGTGTGGCTACTGTCCCCCCGATACACCAGAGTGCGCCGAACAGCATATCTTTTTGCGCCCTACTCTTTTTGGCGCCGTTGATTTCTTTTTCAAGATTGTTGATTACTATGGCGGCCGTTGGTTCTTCCATACCCTTTTCCACGAGAATCGCCTTTGCCTGGGCGGGGCTTTTCTTTTGTTCTACCATTAGATTTGCAGCATAGGCATATATTTTTTCGGCTGCTTCCTGTTGACTTACCTGATTAGTTTCCATGTAAAAAATTTTGGTTATACGTTAATTTATCGGTTCGTTCTGATTATTTCCTTTTGAGAAAAAAGTGATTGGATGGAGAAAATGAAAGCTAAATTCAGCTGCGACAATCCAAAAAATCATATCTCAAATAGATGGTGTAGTATTCAAAAAAAATAATTTTAACTACATACTCCACATCGCGGTTTTGTAACCAATTGTCACTTATCTAATCCATCAACAAAGCCGGAAGAAACAAAGAAATCTGGGGAATATAAGTAACAAGGAGCAATACAATTAAGCTCACGATCAAAAACGGAAAACCCGCCCTGGCAATTCTTTCAATTGGGACCTTTCCAATTCCGGATGCGACAAACAAACAAACTCCTACCGGTGGAGTGTTTAACCCAATGATCAGGTTCAACACAGCTATTACAGCAAATTGCACAGGATCTATCCCTACTGTGACCGCGACCTTTAACAGAATGGGAAATAAAATCAACAAAGAGGCAATGGTTTCCATAAAGGTGCCGATGAACAGCAACAGGAGGTTGATCAATAGAAGAATGACCCACTTGTTGGTAGTGAACCCCAGCATCGATTCGGCCAATTGTTGAGGGATTTGCTCGCTCACTAATATCCAGCCAAATAAATTGGCAAAACCAACCAGTACCATTAGGGAAGCCGTAGTCCCGGCGGATTCCAGCAGGATTTTTTTCAAGTCCCGTATTCGAATTGATCTATAAAAAAACAAACCGATCACGAGCGCATAGAGCACGGCCACAATGGACGCTTCCGTGGGCGTAAACACACCTCCCACTATTCCAAACAGGATCAGGAAGGTCATCATTAATGCCCAGAAGGCATCCATAAATCCTCCCTTAATTTCTTTCAGCGTAGATTTAATTCTTTTGGGATGCTTTCTTCTGACCGAAATAAAATAGGAAGTAATCATCATTCCACCGGCCAGCAGGATACCTGGCAATGCTCCTGCCAGAAAGAGTTTGCCAATGGATAAGCCTGTCAGCGACCCGGCAATGATCATGGGCAAACTGGGAGGGATAATTGGACCAACGGTTGACGAAGATGCGGTAACCGCACAGGCATAGTCTGCTTCGTAGCCCTCTTTTTTCATTGCTGGAATCATGATAGAACCTATGCTCGCGGTGTCAGCCACTGCCGTTCCCGATATTCCCGCAAAGACCATTGATGCACCGATATTGGCCAAACCTAAGCCGCCCCGCACATGCCCAAGCAGGTGATTGCAAAAGGCGATAATCCTATCCGTCATGCCACAGTGGTTCATTAGGTTTCCAGCCAAAATAAAGCCCGGAATGCTTAACAGGACAAACACGTCAATTCCCGAATACATTTTTAACGGAATGACAGTAAGGGAAATATCAGCCAATAACAAGTATGACAAAGTGGAAATACCCAATGAATAGGCGATGGGAACGCCGAGAAAAAGCAATAGAAAAAAGACGATGAATAAAATCCAGATGGTCATGGCAGTTCATTATGGTTTCTGGTTCGTAATAGCTGATCAAATGTAAACAGTGCAATGGACAGCATCATCACAAACATACTCGCAAACACCACGCTCATACTTATCTTTAAGGAGGGCGATTGCTCGTTGATGCCAATCTTTAGAAATTCGAATGAATAATACAGCATTGACAGTGAAAAAATGGTGACTGCCCATTGGATCATGCGATCAATCTTATCCGCCACTTTTTTTGAAATGTAATTGTACAGCAATTCCAGGCGAACAAATGCTTTTTCCCGAATGGCGGTAGATATTCCAAATGCCACCATATAGATAAAAAAGACACGGGAGATTTCTTCTGTCCACGAAGGGGCGCTTGGAAGTAAGAAGCGGGCAACCACCTGAATGGAGACGGCCAGGATCATCCCGGAAAAACTTAATAATGTTCCATATTCAGCGATCTTATGGGCTGCTTTGAGCATCTTCTTCATTTGGCATGTTAATTATTTCATAGTACATCGGTTTCACTGACTCAGCGATATTTTGGATAACAGCGTTACTTGCCCGCTCTTGAAATGCCCGAAGGTCAACTTCGACCATCTCCATTCCTTTGTCTTCCAACAGTTTCCTGAGATTTTCTTCCTGTTTTAAAAACTCCCGTTCATGGTAGTCCTGCATTTCTGCTGCTGCTTGAAGTATGATTTGCTGATGTTTTTTGGAAAGTGATTGAAATTGCTTCTCCCCCAATACCACATATACCCACCCAATCACATGTCCGGTGAGGTTCACATAGTCCTGCACCTCATAAAATCCGGCGCTGTAAATCAACGCAAACGGATTTTCCTGTCCCTGCACCGTTCCCTGCTGAAGAGCTGTAAAAACTTCCGAAAATGTCATGGGTGTAGGTTTCGCTCCCAGTGCTTCCCAGGTTTTGACAGAAATATTCACCGGCGGCACACGCAGGATCATCCCATTCAGGTCATCGGGATGTTTTATTGGCCGGTTGGATGTCAGGTGCCGGGGGCCACGGGCAAAATAAGCCAATGGCCTTAAACCAATCTTTTCAATCATGTTTTGAGCAATACGATCACCCACCGGTCCTTTGACTACTTGTTTCAGGTGATCCAAATCGCGGATTAAGTATGGCATCCCACAAAAAGCTGCTTCATCGATCCAGTTTTGCATCGATTCGCCGGTGATGGTCAGGTCGTCGATCCCAGCTTCAATGGACCTGATCATATCCAGCTCCTTGCCTAACTGCTCGCTGTGAAATACCCGCACCTCAATCTCACCCTGAGAAAGGGAGTCTGCTACATGCGCAAAATAAACAACGGATCGATGCCAGACATCCTGTTCATTGGCCTGGTGGCCTAGTTTTAATATGACTTTGTCGGAGGAACTGTTTTGACAAGAAACCACAAAACAAGAAAGGGACAAAAAACAGATCAACCAGGACGTTGGCATATTGGATTCTCAGGTTCTGATCTTCCAATATAAAGAAAAATTAAAAACCCACGTCCTGGTTGACAGATTGATACAGGGCTATTTTATTCCTACTTTGTCATCTTAGAAAAAAAGGAGTAAAAAGTTTGCTAAGGAAAGAATCCTATGCCTTATTTTTACCCCTG
>JBNLGG010000151.1:0-3991 GCA_050305935.1 Cyclobacteriaceae bacterium | reverse complement strand
ATTTGGTAAAGATTACACCAGTTCCGGATATTGTTGTGAACAGCGAAAATGAAATCAACAAAATGGATTTTAAACTTGATTTAAAAAATCTAAAGTCAAAAGGAGAGATTTCCCTGCTAGATATACCTGTATTTAATAGAGATAGTGATTTAATGGATATGCCGATAAATAGAGCTATTGCAATAGGTTACCCATATAATTGTGGTGCTTCGGGCAGGGCCTGGAGATATAAAAATTATGAGGATGCTGCAAAAAGAGCTTTAAAAATATCTTTAGGAACTTCAAAAAGTAGGGAAAATCATGTCCCATATAAATGTGGATCTAAGTTAGTTCTTTTAAATAATAATCTTCTAGTAAATCCAGAGGAACTACCTAAAACCTTTTATGTTACTTACATAATGAAATTAAAGTCATTTACGGGGAAAACTGGATATGCCCACGGAATGTTTGAGTATTCAGGTAGGGGAGAGAATTTACCTGTAAGACTTTATGACAACGAAGGAAATAAAATTTGCGAAGGGAGATACTCTTTGACATTATTTCAGGCAGTGTTCAACACAGGTTCTTTTAAAATGACATGTTTCAAAGAACAAGTTGAATTGAAAGGTAGTCTAATAATGGAAAGCATCAATTTAAAACATAAAAAAGGTAAAACGCGGATAGCAATTGGAAAAGGTGTTTTACCTGATGCCCGCACAATTAATTTTATTACTGGTATTTCAATAAATCACTTAAAGTATTATAGCGAACTTCTTGATTAAAAGTAATATCTGCACACAACAAGTGCATACACCCGACTTTACCCGCCGTTTGGTTCGCTACGCTCACTGCACTCTGGGCAAAGCGGGTGATGCTGGCGTTATGGAGAAAAAATGAAATCAAAATTATCGATAATTTCAATTATTTTATTTTTGTCATTATCAAGTGTAACCATCACCCGAATTTAGATCAAATTTTATTAGTTTAATTCGGTGCCAGTCGCGACGGATAAAACAGCGCCACTTCATGTCATTATTTTCTTTTTTTATTCTCTTCATTCGATTTAATTCTCCCTCACATCTTATTTTATCATTCCAACCTCCCGTAATACGTTTAATTCAAATCAGTTAATCTTCCTTTTTTGGCCCATTTCATTCTTTTTTGTTTTTCTCCATTGATCTCTAAACTTTATCCGGAGATTAGCTAAAACAACGAAGAAATCAATGATAACGTGGATGCAAAACAGAATCGATGCCGCTATTGCCAGACCTTGTTTACGCCATCATTCCGGCACCCGCATCAATCGTGTTGCGGAACGAAAAAATGTGTTTTGGCAAAAAGAGCGGAACGTCAAAGAAAAAAGATGAACGAGGATCCTGTCTATCGACAAAATCAAAAAGATAGCAATCAAACCTGGCGCGAAAACAATCCGGATTACTGGAAACGCTATCGGAAAAAACATCCTAAAAAAGCGACTGATAATCGGTTGAAACAGCAGATTCGCAACCGGAAAAGACAAAAAGAGACTTTTCCTGTTATGAAGGCGAACCTCAAAGTAACTGCAAAGATGGTTTCGGTTGATTGGATTGATAGGTTGCAAGAAAAGGATTTGTGGCTGGTTTCCAGCGATGCCATCATCTCCCCTATCAAATTAAGCCTGCTGATACAAAACAAACCGCCAAACCAAAATACGGTGACAGGTGAAGTTTGACAGGGTCATCTCAACACGGAAATCGTCGCAATTTAGATGGATCTTTCCGGTTTGATTGCAAAGATGTACTTGGTCAACCCTTTGATATCAGGAGGTATTCTCCTGTATCTGGATCGGTTTTGATTGCAAAGATGGACTTGGTTAATTTTCGGTGAACCCTTGTTAAATATGGTTTTAAGCTACTTGTGAGGGTAAATTTTGCATTGATTGCAAAGAAGGACTTTGTGAAAAATCAGGATGGATCGGTTAGGATAGGGGTAACCTTAACCGACAGAGAAGTTATGAAAAAAAGAATCCTGATTGAATCCCGCATCCGCTCCATACAAGGCGGATTTGCCTTTATCCCCCATCGTTTTTTGGGCGATGGTTTTGTCAAACGTCTTGAACCGTGCGAGTTGTTACTCTACCTTTTTCTGGTCATAGCCTCCGATGCCTACGGATTATCGTATTATGGAGATAAGTCCATCTGCCGTTTGCTCAAAATGAATGCTCATGAGCTTGAACGAAGTCGTCAGGTCTTGATCGAAGAGGATCTGATTGCTTTTGATGCGCCTTTGTACCAGGTTCTGGAACTACCGGTTAAACCAGTCACCCAAGAGGCGGGAAAGAGGTCGTCTCATTCATCTTCTCTGTCTTCCTTTGCTCAATTCAGTCAATCTTTGAGAGATTAAGCCATGATTTCAACAGAGCAGGTATTTGAAATACACCGATTAAACAACGAAGGTCATTCCCAAAGGAAAATCGCCCGGTTACTTGGAATTGGAAGAAAAACCGTCAGTGACTACCTGGCGACACCGGACAAAGCCTATGCCAAACGAAAAAAACGCAGCTCCAAATTGGATGCGTTTAAGCCCCTGATCAAACAATATCTTGATGAAGATCCCACAGTGTGTGCACCGGTCATCTTCGAAAAGATCAAATACCGCGGGTATGAGGGTGGAACGACCATTCTCAGGGAGCATTTGAGAGAGGTCCGCGGCGAACACAAACCAAAGGAGGTGTTTCTTAGGTTTGAATCCCAGCCTGGAGAAGAGGTTCAGGTTGATTGGGGTCATTTCGATGCCATCGATTATGGCAATACCTCACGAAAATTGTATGCTTTGGCAGCCATCGAGTCTTATTCAAGGATGCTTTATGTGGAATTTACCCATTCTCAAAAACAAGCGGTATTGCATCGCTGTTTATTGAACGCTTTCCGCTATTTTGGAGGAACCCCGAGGCAGATCCTGGTCGACAATATGGCAACCGCCGTGATTGAACGTGAGGGAAGCCTGATCCGGTTTAACGATGCGTTTTTAAATTTCCTGAGACCGCTTCAGATAACGCCTAAGGCTTGCAATAGAAGATCTCCAAACGAGAAAGGCAAGATCGAAAATGGTATCAAATACTTACGTAATAATTTTATGCCGCTTCGACGCTTCGGTGATCTAAAAGATATCCAAAGTCAGGTGATGGAGTGGCTGGAGAAGGTAGCCAATGTGCGCAAGCATCAAACGACAGGTCAAACACCCAAAGAGCGCTTTCAATCGGTTAAATTAAGGCCCATTCCATCGCTCATAAATGAGCCAATGGAAACGGAGCATCCCCTGGTACACAAAGACTTTGCAGTAAAATTCGACGGCAATTCCTATACCACTCCTCCATGGACCCGTGGAAAAAAAATCACCTTAAAAGCGGACCAGCAAACGGTATGGATGTTCCATCAAGAGAAAAAGATCTGCATTCACTCACGATGCTGGGAGAGGAAAAAGCGGATTGAACTCCCCTCCCATGTGGAACAGGCCAAAAAGCTGAAAAGGAGGCAGTGGGAGAGCAGGGAAATTAGACTGTTTGCCGGCTTGGGAGAAGAATTTAGAACCTATCTGGAACACCTACCCTCAGGCAACGGCTCTTTGAAAAAACAGATCGCAAAGCTTCTCTCACTGAAGGATCAGTATGGGGTTCAGTCATTATCCTGGGCCATTTTAAAGGCGTTGCATCATAAGGCATACGGATCGGATTACATAGAGAACATCCTGAATCAAGAGATGATTCCCGACACGAAACATCCACCCGTCGTACTGAAAAATGAAGCGTTGAACAGACTACGACTGAACGAACCTACATTAAACGACTACGATGCCTTAACCCTGAAAAGGAGGAAACAATCATGACCGAACAGCTGATTGAAAAATGTCGGCAATTAAACCTGAAGGCTTTTGCCGAACACCTAACGGAAATCTTAGACTATGCACAAGATAAGAACTGGTCTGTGTACAAAATACTGCTTCAACTACTGGATCTGGAACTCTGCAGAAGAGA
>JBNLGG010000150.1:0-4002 GCA_050305935.1 Cyclobacteriaceae bacterium | reverse complement strand
ATCCATCAAGTCAAAAACATGAAGGTAGAAAGGTTTGAATGCGAGGTGATTGCTAAACTCATCTGGCTGATGGCACACCTGAAAGTATTCCATTTTTTGATTAGAAGGGGGTACGAAAAGTGGCCTGAAAAGACGCTGAGCATCTGGAAATACTATGACCATGCCCACAGCATCAACCCTTTGGCAAGGGAAATCATATGCAAACCTGAAAAATTACTTGGACTACTGGAAGGTTTATTGGATATGGCCTACGACCTTTTCTGGCTGGAGGCAAAAAAAAGCAAACCAACTCATTATGAAGCTCTTTTGCTCTTAGCCTGACGGCTATGACCGACAGGTAGATTCAAGTCCCGCCCCGGGTACCAACACAGTTGGTAATTTGCATTTTGAGCCAGAGACCAAATTTCAAACTGTTTTTTTTTATAGTTCTACACTACAACACCACATTCTTTTCCATTTAATAATTAACCGCAGTTGTCCCCGGACTAGTTTGGTAGCAAGCGGGTGGATGTTCTGGCCTGCCTGCCGACAAGGCTGGGGCCTGTCACTCATACAAGAATGTATCAAAAAGCGGTACTCTTTAGCTCGGTACGCTTGTGAGCCTGGTTTGCCAGTTGCAATAGATCTCTGAATTACTCCGGGGAAAGCCTCCTACTTTTCACCTGACAAGCACTCCCTCTACGGCTTATCCTATGAAAATCTACAATGATAAATCAACAAATCTCACAATCTCAAAATCCGCAATCCGCCTTGTCCCTTAAGCCCCTTGCTTCTTTCTCAATTGGCTGATCAGCAAAAAGCCTCCCACCGCGATGACAATCAAGACGATTGCCAATACAGGTCGATAAAATAGCCAACCTATCGCGATGATCAGCAGACTAATGGATAAGGCCAGAATAAACGAAACAAGGCCAATCCCGATGTCCGCAATTTTCTTTAGAAATGGAAGCACAGCTGTCAAAATGGAAATAGGTCCAAAGAAAAGTTTAAATCCGATGAACATCAGCACAACTCCTACCAGCCGCAGAATCCAGGTCAGCACGGTATTTTGCGACTGGGCAGCTTCAAACATCATATTGGCCGGTACCGAGCCCAACTGCAGCAGTTCAATGTGAGTACCCTGGCTGGTCAGGTAGGGAGTGAGGCGATTGCCCATTTGCTGGGCGATAATGCTCACCTCCGTGGGCACTACCTTTTTAAAACTAATTCTGACATCACCTACTTTCGGTTCATTGGCACTTCCCTTGCCGATATGCACATATTTACCCGATAGACTGGCGCCGGATACCTGGGCGATGTTTTGTTCCTGAGGCTGGATATCAGTGAACTGATTTACACTGGAGATCAGCGAGGAGCTCAGTTGAAAATCCCCGAGGGTTACCATTTGCGCCGATTGATTCAGCTTTTGATACGGAAATGAACCCGGGTTTTCATGGCCTGATGGCTCCTGGAATTCGGAGGAATTGACCTCACTTGACTTCCAGGCTTTTTTGTAAGTATAGGTGGTGGTAGTTTCCTGCGCCCCTCCCAGTTTGTCTTCTGTTTTGGTTTCCTGGTCTTCTGTCCACTGGTACATCTCCACTTCCCTGTTCAGGTGGAGCGCATTTACCGCCAGGTGAAATTCAGCATCTCTCAGGGTATCTTCTACCTCGAGGGCCCCGTACAGGTGTACCAGCTTGTTTTCATTGGCCGGATCCAGGGGCGTGTTGCTTACACTTACCACCGCTTTACTACCCTCCGTCAATCCTTTGGCTGTTTTTACCGCCCGGCCTTCATTGTTAAAAAGGAGGATACCTGAAAGAAATATAAGGATCAATCCGACAATAATTCCCAGAAAGCTGTTCTTCATTCTGTCACCCCATGAGGTGCGGGTGACTTTAGTAACTGAATCTGCCATGATATATTTTTTTCTTACAAAGTAGCGTCTCGTTTAAAATAAAACAATGACCCGGGCAATATTTACATTTTATTAATAGAATGGGAGTAAACCTCCATTTGTCAGGTCCGGCGGACTCGCCCTGTGAGACGGGTAAAACAATGAAACATAGATGGCGACAATTTTTAATTTCCTTCGAATGATGTAGGCTGGGTTAAGTTTACCGCGCATGCTACCTTCGTCTGACGCGCATGGTTTTTTAGCAAAGGTTTATCATAAATAAAACCGGCAAGAAGTGACTTAAAACCTTGACCGCATGGTGTTAAAACATTGTCAGGGTTATAAAATTTTGTAACCCGGGTTATGTTTTGCTATTGTCTGGGTGGTGTTTTGAGGTAGACTTGAATGCGGGGGGATTAGGGTTTTGAAAGGCGTCCAAAGAAAAGAATAAATAAAACGAGGTTGACAAAAAGGTTTTTCTTGTTTAGGGGGAGATAAGCAACTGGTTATAAACTAAAATCATTTTTTTATTATTTAGCATTAAATTAACAATTGACGGATTTTTAAAGGCAGCCTATGGATAAGCTTTTGTCAAATTATCTTCAAAAATTCAATAAACTTCGAATAGACCGTTCACACGGAATTGCTCCACACAAGCCAATACTGCTAATTTCAATCATTCAATCTTATCAAAATGGTCAGATCAAAAATCCACGTATTTATTTAACCCCAGAACTTGTAGCGCTATTCAAATCCAATTGGAATATTCTTGTTACGACAAATCATGATTGCCGCATTTCCTACCCTTTTTATTATATGAAAAGTGAAAGCTTTTGGAGACTTGTGCCGAGATCTGGTTTTAGCGACCTCAATAAAATGGGCTCATTAGTTAAGTCTTTCTCAAATCTCAACGCTGCTTTAGAATATGCCGAAATTGAAAAGGATCTTTACGGCCTACTCATGGATCAGAAATCTAGTGCGGTACTCTTACATTTTTTACTAAATGAATATTTCACTGATTCGAAGCTAAAATTTTCTGCGGGATTTTCTAGTGCAAATCAATTACTCACGGAGGCTAAGAACAATATTTTAAATGAGCCTCCAAGCGAATATCGAAGGGCTATTAAACATTTGATTGAGCAGAGAGAGGATGAGGAGATTTTTCTTCGCGGCAGTTTATTTAAACGTGAAATCCCAAAACTTTATGGAAATCAATGCTGCATTTCTGGGATGAAGATTGATACGGCCTACAATATATCCATGATAGATGCCTGTCATATTGTCCCTTTCAGTGAAAGTTATGATGATACTGTGACAAATGGAATTGCCCTTTGTCCAAACCTACACCGAGCGTTTGATCGTGGATTGATATCGATAGATGGCGATTATAAGGTGTTGCTATCCAAAAACTTTATTGAGTATGAATCAAATTTTTCATTGAAGCAGTTTGAAGGGGTTAAAATATCTTTGCCCGAGTATGATCGATACTTTCCTTCCAAAGAAAATCTGAGTTGGCACAATGAGAATATTTTTAAATGAGATCCATAACATTTATCGACATAGAGGTTGACCCTGAATCAGGTAAAATACTTGATATTGGAGGAATCCAAAATAATGGAAGTTCTTTTCATTCAAACTCATCTAATGAATTTATCAACTTTCTGAAAGGAACTCAATTCATCTGTGGACATAATATCCTGAGCCATGATCTCAAATATCTGGAAAGGGAGTTGATTGAAGCTGCGATTGATCTTGACAACGCTATTGACACTTTATTTTTATCACCACTTTTATTTCCAAAAAGACCATACCATGCTTTAATTAAGGATGACAAGCTTCTGCCAGAAGATAGGAACAATCCACTCAATGATTCTAAGAAGGCCAGAGATCTTTTTAATGCAGAAGTAAATGCCTTTGAGCAATTAGATGTAGAACTAAAGCAAATTTTTTGTTCCCTGTTAAAAAAAGAAAAAGAGTTTCGGGGATTTTTTAAGTATGTTGATTTCAATATGTCTGAGGAGGATGTTGAGAGCATTGTTCGTCAAAAATTTCAATCTGAAATATGTGAGAGTGCAAACCTAAAAAGAATAATATCAAGACATCCAATTGAGCTGACATACTGCTTA
>JBNLGG010000149.1:0-4024 GCA_050305935.1 Cyclobacteriaceae bacterium | reverse complement strand
ATACTGATCAACCGGCTCGACTTTGAAAACAAATGATCCGGGCTGAATAAAATGATCCTCATCAGTGTGGCCGGATTTATACACCAGGTTCCCCGCCTGATCCGTCACAGTAATTTCTACCCAGGATTGTATGATATCGATGGGGCCGGTGGGAAAATCATGCCCTGGTTTGTTATTGGTAAGGATGGTCTGAATTTTCATCTCTTCCCCTGGATTCACCTGATCTGGCACCACCAGTTCGATCGGAACGGCAGGACCTTTCGTCCATTTCTCTTCTATCTCAGGTATCTCAATTTCACCACGAAGCCATTTTTTGGTCAGTTCCACATGTTCTTCAGCGCGTTCGAGGTCAAGGACTGCCGGCATAAATTGATTGGCTCCTAAAAACCGGTGGCTTCTGAATTTACCATCGTCGGGAGTTCTATTGTAATCCAGATCATCCCCGGCTGATGGCTCATTCAAATTACTAATGAGCGGCATATGGCACTCCCTGCATTCGATGGTTTTTGTGGGATCTCCGGGATGATTCCACTTACTTTTTCTCCATTTGTCATATTGATTTTGCAATTGCACCCAACCCACATTATTCACTTCCTCATCAATAAACTGTTTATGACACGCGGCACAAAATTCCGGGCTTTTAAACATCTTATGCTGAAAACTTTCAATATGATATTCAGGATAGCTTCTGATTAAAAAGTCACTGATTGACTTGGCCACCTCACCTTCTTTTAATTCATACATGTAGCGGTTAGGCTGATCAATCTTATAGTTGGCATTCCCCTTAATGTCTGTTTCCTTGATGGAATGGCAGGCGATACATGAAATGCCCTCCTGGTATCCGTGAATATTGGTCAGGTCATCTTTGTCGGTGTAAATATTTTTGTTTCCTGAAAACAGGGATATAGGATCGTGACATCCTCCGCAATAGCGGGTGGACTCAGGACCGTTCTGCTGCCCCATAACTCCCTGGATCGTTTGGAATGCTACATCCATGGCTGCATAGCGGTGAGCACTCACCTCCCATTCTTTATAGATCTCCTCATGACAACCGGAAGTACCACACCCTTCCGAATTACCGATCGATTCCGGATCGTAGGCTCCACCTGTTACCGTGGTAGCCAGACTAGGGGCAAATGGTCGTTCATCTCCATACAAAAAGCTGTAATCTTTTGGGAACTCATTCTTCCAGGAAACAGGCGAATAAACTACCGCCCAAATTGCTACGACAGCATAAAAAATAACCGCTGATGCCAGCGTTTTTCGCGCCCAGCTTTTTTCGGCATTGATAATACTTCTAATGAGTTCTGTTCGATTTTTCTGACGGTATTGGATGATGTTAAATATAACGTGGGGAATAAATAATGCAATTAAAATGAAAGTAGTAATGACATGGACTTTGTCCCATAACCTGGAAATCTTTGTTAAGAAAATAGATTCATAGGTAAGGATCACCCCGGACAGGATCAACACCATCATCACCAGGAGCATGACATAACCCGTGAATTTATAATGGTTAAATGCCAAAGGACGATAGATCATCCAGTGCCTGAGGGAATAGATTAGGAAGGGAAGGATAAAAATCAAGCCAATACCGGTATGCAATATTACCTGTATCTGATTGGCGATACTAAACGGTAAAAAATAGATGGAGAGTCCTGTAAGGGTCTCAAAAGCCATCATCCCGGCAACTGTAATACCCAATTTATGTTGCCACTCTTTTTGCTTCGAATAGCTATTGTTTCCAAACATGTCCGGTAGTTTTTAATGAGTAAAAAAACCTGGGTTTTAAATGGTATACCTATAAGGATTCAAGTTTGAAAAAAGGAATGGGAAATAATATGATCTGCATCATATTGGGATTCCTCCGTATTGTCAAAAAAAACCCGTCAAAAAGGATGAATCGGTTAAAAATAATGCCCATTTTAGCATCTCAATAAACCAATTTGAAACTTAAAACAACAAAATATTATGTCAGTTAGAAAAGCAAAAGCAAAATGGAACGGCACACTTAAAGAAGGTAATGGCGTAATGAGTTTTAGCAATTACGACGGTCCTTATACCTTCAAATCCAGGTTTGAAGAAGGTGATGGAACCAATCCTGAGGAACTGATTGGTGCAGCCCATGCGGGATGTTATTCTATGTTTTTATCTGCGTTGATCTCCGGTGAGAACCTTTCTCCGGAATCTGTCGAAACTACAGCTACCGTACACCTTGAAAGGGATGATGTTGGTCCGGTTGTTTCAAAAATAGAACTGAATTGCCAGGTAAAATGCACAGGCCTATCGCAGGACAAGTTCAACGAGCTAGCAGCCGCCGCCAAGGCAAAATGCCCGATCTCCAGGCTGGTATCTTCTGCCGATATCCAGCTAACGGCAACACTTTTGTAGAGATTTTTGTTCGGATTGAGCCGCTCAATCCGAACTTTTCCTTTTTATTGCAATTCGTTAATGATCGCTTCGTCCAAAGGCTTAACCTTTGACGGAAAGAACAACACCGTACCATCCGTTTTTACTAAATACTTGCAGAAATTCCAGCCCGGCGACTCGCCTGTCTTTGCTTTTAACCAGGCATACAGTGGCGCTACATCATCGCCTTTCACAGATATCTTTTCAAACATCTGGAAGGACACTCCATAGTTTTTTTGACAGAAGGAAGCAATTTCCTCGTTTGTCCCTGGTTCCTGGCCGGCAAAATTGTTAGCAGGAAATCCTAATATAGTCACTTTGTCGCCAAAGTTTTCGTGCAATTTTTGCAAGTCGGCATATTGCGGGGTAAAGCCACATTTGGAAGCCACGTTCACAATTAGCAAGTTTTTGCCTTCGTATACCGAGAAGTCAATTTGATCGCCATCAATGGATGTCATTTTAAAATCATAAATCGTAGTTGACGCGGTAAATAACAGCCCGGTCATCAAAATGAGTAGTGTTTTCATGTATGTATGTATAATTAAATTTTCAATGCTCGTCTAGTCTGCTTTTGATGATTACAAAATTCATTTGTGTAAGTGATTTCCCAATTGCTTCCGGGATTAATCATGTCAATTTCATCGTTTTAAAATTTGCAAAGTTTTTAACCTGTTCACCTTTCAATTGTTTGCGAATGTTAAATTTTCACTTATTTAGAAACCATATTGTAAATTTTTCATTTTACAACCCAAAAGTCCTGACCCAAAAGCGAATCAAAAACTGTTATTCCACTAATAAACAAAATGAATAGGAAGAGGCTTTTACTTTTTACCTTTCCACTGGTTTTAGGCTATTCTCATGCCCAAAATAAAATCAACATTATTCCACAACCGGTAAGCCTGAACTGACTACCGGTGAATATGTGATCAGCAATACTACCTCAATTTCTTATAATAATGAAGAAAGCATGAAAATTGCCGGGCAATTTGTCGCTAAGACTGCGCCACCTACCGGTTTTAAGCTAAAATCAAAGAAAGGGAATGACGGTAACATCAACTTTGTCATACAGACGAAATCAGAACCGAACCTCAAAAAGGAAGGGTATTCACTCCATTCAGGTAAGGGTGGTATCACTATCACTGCCAATGATCAGGCCGGCTTATTCTATGGTATGCAAACCCTCCTCCAACTGCTTCCCAAAGAAACAGGTAGTAAGGAAAAGAAGGATGTCAAATGGGCTGTGCCCGCTGTGAATATCATCGACCACCCACGCTTTGCATGGCGAGGTAATAAGCCCGATGTTAGCCCTCACTTCTTTTCGGTGGAAGATGTCAAAGAATACATTGATCAAATGGCCGGATATAAATTCAATACCCTGCACTGGCACCTGACGGATGACAATGGATGGAGGATAGAAATAAAATCTGGACTTGCAACAAAAGAGTCGCCTTATGCTGTTAAGCAAAAGAATGCTCAAAGACTTGAGAGCATATTACTGATTTTACAAGCCCAAAAAATATTTATTTGAAGCTCCTGACGGTTCACAATATGGCGCTACAAGTGTAGCAAAGATAGTTGCCAGGGCGGCTAAATCAGCAAAGATTAACCAAACAGT
>JBNLGG010000148.1:0-4097 GCA_050305935.1 Cyclobacteriaceae bacterium | reverse complement strand
GGGATTATAATATGGATGTGTATACACCCATCCAGACGGTGCTGTCCCGCTACCGCAACCGGTCACTGGTGACGGAAGAGATGCTTCGTATCGCGAATGTGGCGAGCAGGGGACAAAACAATGCCACCGAATCGGTCGTCTCCAATGAAGATGTGTGGTTTTCAAAAAACTACCACCAGATTGATCGGCTGGTAGTTCAGGTAGAAGAAACAAGTCTGCTGAACCCCATTGCTGAAATCATTTCCCGTATCCTGGAAAGAAGGCACAATGAGAAGATCGATTATGAGATCATCATTCCCGAGCTTTTGCTAAAGCAGGAACAGCGCACCAAAAAAATATTTAACATTGTCTTATTCGCGATTGCGGCGATATCCCTGATCGTGGGTGGCATTGGTATCATGAATATCATGCTGGCCTCAGTATTGGAGCGCATCAAAGAAATTGGTCTGCGTATCTCCCTTGGCGCCAAGAAAAATGACATCATTACACAATTCCTTTTTGAGTCTATGCTTATCAGCGTGTCCGGGGGAATCATCGGGATTCTGCTGGGCACCGTGTTGGCAGTTCTTGTATCTCAAATTGCAGATATTCCCACCATCATTACCTTAAGTTCAATTGTTATTTCATTTGGTGTAGCTGCTTCCGTGGGTTTGATTTTTGGTATAACACCAGCAAAGCGGGCCGCCAGCCAGGACCCCATAACCTCTTTACGATATGAATAAAATATTTCTGTTAAGTGCTTTCCTGACTATTAGTACCTTCCACGTCTTTAGTCAGGAGAAGAAGATGTATTCCCTGTTTGAAGTGGTAAACATTGCCAGGTCACAATCCATTTCGTCCAAGCAGGCTGCGACGACCAGGGAAAATCGCTACTGGAGTTATCGCCAGTTTAAATCCCAGTATTTCCCGGAACTGGGTTTTGACGGGGTATTACCCAATTTCACCAGGTCGGTGGACAACGTGAGGCAGCCCGATGGCTCGTATGATTTCCTGCCTGTATCCGTTAGCAATTCCAATGTCAATTTCCGCTTAAGCCAAAATGTGAGCTTAACCGGAGGGGAGGTTTTCCTAAATTCATCTATCGCCAGGGCGGATAACTTTGCCACCGATGAGACGGTGTATAGTGGAAATCCTTTAGAAATCGGGTTTATCCAACCCATTTTTTCTTTTAATAGCCTGCGTTGGGATCAGCGCATTGAGCCCCTTCGGTACGAGGAATCGCAACGTCAATATGTGGAGGACCTTGAAAACATTTCCATTAATATTGCTCGCTTTTACTTTGATTTGATACTGGCACAGATCTCTCTCGAAACGGCTCAGAAAAATCTGGCCAATAACGATACTATTTTTCAAATCGCAAAAGGAAGGTACAACCTGGGTAAGCTTGGTGAGGATCAGATACTCCAGTTGGAGTTATCGCTTATGAATTCCCAGCAGGAAGTCGAGCAGGCGAAGCTCGATTTGCAAACCTATAGCTTGCGGCTGCGATCCTTTGCCGGAATGAACATCGAGAGCGATTTCGGTTTAATTTTACCGGAAGAAATCCCTCCATTTACCGTTGGCGAAGAGCTGGCCCTTGAAGAAGCATTTAAAAACAAACAGGAATCCATTTCATTTGAGCGACGGAAATTGGAGGCTGATCGTGAAACAGCCAGGGCTAAAGGGGATGCAGGGCTGAACATGGATTTTTACGGCAGGTTTGGATTTACCAACAGGGGCAATATGGTGGGTGAGTTGTACCAGGATCCGGAAAACCAGCAGGTAGTACGGCTTGGGTTTGAAATACCCATTATTGATTGGGGAAGAAGAAAATCAAGCGTAAAGACCGCAGAGGCAAACCAGCAGTTGGTGCAATACACGGTGGCCATGGAAGAAATCAATTTCCGGGAAAGCATCCTGGCGCAAGTCCGGCAGTTTAATATGTTGCGGGAAAGGATAAAACTTTCCGGAAAGGCCGATGAAATTGGGAAAAAGAGGTATGAAATTGCCAAACAGCGCTACTTGATTGGAAAAATAGCAATTACCGATCTGAGTATTGCCATGCGGGAAAAGGATGAGGCCCAACGCAACTACATCCAATCGTTACGCGATTTTTGGATCGCCTACTACAACCTACGCATGCTTACCCTCTATGATTTTGAAAATGATGTGCCGCTGGCTATTGTGGAGGAGGATTATTTTTAGGGGGAGGTGGTTTAAGCTAGCTAAACGCAAGGAAAAAAACACTTTTTGAATTGGGTAGTTAATCAAAAGAACATAAAAAGCGTTATCTTTGAAATAAAACAATTGAATAAATCCAGATGACTGAAATCATTTTCATCGCTGAGGAATCACCTGAAGGAGGGTTTGAGGCGAAGGCCTTGGGGTATTCTATTTTTACAGATGGGGAATCAATTGAGGAGCTACGGCAAAATGTGAGAGAAGCGGTACATTGCCATTTTGAAAAGGACATGCCTAAGGTGATCCGTTTACACTTTACCCGAGAGGAAGTTTTTGCTGCATGAAACTTCCTCGAAATTTATCCGGGGAAGGCCTCATTGGGAAATTGAAAAAGCTAGGATATGAATCTACTCGACAGGTTGGGAATCATATTCGGGTAACTACTCAGGAAAATGGTACACATCATATTACCATTCCGGCCCATAAACCACTCAAGGTAGGTACTTTATCCGCTATTCTCAAAGACACTGCAAGACATTTTGAAATGAGCAAAGAAGAGCTTATGAAGAAGCTATTCTAAAATGACCAAAGACCGGAAGCTTTATTAAAAAGTAAATGACCATGGGAGAGTTAACAAATACCATAAATAAACTTTAAAAAGCCATCCAACATAAACTCAAACCCTTTTATCCTCGGCATAACAGCACCAAGCTCTGTTGGTCAATGGTTTTCCATTTTTTTGACCGATAAATAGCTTTGAAAATTTATCTTTTCACCACAATAATAATCCCTGTTGCCCAGTTTTGCTTGGTGATTACCAAGTCCTTTCTGCTTTCCAGGTATTTGACAAAATTGATTGCTTTTTCCTGGTGTCCTTCCGGCCAATTGGCCTGGGGTAGCATATCATCGACGATGTAGAGTCCGTCAGTGTGTAGCATATCCAGGACTTCGTCTAAAAGAAGGTATTTGCCATGCCAGGTGTCGGCAAAATGTAATCAAATTTCTCTCCCTTGTTTTCAAGACCCAATCTTCCCCATTGGCATGAACCAGCGTTAAGCGCTTATCCTCGCCCAAATATTTTTTGGCGATTGCTAATACCTTTTCATCATTGTCCAATGATATCAGCCTGGAGTTGTGGTCCATACCGTCCAGTATCCAGGAGGTAGAGAGCCCGGTTCCGGTACCCAGTTCTAAAAAGCTACCGGATGGTTTTGAGGAAGCTAATGTCCTTAATAAAGAGCAGGTTAATACATCCGAAGCCATGGAAAATCCGGATTCTTTTGTAGCTTTTTCGATGTCGTAATATGATGCCGGGATGGATTGGTAAATCGTTTCAGTCATGTCGGGGTATTCATTTTATGCCTGGCAATAAGGAAGTTTTGGTTTCAAAAAGCAAGGTTTGTGGCAATTTGCCCAGCCAGAGGCCTACAAGACATTAATCACCCGGCTGGAGCCATGTGACTGAGTCATACTCGATCAATTTCCAATTCCAAATGCCCAACACCCCAACACCCCAAATCACTAAATCCCCCAATCCCTAATGTCCTTCATACCTCACGCCCGCCTTCACCTCAAAGGGCAAATCATTTTCCGGTGGCGGGATGGGGCAGGAGTAGATGTGGTTATAGGCGCAGTAGGGGTTGTAGGCTTTGTTGAAGTCGATGATGATTTCTTCTCCATCGGGAATTTCCAGGTCAAGGAACCTGCCGCCGCCATAGCTTGTCTCGCCATTTGTCATATCGGTAAAGGGTAGGAAAAGATGGTTTTTGTATTCCTCCATTTCCCGAAGGCGATGGCTTTGATATAAATGGAGGGTGCATGTTTTGCCTTCGAAGATGAAATGGGCCTTGCCGTACAATTCGTAGGTCGGCAATCGGTCGGTAGTGGTCTTCATCTGGAAGGGTGTGGCATTTTCAACTCGTTCAAAACGTGCTACC
>JBNLGG010000147.1:0-4157 GCA_050305935.1 Cyclobacteriaceae bacterium | reverse complement strand
GGTACATGGAAAAAAGAAATTGAATACCTACCATGCCAATGAAAAGACCTACCACGTGGCAAATGCCGCAGGAAAGAATATGGACATCATTTTCCGTGTGTCCAATGACGGAATTGGTTTCCGCTATCATTTCCCGGAAGCGCCGGATTCTGTTTATCAGGTCTTGGAAGAAAACACTGTCTATCATTTTCCTGAAGGCACAAGGTCATGGTTACAGCCAATGTCTGTGTCAAAAACCGGATGGAAGAATACAAACCCGTCTTACGAAGAACATTATATGGAAGACCTTCCCCTCGGCGAACCTTCACCATTGGGAGCGGGATGGGTATATCCGGCACTTTTTAAAGCAGGTGAAAATTGGTTGCTCATTAGCGAAACCGGTTTGGATGAACATTATTGCGGAACAAGGTTAACAACTGTTTCAGGGACAAATTCCATGAAAGTTGGATTTCCGGATGAGACGGAAGTCTTTACCGGAAAGGGCCACCTGCCGATATCCCAAACGTCATTTTCCAGCCCGTGGAGGGTGATCGCCATTGGTTCTTTGGCAACGATTGTTGAATCGACCCTTGGTACCGATCTGGCGGACCCGGCGATAGATATTAACAGCGATTTTGTCAAGCCGGGATATGCGTCCTGGAGTTGGGCACTGTTGAAAGACCATTCGGTGAATTACGAGGTACAGGAGCAATTTATCGATTATGCCGCCGATATGAAATGGCAATATTGCCTGGTGGATGTGAACTGGGATTCGACCATTGGCTACAGCAAAATAAGAGAGCTGGCAGATTACGCCGAAAATAAAGGAGTGGGACTGATTCTTTGGTATAACTCGTCCGGCGATTGGAATGGTACCACATACCGTCCGAAAAGTAAATTGCTGACTCGTGAGGATCGGGAGAAGGAGTTTTCAAGACTTCATGATATGGGCATTAAAGGGATCAAGGTCGATTTCTTTGGAGGCGATGGTCAATCAATGATTGCCTATTATCTCGATATTTTCAGGGATGCGGCAGAGCATGAGCTGATGGTCAACTGCCACGGCGCGACACTTCCCAGGGGATGGCAAAGAACCTTTCCAAACCTCGTCACCATCGAGGCGATCAGAGGCTATGAGTTCATTACCTTTGATCAGGGAATTGCGGATAGAGCACCGGTACACATGACCACGGCGCCATTCATCCGAAATGTATTTGACCCCATGGATTTTACCCCCATGTGCCTGGATACCATTCCCAACATCCACCGAAGAACCAGCAATGGATTTGAGCTGGCTACTTCTATCCTGTTCCTGTCGGGCGTGCAGCATTTTGCCGAGACACCTGAGGGGATGTCAAAGGTGCCCGATTATGTGAAGGAGTTTCTGCAATCCCTGCCAACACAATTTGACGACGTGAAATTCATTGAAGGTTTTCCTGGCAAAGACATGATCCTGGCGAGAAAATCCGGCAATGAGTGGTTTATCCTTGGCATAAATGGCGAAAGCAAAGAAAAGACGTTTAACCTGGATTTAAGCAGTTTCGGTGATAACGGAGTAATGATCACCGACGGTGAAGAGCACCATTCTTTTTCAATATCTGAACTGGATTTAACCGGCGAAGTAGGTATCACAGTGAAACCTGCCGGTGGATTTGTGATAAAGATTTAGAATATTCTAAACCAATGTTTATTCGTGCCACCACTCTGAGTGGTGGCACGAATCTCTACTACTATAGTTTTTGGCAGTGAGCATTTATTGTTATATTCCGGTGATTATAACAACTTAATGACTCCGGAAACCTTTTATCATATTTATAATCGTGGGAACAACAGGCAGCCGATATTTCTATTGAGGGACAATTACGTTTACTTTTTGCGTAAGGTCAGAAAGCATTTGTTTCCTCACGTTAAAATCGTGGCGTATTGCCTGATGCCAAATCATTTTCATTTTCTCGTTAATACCAATTCGGATATAGATGAGAGCAAGTTCTCAAACGATTTGAGGGTGATGTTAAGTTCTTATACCAGGGCAATAAATAAGCAGGAGAATAGAATTGGTTCATTGTTTCAACAGAACACGAAGATCAAAAATCTAGAGGAAAGTCGTGCCACCACTCCGAGTGGTGGCACGACTAGCTATCAAGACGATAACCAACCTTTTATTTGCTTTCATTATATTCATCAGAATCCGCTAAAAGCAGGGCTGGTGCGAAAAATGGAGGATTGGGAGATGTCGTCATATCGAGACTATGCAGGTATTCGAAATGGGACATTCTGTGACCGAAAACTAGCGAATAAACTTTTGGATGTACCCGTTGACCCAGAGAAGTTTATTGATCAATCCGTAAGAGTGAAAATTTTTGATGAAATTGGTTAACCACCCTTTAAATCTTCTTAAAAGTAATCTTCACTTAATTTTTGGCCAGTCTCTCAATGGAGATGTTTTCAATAAAACACCTGGTTATTCCTTTGATGCGACCAATCCATACTACTCACTTCAAAATCCTTCACTGCAAAACTTTCCGGCAATTCGTTTTATTACTTTTAAGAGTAATTATTACCTTTAATTAAATATCAAATTTATTGCTATGATAAGATCAACTATACTTTTACTTTTTCTTTGTGTTTCCCAGCTTGTATGGGCGCAGGAAACAAAGATTATTGTCAATGCCGATCAAAGTGAAGTGACCATTAACAAGCACATCTATGGCCACTTCAGCGAACACCTGGGAAGGTGTATTTATGACGGGATATGGGTGGGCCCTGATTCAGATATCCCAAATGTCAATGGGTATCGTAAAGACATTATTGATGCCTTGAAGCATATCAAAATCCCAAACCTTCGCTGGCCGGGTGGATGTTTTGCTGACGAATACCACTGGCATGATGGTATTGGTACACCTTCGGAAAGACCAAAGATGATCAACACCCACTGGGGTGGAGTGACCGAAGACAACAGCTTTGGGACACATGAATTCCTTAACTATTGTGAATTAATTGGCACAGAACCTTATGTATGTGGCAATTTGGGAAGCGGATCCGTAGAGGAAATGTCTAAATGGGTGGAGTACATCAACTTTGACGGTATAAGCCCGATGGCCGACATGCGTAAAGCAAATGGCCGGGAAAAGTCATGGGGTGTCAAATATTGGGGCGTCGGCAATGAAAACTGGGGTTGCGGTGGTGCAATGACCCCTGAATATTACGCCGATCTGTATCGGCGATATGCTGTTTACTGCAGGGATTACGGCGACAACAAACTCTTCAAAATTGCAGGTGGCGCGCCGAGTGATGATTACAACTGGACGGAAGTGCTTATGAAGAAAATCCCTCTTAATAACATGGATGGAATATCATTGCACCATTATACTGTTCCAAAATCCTGGGCAGACAAGGGAGCGGCCACAGAGTTTTCCAGGGAGGAATACCTGACCACCATGAAAAAATGTCTTTACATGGATGAACTGGTGACCAAGCATTCCAATGTCATGGATCGCTACGATCCCAAAAAGAAAGTGGCCTTGGTGGTAGACGAGTGGGGTGTTTGGTACAATGTGGAGCCAGGCACCAACCCGGGATTTCTTTACCAGCAAAATTCGCTGAGGGATGCATTTGTAGCCGGGATTACGCTAAACATTTTCAATAACCATGCTGACAGGGTAAGGATGGCAAACATTGCCCAAATGGTGAATGTGCTCCAGGCCATTATACTGACAAAAGATGATCAGTTGGTGCTGACCCCTACGTACCATGTATTTGATATGTATAAGGTGCATCAGGATGCTGCCCTGCTTCCCAGTGATGTGGTGAATAACCCTGAGTACAAGGAAGGCAACGAGAGCATCCCTGCGCTGAACGTTTCGAGCTCGAAATCTGAAGATGGCACGATCAATATCAGTATCGTGAATGTGCATCCTGACAAGGCAATCTCCATTCAGTGTGATCTGAGAGGAGCCAACGCCAAATCAGTTTCCGGCCAGATCCTCACCGCTTCTGCGTTGAATGCCTTCAATGATTTTGGAAAAGGAAACAATGTGGTGATCAAAGATTTTAACGACGCGAAAATCAAAAACAATTCCATATCAGTGACAATTCCAGCCAAGTCAGTCGTTATGCTGCGGGCAAAATAAAATTGTCAAAACACCCTTATATTATCAATCCTACTATGACTCTGTGCC
>JBNLGG010000146.1:0-4193 GCA_050305935.1 Cyclobacteriaceae bacterium | reverse complement strand
ATTTATAGCTTGATTTTTCAAGTAATTTAAATAGCCAATGTTGCCCACTTTTTGATTGGTAAGAATTTTATGGAGTCTCTGCATATCTTGCGCAAAATTTTTCAGGCTTGTTTTTTCTCTATTCGCATTGGGTAAATCGCGGATAAGCTGTTTTATTTCATGGTTATTGTTGACGGATTCTCCCCCTTCTCTGGATTTTCCGCTGGCAAAATCATTCAATTTAGATATTGAATTCAAATGGTCGTGGGAACTGATATAATTTGTAGGCACCTTTTAATCTCCAAATCAGTAATTCTTCAAAAGATCCTATTTTTAAAATCTGGTTATCATGGATATTTTCTGACCATCTCAATCCAAATTCAAATGGCCAACATCGAATTGACTTTGATTATCATGGCCACTCGATTCGATATCCTCACTACCATTTGGCCATTCCGGCCATCCATCAGAACTTTCTTCACCTCGCGAACTCTGGGCGGTGTGCACGGGCGTTATTTTCATCATGCGTCTGGATCTTTGAGGTTGCCTGAGTTGTTCCCGGTGTTGCTCTTTAATACGGGGATGTATACCCATTCGTTTTAATATACGCGTGCCCAGATTCAGGGCTGAATCAGCCTCTTTTCTGGTAAAGGGAATATCCTTCCAGGTGGACTTATGTGCTTCATCCCAAGGAAGCATTTGTTGTTTATGGAAGTCAAAAAACATTGATTTAGCTCTGTCGAGATTGGCGGGGCTGGGATCACGTTTAAAATTGGACATGGCTCTATTAAAGCTTTCTGCGAATTTTCTGGCTGTATCCTTGCCACTAACCGTATCGGTGTGAGCGTTAATAAAATCGATTAGTGTGTTTTTATTCCGCTCTTTTATGCGATTACGATCAAAAAGGTCAGGATTTGAGTTATCGACTTCTTCTGGATCCACTAAACTCCTCAAGCAGTCTTTGGCGTTTTTATACTCCTCTGACTCCGGCGGGGCTTTTTGAATCAATGTTGACAATGTGTTTTTGGCTTTCCCATATTCACTCTCAGCATCAAGGTTTTCAAAAAGCTTTTTTAATGTTTTAATCGCGTCCTGTTGTTTCTTAGCCACTTTCCTCGTGGATTTGGTGTCGGACGCATCTGCACCTCTTGCTTCAACTATGGTATTAAATGCTTTTTCTGCCTTATCGAACTTCGTGCTTAGTCTTTCACCAGGGATTATTTTTTTATTGAAAACCCTTATTCCTCCGAAGCCTAAAGTAGCAAGGGTGCTTTTGGGAGGGGTCGCTTCCTTGATTTTACTCCAGGGTATGGAGTTAATGGCCTCCTTCAGGGTTTCTTCAGCTCTATCCTTTTCCTCATCGGTGGATGTTCTACTGGTGATGACCTCAAGCGTCGATAAAGCGGCATCCTTTTTACTTGGTTGTTTTTCACCGTTAAAAACGATATTTAACGCATTGTAAGCTTCTGATTTTTTACTTTCCGGTGCTCTCTCTATAAGTTCGTTGAGGAAGAACTGAGTCTCGTGATGAATTCCCGTACTGGGATCCCCCATTTTTTTGAACATTTCGCTAAACTCGACTTTGTGCTCTTCAAAGAATTGATTTGGAGCATTGGGAGAAGTCGTCCTGTTTTTATCCATTCGGTTAAGAATATTAAAAACAAAACTTAAGTCATTGGTACCTAAAGTTTGACCGGTCATTGAGGATTTGGAATTTTCATAATCCGCACTGACACCTATATTGAACCCGGGTAGAGCGGGTCCCGTTCCTCCCAATTTTCCTGTGTATGTCGATGTTTTCGTTGTGCGGGTAAATTGTGTGTGATATTCCTTGCTGCCATTATAATCCGGGCTTTGGCGGAATTCCGGAAGAAATTCACGGGTAATTCTGGATCGAAGATGACTATAGTTGGTATTGGTGGAGTTTTCGTCCAATATGTCGCTTAAAGTGGAGCTAGTATTGGTCTGGCCTTCAGACATCGAAGTATCGCCATTTGTTGCAACGGTTGATGCCGTCCCCTGCAGATGTGTCACCAATGCATTAATTGGCGCATTGGCTGAAAAGCTGCCCGTGGCGGTCCAGGTTTTGTTGATATACTTACCCTGACGTACACGGCTTGGATGTATGCGGTGCGACCACTCACGAGTATAAGCCAGCGAACCTGACTGACCGTAAGCCTCAATACTTCCACTGGCGGTAACTTTAGTGTTTCGGTATTGCAGAATGATGTCTTTTTTGAATGTTGCCGCTTTATTTAAACGCTTTTTGTCATAACGGATATCAGGGTTATTTAAAGTGTCCGCAGCATCTCTTACCGCGTTCTTGGCTTCGTCTGAATGTTCTCTTCCCGGAGGTATGGCGTTAATTGACAATAACGCATGCGATGCGGATAGTGTTTGTAGAAAATTATGCCGCCCGATAGCATACCATTTATTTTCTATTTGATGTTTTTCACTGACCAGTTCATTTTCCTTCGTATTGTCTTTTTTCGCTATTTTTGTGGCTTGCCTGTTTCGTAGGCCATCGAGTTCTTTTACAACGTTATAGTATCTTTTGAGGTCTGTGTTCAGATCCCTCAGTTTTAGCTCCGCCGCTTTTTGTCTTTCCGGGGTATTTTCCTGGGTATGTTGTATTGACTCATTCGCATGCCTCATTAATTTAGCTGGCAATTCATCCAAACGTTTTGCATTTTTCTGAATTACTTCTGTAAATTGGCTGGGTGCATACAGGTGGAAATCAAATAGCGAGCGACTGACAGCAACGTTTACATCACCATTTATGCCGATGGCTGTCATGCCCGCTCCCCCTCTGGCATTGATTGAAGCTGTAACCGTACTGGAATGCCCCGCCAAGGCTCTGCCACGGTCTGGTGGAGGGGCGTTTATATCTGAATTGTGTAATTTCAATACATTTTTTAACAGATCATCAAGACGCTTCCGGTTATCCGTTGCATGCTGTTGATCCTCCTTGAGATTCGCAAGCTCTGAAGAGGTGGGGGTTCGTTTATTATCAATTGATTCTCTAAAAATCTGTTTGACTTTATTCCAATTTCCCGGCTTTGGAATGCCGTTGTATTCGTTTCTTTTCCCCTTTGCAATCTGTCGAGTATACCCTTTTTTCTCTACTAGATCTTCAATACTGTTAAACATTTCCAGTTTGACATTACTTTTTGAAACTTTCACCGCCCCCTCAACATGGGCCCTTACCGCCGCAGTCACTTCCGCTTTTGCATTACCGCCGACGGAAAATGATTTTTTAGTATATTTGTTCAAAAATACTAGACCTTCAGGGTCTGTATATAACTCATATTTTTTGCTTAACCCAAAATCGACCGGGACAGAAGCACTGACGGGGACTGCTTGAATATTGTTTACTTCTATAACGGGAGAGCCCAGCCCTAACCTTCCTTCGAGTGAAAAGGTATTCGTCTTGAAGGTCTCTGGATTGCGATAGGGTTTCAGTTCTTCAATAGTCTTCGCTTTGATTTCATCCGTTTTCATTTGCTTCCAGACGGCTTTAATATGCTGTCCCAGTAGCCCCGTCAACTCCCTGACTTCACCTCTAGGTAATTCTTGCGCTGCCATCTCAAACGCTCGGGAAATATTTTCCGTATCCTCAATGGATAAAATTGTATTTGTATTAATTTTATCCGTTGAATTATCTCTGGGATATTTACTTAGTGGCGTGATTACATGGGTATTAAGTGTATTGCGGGCATTGATAAAATTTTTTAGTTGCGTTTTATCAATAGAAATGTCTGACCATCTATGGTTGATGCGGTCTACCGCTTCGCGGCACTTGTTATTGAGATGTCTAACCAGTGCATTGGAAATTTCTTCTACATCGGCGGCAATGAGCCGACGGTATGCCGGAGCATTCTCTGATTCTGGAATAGAAGTATTCAATCGTAGTGGCTGTTGTGTCCTGGGAGAACTTTGTTGCTGTACTTGAGAAGAACTCTGTGTCTGAGCAGAATTTTCTTCCAGATCCATATGTGTCGTTATAGCGTGTGAGCTGCTAATATTATCTATAGGCATTTCTGATAATCCCCAGTATTGAATATGTTTAAGGCGTTTTGTATTTAGGCGTTAATAGGTAGTTTCTCAATAACCCAAGATAAGGTCCCCCTAGCTCTAAGCTATCCACTGCTATTTAACTCCACGTTATTGAGAAGCTACGTTAAATGCACTTGAAATCCCTCCGCCAGCCCCAT
>JBNLGG010000145.1:0-4200 GCA_050305935.1 Cyclobacteriaceae bacterium | reverse complement strand
CGCCAATGAATTGTCAGATCAGGAAATACTGGTAGTGACGCTTTTTCAGGTGTATAAGATCAACGCAAATAGCGGTGATATAGCCTGGAAGAATGCTACCTCTTCAGATGTGGAAAAAATGGATAATATGGGCGCCCTGGGCGGTGCCTTGAAGGCCATGGCCGAAAACATGACAAAGGACATGGAGTTTAATATTTTCTTCTACAAACACCCTGTCCTGGATGTGTTTTATCTGGGCGCTGAAAGTGAAAACCAGAGTACTATGGGAACGAGTACCACTGTTACTTATACCAACAATTATACGGCGTTTAATATCAGCGACGGATCGAGGGCATGGAATGTTCCGATAGAAATGAATGGGAAGATAGGGCAAGTCGCTTTTGACAAAAATGGCCTGATCATTTTGCCGGACGACGGGGGAAGTACTAATATCAACATGTTTGATTACACTTCCCAGGTAGGTAAATGGGGTAAAAAGGGACGTGGAATAAGAATCAAAGGCGGGGTGTATGATTATGTGGAAACCGACAATGGCTACTTACTGGTGACTACCAATGGAAATAGTACCTTCCTGAATGTCTTAGACGTAAATCAGGGCATAATGACCTTCGATAGGCCTGTAAAAGTCGAAGGATTTGTGGTGGGCATCATCAATACCCCAAAGGGAATTCTATACATTACAACCGAAGAATTAAACATCCTTGATCCGCTGACGGGAGGGCTTTTATTCCCAAAATCAATAAACACGCGACCGGAGCTGACCGCTGAAAAGGGAGCTACAATTTATGCCTTTGATACAAAATCAGATGAGGTGGTAGCGATCGATAAACCAACAGGAACGGTTAAGACCTTGTCGGCTATACCCATAAAGTTCCAGGGAAGAGAAGTGCCGAGAGGGATCGAATTATCAGATATGGGGATTTTCTTGCATTCTGATCAAAACGTAGCCATGATTGATTACAGTGGTAAAGTGGTGTATCAGAATTACTTTGAAGCTCCTAATCAATCGGGCTTAAATAAAGCACTATTGATTGCCCAGGGTGTTCGCGCAGCGTATATCGGTGCCAATGCTTATTATGCAGCCGGTGCTTTACAAAATGCCGCTCCTCAGGTCAGTGAGAATGATGCCGTGGCCGGTGCGATCGTGCAAGGCATGGGCCAGATGTATGAAGAACTGGGAGATGCGGCGGCTGATTATACAGTACAGGCATTCAAGCAGGTAGGACAGCGTTTTAAAGCAACGGCTGCCGGTCGCGATTTTATGATCATGCTGGCTGAAAAAGATAAGACCAATGCACTGATTAAGGTGAGCAAGGTAACTGGAAAAGAGGAGGGGTATATCGATCTTGGAAAGGAAAAAGAACCCATCTATTGCGTGGACGATATTACCAGCCAGGTGTATCAGCGGACCAAACCAAATGTGGTGACATCCTACAAATTTTAGCGAAGGAAATCCCGATTAAAAAGTCGGGATTTTTTTTTGCAATGTATTAATTTGAAGGCATTCAATAAGGTCCGATTTTTAAAAGCCCTGGCGATGAAATATTTTCACGAAAGCAAACTACAAGGTAAAGTGGCCATGGTTACGGGAGCGGCCAGGGGGATAGGACGGGCATCCTGTTTAGCTTTAGCTGAGGCGGGAGCAGATATTGCAGCTGGATTAAGGGATGTAAACGCTGACAGTGGTTTGGCGGAGGAAATCATGTCCATGGGCAGAGAAGTACTTCCGCTACAGATGGATGTGGCAGATAAAAAGCAAATCGATGCCGCAGTGAAAAAAGTTATTGAACATTTTGGGAAAATAGATGTCCTGGTAAATAATGCAGGAATTGCTCCTGCTAATCTGATTGAGAATTATACGGAGGAAGATTTTGATTTGACGGTCAATGTGAATCTCAAGGGAACGTATTTTACCAGCCAGGCGGTTGGTCGGCATATGATGGAGCGCAAAGGTGGAAGAATTATCAATTTAAGTTCGCAGGCTGGTTTTATTGCATTACCGGAGGAATCAGTCTATTGCATGACGAAGGCCGGCATATCCCATCTTACCAAATGCTTCGCCGCCGAATGGGCGAAATACAACATTAATGTGAATGCCATCGCACCAACTTTTATTGAAACCCCAGGGACTGAGCCCTGGCTCAATCAACCGGAATTTAAAAAGAAAGTGCTTTCAAAAATTTTGTTGGATAAGATCGGAAAGCCAAAGGACGTCGCTAGCGCTGTAGTCTATCTGGCATCCGAAGCAGGGAATATGATCACCGGATCGACCATGATGATCGACGGTGGATGGACGATAATTTAATTTGAATGAAAATGATTGAAATTGTCAAAGCCAGTAAAAGTGATTTTTCAACCATCCAGTCCATCGCCCACCGTACCTGGCCGGTTACGTTTGGTGATATTCTCTCCAAAGAGCAAATTACCTACATGCTCGATTGGCTGTATAGCGTCGAATCACTGACCGGGCAGGTAGAAGAAAGGGGACATGTGTTTCTTTTGGCAAATGAGGACGGGGAGAACGTCGGGTTCACAGCCTACGAATTGAACTACCAAAATGCCCGTAAAACCAAAATTCACAAGATCTATATTTTGCCCGATCACCAGGGAAAAGGCATCGGAAGAATGCTGATAGACCGGGTGGCAAAGGAATCACAGCCATACGGCATACATACACTTTCTTTAAATGTTAACCGGTATAATCCCGCCATTGGTATGTACAAGAACCTGGGATTTCAGATCGTTAGGGAGGAGGATATTGATATCGGGAGCGGCTATTTTATGAATGATTATGTGATGGAGAAGGAGTTGTAGCGACTTGGGATGCTGCCTAAGAAGGCGATCATCCCCGGACTCCGTTCCGGCCAGCCTCGCCGGCTAGGCGTGGGTCTCTGGCAATTATATCCGTGATGCGACGGCGTCTGTCGGTTCGAATGTGACCAGTGTTATAGGAGCGTTGAACCCCCAAACCGTTTGATACCTGCCTCGGCAGACACGGCCTGATTTGGCCTCCTTTATTCCACAGAGTATTTTGATCATCCATGAAGCCTCGATAAAGTCGTGCCACCACTCCGAGTGGTGGCATGACTATTTCGCCAAAAAGCGACATTCAATACCCGGCAAAACATTTTCCGTCAACACCTTCCTTTTTTTTTCGATCATCTACTCTGAAAAATTATGACCTGAATTTGCCAGTAATATGTATTTCTTTTTTTTGGCAGATGTCTTTTCACAGTAAGGTCTGGTGAAATCAGTAGAGTTGAGGATGTCAGCTTTCCCTGTAAGAAATACACTGGGATTCTAAATTGGTATCCGTCTTTGAGAATAAGCCAAGGCTAAACATACCGTCTCTGGCTTTGATCATCTTTTATAATACTTTCCATTTATATTATCCCAATCAAATAAAAATGATTCCACACTGTCTATTAAAAAGGAGGTGAAAATTGTGGAGATCTAAGTTTATTGATCTCGAATAGCTTTCTTGATCAACTTCAAGGCCCAATCGTAGTGGCTGGAAGTACAGGAAATCAAATATGCTCCCAGTGAGGTGGTACCTGTCCATTGATATCTTTTCTTTTCAAACAATTCGTCATCGGTGTGTCGCTCAATGACCTGCTGAATATTCTTAAAAGATTTTTCCAGATCGATTTTGACTTTTTCCATGGGCACGTTTTTATACATTTCCCATATTTTTCTGTTGAGGTCAGGAAGGGTCTTCCATGTGTATCCTTTGGCAGGAATATCAGGTTTTTTACCTTTCATTCCCATAGTATACCAGTCGATCATCATCAAATGCCAGTGATGCAAATGCGCCAGCACATCACGGATATTCCTGTTGAGTGTTCCCTCAGGAAATTCCCTTAGTTGAATTTCTTTGGGTATTGAGTCAATGAAATCCTGCAATTTCAGGTAGTTTTTTTGACTCAGGTTTAGTAGCTGGTCTTTAGTGGTTGGTCTGGGCATGTTAGTTATCTTTTGACTTGTTGGTTTCTAATTTAAATTATCAACACAAATCAAATGGTGAGATATGTCATGCAGACACTTTTTCTAAATGGGATCTTTTATGGATTACTAAATAATTGAATGGTATAATCATACAGCTCCATTCCCCCCGGGTCGCCATGGCCGGGGATCACCGTTTGCACATTTGCATACTTTGTTTTTAGCTTTTCCAAAGTGGCAGGCCATTTTTCGACATTG
>JBNLGG010000144.1:0-4204 GCA_050305935.1 Cyclobacteriaceae bacterium | reverse complement strand
GGGGATTGTGCCAGGGTAGTGATGGATGAGAATCAGGTATCGGAGATGGATGATAATATTCTAAATGATCTCAGTGAGTTTCTCATTCCTGGTTACGAAGGGATCAATGTTATTGACTCAACTTTTACAATTATTTACCTTGATAATGGATATGCTGTTCACAATAGTTCATGGAAAGACCTGAGTCCGGATTTTGATATTCCTATTTATACCCGTGAACTGACTTTTGAATCATTGGCAGGGAATAAATTCCAAAATGATAATTTGAATGACGGTATCCCTTACCGATTTAATAACTTGAAATTGAAAGTTTCGTATCCTGATTTTACAAGGGAAAAGGATCTGGTTTACAAATTAGAAGGCTATGACGATAGATGGTATCCACTAGGGAGCCAGGGGGATGTTTCATTGCAAAACTTACCATATGGAAGTTATTCGATTAAAATCAGACCTGAAAACGCAGTATCGCAAAATGAAAAGGTCATCAGTTTTGTTATAAGCCCGCCCTGGTATAAAAGTAATACCGCAAGATTTGTTTATGTGCTTTTTGGATTAACTGCTATCGTTTTGATCGTTTTGTTTAACAGGAGAAAAATTAAGAGAATACATCAAAAGCACGAGGAGGAAAGGAAACGATTGCTGGAAAAAGAAGCTGCTGAAAATCAAAGAAAGCTGATAGAAATCAGAAATGAAAACCTGAGAAATGAGTTAAAATTGAGAAATAGCAGATTGGCCAAGTCAACCTTCTCACTTATTCACAAAAACAATACTCTAATTTCTGTAAAGGAAGAGCTTACTAAAATCAAGGAAGAGTTGGGAGTCAGGTTTCCTTCCAAGCATTTCAACCGACTGATAAAAAATATTGATAGTGATCTGACCTCCGAAAAGGACTGGAAGCTTTTTGAGCAGAGCTTCAGTGAAGTTCATGAGAATTTTCTTCATAAGCTTAAAGATGAATACCCTGAATTAACGCCTGCTGATATTCAGCTATGTGCCTATTTAAAAATGAATCTCTCTTCCAAAGAAATAGCTTCTTTACTAAATATCACCGTCAGAGGAGTTGAAATCAGGCGCTACAGATTGCGCAAAAAGCTGCATTTGGACCATGATACAAATCTTACCGAGTTCATTATGGGTTATTGACAGATTAATATTCATGTTCTTGTTTAAATTAAAAGCCGAAAACAAAGCCTTTTTTAATTCTCACAATATTTTTTTGTGTTTGTCCGAATTAGAAATGTTAAATTTTTTTATCTCTTATCTATTGTAAATCAACATCATATAGATGGTTGATGTGGTAATGAGAAGGAGTTGTTTTTGCCCCTCAAATTGACGAAGTAATCGAGTAGTAGCTGATAATTTTTCATTCATTCAGGAAGTCAGGAGCTTTACTTTGTCAATTAATAATCAACATTATGATAAAACTAAGACCCAGAATGAGAACTCTAAGAACACTACTGTTTATGGCGTTTGTGTTTTATTCCTTTTCAGGATTTGCACAGGAACGTCAGGTCTCCGGAAGAGTCATTGATTTCGAAACCAATGATGGCCTCCCCGGAGTAAATGTGGTATTGAAAGGTACCAGCATTGGAACTGTAACAGATATCAATGGTGCATATACAATTAATGTAAGCTCCAGCGAAGATATCCTTGTATTCAGCTCTGTAGGTTTTGTCACTGAAGAATTTACAGTGGGAAATCTTTCAACGATAGATGTTACCATGATGCCAGATATCAAAGCTCTGGAAGAGATCGTTGTCATTGGTTATGGTACTCAAAAGGAAAGTGATTTAACCTCTGCGATCAGTACTATTAAAGCTGAAGAAATTATTAAAACACCAACCTCACAGGCAATGCAAGCATTGCAAGGGAAGGTTGCCGGTGTTCAAATAGTGAGCAGTGGTGCTCCCGGAGCATCTCCAACTGTGAGAGTGAGAGGTATCGGATCTTTTGAAGGAAATGCAGCACCTCTGTATGTGGTAGACGGTATGTTTTTCGACAATATCGATTTCCTGAATCCTAACGATATTGAAACGATTTCGGTATTGAAAGATGCTTCTGCCGCAGCTATCTATGGTGTGCGCGCAGCAAATGGCGTCATTCTAATAGAAACCAAGACCGGATCCTACGATCAAAAACCAGAAATAGTATATGATGGCTACTACGGCATGCAGAATCCGCAAAATGTCATTAAGATGGCCAATGCGGAACAATTTGTGCAATATGTAAATGAGGTTGGAGATCCTGCAGACCTTTCTTTTGTTGCCAATGCGATTCAGCGCTATGGCCGAAGCAGGGTAAATCCAGAATTGCCTGATGTGAATACTGACTGGTATAATGAGGTAATGGCGCCGGCGTCCATACAGAATCACTCCTTGTCGTTTAATGGTGGAAATGCCAGTACAAGATATTCTCTAGGAGCCAGCTATTTCGATCAACAGGGATTACTGAAAGATACCAGAAATGAGTATAAAAGATTAAATCTGAGGCTGAAGCTGGACACCGAGATCAACAAATGGCTAACGGTAGGTGGCAATGTGAATGTCAGTACGGCACGCCAATATGTTGGTGAAAATGGTGCATGGTTCCGTTCCTATTTTGCTGTTCCCATCATTCCGAAATATGATCCTCTAAATGTGAATGCCACTCCAGAGCAGTTATCGAACGCTCAGCAAATTGGCTATCGTGGAAATCAGAATCCATTTTATAGCTTATTATACCAGGATAACAGAAATGACATCAGGAAGATCTATGGAAACATTTATGCTGATGTAAGCCTGATTCCTGACAAGCTGACGTTCAGAACAGCCTATAATTATAATATTGAGGCTTTCTCAGCAAGAAATGTAGATTTCGCTTATAATGATGGCGTCACTGAAATTCCTTCAGCGCTGCGAAGAGAAAATGTAAATAGCTATGATCAGATATGGGATAACTACCTCACGTATATGGATGATTTTGGTGATCATCATATAACTGTGGTTGGAGGCTACTCTTACCGAAGTGAAACCAGTGAACTTTTGTATGCTAGAGGAGAACAATTGGTGCCAGAACCGACCTGGGGAAATGAAGAATTCTGGTATTTGACCAGGGCATTGAATATTGATATCGCCAATGTTGGAGATGCCAACGGAGGAACGATTAATGGCAGATTGTTTTTCAATTCATTCTTCACCAGGCTAGCCTATAATTACGATGATCGTTACCTTATCTATGGAACCTATAGAAGAGATGGTAACAATAAATTCCAGAAGACATGGGGTGATTTCGTTACCGTGGGTGCCGGCTGGGTACTTTCAGAAGAGAGTTTTTTCGATATTGATTTTATCGATTTCCTGAAGATCAGGGGTAGCTGGGGACAGATGGGTAATGATGGTATCAGGCCTGCAGTCGGTGCCCCAACACTTGAAGAAACGGAAACTGCTCTCGGTGATATACTGGTAGCTGGCAGAAGACTGAGACCTACCTTCGACCTGATCGAACAATGGGAAACCACTGTTGAAACGAACATTGGTTTGACAGGTAGATTTTTAGAAAATAAACTTTCCCTTGATGCTGATTATTTCATAAGAGACACTGAAAACCTTGCCGTTTCGGTAATTCCTCCAGTCTTCAGGGATACCGAGAGAAGAAGTGTCGGACAAATAAGAAACACTGGTTTTGAGATAGCTCTTGGTTGGAATGATGATATTGGAACTGATTGGTCTTATAGTATCGGTGGTAATTTCACCTATCTGCAAAACGAAGTTTTGAGCCTTGGAGGTCCTTTGTCTCTGGATGCAGGCCAGGCGGAATTCAGACAACGATCGATAGTTGGTGAACCGTTTCAGGCATTCTTCGGCTACGAAGTAAACGGCATCTTCCAAAATGAGCAGCAGATCGCTAACAGTGGATACACTGAAGAGTTCATCAATGACAATACTTTGGTGCCAGGGGATTTCTTCTTTAAAGACCAGAATGGTGACGGTGTTGTGAATGATGAAGATCGCGTAGTACTGGGATCCTATCTGCCAACATACACTTATGGATTTAATGTTGGATTGAGATACCGCAATTTTGATTTTTCTGCCAATTTCCAGGGACAGGCTGGTCATAGCATCCTGAACAGGAAACGCGGGGAGATCATATTTACGAACGATACCAATCTCGATGCTGAGTTGGTCAACAACCTGTGGAGAGGAGAGGGGACTTCCAATAAATATCC
>JBNLGG010000143.1:0-4355 GCA_050305935.1 Cyclobacteriaceae bacterium | reverse complement strand
GGCTGTGGAGCAGACATTAAAAATATAGCCCCTTTTATTTGTCTTCATTTGCTGGATTAAACCCCTCGTGATATCATACGCGCTAAAAAGGTTGGTGCGGATCATCCTATCCAGGCTTCCCTCCTCTTCCTCATGCACAGATCCCGGAATAAATAACCCGGCATTGTTGACCAATATTTCCACCTCTTGTTTAAGAGATTGAATGAATTCGATAAAAGTATTGCACTCTTCTTTTTTAGATAGATCGGCAGGCTGAGTATGGAGTTTAATTGCCGGAAAGGAAGCCAAAAAATCGGATGCCAATTGTTGCAGGTCTTGCGAATTCCTTGCACAGGTAGCCAGATCAAAGCTTCCTTCTTTGGCAAATGTTTCCAGAATAGCCCGTCCTATTCCCTTGGTGCCGCCAGTCACTACCACTAATTTTCTATTCATAAAAGATGACTCTTAATTCCGTTTAAAATTAGCAACTATTATAATTGTTTACTGTGGTTTAGCCAATTAATCCCGGGAAATCACATTTAAACATGCCTTTTTCATCATTCCGGAATTTTTCCTCTTATATTTCTAAAAAGAGGAAAAATATCCGGAATCTATTCTAGGTCATTTTATAGATTCCAGACAAATTTTGTTCATTAAAATAAAATTAGAACAATCCCGTATAGCTATCGGAACCGGAATGACGAAAAGGCCTGTTTAAAAGCATTTGTCCTGCAATTAAACATTGACTTTAAAATATATAATGCCATTATTGTATATTTAAGCACCTAATCAACCACACACAGTTAATGAAAGGAATCGGGAAGTACTTCATTTTTTTAGGCCTTTTATTTGTTAAACGCGAGCGGTTTGCTACCTACGTCCGGCTGGTGATAGATGAGTGCATCCTGATAGGCATAGACTCCCTGGTGATCGTCACCATCATATCCACCTTCATCGGCGCGGTGACCTGTATCCAAACTGCATATAACCTTGTAAGCCCGGTCATCCCCAATTACATCATTTCATTGATCGTGCGGGATATGACCTTGCTTGAACTGGCGCCCACTATTACCGCCCTGGTTTTTGCCGGAAAAGTGGGGTCAAATATCGCAGGCGAGTTAGGCACGATGAGGATCACCGAGCAGATAGATGCCCTGGAAGTAATGGGAATCAACTCCGCTTCCTTCCTGGCCACCCCTAAAATAATCGCCAGCATGATCACCTACCCGATGCTGGTGATCCTTGCCGGCTTTCTGTCCATTGTAGGAGGATATTGGGCAGGTACCCTGACCGGCGAAATTACACCTGATGAATATGTCTATGGAATTAGGGCCGATTTCATCGAATACAATGTGACCTTTGCATTGATAAAATCCTTTGTCTTTGCATTTTTGATCGCATCCATTTCAGCATACAAAGGATATTACACCGAAGGCGGCGCCCTCGAAGTAGGAAAAGCTTCCACAAGCGCCGTGACCAATAGCTGTATCGCCATCCTGGCGGCCGATTATCTATTAGCCCAATTACTACTCTAGCCATGATCGAAGTAAAAAAAATAAAGAAGTCATTTGACGATAAAACGGTTTTGTACGGCATTGATGGCCAATTCAAACCCGGCCAAACCAACCTGATCATTGGCACAAGCGGTACCGGTAAAAGTGTGCTGCTGAAATGCATGGTGGGATTAGTTGAGCCCGATGAAGGCGAAGTGCTGTACGATGGCAGGAATTTTACTGAAGCCAGCAGGAACACGCGCCGGGATATTCGCCGGGAAATAGGGATGCTGTTCCAGGGGGCGGCGCTTTTTGATTCGAAGAATGTAGAGCAAAATGTGATGTTCCCGCTCGACATGCTTACCAATACCTCTAAAAGTGAAAAACTCGACCGGGTGAATTTTGCGCTGAAAAGAGTAGGCCTGGAAGATGTCAATAAAAAAATGCCGAGCGAAATCAGTGGCGGGATGAAGAAAAGAGTCGGCATCGCCCGGGCCATTGTCAATAATTCCAAATACCTCTACTGCGACGAGCCCAACTCTGGCCTTGATCCTAAAACGGCTATCCGAATAGACCACTTGATCAAGGAGATTACCGAGGAATTTGAAATCACGACGATTGTCGTCACCCACGACATGAACTCTGTGATGGAAATAGGCGACTACATCATGTACCTCTACAACGGCCAGAAGCTCTGGGAAGGCAGCAAAGATGAGATCCTCGATGCCAAAGTAAAAGAACTCCGCGACTTTGTGTACGCCAATAAACTGATGGAGGCGTTGAGGGAATTGCATGAGTAGTGAGGGTGCCCTTTACCAATGAACATTTCTAATAGACAGACAGCGTCCTTGCCCCCATTTTTGTTCTCAGGTTTGGGAAACCTGCGAGAAGAGAATTTAAACTAAGGATCATCTTTTTTCCATATAATGCTGCCACACCACCAGCACATATTTGTCCTTGTAGTTTTGGTGTATTTTGAGAAAGCCAAATTCGTAACAAAACAGGTAAACATCCTTCTTGTCATTTTTCCAGTAATGCGTGAAATAATTAGGGTCAAATCCCTCGCGAATTAACTTATCGCAATCCACTGTGGTTTTGCCGCCCTGGTTGTATTTTTTCAGAATCTTGCGATTTATTTTAAGCTGCCGATCTATCCGCACATACATCGATTTTTCCTTAGGCTTATTCCGCTTATAATGATAAGAGGTCTTGCAATAGGCAGAGCAGAACTTTTTATCCGCCCTACCCTCTAATATTGCTCCGCAGTCAAGACATGTACCAGGCATAGGTCGATTTTAAAGGTTTATTTATACGTATAATTATACACTTATTTTTGGAGGGATTTCAATTTTCATTGTTATTAAAACCATGAAGTCTAAATACATCACGCTCAAACACCTGTTGATTAATGGCCAAAAAATGATCGGGTTAAAATTTTATCCTGACAAGGTAGTTCAGGCGCTTGTAAAACAACTGCCTGATCGAAAGTGGAGCGACACCTATCAGATGGTGGTCATTCCCAATAATAAAAAAAATCTCACTGCTATATTCAAAACCTTCAAGGGTGTGGCGTGGATAAACACAAGTCATTTTTTTTCGAATAGACCCGTAAACAAAGGGGAAGCCGATATTTCGGTGGATCAATTTCGGAATCGGGCGCTCAAAAAAGGTTGGAAATATTGTCCTGAGGAATTTTACCAAAAACTGGAAATCCGAAAGTATTCCATGAATACGGCACGCATTTACATCGCCATGTTCGAAAAGTTTATCAACTATTATAAAGATGAGGATAACCTTATGAACCTCAACGAACAGGACATAAAGAGATTTTTACAATTGCTGGTTCAGGAAAAGCGGTCTGACAGCTATATCAACCAGACCATTAACGCCATCAAATTTTATTATGAAGTGGTGAAAGAAATGCCTAATAGATTTTATGAAGTAGAGCGTCCTATCAAAAAAGAGGCCTTGCCCAAAGTGATTAGTAAAGAAAGCGTGATAAAAATGATTGACCGTTGTTCAAACATTAAACACAGATGCATCATTGAGCTACTTTACTCCGCAGGATTGCGCCGGGCTGAGTTATTAAACCTCAAAATTTCTGATATAGATAGTGACCGCATGACTATACGTGTGGAACAAGGAAAGGGGAAAAAAGATCGCCTTACTCTGTTAAGCAAAAGAATGCTCGAAGACTTGAGGGCATATTACAGGGTTTACAAACCTAAAAAATATTTATTTGAAGCTCCTGACGGCTCACAATATGGCGCTACAAGTGTAGCAAAGATAGTTGCCAGGGCGGCTAAATCAGCAAAGATTAACCAAACAGTCACACCGCATATCTTGCGGCATAGTTTTGCCACTCACCTGTTAGAGTCGGGCACCGACCTGCGATATATCCAGACCCTGCTGGGCCACAATTCTTCCCGGACCACTGAGGTATACACCCATGTAGCGGTGAATGGTTTGACGCAAATTAAAAATCCATTAGATTAGGGGGTATATAGCGGATATGTTCCACTAGTGGAATATACTCGGATGTTGATCATTAATTGGCAAATAAATAAGGGGAGTGTTATAGCATTTTTTGAGAAGGGCAAGGCATTAAATTATTTTTTTTGGCTGGAATTGAAAATGTGGACAACGAATGTTGGATCAAGTCTTCAAACGGAGCTTCCGTTCAAACCCGTGTTTGTCGACGAAGGGACGTCTACTGAAGACTTGTCGAGAAGTTCGGCGTTTTTTGGCACAAAATCAAGTCCGTGGTGCTCGATGGTTCAATTCCAGAACTAAAACCGGTTAATTAAAAGAAAAAAAAATTTAACAAATGGATTTTTGGTGCCCTTCCCCGTTTCATCAACTCCCTTTACACAAGTATAAAAG
>JBNLGG010000142.1:0-4392 GCA_050305935.1 Cyclobacteriaceae bacterium | reverse complement strand
GCTTTCCGGGAGTACTATCCCGACAATACGCTCCAGCGGATCATTCATTTTGAGAACGACCTGCGCCAGGGCCCCACGGAAGTCTATGACCAATCCGGCAAATTAGTCCAGACCGGTCACTTTGCCAATGATACGCTGACGGGAGTGCTAGAAGTATATTTTGAAGATGGCACGGTAAAAAACACCACCGAATTTGTCAAAGGTCAGCCCAATGGAAAGGTAATTGAGTATTACCCAAACGGAAAAATCAAGCAGGAAATTGAATACCGCGAAGGAAAACCCAACGGCCTCACCAAATCCTACTACGACGATGGCACCCTTCAAATGGAAGCCATGTTTGTGAATGGGCAGGTAGACGGCTACTTCCGCACCTACTACCCCAATGGGCAGCTTGACACCGAATACCATAATGAAAAAGGCGCGAAAACAGGTGCCTATACTTCCTATTATGAAAACGGCGCCAAAAAGCTGGAGGGGTTTTACAAGGAAGGAAAACTGAACGGGGCGAATACCGGCTATTACGACAACGGAAACCTCCAGCACCAATTTAAATACAACAACGGACGAAAAACAGGGAAAAATTATACATACCATGAAAACGGCAAGGTAAAGGAAGAAATCTCCTTCAACCTGAGCGGGGACGAACGATCGGAAATCGCCTTTTCCAAAGAGGGCAAAAAGCTGTTCGAAAAAACCTTTCTGAACGACAAGCCCACCGGTAAATGGCTCTATTATTTTGACAATGGCGCTGTCAAAAAAGAAGAGAACTTCCTCGAGGGAAAACTAAATGGTATCAGCATCCAGTATTTTCAGAAGGGAAATCCGAAAATGGAAACCCCCTATCAGAACGATGTCATTATTGGGCAGGTGAAGGAATATTACGAATCGGGCAAGGTAAAATCTGAAACTAGTTATAAATTTGGGCGCAAACACGGCACCTACCGGGAGTATTTTGATAGCGACCAGGTGAAACTGGAAGGTGAATATGCCGGAAATAAGAAGGTGGGGGATTGGAATGAATATTCGAAGAAAGGGAAGCATACCAAAACCTATACATATCAAAACAATCAGTTAGTCAGGGAAACAAACGAAAAAGAAAAAGAATGAGGCCAGCCATCAAAGAAACCAATTTTACACTTCCAGGTCAGGTAAAACTCTATAAGGGCAAAGTCAGGGACGTCTATATGCTTGAAGACAAGCTCGTGATGGTCGCTTCCGACAGGATCTCGGCATTTGACGTGGTGCTCCCCCGCCCCATCCCCTACAAAGGAATGATCCTTAATATGATTGCCCGGGAAAACCTGGAAGCCTCGCGAGGAATCGTCCCTAACTGGCTGGAGCAGTCACCCGACCCAAATGTTTCCATAGGTAAAAAATGCGAGCCATTCAAGGTAGAAATGGTCATTCGCGGGTACCTGGCGGGACATGCCTGGCGGGAATACAGGGATGGTAAAAGAACACTGTGTGGCGTCTCGCTGCCTGAGGGTTTAAAAGAAAATGACAAGCTTCCCGCCCCCATCATTACCCCATCCACCAAAGCAGATGAAGGCCACGACGAAGACATTTCCCGCGAAGAAATCCTGGCGCAAGGCATCGTCGCGGAAAAGGATTATGAATTGCTTGAAAAATACACCCGGCAGTTATTCGACTTGGGAACGAAGCGGGCAGCAGAAAGAGGATTGATCCTGGTCGACACGAAGTATGAATTTGGCAAGGTGGGAAATGACATTTACCTGATCGATGAAATCCATACGCCAGATAGCTCCCGGTATTTTTATATGGATGGGTACGAAGAAAGACAAAAGGCTGGTGAGAAACAGAAGCAGTTGTCAAAAGAATTTGTAAGGCAATGGTTAATTGAAAACGGGTTCCAGGGAAAAGAGGGTCAAAAGGTGCCTGAAATGACAGATGACATTGTGACCATGATCTCTGACCGGTACATTGAGCTGTATGAAAATGTGACGGGAAAAACGTTTGATCCCCCGGCAGATGATACCGATCTGAATGAGCGGATTTATCAGAATATATTGAAAGCATTGAAATAACCCTACGAGGATCCTTTCGTCATTCCATAAAATTTTGTTCCAATTTCACTCACAGAGCAAAATTTGTATGGAATCTAAAGAATTACCAGGATAGATTCCGGATATTTTTCTTCTTGCAGAAAAATAAGAAGAAAAATTCCGGAATGACGTTGGAGTATTTTATTGTATTTACCTCGTAGGGAAACTCCAGTAAAGCTGAAATGGATGATAAAACAGGTATATCATTGAAAATTATAGGGAAGTATTAAATTTGCATTGACATTGAGACCTAAAAAGGGTTTTTGATACATAAAAATTTCACAATGAAGTATTCAATAGATAAAAAAGAGCAATATTCCATTCTAAAGCTGGAAGAGGAAAAACTGGATTCAGTATTGGCGCCAGCGTTAAAATCTGAGTTGGTGACCTTGCATGCGGAGGGCAATCTTAACATTATCCTTGACCTTACTTCCACCAAATACATTGATTCGTCGGGGTTAAGCGCTTTGCTGGTGGGGAACAGGATTTTTAACGAGGACGGAGGTATTTTTATCATGGCCGGACTAACGGAACACGTGATGAAGCTGATCAAAATTTCACAGCTTCACAATGTACTGAACATCCTTCCTTCCATCGAGGAAGCGATCGATGCGGTTTTCATGCACGAGATTGAAAAAGACATCACAGACGAAGAGTCGGAAGGCGAAGGATAATCGTGGAATGTGGGTTTTAGAATAAAAATTTTAGGCAATAATGCCGCGGTTCCTGCTCATGGCAGGAACCAAACTTCCCAACTTATCATCCTCCACAATCAATATATTCTCTTCGATTGCGGAGAAAACACCCAGCACACCCTCCTACGCTTTAAAGTAAACCTGAACAAAATCCATCACATTTTTATCAGTCACCTGCACGGCGATCATTACTATGGGCTGATGGGTTTGATCTCTACCATGCAGTTATTTGGCAGGCAAAAAGAATTGCACATCTATGCCCCGGCCATTTTGAAAGACATTATCCATCTCAATTTGAAAGCATCTGATTCCAGGCTCAATTTTGAGATCATTTTTACGGCCATTGATCATCCGCCGGCTTCTCCCCTGATTGACCACAAACATTTTACCGTGAGTGCCTTTCCGCTAACCCATCGCATTGTGTGCAATGGATTTATTGTCAGGGAAAAAGAAAAACTGCACCGCATCATCAAGGAAAAGCTTCCCGAAAACATGAAGCTGCAACATATCGCGATGCTGCTACAGGGAAAGGATGTGACGGACGAAAACGGAAGGGTGCTGTACAAGAACAGCGATCACACAAATGCCCCCAAAAAATCCCGGTCTTACGCTTACTGCTCAGATACGGCATTTGATAAAAACATTGTACCTATCATCAAAGGTGTCGATGTGCTGTACCACGAGTCTACCTTCCTGGATGAGATGGAAGACCGCGCCCGTGACACCTTCCACAGCACCACCTCCCAGGCAGCCACTATTGCCAAAAATGCAGAAGTTGGCAAATTACTTCTGGGCCATTATTCTACCCGTTACAAAGAATTAGAACCTTTTCTGGGAGAGGCCAGAAGGATTTTTGCCAATTCTTTTCTTTCTTTGGAAGGAGAAGACATTGTCATCGAAGAATAACAGCCTTGGAAAACCGACTTAGCAGAAAAAAGAGCAATCTGTTCATCATCCTTGCAGGGATCTTCATCACCAATGCACTCGTCGCGGAAATCATCGGGGTGAAGATATTTTCACTGGAGAAAAGCCTTGGGTTTGACCCCATTGGGGATGATTTGATTTCGTCCCTGAATATTGAATTCAACCTCACCGCCGGAGTGATCATCTGGCCGGTCGTCTTTTTAACCACCGATATTATCAATGAATATTTTGGCAAAAAAGGTGTGCGCAAAATCACCCTGCTGACAGTGGTGTTGGTAGCTTATTCCTTTATCACCATCTACTTCGTCACCAAGCTCGTTCCGGCGGATTTTTGGATGGATGTCAATCAAACAGATAATCAAGGTAATCCCTTTGATATCGATTATGCTTTCTCTAAAGTATACCTGCAAAGCGCTGGTATTATTGTGGCATCACTTACTGCCTTTTTAATTTCCCAATTACTGGATGTTTTTATTTTCCAACGCCTGCGTGGTATCACCGGTAAAAAATGGATCTGGCTACGGGCGACAGGTTCGACCCTGATTTCTCAATTGATCGACAGCTTTGTGGTTTTATTCATTGCGTTTTACCTGCTCGGCAACTGGACATTGGCGCAGGTTTCACAAGTCGCCACAAACAACTATATCTACAAATTTGTAATCGCGATTTTGGTCACACCGATTATTTATTTGGGGCACTTCCTGATCGAC
>JBNLGG010000141.1:0-4518 GCA_050305935.1 Cyclobacteriaceae bacterium | reverse complement strand
CAAACGCCCGAAATTCGAAGTGCTGATGGAGCCGGTGAAAGGCACTTTTAAATTGGGTGATTCTATCAATGCAACCGGAGTTGCTAAAGCATACTCGGGAGCCAATATTGATGGCGCGAGTGTTACGTATCGCGTAGTGCGACAGGCGCGATTCCCCTTCTGGTGGTGGTGCTGGCGAGGATACTATCCTTCCTCTCCCGAGATGGAAATAACCAATGGAACCGCTGAAACGGATGCGGAGGGGAAATTTTCCGTTGACTTCAAAGCCATCCCAGATGAGAGCGTCGATCCTGCTTCATCACCAACCTTCGATTTTGTGGTCTATGCCGATGTGACGGACATTAACGGCGAGACGCATAGTGGTCAGCAAACCATCAGTGTGGGCTATCAATCCCTGCTCGTAGGTGTGGAGGTAAGCGATCTTGACAAGTCAAATGCGGATGATTTGAAAAAGCCTTTACAGATCAATACAACTAACCTCTCCGGCCAATTTGAACCAGCAAAGGGAACCATTCAAATTTGGAAATTAGAGTCACCAGTGAAAGTATACCGTAGCCGATATTGGTCTCAACCTGATCAATATATTTATTCGGAACCAGAGTTTCACGCCCACTTCCCGAATGACCCCTACAAGGATGAAAGTAATTTCTACACCTGGGAAAAAGAGAGGGAGGTATTGAGTGTGCCTTTCAATACTGCGGAAAAGAAGGAGATGGAACTAAAAAATTTAAAATCCTGGAAAGAAGGAAAATACATGCTGGAGGTCAAGAGTCAGGATAAAGATGGCAAGGAAGTGAAAGAATTAGCCTATTTTGATGTCACCGATTCGAAATCAAAGGCATTGACCTACCCGGAAATGCAGGTGTTTGTCAATAAGACCTTAACACGCGAACCCGGAGAAAAGGCGCAATTCAGGATAGGAAGCTACGCCAAAGTTTATGGTTTATTTGAAGTGGAGCATGATGGCGAGTTATTGATGAAAAAGGTGATCAACCTGGAGAATGAGCTGGAAGATCATGACTTCATGATAGCTGAATCGCACCGTGGCAATATCGTTGCAAACTATACCTTCATTCGGGACAGCCGCATGTATACCCAATCGCAAACGGTTACCGTGCCTTATTCCAATAAAGAACTGAACATCCGTTTTGAGACCTTCCGCGATAAACTTCAGCCCGGCGAGAAAGAACAATGGCGCATCAACATCAGTGGTAAAAAGGCTGACGAGATAATGGCCGAAATGGTGGCGACACTATATGATGAGTCTTTGGACGTTTTTGCATCTAATAGCTGGTACGCACATTTTTATCCTACTTTTTCTGGGAAGTTGGGCTGGTCAAATCAATTTGACTTTTCAAGTGAATCCTTCCGATACCTGGATTTTGGCTGGAATAATTATGGATATCACAGTTACGACAGTCCGTCTTACGATCATCTGAATTGGTTTGGGTTGAATTTGTATAATTTATTTTATTGGAAAGCATTAGCTGGCAGGGCGCAAGGAGTTAATGTGATGAGTAGAGGAAGAAGTGCGACAGAATCTAACTTTATGTTGGCCGAATCTGTTCCAATGGAGGATAGTGCTGAATTAGAAGAAATTGTTGTTACGGGATATTCAACGCAAAGAAAATCGAAAAAGAGTGAAGGATTTGCTGACCTCGATGCAGATGCCAATGAGCCTGCTCCCGAAGAAAATTCTCAGCAAGCAAAACCCGATTTCAGCGATGTAAAAATCCGTTCCAATTTTAACGAGACCGCCTTTTTCTACCCGGATCTAAAGACGAATGAAAAAGGGGAGATTATCATCAACTTCACCGTTCCCGAAGCATTGACCCGCTGGAAGATGCTGGGTTTTGCACATACCCAAGATTTAAAATATGGCACAACGACGAATCATTTGGTGACGCAGAAAGACCTGATGGTCGTCCCGAATCAACCGCGCTTTTTCAGGGAAAATGATGAAATGTTTTTCTCCGCCAAGATCACGAGCCTGGCAGAACAGGAATTGAAAGGGGAGGCCCGACTCGAATTCTTTGATGCATTGACCATGAAACCGGTAGATGCACTGCTTGGAAATACCAACAACGTCAAAGTATTCCAACTGGAAGCGAAGAAAAGCACGAGCCTCGACTGGTTCATTAAAATCCCAGAGGATATTCAGGCGATCACCTATCGAATCGTAGCGAAAGCTGGAAATTTCTCTGACGGAGAAGAAATGGTGATTCCGGTAGTGACCAATCGCATGCTTGTAACCGAGACACTACCTTTGCCGATCCGCGGAAATCAGACAAAGGAGTTTACTTTCGAAAAACTAAAGAACAATTCATCCAACACCTTAAAGTCGCACCGCTACACCCTGGAATTCACTTCTAATCCGGCATGGTATGCCGTGCAGGCATTGCCTTACCTGATGGAATATCCCTACGAATGTACCGAGCAAACTTTCTCGCGCTTCTATGCCAATTCCATTGCGAGCCATGTGGCTAATTCCAACCCGAAAATCAAGCGGGTATTCGACACCTGGGCTACCATCCAGCCGGATGCCCTGCTTTCCAACCTGGAAAAAAATCAAGAGCTGAAATCCGCTTTATTGGAAGAAACCCCCTGGGTATTGCAGGCGAAAGACGAAAGTCAGCGCAAGCGTAGGATCGCCCTGCTGTTTGACCTGAACCGCATGGCGAATGAGCAGGAAAAGGCATTGGAAAAAATCAAAAAAGCACAATCAGGAAATGGTGGGTTCTCCTGGTTCCCGGGCTTCCCGGAAGATCGTTACATGACCCAGCACATTGTGACAGGATTGGGACACCTGGATGTAATGGGAGTAAAGTCGGTTCGCGATGAAAATGACACCTGGAATATGGTGGCGAATGCGGTGCGATACATGGACCGGGAAATGGATGATCATTACAAATATCTGAAGTCGCAGGAAAAGAAGGGTCTTCTTAAATTGAAGGAATACCAGCCCAATTATTCGGACATTCAGTATTTGTATGCGCGAAGTTATTTCAAGGACATTGCCTTAAACAAGGGCTATGAAGAAGCACATGCGTTCTTCCTGGAACAATGCCGAAAATACTGGACGAAACAAAGCATTTACATGCAGGGTATGATTGCCCTGGCGTTACATCGCTACGATGAAAAAGTGGTGACCGGTGAAATCATCAAGTCATTGAATGAAAAGGCGATCCACTCGGAAGAGATGGGAATGTTCTGGAAGTATACGAGCGGCTACTATTGGTACCAGGCACCGATTGAGACGCAGGCGCTGATGATCGAGGTGTATGACGAAGTGGCGAAAGATCAAAAAGCGGTGGAAGAATTGAAAGTGTGGTTGCTGAAACAAAAGCAGACGCAGGACTGGAAAACCACCAAAGCGACGACGGAAGCGGTATATGCATTGTTGAGAAGAGGTACGGATTTGTTGGCCAATGATGAATTGGCACAAATTACTATTGGGAACAAAGTCATCGATCCAGCCAAACTGGAAGGTACAGAAGTAGAAGCAGGAACCGGGTATTTTAAAACCTCCTGGGATGGTAGTGAGATTACTCCTGAGATGGGAAGCATCAAAGTTTCCAAGAAAAATGAGGGTGTGGCATGGGGAGCAGTATATTGGCAGTATTTCGAGCAACTGGATAAGATCACCCCGGCAGAAACGCCGTTGTTATTGAAGAAACAATTGTTCCTCCAAAAGAATACGGATCGCGGTTCGGTGATCACACCGATTAATGAAAATACCTCGCTAGCAGTGGGCGACCTGGTGAAAGTACGCATCGAGATCCGGGTGGATCGTGCGATGGAGTACGTCCATCTCAAGGACATGCGGGCAGCAGGATTTGAACCGGTAGAAACCTTGTCTCGATACAAGTACCAGGACGGGCTACACTACTACGAAAGCCCCCGCGATCTTGCCACCAACTTCTTCATGGGCTGGCTTCCAAAAGGAACCTATGTCTTCGAATATCCATTGCGCGTATCCCAACGAGGCAATTTCTCGAACGGCATCACCACCATCCAGTGCATGTATGCTCCTGAGTTTAGCAGCCATTCGGAAGGGGTGAGGGTGAAGGTGGAGAGGTGAGCCGTTGTCGGTTATCGGTTGTCGGTTTGGGTGAGTGGGTTACGGGTTGGCTGGTTGAAACGTTGCCAACGGTCGCAGACCTTGGCAAGCGTTGAATTTGGTAGCCGGTTGGAAGGAGTTGCGGATTGTCGGGTTGCTGGTCGCTTGAGCCAATTGCCTTCGAACAAATTGATCCTCTCCACCTTTCCGAAAGTTCGAAACTTTCGGAAAGGTGCTATGCAGGTTTTAGCTATTATTTAGCCGGAAAAGGATACCTGAAGTACTAGTTTGCGGACGCTAAGTTTATATGTGTTTGTCTGGTAACAAACCAAGAAAAAAAGCAATCCTGAAAAATGGATTTGTATATTGAACTTTCTGTTTGGAAGTGCTTCTTCTAGTATTCGTCTGGATTACAGAAGCTTTAAGCAGATCGAATTTTGTTAGCAGCTAAATATGAG
>JBNLGG010000140.1:0-4594 GCA_050305935.1 Cyclobacteriaceae bacterium | reverse complement strand
GTGATCTGGTCCATGCTCATCATTGCTCCAATAGTTTTAATTGGCCTGTACGATATGTTTCAATCCAAAAAGGCCATCCGACGGAACTTCCCCTTTATCGGCAATTTCCGATACCTGCTGGAAAGCATCCGCCCGGAGATCATGCAGTATTTCGTAGAAACCGATATCGAAGGGAGACCTATTAACAGGATATTCCGGTCGCTGATCTATAGCAGGGCAAAAAAGCAAATAGAGACCACCCCGTTCGGCACCCAAATGGATGTCTACGAACCGGGTTACGAATGGATGAACCATTCCATCTATGCAAAAAATGCAGATGAAGTAGGGCATTCGCCCCGCACCATCATTGGCGGTAGCGACTGTAAAAGGCCCTATGCTGCCAGCGTTTTGAATATCTCGGCCATGAGTTTTGGGTCATTGAGTAAAAATGCAGTGCTGGCGATGAACAAGGGGGCAAAATTGGGTGGATTTGCCCACAATACAGGCGAAGGCGGTATCAGCCCCTACCACCTGGAGCACGGAGGAGATCTTATCTGGCAGATTGGCACAGGGTATTTCGACTGTAGAAATCAGGACGGCACATTTAGCCCTGAAAGATTTGCGAAAAATGCCCGCCTCGACAACGTAAAAATGATCGAAATAAAACTTTCTCAAGGAGCCAAACCTGGACATGGAGGGATACTACCTGCCTCAAAAAACACCCTTGAAATAGCGGCTATCCGAGGGGTAACACCTCATACGGATGTTCACTCACCTCCCGGACATTCAGCTTTCTCCGATGCGGAGGGCCTGCTACGTTTCGTTAGTGACCTTCGAGAATTATCAGGTGGCAAACCAATAGGCTTCAAACTATGTATTGGCAATAAAAGTGAATTTATCGATATATGTCAGGCCATGGTAGATACCGGAATAAAACCTGACTTTATCACCGTAGATGGTGGTGAAGGTGGCACCGGGGCGGCGCCTGTTGAGTTTTCCAATTCACTGGGAACACCCATGAGGGACGGACTCACCTTCGCCTACGATACCCTGGTAGGCTTTAACCTCAAGGATGACATAAAGCTTATTGCTTCCGGTAAGATCATCTCCGGCTTTCACATGGTGAGGATCTTTGCCCTGGGCGCTGACCTATGCAACATGGCCCGGGCGATGATGATGGCGGTAGGATGTATCCAGGCCCTTAAGTGCAATACCAACAAATGTCCTGTTGGGGTTGCCACGCAAGACAAGAGTCTAATGCGGGGGCTGCATGTAGAGGATAAATCAAAAAGGGTAGCGAATTTTCATGCGGCGACTGTGAAAAGCTTTGCAGAAATGATTGCCGCGGCAGGGCTGAACAGTCCGGACGACATCAACAGGCAACATATTTATCGCAGAATCAATGAAGAGCGTGTCATCAACTATGCAGACATCTACCCCGAAATGGTTCCTGGATCACTGCTGAAAAAGAAGAAGGTGTCTGCGTGAAATTAAAAAAATTACATGCAGTCCGTTAGGTTGCGCTCGCTCACCCCTGACATACGAACAACCTTATGGCTAATAGCTTCACCAGGAGCATGCTGAGCCCTGGCAGGTGTCCTCACCGGCCAACTCTATTGTCTTAAAAAGTTTTAACACACCCCCAGGAAACAAACAAAACTTCCATCATTTTTTCTTAACTTATATACTTCCTAACCAAACAGATATGAGCAAAACATTATGGGTAGCAGGATGTGTAGCTATAGTAGCTATCGCCTGCCAAAAAACTGCTCCAAAGGATGTAGAAACAGAGCAAGCAAAGGAGACTTACGAGTTGCTTGGATACAATTCCAAAATTGCCTGGGGGGAGCACATTGTGACCGTTTCAGGTTGTGACGATTGTCATTCGCCAAAAGTGATGACCGAACATGGGCCCGAGCCCGACATGTCAATGCGCCTTTCAGGACATCACGAAGAATTTGGTTATCCTGATATCGATCGCAAGATGATCCAGGAAAGTGGTTTCGCCATTTGTAATCCGCATTTTACAGCCTGGGTGGGCCCCTGGGGAGTTTCCTTTTCCGGAAACCTCACCTCTGACCCAACCGGGATTGGAAATTGGGAAGAAGAAAATTTCCGAAGGGCATTGCGGGAGGGTAAATTCAAAGGAATAGCAAGTGGACGGGGGATATTACCGCCCATGCCATGGCCTAATTTCGCCCACTTTACCGATGAAGAAATCTCAGCCATTTTTGCATTCCTGAAAAGCACAACCCCCGTCAGCAATGTCGTGCCGCCGCCGCTACCTCCGGAAATGTAATTGAAACTCAGTAAAAAAACAGAAGATGTCTCCTTTTGGAAGCATCTTCTTTGTTTACGTTTTCGCGGGGTCTGCGATAGCGACACAGCCGCAGCCGGGGATGGTATCCTTCCCATGGGGCCTTAACCACGACCCTGCCTGATGTCTCTGTCAGAGAAACCTCTCATCCCCTTCTTCTGGAAGCTCCAAGGCTGTGCTATCAATAGCGTTGGACGGCGGTCAACGTGATGTTCATTCCACATTCCCAAGCCCTGGAGGGGCGTAATGGTCGAACTCAGGAATTTATAACGTCCCCTTTGGGGCCTGAGGCTAATTCGTCTATAGCTTGGTGCTCCACCCCAAGCTTTTTGATTACGCTCCTTTGGCGTTTAAAATACTGGTTTGATTCAGTGCCTGGTTGGTGCCCCTATCGGAGACCTCCCTCCACCATAGTATGTCCCCTGACATACCATACTGCATAAAGAAATGTACATTCTCGCTCAAAACTCATCATCAACTGCATTACAATTGACAAAGTTTGTTGCTAAAACTGGTTCGAGAAGACTCGAACCAGGGCGACGAGCCATATTCCACCATCATAGCTCAACATCAACACCTTTTGAACTGACAAAAAAGGTATACCACCTAATCTTCCTCGCTCTTACCAAATGGATTCTCATTAAACCTAAAACTCAACGAAATGAAATAATGGAGGGCAGGGTTCTGCACGTGCAATTGTTCAAACTCCAAATTTTCCGAAATGAGCTGTCCATCACTATAAATACCATTGAGCCGATAGGTGTTTTTCATAGCAGCGCCGATGGTTAAAGCGAGGTTTTGACGATAAAACACACTACCACCCAGAATAACTGTAATTTCCTCGGTATTAGCTCCCAGGCCTCCTGTAATACTTCCTACAAACCGGCTATTATAATGTCGGTAGGGTATAAAAGAAAATAGTATTGAGGGCGTAAATGATGGACTCTTGCCTGAATTCTTTTTAGTAATCTGATAAACTGAAGTATCAGGCACTGCTTTGGCAAAATATTCATTTGCTGGATTGAATTGGCCCGAATATCCAAATCCGTAGGTGACCAGCCATTTTCCAATAGGGTCACCTTCAATGATATAAGTCCATTCAAGTTGCTTCCCGTCTTTATCTTTTCGAAATACGACTATTTGGATTTTCTGACCTTGAGAGATTTTAAATACGCTTTCTAAGCTTTTTAGATTTCTCGTTTGATCGATAAATTGGTGGGTGCTACTATAAATGTCTGAATCCCAACAAGTGGTCAGGTAACCATTCATTTTTACAATATTTCTTTTCAATAGTATTTCTGTCATTTCCCCGCTTAAAACACTGTCTTTTGTTTGAAGTAGAAGAGTCTTCAATGCCATACAATCACTAGAAATGAAACTTTTTTTGTTACCGATCGCAAAGTTTATCCCATCCAGGCTCAGTGGGTCGATCATCACGTTCATCACCTTTATGTCGATATAGTATTCATGCTCCGGCAATGCATTGACTAATAGGATTTCCGAAAAAGTGGTCAATTTATAATCCAGCTTTTTTTCCTTCCCCGGTGTAATCTCTCCTAAATCCAACTCCAATACCTGGCAATACGACTTCGATGTAGAGAAAAAAAGCATTAACAAGATAAGCTTCATTATAGTTTTCATGGCGATAGGTGTTTTTTGAGATCAAACCTACCTCCATTCCAAAACCTCCCCAATACCTCGCTTGCGGTATTCCAATTCCTCCAAATGGGTAAAGATCAGTTCTAAAATTTTTTACTATTTTTAAACAATATAACCAGTGGAAATAGCGAGGGTATTATTTCAAAGGTGTGATTGATTTACCTTTTTCAAGCTTCTGATTACCCCCGGAAAGGTATTTTTTAAGAGCAAGCGCTAATCCACCTTTGATTAACGGGAAATTATTTGTACAACCTTAAATTCTACAACTATGAACTACAAAATTGCGACCATTGTATTAGTAATTGCGCTAATTGCTTCTATCATCTTCTTAGTTAATTCACTCCAAAAGCAAAAAAACAGCATTGAGCAACTTGAAGAGAAGACAATCTCCGAAACCACTGCAAAAAAATTAGAAGACTATGAGAGCCTAATGAATGTGCTAAATTCAAATGACACTTTAAATGATTTGTGGCAACGAAACGGGAGAGTACATCCGAGAAGAACTGGAAAGCCTGTGTCATTAAATGATGCTAAGAAGAAAATTAAAAGCTTTAGGGATTGGAATGGAGATTTCTACACACATATTAGACCATTTGCCTTTGCATTTGGTATTGACAATATCGAAGATATGGTAAAAAG
>JBNLGG010000139.1:0-4710 GCA_050305935.1 Cyclobacteriaceae bacterium | reverse complement strand
GGCGATGGTCATTGCGCTTATTACGGTGAGCTGGCAGAGCTGGAAAGCGGCGACGAGGAATCCGGTGGAGGCGTTGAGGTATGAGTAAATGTCTGAACTAGATTTGTCTGATTAATTGAAAACTGTGATTAGAAAAAACAGATTACTGATATTCAAGAAAAAAATCAAAGTCCATCATTCAATCAAACTAATCATAGTTTAGACAGTAAGCTGGCAGAGCTGGAAGGCGGCATCAAGGAATCCGGTGGAGGCTTTGAGGTATGAGTAGATGTCTGAACTATGATTTGGAAATATTCACGCTATCATAAAATGAACAAAATCAAAGCCCATCATAAAATCATGAGAATCATAGTTTAGACAATGAATTATGATTAACCTTAATTTTTAGTTTAATTGATTGTTTGAACGACCACAATCATTTTTTCATGAACAGCATCAATGAAAAATATAAACATTCTGCTCTGACATCAAAAATTATCGGGTGTGCTTTGGAAGTTCACAAATACCTGGGCAACGGATTTCAAGAAGTTATTTATCAACGGGCATTGGAACTTGAAATGGCGCGACAAAATATCACTTTTGACAGGGAGTTTGAGATGCCTATTCATTACAAGGGAGAGCATATTGGAACTCGCCGTGTGGACTTTTTTGTGGAAGGAGACGTGATGGTGGAAATTAAAGCTGTCATTTCACTGGAAGAGGTGCATCTTGCCCAAGCCATTAATTACCTGGAGGCTTACGACCTGGAGGTCGGCCTATTGATCAATTTTGGAAGTAAAAGTTTGACATTTAAAAGGGTGATGAACAAGAAAAATCAAAGTCCGTCATTTAATCAATCCAATCGAAATTCCAAACTGTAAGCTGGAAGGCAGCGACAAGAAATCCAGACGAAGCTTTACCTTACGAATAGCGTAAAGCATATCCCGATAATGAAATGTATCGGGATAAAGGCAACAGGTATGAGTGACAACCTGTGGACCATCACAGGAATCTTAATGTTGACACCGACATTAAGATGCCTGGTGAATTGGAAAATGTATATTTCATTAATCCCATTCGGAAAATATCCGATAAAGAGCCTCCAGAAATTCCTTCGGCCGCTCCAGTTTGGGATCATCGCGGGTTTCTTCTATGACATGTATTGGCCAATTGTATTTTTTGCTGACCTTTTCCGCCATATACAATTTATTCGCCAAATCATGCCTGCCCCAAATTAATGCTGTCGGCAATTTAATCCTGGCAAGATCTTCTGCCGGGATCTTTGGAATACCAATTTTCTTCATCAAAGATTGCATCATGGATTTCTGTTCCGGATCATTTGCCAATTCGAGGTTATAGGCTGTGAAAGGGTCCCATTTCTCTCCCATCTGTCTCGCCAGGCTTTCTAGATCATACATGCATTGGGGAAGGAAATGCTTATAGTTGTTTTCGGTTGGGAAATAAGTAAAACGTAGCAATTCGAATGCAAACCTCAAAGCAGGCCTGAACTTGTTTAATCCTAATGAATCTACCAAAACCAATTTGCTGATTTTTGGATCTTTCATGGCAGCATAACGGGCCCCAATAGAACCGCCCAAAACATGACCTACTAAAATTGGTGGCTCCTCGCAGGTTTGATCGATCAGCTCGCTCAACCATTTAAAGGTCTGCTCAGGTGAAAAAGAATTATCAAGAACTCTTGAAGCGCCATGCCCAGGTAGATCCGGGATGATCACTTTATGAGTAATTACAAGATCCGGGATAATTCGCATCCACCAAAAATAGTTCTCCCCCGGACCATACAAAAGTACGATCTCCGGGCCAGTTCCTCCGGTAAGAATGGAAGTAGAGACTCCTGCCAGTTCGAGCCTTTTTTCGGCGACAGGTAGCCCTTTTAATAACTCTGACCAATTTTTATTCAAACTTTTATAATTGGTTTTCTTTTGTTGAATGACACTTTCCATAATCATATCAATTTACATTTAGCTATCAACTCTTATTTTGATTCAAGGTGAAGAAACCGGACTGCATTGTTGTAAAGGATGTCCCTTTTTTGTTCCTCTGTCAAGATATCAGCTTCTTCTATAGCTTCTATACCTTTTTCGATCATTTCAGGCCATCGCATCTGGTCCGATCCAAACATTAGACGTTTCCCAAGGCCCGCATTGATGAGTGCCTTTAAGTAGTCATAGAAAGCTGTTCGTGGAATGACCCAGGTGATCGTAGACAGATCACCATATAGTTGAGGGTATTGCGACATAACAGCAATCATCTCATCTCGGTATGGATAGCCTGTATTTTCTACATACAATCGAAGTTTTGGATGGCTGACTAATACCTCCTCCAGCAGGAGTGGGCTTCCTGCAGAAGCACGAAATCGGGGAAGGTACGGTCCTATCCCTTCTGTATGAATGAGTGTGGGTAAATCAAGCTCTTCAGCCAGAGCAAAGTATGGTTCAAGTTTTGGATCGTTAGGAGCAATGCCATTAAGTTGTGTAGCGATTTCTCCCATTCCCGTATAAAAACCATCTTCATACTTCTGTCTGAGATCCTCTGCCCCGGGGTGCCCGGGTTGAAAAATGAAGGGAGCTGCAATAAAACGTCCAGGAGCTGCTTTCACCCATTGTTCTACAACATCAGGGTCAAGACCACTAAGGAATGCTTTTGTGATGTTATGACGATCCATTACTTCGAGTGTCTTTTTAAGTGTCTCGGTGTGATTAGCTGTTGCCGCTCCACCACCCACACAAGGTTCAGGTCTGCATGGTGCAAGGTCTCCTGCGGAAACTTCATTAGGTGGGAGGTCCGCATGCAAATGCATATCGATAATCGGGAGTTTGTCTTGTGCCACCAGCGGTGATGGCATTGATAAATACAAACCAGCGAGTAAACACAATATGATTGCGTTTGTCGCTTTTTTTGAAATCAGTTTATTTTTCATGGTAATAAATTTTTGTTATCACTTTTATTATTCAATTACCGGAATTGATAACCAGGGAAATAACCCAGGGTCATTTTTGAATTTGAATTATTCTTTATCAAAATTAATCCGGGAAAAGGTGCTGCGCATCGGGGCAATCACCCAATTGGAACTTGGGAGAGAAATGGGTGTTTTCACCCATAGATCAACTAATTGGTAAAGGTAGAAACGTGGATGGTAAGGGTAAAGTCAGATCAGTTGATGTTTGAAAGCAAAGGCAGTAGCGGCTGATCTTGAGGACACACTCAGTTTTGTAAAAATATTACTCACATGTCGTTCTACAGTCCGCTCACTAATAAAGAGTTCATTGGCGATGGTTTTATTGGAATTCCCAACTGCGATTAATTGGAGCACTTGCCTTTCACGCTTTGATAAGTCGGAAGTATTTGATGGTTTTTGTGTTTGGAAAAAGGTATCAGTATCAACTAAATCAGGTATGGCATTAAGTTGCTGAAATGTCCATTGAGCGGCCTCAAATTCCATTTTAGCGGTGTCTTCATCTCCTGTATTCCTGCATGCAGAAGCAATGAGCATTCTGGTGCGGGCATTTTCATAGGGTGCTTTTAGTTCTTCCCAGATCTTTTGTGCCTTTCTTAATTTGTGCAAAGCTTCATCTGGTTTTCCTTCCGCCAATAATATCGCTCCTTCTGCTTGTTTTGTCAGGGCATTCAGAAATGGCGCTTCCTGGCTTTGGGCAATACTATTTAGTTCACTTAACCATGACTTTGCCCCCTCAATATCTTCATCGACCAACATGATTTCAATACAAGCAAAAAGCATATCAGACCTGGTCTTTATATTTTTCAACCCCTGCAACGCATGGGTGATCGAAGATTTGGCTTTTTCAGTTTGACCTTGTACCAGCCGCATCAATGCAAGTCCGGGCTGGGGATTACGCCCAAATTTGTTTGCTTCATTATAAGCTTTTTCGGCTTTCTGATATGCACCCTGAAGTCGATAAAGCTCTCCCAGCTGATAAAATGCTGCGCCGACTGCCGGTTCAGCAGTGGGTTTTGATAACAGATCGATGGCATGGATGGCTTCATGGATGGCATTATTCCACTCCCCATGTAGTAACATGATTTCCGAACGACGGGTGAGGCATTGACCTCGAAACGGAACCAGGTATGGGTGTGTAGAACACCAGTCGCTTAAAACCTCTGTCCATTCCTGGGCCCTTCCCAGGTCAAATATATCCATGCATGTTTCAATAACCGCACAATAAACGATACCTTTTACAATCGGGGATAAGCCACCCGACTCCACAGCTACCATCGCTTCATCCAGCAAGCTTACGCCTTGATCCAATTCTTGCTTTCGTATTAGCGATTGTCCTATACCCAGATGGGCAAGCGTAGTGAGGTTTCGGTCATGAAATTGGTTCCCAATTTCTAATGCTTTTTCAAATGCACGTTGAGATCCTTCTGAATCTCCTGCGCTTAGGCATTTCAGTGCTACCGGCAATTGTAAGTATCCCTCTTCAACACATTTCTCTCCTCCCTCATTCAGGATTTTTTTTGCATGGCCTAGCCAACCACTGCCACGGGCAGATTCACCTCTATTGACCAAAATAAATCCGAGCCAAAAGGCACAGCGAACTGCCCCTGGGATATCACCGTTTTTCAGAAAAGCATTGTGACAGCGGGTTAGTGTATCGTAACAGATATTAAAATTACCAGTGAGGTAGGCAGATACAGCTAATGTTTCCAGATCTTGCGGCTGTAAAGATTTATGATCGTCAGCCTTCGTTA
>JBNLGG010000138.1:0-4727 GCA_050305935.1 Cyclobacteriaceae bacterium | reverse complement strand
AAGTACCATAGAAGCTCAATCCTGGTTGGTGTTTGTCTCCAACAAGAGTTGCGACTCAATTATCGCGGGGTCGCTCTTACAGACCCACTAAGTCTAAAAATCCACTCACCACCGTCACTCTGATTCCCGCTGTAAGCGGGAGAAGAGTCTGCCCAATGCGAGTATGCAGTGGATAGAGAATCGAAAAGGGAATTTTTTAACTAATTGAGTGGCAGATTCCTGTCGGCAGACAGGCTTCAATACGCTGCTTACCTCGCCGCCAGGTGGGCACTTCGCTCAGAATGGCGAACAAAATTACCTTTCCTCGTTGGTGCCCGCCTGCTCCACCTCCGGCGGACACAACGGCAAGACAGGTTTTCACCAACAAGAGCCCAATGCTCCCTCATTTAAAATATTTTTCGCGCTCGCCCTGGTTCGAGTCTCCTCGAACCACCTCACAGCGGTCAACATACTTCATCCGATAAATAGCTGTTGAAGACGGTCACTGTGGAAGGAATTTGGGCTTACGTTGTTTGGTCTGTGAAGGGTGGCATGTCAGGGGACATGCCAGGGAGGGAGGAATTGACCTTGCCTTGCTTTAAGCGTTTGATTTTACTCTGTATGCTTGTTTGTGCTTGTCAGATAAGCCAGGTCTTACACCATCAACACCCGATACGTTGTTAACTATCAAAGACCCCACTACTTCATCTTACCAATAGCCTTCAGGGCTTTATTGGAATCTCTGAACTCCAGTTTGTAATGAGATTTTCCGATGTTGTAATCAGTTTCCTTTTTAATCTCATAATACCTTGGATGCTCCAAAACTCCAGTGGCAAAATAGGTCACGGATGGATCGTCAGAAAAACGAACGCAGCTGGTATAAATGTCAGAAGCCTCTATTTCCAAAAAGGATAGTTTGGGTACCCGGTAGTTCTCACCCGCCAACTCAAACTCTACGTCATCCGGGTTGCGCTTGTCATTATTGTAGACGACAATCTTCGCCTTTTTATCATTGGGTAATTGTTTGCTTCTGATTATAGCCTGGTCGATTAAAAACGATTTGACAGTGCTGAAAGAAACTGATTCATTGTTGGCGAATACGCTGTCGATATTGACTTCAGGAAAATATTTCTCCAGAACGCTCTTGTAATGCTCCTTTGCCTTTTTGTTGATAAGACCAGTTTGTGCTACGCACTCGACATCCAAACTGTCCCTTTTGCCAATGCACAGGTAGTAGGTGCACGAAGACCATGTGTGTGTGGCATCGCCATAAGTGGTACATTCTGCCTTGTTCATTATTTTCAAGTCACTTAGGAAGATATAATTGAGCAATTCGTAATCGGGTTTTCTGTCCCTGATCCAGGACCTGCAAGGGAAATGGAGGGAGCCCTCCTTTTCATCAAAGAAGTATTCTATCTCGCTGAAGGCCACCATTTTGGGCTGTTCGTATTCGTATCGTTTGATGCCTTTGGTTCGCGAGGTAGACGACTGCTTTTTCACCTGGTAGAACTTCAGTGAATCGTCCATTACCCATCTGTTATGGGCATCGAATATTTCACCCGACTTCAGCTTGATTTTAGGTTGGGCATAAAGAAATAATGGCAGTGAAAAAAATATGAGTAGTAGAGTACGCATAAGCATAGCTTAGTTAAAAAATGTTGGCCGTAATATACTATAATTTGAAAAGTATAGTAACACCTATTTGAATGTTTTGGGGTGCCCATCTTTCTCAATCCTCGTTGGTGCCTCCCTGCTCCACATCCGACTGACACGGTAGCAAGGCAGGTTTTCACCAACAAAAACACAATCCTCTCTCATTTAAAATATTTTTCGCGCTCATCCGTCTACCTCATCAAAGCCAAACAAATAACGTAAATGGAGATACCCATGGCATCAGGAATGAATGTAGCAGAGATCGTCAAAGCATACAGCAAGCGCCTGACGGCCTTTATCCGGAAACGGGTCAACCGAATGGAAGACGCCGAGGATATCCTCCAGGAAGTATTTTACCAGTTGGCGGAAGCGGATAAGCTCCTGAAACCGATCGATCAGATGACGGCCTGGCTGTTTACCGTGGCCCGAAATCGCATCACAGACCAGTACCGAAAGAAGAAACCGGAATTACTAGCCGAATACGCAGCGGAAGAAGAAGCAGAATATTTAAGGGAAGAAATTGGCGCCCTGATGGCCAGCGATGACGATACGCCGGAAAGCAGGTACATGAGCTCCCTCATCTGGGAGGAAATCAACCGAACCCTGGAAGAGCTCCCTGTGGAACAACGGGAGGCCTTTGAGATGACTGAATTGCAAGGGATGTCCTTTAAAGAAATTGCCCGACAGACCGGCGATCCTGTGAACACCTTGATTTCCCGAAAAAGATATGCCGTGTTATTCCTGAGGGAACGACTCAGGGCACTATATGATGAATTAATAAACGATTAAATATATGATGATGAGAACTTATGGATATCGAATGAAGTTTTGGTTTATCCCACTGATTGTGGTGGCCATTGCAGCTTTTAGTGCAGTCACCATGCTGCTTTGGAATGCGCTGATGCCCCTAATTTTCCACCTCCCGGTGATCACCTTCTGGCAGGCATTGGGGCTGCTCATCCTGGGGCGCTTGTTTTTTGGCGGCGGACGACCTCAGGGCTGTTGGGGGAGACACCGCTGGCGACACGGATGGAAAGACCATATGGCAAAGATGACGCCGGAACAACGCGAGGAATTTTTCCGGAAAATGCGTCACCGCAGCCACTTTTGGCAGGAAGAGCCACCTAAAAAAGAAGCGGGGGAGTAGGGATCCGGTAACTTCCTCACTCCGTCAATTCCCTGTTCCGATTGCTTTCGGGACGGGAATTCATTTTTTTAAGTTACTTTTTGAACCGGACAAAGCGCCTCACTCCGTCATCATGAGGAGCATGCAATAGCTAGCCAATGAAGTTGATATGTCCTTGAGAACGATTGATCTCTGGCAAAGAGCCTAAGTGTCCCGCATTGTATTTACCCGGATTTCCTCGATCCCGTCGCCGTAGTTCGTGTCCCCACGAAACATTCCAATCCTAAGTCCATTTTGGCGCCTGCCTGCTGGCCGAGGCGGGCTCTATTGTGGTATCGGACTGTAGGATCGCTGTTCTTGACCTATGACCAGAGTGGGTCAAAAAAAATCTTTCAGCTATTTCACATATTCTATTGTATGAATACGCCATTTGAATTGACCGGCAGGTGTATTGACAATGGCTTCATCACCTGCCTTCTTATCCAATAAAGCCTGCGCGATGGGTGAGTCCATGGAAATATAGTCTTTATTCCCGATCAGCTCTTCATAGCCCACGATCCGCAATCGCTTTTTCAGTCCTTTCTCAATATTTTCTATCTCTACCCACGCCCCAAATGACACTTTGCCATCCATGTGCGGGTGGTAGTGGATCACCTTAAAATTATCGATGCATTTTCGTAAATACAGCAATCGTCGGTCGATTTCCCTTAGACGTCTTTTGTTGTAATGATAGTCTGCGTTTTCAGAGCGATCTCCCAGGCTGGCTGCCCAGGCCACTTTGCTGGTGGTCTCAGGACGCTCCACCCGCCATAAATGATCGTGTTCTTCTTTCAAGCGCTCCATTCCCTCCGGTGTAATCAACTGTGATCTCATGCTCTTTAATAATCCCATTCAATATGAGGATAAGTAACTCTTTTGTCAATAGTGGAAGGGACGGAAACATATTATGTTCTGGTTGAGCTTTGGCATGCAAGCAAGGCCCACTAGCCTGCGTTCCTGCCTCGCCGGAACGCGGGTGTAACACGTACGGGTAAGTAGGGTGAAATATAAATGACAATAAAGGGTAAAAGAGAAAATAGGTGCATATAATAGCGGTCACGCGTCGCAGACGGCGCCAGTAAAGGGTGGAGAATGGCAATAGGTCCAAGCGAGACGCCTGTCTGCCGACGATGGCCGTCAGGCTAAGGATTTTTTCATGTCCCGTAGGGACAAAATATCGGTAGAATTACGTTAAACGTCAGAAATAGTCCCGTCAGGGACGAAACAGGTTGCGTACCTACGGCACGCTTAACCTTTTCAATTTCATTTTCTACCAATATTTCGCCCGCCAACTGGAGGGCTTACCCTTACAGCTATGGTCTCCTGACAGGCACTCTTAAGCTACGACCAGACGGGTAGGGGGGTACGGTTGTTGCATTCTAACGTGGGTGTAAATTTTAACCAGAAAAAAACACAATTATTCCCCTTTTGAAAGGGGTGAAGGGGTATGTCAAATCAAATAAATGTTTTTTTCTGGTTAAAATTCTAGAATGCAACAGCCTTGGATAGGGGGGCAAAATTTGGAATGGATGAATTGACATAGGGCAACCTTTCATAAGATCGCCCTATATCACCCATTCTGGTTAGTCCTGCATTACCCTCGGATTCCAGGTTCCCGTTTCAGCTACCTCTCTGGCATATGCTGAAAAATCCTTCGGTTTTCTGCCGAGCACTTTTTCTACATCGTTGGTGACCTTATTATTGCTTTCGGCGCCCAGCACTTCCGTGAATAAATAATTGATCAACCATATGTAGTCAGCGGGCAAGCCCAGTTCTGCTAACATTTTTGAATACGCAGATATCGATATCGGCGTAAATTGAATGTTCCTTCCCGTGGCGCTATTTATCTCATCTACTACTTCCGGAAAGGTTAATAAACGCGGCCCGGTCAGCTCTAAGATCTGACCATTGTGCTGCTCTTCGGTCAACG
>JBNLGG010000137.1:0-4773 GCA_050305935.1 Cyclobacteriaceae bacterium | reverse complement strand
ACCTTTACAGCGGTTTAGGTGCTACCGGAATTAATGCTTTGACACTGTACGGCCTTAATAGAAATCCAGCTTCTACCGCAACAGCCGGGGCCGCAATGCTTGGCGGTTCGTCTGCTTTGTCTGGATGGCCTTTCGGAACGGGATATAGTTCAAATGCCCTCAACTATGTTTTATAGGTGATAAAATGGCTAATGAAATAATGGGTCCGCAGCTTCAGGCACAGCAAGATGCTATTCGTATGTTTATGCAGAAAAAGCAAATGGAAGCAGACACGAATAGATGGAACCAGCGCATTGAGGAAATGCGTATTGACCGTCAGAGAGAAGACCAGCAAAGGGCTATGAAACTTAAGGCTGATGCTCAAGCAGCAAGGGTGAAATACTTGCAGGGCATGGCAAAAACAACTTATGAAAAAGGTGATCAAGCGGGCTACAATAAATTTAGCTCCAAACTTAGCGATATGGGTTTTACCGTTGCAGACCATGCACTTCCACAAGAAGATAAAAACCTTCCTGGTTCACCAGCAGCAGCGCTTGCGAGGATGTATAAGGATGATCCCCAAAAATTAATGGCGCTATTTAATAAGCAGCACCAAAAATCAGGCATGAGACTTGATGTGGGGCCAGATGGGAACATAACCCTTGTGCAAGGTCCTGACGCAGAAAGCATGCAATTAACTAAGCCTCAAATGTCAAAGATACAAGAAAAAGCTATTAATGCAAATGAGGGATTAAAAAGGCTGGAGGGAATCGTCAGATCATTCAAGCCGGAATATTTACAGATACCAAGCAGGATCGGAGCGGAGTGGACCGCGCTAAAGTCGAAGCTTAATATGGGAGAGATAGGCGAAAAAGATCAAGAATTTTTAGAGGATTTTTCAATATTCAAACAAAATGCGCTCGAAAATATAAACCTGTATATTAAAGAAATAACCGGAGCGCAAATGAGCGAAAAAGAAGCTGACAGAATCAGAAAAGCAATGCCAGATCCAGGGGAAGGGGTATTTGGTGGAGACAGTCCACCAGAATTTAGAAAGAAGCTTATCAATTCATACAAAAAAGCCAAGGCCAGCCTTGCAAGATATAATTACTATCTAAAAATGGGTATACCTGAGACAACTGTTAGCGAAATGATTAACTCTAACACGGCAGTTTCTCTTGATGAAATTGAGAACATAATAGAAAAACGCGCAAAAGAACTCGAAAAAGAAAACCCAAAAGCGGACATGAAGCAGATTGCAACAATGATAGCCAAGGAGTTTGGATTATAATGGGTAAATATTCAGATATGGTTCTTGGCGGTGCATTAGAGGATGATGAAAAAAAGCCAAGTCGGAAGATATCGGATATGGTTTTAGGTATTCCCGAAGTGCAAAGGGAATTTACGCCTACCGAGGAAATTGACACAAGAACTGGTAAGCCAAGATTAAAATATACGCCAACTGGAAAAAGTGCTCCGAAGTTTACCACATCGATTAAGGCTGGTTTTGTTGACGATCCAATCACAAAGATCAAGATATACGCCAAGTCAAGGGGGTTACCGGTAAGTAGATACAGAATTGTAAACGGCGAAATAATTTACAAGGACAACGATGGTAAATGGTACGCAGAAGAAAAAAGGCTTGGGGCAGGAAAACTAAAGCAAATCGCTGGAAATATAGTTCCCAATATTCCATCTGCCATACTTGGCGGGATAGGTGCTGCGGCTGGCCCATGGTCCCCACTTTTATCACCACTTGGAGCGGCTGGTGGAGAGGGTATCAGAAAAACTGTTGGCGCTCTTGCTTTCGGAGAGCCGCAAACAACTACGCAAAATCTTAAAGACATGGCCACTGTCGCTGCAATGGATCTTATGTTTGAACGTGGTGGCGCTGCTATTAGGGGCGGTATTGGTGCAGGTGGAAGGAGGTTAGGCGGTAATGTCGCTAAGCAGGCCGGAAGCGATATTAAATACATTGATTTAAAGGATGCTGCGAAAATAAAGAAATTGGGTGAATACGTTGGAGTCGATCTAACAGTTCCGCAGACAACAGGGTCAAAAAAGTTAGCAGATAAGTTCAATTTGCTTGGAGATATCGATGCATCAGCACCAATAATACAAGCAGCAAGAAAAAGGCAGCAAAACCAGATTCAAGACGCTGTGGATGAATTTTTTGATTTTATTTCTAAACCGCCAAAGGGAGGAAAACTTGAATCTGGTAAGAAATTAGTGGACGCCGCAAAAAAATCAATCGAGAGGCCAATTGCAATAAGACAGGCGAAGGCAGCGCCAATATATGAAAAAGCCTTTAAAACATCTGGACCGGTTGATGTTTCTGAACCGCTAAAATCTGTAGATAATTTGTTTAAGGATTTACCGGAAGGAAAAACGGCACAAAGAGCAGTTCTAAAGAAAGTAAGAAGGATGTTTTTAAAAGAGGAGCAGGTTGGAGGAAAAACAGTATTCTTTCAACAAGATAATTTGAAGGTTTTAGACAATGCCAAAAAAGCCATAGATAAGCTGCTGGATGGCCCAGAGGGTGCAGCCATTGAAGCGGATATGAAGCGCAGATTATCAATTATAAAAGATAAATTGACAAGCGCCATGGATAATGCCAGCCCGGAATACAAAAAAGCAAGGAATATATTCGGAGAATATTCCAAAGAAGTAGAAAGGCAGGGTAAAAAGAATATTGTAGCGGATGTATCCAAGCTAGAAAATGATCAAGTTGTCACTGCATCGCGGCGGCTTTTTTCAAGTATATCGAGTTCGCCAGAAACAATGGCGCGTGCCAGAAAATTAATTGTACGCGAAAGTCCAGATGCTTGGAACGGAGCATTGAGAAATCATTTACAGGATGTTTTTGAAAAGACAAAGGATAGCGCTGGTGGTGTAGATATTTCCACAAATATAGGAGGTATGTTTTTTAAGCGAACCCTTGGAGACCCGGCTCAGCGCAAAATATTGAAAGCGGCTATGTCTCCAACTCAATTTGATTATTTCGCAAAACTTGGAACGGTGCTTGAAAGAGCCGGGATGATTTTGAGAAAGGAATCCGCAACGGCTACACGGACCGAAATGATGCGGGAAATAGCAGGGAAAAAAGTAACCAGGGTAATTGAAGCACAGACAAGACCTATGATGACAAAATGGCGCATTGTAGGGGATTGGTTAAATAAATACAGGCTTGGGAATAATTCTAGAGAATTGGCACGCGCTATGACATCAGAAACCGGCCATAGGCAACTCAATAGAGTTTACCAATTAAGTGATGGATCTGAGCGATTCATTCCGGCCCTATCCGTCTTTCTCGGTATGATAGGAACCGACGCTTTAAAAGCATCTCACGAAACTTATAAGGAATGAAAAACCACCAAATGAATAATAAAACCAATGAAATAAAAAGAGAAACAATTGCAATGGTGAAAGATATCCAAACAGTATCCCATACAGAATATTCGAACGAAATACATTTGGCGATGGCTGATGCAATGCAAATAGCGGCGAACATATAAGAAAAAGACAACGATTTTTTAAACATAAGCGATCTTATAACAAGAATTAAGAATAGGTCAAGAAAGGATATAAAAAATGGCAAATACAACCACAAAAGCGCCCGGAAAACTTCATATCATTTTAGATGGAGCAACTGATTGGAGCTATATCACAGACGGCGGATTTACAGAGGGTGTTGGTCTGAAGGTCGCAAGCATTCAGTTCAATCCTTCGGCAGCCAATGACATTCTTGTTATTAGAAGTAAAACAGTAACGGGGACCATTATCCACAAGCTCGGTCCATCATCCGGCACTGAAAATCTGTATGATGCGAATGATCCTCCGCAGTGGGAGGAACCAATGATTGAGGCCGACGATCTGACGTTATCAACCCCTGCAAACGCATCGGTAATTATTAGCTATGTATAAGAAAATATTGATAATAACTATATTATTGGGTGTTCTGTGGTGTGGGTATGTATACGCAACAGGCATGGGTATGCGGATGGACATGGGTGGCGGAAGTGGTTCTGGTGGCAGCTTTCCAGGCACAGAGCATTACCTATTAATTGATGGGTCAAGTCATTATCTATTGATAGATGGCTCTACACATAAACAAAGAATCGATGGAGCAAGCTGATGAAACGATACCGAATTTTCGCATTGGTTGCGGCATTGTGTTTTGCAGGTGTCGCATTGGCTGCGGATTATGACGGCGACAAAAAGGTTGATGAACTTAGCGCGCATGGTGGCGCAGTTGCATCAACAACAAAGGTCTTAGTGCCTGATCCCGTTGATACTGATATCATAACCACGGCAACATTCCAGGAAATAGTTACTGCCGTGTTGGGCGCGACGCACGACACATCGACAGAACTGGATGCCTTATATGAAGGTGAACTTAATAATTCAGTCGGACTTGCGGCAGCGCTTTCCGATGAAACTGGAACGGGAACAGCGGTTTTTTCTACAAGTCCGGTGCTCACTACGCCAAACCTTGGAACACCATCAGCAGTTACACTAACCAACGGTTCAGGGTTGCCTATATCCACAGGTGTCACGGGACTCGGCACAGGGATTGCCGCCGCGCTTGCGATAAATACTGGCAGCGCAGGGGCACCCGTACTGTATGACGGAGCACTTGGGACGCCATCCAGCGGTGACGGAACGAACATAACCAACGTGAACGCCGCAACCGTTGCAGCAACCGATTCAGGGGATGCATCTGCCACATGGTATCCATTGATTGCCGATGGATCAAGCGGCGCGCAGGCCGCGCAAAGTGATGCTGGTTTAACA
>JBNLGG010000136.1:0-4866 GCA_050305935.1 Cyclobacteriaceae bacterium | reverse complement strand
TGTGTTGAAGGAGACGCAACACCTCCGCTTGCTGATTGTCAGGGTGGAGGTGATGATACAACGCTTCCAAACTCATTTTATTTAGCTTCCAAGCCGACTTGGTTTGGATCTTTAACATGGCCACCAATGGACCCTGCTACGCCAACGATAAACGATATACCGGCAAAATACGCCTACGATAATATGGTTGGTGGAATTCCACAGTGGCCTGATGAAACGCCTCAAACAAACCGACGCGCTGTTGGCGCCTATGGAGCATTTAGTATGGGTGGTAATTAAATAAATTTTATCTAAAGCATTTTGACGGGATGCTAACATGACAAATGGAATAAATATTACAACAAAAGAAGATGCCAAGGAATTATATGAAAAAGATCCTGGGCTTGCATTTGGATTATTGTTTGAAAATATTAAGGATATCAAAGAGCAACGCAAAAAGGACAGAGTTAAAAATATAGCCGTACAATTCGCCGGCGGTATAATCGGAGGTATCGGCGCGGCATGGCTTTTTATCAGGTCATATATTGAGTTGCTAATTAAATAGATTTTATGGTATAGTAACCCATGACGATAAGGGGGTTTCGTCGTGGCGGTTGTTATCTCCATCGATGTGAACATCCGAGAAATAGCTGAAATGTACATTTGGCTATGTGAAAATGGTTATACCCCAAACACATCGTTATCACCATCCACAAGAGTTTCCGCAATGATTCTAAAGAATCAAATCAGAGAAGATATCAATAAATTAGAAAAACAATATGAAAACAAGGATAATGTTGGATGGGTGACATGAAGCTCAAGGCGCCTGATGAGTATTACAATTTAACGCCGGATCAAAAAGCTGATATATGCAACGGGTGTGGACCGAGTGGATACGGCTTTCTTGTTCCAGACAAGTTCAGATTGATAGGTATAGACTTCAATCCAGCATGTCAGATCCATGATTTTTGTTATCATATCGGCATGCCAAAAAAAGAGGCTGATAATCTATTTTTGGAAAATATGCTGACAATCGCTGAGACTGCGCATTTTGGATTTAAACAGACGGCGAATAGGATGGCCTTCATATACTATTTAGCCGTTAAAAATGGTGGCGCAGGGGCTTATAATAAATCACAGGGTGGGGGTCAATGAGACTGTTTCAAATAGCCATGGCATTCCTTGGATACACCAAAGCATCATCCTTTAAGACCGCCATCCAACTAAGCCTTGCTCAAGAGAATCTTTTAAGAATTTTTCAAAAAATAATGCCAAACGAAATGGATGCCGCACACGTATCTATCAAAAAGCTAATAGACAGCCAGAAAATAATAACACAAATATTAAGTGATAATCATAAAATATGGGAATTCAAAAATAGGGGGTAGTAAATGAAATGGTTTAGTAAGTTTTGGGAAAAACACGGAGAGCGCATTACATGGATGGCATTAGCTATGACATTCGCTGTTCCGTTTGTCATTTATGGGAACGATCAGCTCAAGGGGTCTGGATATACGATCATGATCGGAGCTGCGATGTTATGTTTTAATAAAGCAAGGGGCGAAATGTCAAGAGAATCTAAGAATGGAGAAAATGAATGATAAACCGTAGAGAATTTATAAAAATCCTCGGTGCCGCTTCACTTATTCCGTCTGTCGCTATCGCAGGGAGTGGTATATCTGGTGAAAGGTTGTATATTGGTGAGCGGGATGTGTTCAGTGCTTATGAAAAAAAATTTTGCCTGGAATGCCAAAAAGCTGGTTTAAAAAGCAAGGTATATCTTGATATGTGCTCGGCAACTTTAGTGCATTGTGGTAATGGGTATTGGGATGAGGAAGGAAACTTCCACCCTCCAGAGCCATGCAATACGACAACGTGTTCATATCATTGTTCAAATGGGCATAGTTGGGAGGAAAAATATTAATGGCACTATGGCTAACACCAAAATGGTGGGATGAAAAAGCGATACATCTCCTTGAAAACGAAGTCAAAACGCTAAGAAAGCGCTACATAAAACTTAGGAACAGCGTAAATATAGAAGAAGAAATAAACGGCCACACAGCGCGGTATGGAGCACTTGCAAAGGAAAAGGACCGCGCCATGACGAACCTCCATTTAGCCGAAAAACGGCTAAAGGATGAACTCCAAGAGCGGTCCATGCATACGGCCTGATCTATACACCGTCCCGAATATATTTCAAAAATTCCATGGCAACTTCCATGTCTTGTTCACCGATTGGACTTTCAATATCAAATGAATCGAGATCCGGCATCAACATGTAATATGCAATAAGAGCAACCTCTGAAAAGTTCTCGCCACCGGGAAGGAAAAAATCACGCCCGTATCTCTCTATGATTTGTCCCAAAAGATTGTACGCAAGCTGGCCATCGGATAATAGCCTCGATTGCACATCGATGAATTCAATAACTTCATCACGGGTGAATCTTCCAACCGCAATCTCTGCCCTAACGACTCGCAAAACACGAACTGAAAACGCTTCAGGATTGACTCCTGCGTTTTCAAAAGCACCTATGATGATGCTGTCGGGGTATTTGTCAGAGGTGAAAATGCGGGCTGTACCGCATGATACTGCGGCAATCACCGTTAGGGACAGTAAAGCGTAAAATAGATTTTTCATGTAAACTCCTTTCGTTATGAGCGATAATCCAATTAATTCTAAAGCCTTAAGTCCTGTAAATATAAGCCATTTTTCATTGGTCCTCCTTAGAATTTCCAGTTTACGCCTACAAAAAATTGAAATCCAGAAAAATCAACCGACTCCTGCCACGCAAGCATGGACTCGGGATCTTTCGATAGTTCTTTTGGGTCCGAAAAAACAACCCCCTGATCGAGTCGCAACCACCTGTAACCACCACCAGCGGTAATACTGAATGTCGGTGTAATATCCCAATGGCCGTTAGCGCCAACCTTAAAGCCTGGCGCGCCGGTGTAATTTACCTCTTTATCTGGCCACCTGAATTTATGATAGCATGGAGACACGGCAGAATACCGATCAATCACGTAATTATCCATAGCTTCACCGCCCGAGTCTCTTTGGTCTACAAACGGATGCCAATAACCAACCTGAGCCGAAACATCAAAACCCCATGGAAGCTTTTGGGAAATACCAGGACCAAGACCGACCAATAGAATGTCAGCTAACGGTTGTGCGCTATACTGTGTTGATACCTGAGACACATCAAGAAAGGCAAAATAGCTGCGCCCATTTCGTGGGTCTGTTTTTGCCTTAAGCGTAAAGCCGAATTCATCTATTAGATATTCGCTTTTGTTGATCTGATAAAAGGTTGAAAGTTCTACTTCCGCCGCATGGCAGAGGTTTGCATAAAGCGCAAGAACGATCCAAAATACTAAAGCCCCTGCAATTGAGATGTTAAACGTTTTCATTTTAATCCTCCGTTTTTATTCATCAGTGAAATTTATTGCATTTCGATAAACACGTATCGATAAAGAATGTTCGCTTTTTATGAGTCGTTTGTTCCATCTTGGTCCATGCTCTTTACCAATATGACATGAATAGCATTTGATTTGGGTATTTTCTGGTGTATCGTCACCACCTGCACCTCTTGATTTGATATGGCTTAAATGGGCGCAAGTGAATCTATCAAACTGCCCATCCCAATCTTTTAAAGGAACCTTAGCATTGCAAGTCACACATCGGCCGCCGTCTCGTATCCAAACCTTTCGCTTGAGTTCGGCGTACGCTTTTCCGTGAAGCCTGATAGCTTTATGCTTTGGATGCGGCGGGTTAAAGGTCATTCGCGGACTCTTCTATCCTTATTTGATGGTGAACGTAAACTCCACAAGCCTTTTTCTTGTTCGATAGCCATAAAATCACCTCATACAAACCCCAAATATTTATCAACTAAAGCGTTAATTTCATCTTCGGACATGTTTCCGAGCACGTTGATATTTTTCATCAACACGGCGAGAACCGCGTTGTAGAGTTTTTCAAATTCCGTATCGTCCATATTTGCGAAGGATATTGATTTGCGCCTTATCTTCATTCTGCCGTCGAGCCCAAAGGTGCGGACGAAGAAGCCAGCAAGTATGATCGTATCATCCATGAACTGTTCGAAGTTTTTTTCAGGACATCCAAAGCGGCAATCTATTTCTCCCGGTTCCCAGTATTCAAAACCAGTGTTTAGCAGGGCAAACAATTTACGGTGAAACTTGCCGTTGCGCATCTTCTTGAAGTCGGAATGGATCAAATCACCGTACTTGACCTTATCAAGGAAGTCTGATGTCTGTTGATCGGCCGGAACGCATCCGCCGTGTATTTTGGATAGGGTTATGTGCATTTATGCCGCGTCCCCAAAATCAACTTTCTCCCCACACATCGGGCAGTAGTTGGGTTCTTTGATCAATTGTAGATGGGCATCATCTTTTGGACAGTAAATCGAGTAATTGCCATACTGCTGGTCAGGGATGATTTCCATGAGATGGGTCTTTGTGGTTTTATCTATAGATATCATTTTGCCACCCTCTCCAGGTCCTCAGTAAAAACATAAGTTCCGACGGGGTGCTTTCTGGTGATCCCTTCAACCCGGTCGCCAGCGGCATCGAACAGTGCCTTGACTTTGGTTTCTTTTTCTTGCTGTTTTGGTGTCATTTAAATATCCCTCTTAAATAGGGTTAACATCATCCCTATATTCGCAAAAAGCATTCGCCAAATATTTACCGAAAATGGAAAATACGATCTTATGACACAGCTTCATTTTTTTACTGCAATTCGATACGTCAAGACGGGCAATATGACAAAACAATTGTGCAACTAAACGTGTCGAAGCCTTAATTTTGAATGAACCGCACCGTAATGGAAAAGTGGACATGTCAAAGCATGTGGCATCGTTCAGCTCGGCACCGTTC
>JBNLGG010000135.1:0-5023 GCA_050305935.1 Cyclobacteriaceae bacterium | reverse complement strand
GTGCTGTTATGGGGATTGAATAATTATTTTCCTTTCTGGGGATTGATTTTGAAAAGGGGGTGCTCCTTTATATTTGTTGACTGGCAGGGTGTTGGGTCGGATGGCGGATCCATATTTTCTATTCCGGGATGGGCTTGAGGTGGTTTCCAGTCATTTAGCCGAATAGCTGCAAAGCCCTCAAAGAAAAGCCTTTAACTACCAAAATCAAAGGCTTTTTTTATCATCGGGTCTGTTTTGCCTGTTACGGCTTTGCAGTTATTCGTTGTTGACCGCACATACGCTCCAATTCTCCGGATCATAGTACAGTTTGTTGTGTAGCCTTCCTCAAATTCATTCGCAGCAAGTTAAGTCGCCATCAAGCCTGAATGTTACACTTGTTAGCAGGTCCTGGGCATTCATCCCTACTACTTTCCAGTCGTCAACTTCCCAGGCTTTGCCTGACACGGTTACAGGTACCCCTACAAACTGGAGAATTTCCCTGTTCAACGGCTTTCCGTATTGATCTACCAGGAAATAGTAATCTGCAAAAACACCCTCTTTCCGAATGGCCAATACCGGGGGTATTCCTCCGGAGACACACCGAATGGCACAACTCCGGTGGATTTTTTTATATGCAGGGTTCATCACGCCAAAAAAACATTTGGGATCTACTATTTCACCGCTCACCGACACATCGCCAAGGCCCGCAACCGCCTGGACATAGCTGTCGTCTGACTTTGTGACGGAAACAACAGCATCTACCCCATCCGTAAGTTCCATCCATGTCTTATCCTGGTATCGAAAAATGGTGCCCTTCACCCGCACTTTAAATTCAGACAGAGGCAATCCGTCGGTCTTGTCCTTTAGAGCCTGAAGTACCGGAAGGGCATCAAATTTACCAAAACCCACCAGGGGTACGGTAACCTGCTTTCCTTCCACCTCCGTGCGAATGCCAAAAACAGGATATTCTACCACTACCCCTTCCAATTCCGTCTGCCGACCATAGTAAAAGTAGCTTTCCACAAACTCATTTTCGACAATAAGGTATCCAACACCAAAAAGCAGCACCACTGCTGTAGCAACCCTGAAAAAGATGGTCCTTGCCTTTTTGTACCCGGCGCTTGCCTGGTCTTGCCAGCCTATATAAAAGTCGTCGTTTTTCACTTTGAGATTGTTATGGGTATTACTTCAGTACCTTCCGGTAATGGGTTGGGATCGATCCAGACCTCATTGCCAACTAACTTCAAACGATAGGTTTCTACCTTTTCGGTAAATGGAGGCGGCGACTGCCCATTACGCGGCAGGTATTGATACCCGTGCCAGGGGCAGGTGATGCATCCGTCTACAATCTTCCCCTCGCCAAGCGGCCCTCCCTGATGCCGGCAGAAATTGTTCACGGCAGACAGCTTTCCGTCATACCTAAAAATAGCTGCGCGCTCACCGTTCACCGTCACTATTCTGGCCCGGTTTTCTGCAATTTCCTCTGCGCTGCAGACTTTCACAAAACCAGCCACCTCCTCATCGGCTGGCTCATCGAGCTTTCGTTCGCGCATGCCACTGTAGATATGCAGCGACGACACCACCACAAACCCAGCCACGACTACGCCAAACAAAACGGGAGACGTCTCGTTTTGCAGGGCTCCCAGTACTACGTGCAATATTATCAGCGCATAGGCTACATATACCATCATATGCAAACCTTTCCAAAGCCTGGGCCCCAGGTTTTTAAGCCAGAAATCATGACTGGTGGTGGCCATGGCAGCCAAAATGATCAGCGCCAGAAATCCCAAAACCTGGAAAGGAAAGTCGATCAGGGAATCGTACTGTAGATTTGACAAAAAGACGGATTTGACGGGATTGGTGTCGCTGAGCGCATGAAAGTTGAAAATGCTGAATCCTCCATGTATGGCCGCTATTAAAAACATGGTGACACCAAGGTGCCGCCGGTTATAGAGAATGATCAGAAACCTGCTGCTGATCCGCACCAGCGGACCGATGATCAGGATGATATGCAACAGCAAAAAGGCCAGTAGTCCGAAATTCCGGATAAACACCGTTACAAATGTGGCGTTGGGGTGAAAAAGCGCATGTCCTACAAAAAATAGTATGGTAAAGGAAACCACCACGATAAGGATGCCAAGATCATAGGTCTTCTTCTGCCTGTTCCACAATATAGAAGTATAGGAGACGCTCATAGTGGAATATTTAAATACGCATATACAATCAATGGCAACACGATAATGAATACCAGCACCCACATCCACAGGTGCCGTTTTCTCAATTTTCTATTCATGGTTTTTTCTTTATCAATTTATAAACCAGCACCGGCCACAGCAAACAACTCCCCGGAAACAAAACAAGCCTGAAATGCCAGGGAGCACCCTTCACCCCTTCATCCAGCTTTGCAGCACCCTTCAGCACGAACCAGACTCCAAACAGGGCACCTATCAAAAAGTATCCAAAAAACAACTCTATGAATGTATTGATGACATTAACCATGACTAGGCTAAGGATTAACACCGGCATAGTTGATACCGGTAAGGTGATACATATCGTAATCAAAAGTTGACAGATCGTCCGGTGAAAATTTACCGACATCGTCGTGCCCGCAGGCCCTTGCCAATACTTTTATAAGATTTGTGCTGGCAGTAAAAAAGTTGAACAGCTGCATGGCAGATTTTTCAATGATCAGCCTTGCCCGCAAATGTTCCTTTTGCGTGGCAATGCCCACCGGACAGTTGTTGGTATGGCAAGCCCGCATTCCCAGGCAGCCTATCGCCTGCAGGGCTGCATTGGAAACCGCCACGGCATCGGCACCCATGGCCAGCGCTTTCGCAAAATCGGATGGCACCCGTAAGCCCCCCGTTATGATCAGCGAAACACCATCAGCTTTCCTTTTGTCGAGATGCTTTCTGGCCCGTGCCAGCGCAGGTATGGTAGGCACGTTGATGTGGTTTCTGAGAATGATCGGCGCTGCTCCCGTTCCCCCTCCCCTCCCATCCAGAATGATGTAGTCCGCACCCACTTGCAGTGCAAAATCAATGTCGGCTTCGATGTGACTCGCCGCCAACTTAAACCCAACAGGTATTCCTCCGGTGATCTCCCTTACTTTTTGAGCGAATTCCCTGAAATCGTCTACCGTGCTCATATCCGTAAATGTCGCAGGACTAATGGCGTTCTGACCAGGCGTCAGTCCCCGGACTTCAGCAATTTCCGCACTCACCTTGTGCCCCGGCAAATGGCCGCCGGTGCCTGTTTTAGCTCCCTGACCTCCCTTAAAGTGGAAAGCCTGCACCCTTCCTAGCTTTTCCCAGGCAAAACCGAATTTGGCTGAAGCCAGCTCATAGAAATATTTGGTATTGCTCTCCTGCTCTGCCGACAGCATGCCACCTTCTCCCGAGCAAATTCCCGTACCCGCCAGCTCCGCTCCCCTGGCCAGGGCTATCTTGGCTTCCCTCGACAAAGCGCCAAACGACATGTCGGACACAAATATTGGAATATCCAGTTTCAAAGGCTTTTTGGCATTGGGGCCTATCACCACGGAAGTGCTCACTTCCACGTCGTCCAGCAAAGGTTTTTTGGCCATTTGTGCAGGAAGAAACTGTATGCTGCTCCATTGGGGAAGTGTGTTCCTGTCGACACCCATGGCTTCGGTGGCTCCATGATGCCCCACTTTAGAAAGACCATTCTGAGCGAGGTTCTTTATGTACCGGGTGTAGGGTTCCGTATTTTCCGGATGCGTATCGGCATATATACCCTGGTATTCTTCTTCTTTGAAAGGCGACGGATGGACCAGCTCATAGTTCAGCACCTCCTGACGGTCTATACACACTTTGCCGCCTTTGATTACCTCTTTGAATTTATGGAGCACCTCGCTGTTGTTGTATTCGCTCACCCCGGTATCGATTCTATAGTCCCAGCTGTGTAGGCCGCAGATCAGGTTGTGCCCGTCAACCATACCGTCGCTGAGCAGGGCGCCCCTGTGCAGGCACCTGCCATAGAGCACGGATACTTTGTCTTCATACCTGATCACCACCAGATCCGTTTTTGAAACCCTGGCGTGTGTTGGTTTTCTGTTTACCAGGTGATCGAAATCGGCAATTTCGATAAATTCAGTTTCTTGAAGTAATTCTTCCATCATGTATTTTAAGTGTTCTGAAAAGGGTAAAAATGGTTGTTTTCAAGCCCATTAACTTAATAGCTTTGAGGGCTACCGGTTTAGACAATGATCAAATGAGATCCCAGGACCTCGGCCTAAACCGACCACTATGACCATTAACTATTTACCAAGACTTATAATTTTCTATATCAATGAAACATCTGCCATCACTTCCAGCATAGCCGGGCCTTCGTGAGCAAAAACTTTGCTCATTGCAGCATCGAGTTCCTCAATTCTGTCCACCCGTATTCCCAGTGCTCCGCAACTGCTGGCAAAGTCGGCGAAGTTTGGATTGTGCAGGGAAGTCTGCCACACATCCAGCTGACCGGCACGCTGCTCTTTTGAGATCTTGCCCAACTCCTGGTTGTTGATCAGGATGTGCTTTATCGGCATCTTGTACTTTACCGCAGTGGTCACTTCTGCCATGTACTGGCCAAAGCCTCCGTCTCCGGTCACTGCTATTACAGGCCTCGTAGCGCGCACTGCTGCCCAGGCTCCCATGGCTGCGGGATAACCAAAGCCTATGGAGCCCAGGTATCCCGACATCAGGAAAGAATGGTCTTTCGTCTCGAAATAGCGACCAAATGAATAAGCATTATTGCCCACATCCACGCACATTACCGCGTTGCCAGGCGCCAAACGGTTCATGGCCTCAAATACTGCAATAGAGCTCAACCCCTTTCCACGGTCGTCCCTAAGCCTGTTCTGCTTTTCCGCCTTCCAGAGCGCCCACCTGTTTTTAATGTCGGGCCGCTGGTCTGCCGCCACCGTATTTTTCAGGCTTTCGCTAAACATTTTAGCCGTTACCCCTATCTCGCCCCAAACCGGCACCTCTATATCGTGGAACTTAGCCAGGGTCAATCTGTCAAAGTCGACCTGTATTGT
>JBNLGG010000134.1:0-5038 GCA_050305935.1 Cyclobacteriaceae bacterium | reverse complement strand
ATGGGAGGCTATTTCTGCCTGTCAAAGCCGAAATACGGAAGAAGATAGGGAAGAAGGAAGGGGATACGGTCAGGGTCATCCTGTATTCTGATGAATCGCCCTTGGAAATCCCGGAGGACATTATGGACTGTTTCAAAAACGAACCCAGGGAAGTTCTTGCAAATTTTTTATCATTCTCCGAAGGTCAGCAGAAGGGCTACCTCGACTGGATCAGGGATGCGAAAACGGAGGAAACCAAAGCAAAAAGGATCGCGGAAATGATGCAACGGGTGCAGCAGAAATTGGGGTTTTACGATAGATAGATTTCTTTTCCACGCAGGGACCGCAAAGTCGTTAAATTGAGGAAATGACACTGCGTTTTTCTTGGGAAAAATCGTCGCACACTAGCAAGGACGAAGACCAGCGATCGAGTCAGTATTGTCGGTACCGCTTTTCATCAGATAACAATCAACCCATTTAGCTGGCCAATGGCAGTGAAAAGAAAAATGTAGTGCCTTTGTTTGGCTCGCTTTCTACCCAAATTTCACCCTTGTTTTTTTCCACGTACTCTTTTGCCAGCATGAGCCCTAATCCAACACCCTTTTCACCGGAGGTTCCTGGTGACGAAACTGTGTTGATAGAAAACAAGGATTCCTGGCGTTTTGCGTCCATGCCAATTCCACTGTCCCGCACCATAATAATCGCCCGGTCATTTCCCTCTATTTTCCCATCTAGTTCAATCGTCCCGTTTTTCCTGGTAAATTTGAGGGCATTTCCCACCAGGTTTCGTAGCACTACCCGCACCTGATTTGGATCAGCAAAGGGTATTATGTTTTCTTCAAATGCTTTCTTGATGGTTATTTCCTTTTGCTCTCCGGTTGGCTCATAAAGCTTGATCATTTCATCAAATAATTTTTGCAACTCAAAAGCTTTTGGCTCCCTTACTTCGCCTTCCATCTGTTCTTTTGCCCAGTCAAGAAGGTTAACCATTACGTTGCCTATTCCATCGATGCGCCTGCTTATTTCTTTCTGTGTTTTCTCCAGGTCTGATTCCGACAGGATTTTCGGATCCAGCAGGGATGTGATCCCTTGTAGCGAGGCCAGTGGATTGCGAAGATCATGGGAAATGATAGAAAAGAAGCGGTTTTTTGTTGCGTTTACCTTTTCGAGTTCCGCTTTTTGTTTTTCAATCTGTTGGTTTTTTTGTAGCAATTTATCATTGGCCTTTTTCTTAAGCCTCGAATACCTGTAAACGATAAAGAGGAGCACCAACAAGATCGCTGCACCGGCAATCGCCGCATATTGCTTGGTGCGCTCTTCCTGAAGTTGTTGATGGATTATTAGCTTTTCCTTTTCATTGGCGAGCTCGGTAGAATCACGCTCTTTCTGGAAATTATATTCGGCTTCCAGTAAGGTCAAGGCCCTGGTTTGTTCGTCATTCTTCAGCTCGTTGCCCAATTCATGGTACCTTACACTTGCGTCGTAGGCTTCTTTATAATTGCCCAGGTTGCTCTCGACTTCTGCAAGAAGCCCATTTCCCAAACAGAGGTTGTCCATGAGTTCAGCTTCTTCCGAGTAGGCAATGGCTTTCGTAACATAGGATTTTGCTGCACGCCAATCTTTTAAATTCGCGTACATCTCCGCAAGGCCAAGAAGTGGATAGGTCATGGATGCTTCATCGCCCAAGGTGCGATACGAATCGATGGCTTTGAAAAAATTTTCTGAGGCTTTGTGATAATCCTGCATTTCATCTGAATACACGACGGCCATATTGTGATAGGTTTTCGCCAGCGCGCTGACATCACCGGTTAGGTTATTTAAATCCAGGCATTTTTGATAGTACATGAGCGCATTTCCAAAGTCTCTCTTTGCTTTTGCCACTATGCCCATATTATTATAGCTTACTGCCAATTGGGCAGGATTGCCGAGCTCTTTTCTGATATCCAGCGCCCGCTGATAGTAGTCAAGAGCCCGGTCGTAATCATTTTGTAAAAAGTAAATGTTGCCGATATTATTCAGGCTTGACGCAACACGACTTTGATCGCCAAGTTTTTCTTTCATTTTTAACGCTTGGAGGTGATATTCCAGCGCCTTGGCATAGTCGCCTCTATTCCGGTATGCATCGCCTAATCCATTAAAACCGTTCGACTGCCCCTTGGTATAACCGGCATTTTCCGAAATCGTGACCACCTCATTAAATAACTCTATGGCTTTCTGATTGTGGCCAAATACCATGGTCACCCATCCTATCGCGTACAGCGCATCGCTCTTTCCTTCGGGATAGTTTATTTCATCTGCCAATTTAATGGCTTCTCCTCCATACCTTGCGGTTTCGGCAGAGTCATACACCAGGTAGCGATAGGCTAGCTGATTGTATATATCGACCTTTTCCTTAGCCGGAATATCGCTTTGAGTTAGCGTAATCAATGAATCCACTAGTCTGTCCTGCCCGAATGATGGATGGAGGATTAGCAAAAATAAAGATAGGGAAAGCCATTTTTGGCCACTGCGCCATTGTTGTAGATACCTGGTCATAAATAAATCCTTGTATGTTCAGGAAGTTGGGTTAGACTCCGTAAGCCAAATTCATTTCCTTCAAAAAATCACAAATTTAAATCATAACAGGATTGAAATATAGTATTTTAGTTTTTTAATCAATAATGCTCCTGAGGTGGAAAAAGGCCTCGCTACCATTTATCGTTCTCTCTTCCCATCGGTTTTTTTATTCCACGCAGAGGACCGCAGAGGAAAATACGCAGAGGTAGCTAAGCCTCGGTAAGTTCTCTGTGTACTTCGCGTTTAAAGCTTCGCACACTTTGCGTGGAAAAAGGATTCTGCTACCAATTAGCGTCCCGTCTTCCAATTGACTTTCTTATTCCACGCAAGGATCGCAGAGGGGAAACACGCAGAGGTCGCAGAGCGTTTATTGTTACCGGGGCATTTCTTTGCGCTCTTAGCGTTTTAAGTCTTCGCGCACTTTGCTGTAAAAAAGCCATTCGTTCAAAAATCCACCTCGCAATCGATCAAAAATAAAGCTACATTTGCGGTAATTTAGCCAAGTCACAATGAATACTATTTTTAAGCCCAAGTTTTTCACCTTGTTGTCAAGCGGGCTCGACCGAAAGCAGGTTTTTACCGATATTTTATCAGGAGTTGTTGTAGGCATTGTGGCATTGCCTCTGGCCATCGCCTTTGCCGTGGCTTCGGGAGTATCCCCTGAAAAAGGAATTATAACGGCGGTTGTTGCTGGATTTATCATTTCATTTTTAGGAGGTAGCCGGGTCCAGATCGGTGGTCCTACCGGTGCATTTATTGTCATCGTGTTTGGGATCATGGAGCAGTATGGATACCAGGGATTGGTCATTTCCACCGTTCTGGCGGGAATACTATTGGTTGTTTTTGGACTTCTGAAATTGGGTGTGCTGCTCAAGTATTTTCCGCATCCCCTTATCGTCGGATTTACCAGTGGGATAGCGCTTGTGATTTTTTCCACACAGATCAAAGATGCCCTGGGCTTGCCTATAGAAAAGCTACCGGCAGAATTTTACGAAAAGTGGGTGGTTTATTTTTCTTCCCTGTCCCAGATCAACTGGTGGGCGCTGGTCATTACCCTGCTTACGATTGCCATAACAGTATTTTCCAGATATATCACAACAAAAATCCCGGGGCCTTTTTTCGCGATTGTATTGGTGACCCCGCTTGTTCATCTTATCGGTATTGATATAGCCACGATTGAGACCTTTTTTGGAGCCATTCCTACGAATATCAGTGTCGATATCCCGTCGTTTAAGTTGGGTGATCTGCAGTATTATCTGGCTCCCGCTCTCACGATTGCCTTATTGGGAGGAATTGAGTCTCTGCTGTCGGCTGTTGTTTCCGATGGTATGATCGGCGGAAAGCATCGTTCCAATACGGAATTGATCGCCCAGGGAATTGCCAATATCGTCGCACCGTTTTTTGGAGGAATCCCGGCTACTGGCGCCATTGCCCGCACAGCTACCAACGTGAAAAACGGTGGTCGCACACCCTTAGCAGGAATGGTGCACGCTTTTACGCTACTACTGATCATGCTGTTTCTGGGGCAATGGGCCAAGCTAATACCAATGGCGTGCCTCGCTGGGATTTTAATCGTCGTCGCCTATAACATGAGTGAGTGGAGGTCTTTTATTTCCATACTTAAAGGTTCCTATTTCGATGTTCTCATCTTATTGACCACCTTTTTTATTACAGTGTTCTTTGATTTAACCCTGGCCATCCAAATAGGTGTGGTACTCTCGGCTTTACTCTTTATGAAAAGAATGGCCAATATCAATGAGAAGAGAATTTATAACATCGTTGATAATGATCTAATCGAGGATTATTCAAATTTGCCGAAGGGCCTGAAAATTTTTGAGATCAGCGGGCCTTTGTTTTTTGCCTCGGCCAGGAGATATTCTGAAGTGATTGAGGAAATCGGGTTAAAAAGCAAGGTGCTCATTATTCGAATGCGGCACGTATCCTTCATTGATCAAACCGGTTTTCACAATTTAAAGGGTGCACTCCGTATCCTGAAGAATGAAGGGATTGTTATTATGCTCTCGGGCGTAAATGAGGATTTAAAAAAGGAATTGATCAGGTTCAATATTACCCATTACATATCTGAGGAATTCATTTTTGACAATTTTAGTCAATCTATTTTAAAAGCCAGTGAACTACTGCAAGTGTCGGCTAAAGAAAAGCAGTAGTGAATTGCTGATCAATGTGAATGGACCTTCTGAATTTTTCCACGCAGACCGCAGAGGAAAAAACACGTGGAGAACGCGGAGGGTTTAATTGTCACCAGTTATTTCTTTGTGCTCTTTGCGTTTTAAAACTTCGCGTGCTTTGCGTGGAAAAAGTTCCAACTACCATTCGATAACTCTCTTCTATATAGGCTTTCTTATTCCACGCAAAGATCGCAGAGGGGTACTGTCCAATAAAGTGTGTCTGGATAAAAGGGTTTTCCACAATTAACTTCTTTTCAATATTAGTTAAAATTCTCATCAAATTTAAAGTTGATAATTGGATAGCTGTAAGTGTT
>JBNLGG010000133.1:0-5129 GCA_050305935.1 Cyclobacteriaceae bacterium | reverse complement strand
CTCTGGGCCCTCAGTTTGCAATTTTCTCAAATTATATTTTTCACCTTCTAACCGTGCGGTTGGATTGAAGTTTACCAAACCTATTCCGGCGTAAATATATGGATTGGCGAATGGTCGCTGGTAAAATTTTATAGCCTCCTGGAACAGGCTAATATGAGCCAGAACATTCAACTCAAAATTGTGACTCGTAAATGAAAGGTTTCTTAATTCTTTAACGGGATCCTTACTGTCGTCGCCAGTCAGCATAAACCACGTCAATTGCGACTCCACGCTGAAACGATCATGGAAATTATACCTGCCGCTTAGTGCAAAATTTGGTTTCACAAAACGAAAAGTCCCGTCTTTCGCCAAATCCCCAAAATAAAAGGCTGCACCAGTACCTGCTCCAACGATAAAAGACCTGTTCCTGAAATTTCGACCCTGTGCCAGGGAAAGTTCGTTGAAGAGAAGAATGGTTATTGCAATCAGAATAATTTTCTTCATAGAGTATTAATTAGCTGATTTTTCAGGTTGATGATCAATGTTTTTAATGGCGCTGTTATACCACTAAGTAACAAATATATCATAACATCCTTAAAAATGGAAAAATGACTCATTAAATATCGGTAACATTTTATCCCTTTTTTTCGACGGTTCGGTAAGGTTCTTTTTAACAAATGTACCCTACCAAAGACATTTGGTTTAAATAATCGAACATGGAATACCTACTTGTCTCCCTATTTCTGCTGACATCAACCACTGCCTGCCCGCAAATATACATCAGTGGTAATGTCACTGATCAAAAGGGTGTATCATTAATTGGTGCCAATGTTTTTTTGGCGGGCACTTACGAAGGAGCTGCCGTTGATGCAGAGGGTAAATTTCCATTAATTACAGAAGGAACCGGAGAGCATACACTGGTGGTGACCTCTCTTGGCTGTAGACGTTATGAGGAAGGGATTTTTCTAGAGGAATCTTCTCTCACTTTATCCATTTCCATGAAAGAGGATGTAAATCTGATTGATGAGGTGGTCTTTTCTGGCGGATCATTTGAGGCCAACGATGATAAAAAGGCAGTCATTCTCAGGCCTTTGGATGTTGTTTCCAATCATAACTTGTCGGCTGTCTACAAGCAATTCTTTGAGGAAATGCGATCGCAGATTGGATTGATCTATCATTTTACCAGCGCAAGAAAATATGACGTCCCTAGTAAAGAGAAATTTCAGAAAGCGCGCATACAGCCTTATCATGATGTGAGTGCCAATTTCAGTTTTCTTTTTAAATCCAGTGTGATCTTTCATTTCTCAGTTTCCAATCTATCGGGTTTTAGCCAGGAATTTCGTTTCCAGTACAGTACGGTACCAAATGAGAACGGTGTTACGATTCTGTCCCGGTCATGTCCCAGGCAAAGCGGCTCATCTTCCTGGGGTGTTTTATAACCATTAAAAAAGACAAAGAAGCAAACCTATTAAACAATCTATAAAAGCGTAACCTTTAAATTTATACAACATGAAAAAATTAGTTTTAGTACTCGTAGGCCTGATCGCCGTCTTTACTGTTCATGCCAATGACAGCAAGTACGAAAAATCAATGTCCGGAGCCCTTGAGAAGCTTTACGGGCAGCAGTCAATTGAAGACCTTCAGGCGGCAGTTTCTCAGTTTGAGCGGATCAGCCAGGCAGAGCCCGAAAAATGGTTGCCTGCATACTATGCATCCCTGGGATACATATGGATGACCCATCAGGAAAAAGACGTTTCCAGGCATGATAAGATACTGGACGCAGCGCAGAAGAATCTCGATTTGTGTAAATCGATTTCAACTGATAATGATGAAATAGAGACGCTGCAAGGTTATATTTATATGATGCGACTCGTAGTTGATCCACAAGTCCGTGGAGCTCAGTACAGTCAGTTATCAATGGGGTCCTTTCAAAAGGCGTTGGTCATCAATCCTGGTAACCCACGCGCCCTGCTGATGATGGGGCAGATGAAATTTGGGACCGATCAGTTTTTTGGGAATGACGTAACAGATGCCTGCAATATGATGAAAGGTGCAGCCGAAAAATTGGAAAATGAACAGCCTGTTGATAAATTGGCACCTGTCTGGGGTAAAACAATGGCTCAACAACTTACCCAAGCATGTCAATAAAACGCTTTCAGGTGTATCCAATAAGCCAATAAAATGAACCCATTTTTCAAATCGAAACTGAGAGAATTCATCATCATAACGGGGATGGGGCTTATTATAGGTTTTATGCTTTGTCCGAAGTGCTATTTTGGAGGGGAAGCATTTCTCCAGAACTGGCGACACATGTTCATGAGTTTAATCTATACCTATGTGTTGGGCTACGGATGCACTTATATTTCCAACAAGGTTGCTGAAAAGCACTATACCGGGGAGCGCCCGGTCAAAGGGTTTTTTATTAATCTGACACTGCTTGCCGGGTACTCTTTTATTGCCTCCGTACTCATCTGGTATTTTTCTGTAAGGCTTCTTTTCAACCCGGAATTCAGCCCCTCATTTTCAGACCTGGTGGCTAATGCGCAGATGCCGGTTTACATTGCGCTAGCCATTTCTATGTTTTTTTCGGGGATTGAATTTATCAAGAACTGGAAAGGCGAGGCCGTTAAGGCAGAGAAACTGGAAAAGGAAAAAATTGCCACTCAATATGAATCGTTAAAAAACCAGGTTAACCCTCATTTTCTTTTCAACAGCCTAAACACCCTGGCATCCCTGGTGTATGATGATCAGAACCTGGCCGTTCAATACATCAATAAGTTGTCTGGTATTTACCGTTATGTGCTGGACAGCCAAAATACAGACCTAGCTTTGCTCTCGGATGAACTTGTCTTTTTACATGATTACATCTTTCTACAGAAAATACGTTTTGGGGAGAATCTTCGAGTGGGATTTCAATTGAACGGGCAAACGGACCAACATTTAGTATTACCTCTTGCCATGCAGATTATTCTCGAAAATGCGATCAAACATAATGAGGTTTCCAGTGAAAAGCCGCTGGAGATATTGATTCAGTCCAAAGACAGTCGGTTAATCTTTTCCAATAAAAAAAACAAAAAGCAGCTTTATGAAAGAGGAACAGGAATAGGCCTTGCCAATATTTCCCAGCGCTACCAAATGCTGTGCGGTAAAGACATACAAATTGAAGATAATGAAGATCAGTTCATCGTTTCCATTCCCCTGATAATTGCGTAATTATGAAGGCACTCATTATAGAAGACGAACATTTAGCAGCCGACAGATTAGCGAAATTAATTACCAGTGCAGATCCGTCCATTGAGGTAGTTGGAAAGATTGAGACTGTGCGAAACGCAGTCCATTGGTTTCAAAATCGGGAATTGCCCGATGTCATTTTTCTGGACGTTCAGTTAGCTGATGGTCTCAGCTTTGAAATTTTCAAACAGGTACAAATTAGTGTGCCAGTAATCTTTACCACATCATACGATCAGTATGCACTTAAGGCTTTTCAAGTGAATAGTGTCGACTATTTGTTAAAACCCATCCAGGAAAAAGATGTGCGGCAAGCGATTAAAAAGTTATCATCATTAAAAGATCAGTTTTCTACACTTTCCTTCCTGGATCCTGAGGTGATCCGTAAGGTCTATCAGGCCTTTGCCAAGAAAAGTTATAAGGAACGGTACATTGTCAAAATTGGAGAACACATAAAATCTATTTCAACAGAAGAGATACTCTATTTTGAAAGCAAAGAGAAGGCTACCTTTATTAAAACGAGGGATCAAAAATCCTATATCATTGACAGTACGATGGACCAGGTGCAGGAGCAACTCGATCCATCAGGGTTTTTCCGCATTAACCGAAAATTTATCATTTCCCTGGGGTCATTTGACGATATTGTTTCGTGGTCAAACAGTCGCTTGCGTATTTGCCTTAAAGGCAATGCGACGATGGATGCCATTGTGGCCAGGGAGCGGATAAACGAGTTTAAAAGGTGGTTGGACGGAGATTTGTTCTTGTGATTTTTCACTCTCAAAAAAAGACAACTTTTCCCAATTTGGGATTGGGTTAAAATACAAAACTCATCACCGGCTCAAAAAATGCTTAATTTTTGATTGGCATAATTTTTCGAAACATAGCATCGGATTGTTATAAATTTTTTATGCTATGGTACCAGAGTTGTTGGAAGGTGAATTACGAGAAGGAAATTTTATCTTTTATTCCGGTCAGATAGTACAACTGAACGAAAAGAATATTGACCTGGTATATTTGCGAAATAGCGGTAGTGTTGAGGGAGTTGATTTAAATGTCACCTGGCTGGAAAATTTCGGTTTTTTCTATGTCACTAGCACGGAAGAGTTGTATACTTTTTATCTCAATGGTGTAAAAATAGAATTGTCTGATGATTTTGCGATGGTAAATATTCATAATACAGACGCAAAAAAGATCAGGTACGTGCATGAACTCCAAAATCTGTTTTTTGCATTGACTGGCAATGAATTGATTTTAAAGGAAGTCTCCTGACTTTTCACGTACTGACCTACCAATAAATTAACCCCATATTTATTTCTACCCGTTCCTTTTTATATATTTGCGCAGCAATAAAAAGCGGTAGGTGTGACTTTTGAGGAAATAAGGGATCAAATATTAAAATTTAAAGAGGAGGGAAAATTACTGTTTACCACCTCTTCATTTCAAACGCACTCTTTGCCTCTCCTGCATATGCTGAGCAGGATCGATAACACCATTCCCGTAGTCTTTATTAACACTGGTTACCACTTCCCGGAAACCATTGAATTCAGGGATCAAATCACTGATTTATTTGGGATCAATCTCGTGGATCTCAAACCAGAGGTTCCAAAGAACCTTCAAAAAGGAGATGATGGACAGCTACTTTTCACTTCTGATCCTGATCATTGCTGCTACCTAAATAAAACACAACCCTTAGAGAAGATATTAATGCACCATGACATTTGGATCAATGGTGTACGCGCTGATCAAAGCGCGACCAGGAAAGCCATGTCAGTCCTGCAGTCCGCACCTCATGGTTGTACCCGTTTTCACCCCATTTTGGATTGGAGCCCCAAAGACATTTTTGCCTACAGAAAGGAGTTTAAATTGCCCGAGCATCCATTGGAAGCCAAGGGGTATTTAAGTGTAGGGTGTGAGCCGTGTAC
>JBNLGG010000132.1:0-5132 GCA_050305935.1 Cyclobacteriaceae bacterium | reverse complement strand
GGGCGGTGCAACACGGGAAAATTAACGGAATTAGCTATAAAGCACTTTTTATTAGCTTCCTCATGCAGCTTTTCTGCTTTTTCGATGGAAGAACCTTCGGCGATGATAATCCGGGGTTTTAATACTACTTCTTCAAACACCCCACTGCCATCCGGGTTTTCGACCATTGTTCCTTCAGCCTCATCCATATATTCCTTCACAATCACACCATTCACCGCACATAAATGCAGGTACCAGAGCATGTGGCATGACGACAAGGAAGCGACGAGCAACTCTTCAGGATTTTGCCGGGTTGGATCACCTCTGAAGCTTGGATCCGATGAAAGCGCCAGATCGGGTTTGCCGTCAATAGCAATGAGGTGATCACGTTTGTATTGATCATATTTTGAGGTGCCTGTACCTTGGTTGCCCGTCCAGGTGAGTTGGGTTTTATAGTGATGTTTCTTCATTTATGGTTTTTAATTTAGGGCTTGTTCGATCTGGGCGATATGTGAGAAGTTGTGGGCGGCCACTTTGTCAAATTCATTTTTCAGCCTTCTGATCCCGGTTTCGCTATGGATGAATTCTTTGCTGCCAAGCGCATCATAAAATTCTTTTGCATAGTAGATGACCGCTTTTCGGGTAGAATGATAAATATCTTTGTTAATCGCCAAGGGTGTTTTTTCGTAGTTAAGTCGGTCGCAAAACGCATCCTGGTCAAAGGCCCAGATTACTTGTTTTGGCTCGGCAATGATTCTTCGGATGCGTTCGTATAAAATGGTCTCTGCATCCGCCAGGTGATGAAGGATTTGCCTGACGTTCCATTTGCCAGGGTGGTAGGTTTTCTGAAGGTCTGTGAGTGAAAGATCAAAATAAGGGAGTGTTTTTTGAAGACTTGCTTCTAGCTGGTCAAGGATTTCCATAATTGATTGGGTATTTAAATTATTGAATTAAAAATAAAAGGACGAGAAGCAATCTCCATTAGTTGCGGCTTTTTTTACCAGCTTCCGCTTAATCCTTCGGCAAGCGCCTTATTATAATTTTCCAGGTTAAAAGTGTAGAGATAGGGCGCCTTGTGGGCTACGCCTGTTTTCCGTTCTTCTAATCTGGTCAAGATATTAAAAGACAATACCCTGCGTTGGAAGTTTCTTCGATCTAATTGTTTGTCAAGAATGGTTTCATAAAGCTTTTGCAGTTGGGGCATGGTAAATTTTTTCGGAAGGAGGTTAAAACCGATGGGTAGGTAACTCAATTGCCTTCGTACATTTTCCAGCGCTTTATCAAATACCATCCGATGGTCGTGAACCATCACCGGTAGATCATTGATGTCCCACCATTCGCAGGCATCAGAAAGAACATCAGCCTTAGGGATAACTTTGGAAAACTCCACCAATGCGTAATATCCCAGGGTAATAAACCGCTGGAGAAGCCAGTGGGTATCATCATGTTCGATACCGTAACGTTCCAGTATTTTTTTGTTAATCGAAGGATCACTTCGGCCGGGGTCGCCAAACAGATAAAATTGCTCTAAAAACACGTTCTTTAATCCCGTCCTGAATTCGAGAATGCGACCTGCGGCATTATCCACTTCCTCGTCCTTTTCTACAAATCCGCCGGGAAGGGACCATTTGTCTGCCCCTTTCATTTTGAGAAGAAGCACCTTCAACTGGTTTTCATGAAAACCAAAAATGACGCAGTCAATAGAAAAACCGGGCAATATTTCTTTACCTCTTTCTTTGGCCAAATTGTCGTTAATGTCGCTCACTCGCCTGAAAATTAATTCGCAAGTAAAGGAATTTTTTTTCTCAATAAAATTATCTACATTGTGTCGAAACGACGCAATGAAGTTAAACAATATTATGATGATTGCTATAAGAAACATAAAAAATTGGGTGTTATTAGCGGTTCCTGCTGTCCTTTTGGTTGCGGGATGTGGCAGTAAAACGGGAGAAACTACCTACCGAGACCTGAATAAAAACGGTAAGATGGATGTGTATGAGGACACTTCAAAACCTGTTGATGAGAGGGTGGAGGATGTCCTAAGCCAAATGACCCTGGAAGAAAAGGCGGGGATGATGTTCATCAATGGGGTGACGATCAATGATGACGGATCGATAGAAATCAAGCCAGCGGAAGGGCGGGCTTTCGGCCAGCAGGCATTGCACTATATTAAAAACAACCAGATGAATCATTTCAATTTCTGGGGTGTGCCGGGTGTGGAGGCGCTCGCGAAGTGGTATAATAATATTCAACAATATGTAATCGATAGCACCAGGCTGGGGATTCCGGTTTCTGTGGCGTCAGATCCCAGGAATGCTTTTAGCGAATCGATTTTTTCTATGGAAGCACAGGGATTCAGTCAGTGGCCTGAGCAGTTAGGTTTTGCCGCCATAGGGGATCCCGAATTAATGAGACAGCATGCAGAAATGGCACGCCAGGAGTACCTCGCCACTGGAATTAGAATAGCCTTGCACCCAATGGCCGACCTGGCTACCGAACCCAGATGGCCGCGTGTAAGCGGGACATTTGGTGAGGACGCGGAGCTTTCTGCAAAAATGATAAAACCGTATATTCTCGGATTTCAGGGAGAGAAGCTGGGGCCTGCCAGTGTGGCGTGTATGACGAAACACTTTTCAGGTGGAGGGCCTCAAAAGGAAGGTTTAGATCCGCACTTTGAATTTCAAAAAGGTCAGGTATATCCGGGGAATAATTTTGAATATCATATTATACCGTTTGAAGCTGCCTTTGAAGCCAATACTGCTTCTATCATGCCATATTACGGGGTTCCCACTGATCAAACGAGTGAGAATGTGGCGTTCGGTTTTAACAAAGATATTATCACCGGACTGCTCCGTGAAAAGTATCAGTTTGACGGAGTCGTATGCACGGATTGGGGGCTGATTACCGATGTGCACATGGGGCCGGCATTATGGCCCGCCAGGGCATGGGGTGTGGAAGACCTGTCAGAAGAAGAAAGGGTGTTAAAGGCCATCGATGCCGGTGTTGATCAGTTTGGTGGTGAGAATTGCCCCGAACATGTGGTGAGCCTGGTGAAAAGCGGGAAACTCGAAGAATCCAGGGTAGACCAATCTATTCGAAGACTGCTTAAACAAAAATTTGTTCTGGGTCTTTTTGACGATCCGTTTATTGATGTGGAAAATGCTTTGAAAACCGTAGGAAAAGAGGAATTCATGGCAGCAGGTTTTGAAGCCCAGAAGCGATCCCTCACGCTACTGAAGAACGAGGATAAGCTATTGCCCTTAAAGGACAATGCGATCAAAATTTATGCAGAAGGCATTGATTCTGCGACCATTGCCCAATATGCTACATTCGCTGCTTCTCCGGCGGGCGCAGATCTGGCGATTTTACGACTAAACACACCGTGGGTGCCTGTAGAAACAGATAACTTTTTTGCGCGAATGTTCCATCACGGTGACTTGGATTTTAAAGGTGGAAAGAAGGACAGCATCCTGATGGTGCTGAAAGAAGTTCCTACCATTGTCGATATTTACCTGGATCGTCCGGCCGTGATTCCGGAAATTTCTGAAAATGCGGCTGCGCTGATTGCTAACTATGGCGCAAGCGACGAGGCATTGCTTGAAGTTTTGTTTGGCAAAGCAAACCCTGAAGGTAAACTGCCTTTTGAACTTCCGTCGTCCATGGAAGCTGTAAAGAATCAAAAAGAGGATTTGCCTTACGATAGTGAAAATCCATTGTATCCCTTTGGGTTCGGTCTTTCCTACGAATAAAGAGACATGATTGGTTAAGGTTAGTGTTAGGTTGATGATTAGAACCGGGGCTTAAAGAGTCCTGGTTTTTTTTCGCATTTGGAAAAACCCATTATCTTCATAAAAGTCAAAGCTAGGTTGCCCTATGAAAATAATTTTTTATGCCCTCTTGTTCGGATTCGTTGCTTTGAATGGTGGGCCTGTATTGGCACAAGCATCAAATTCGCCAGCACCAGCCATTCAGGAAATATTTGAGCGATTTGATAATGTTCGGGATTTCACCCTTTCTAATTTGGGAAATGAAGCTTATTTCACTGCGCAAAGTCCATTGGCGGAAGTTTCGGTCATATTTAAAATCCAAAAGGTGAATGGTAGTTGGCAGAAGCCGGAGCTTGCACCGTTCTCGGGAAAATCAAACGATCTGGAGCCTTTTTTGTCCCCTGACAATCTTCGTTTATATTTTGTTTCTAACCGGAAGCTTTACGATTCCGCTAGCCAGGAAAATTACGATATCTGGTATGTGGAAAGGGAGTCACCGAATGACGCCTGGTCGGGCCCCGTCAACGTAGGCCCACCCATAAATACACAGTATGATGAGTTTTATCCGTCTGTCTCCCGCAATGGAAATTTGTATTTTACTTCCGTAAGGCCGGGCATGGATGGCAAGGATGATATTTTTTATAGCCAATGGGAAAGCGGGAAATACACTGAGCCTGTTGCGTTAAGCGACTCCATCAACTCAGATGGTTATGAATACAATGCTTTCGTTGCGCCCGACGAATCATACCTTATTTTTGGCGCCTATAACCGTCCGGATGGCTTCGGAAGCGGTGATCTTTATATCAGCTTTTACAAGGATGGGAAATGGTCAAAGGGAAGGAACCTTGGCAGTTCTGTTAATTCCAAATGGATGGATTATTGTCCCTTCGTGGTAAGCGATACTTTGTTTTTTACGAGCAAGCGATCAAAGGAATTCAATAAGGGGTTAGAGATCGAGGACTACGACGATTTTGTGAACCAGGTAATGGTCTATGAAAATGGATTAAGCAGAATTTATCAATTGCCGGGTTTTTCAAAGACCTTCATGACCTGGAAAAATTGAAGGCGCCCGAATTTATTGGTAGCCGAACTGTCTAAATTGTAATTAATTAGACACCCCCTTTACTCTCAAACAGCCGCGCAATACCTGGCCTTTATCAATCTATTTTCCTGAAGAAAAAAGTATGTCCGCTTTTGTCAATAAGGGTGAGTTGTAGATTTTCTATTTGGTAGCTTAGTACATTGCCGGATAGAAAGTCACTCAATTTTTTTTCCAATGCCATTTGCGGGCAGGTTTTCTTGGTTATAGCAAAAGCGCCGAATTGAATCACGTTAAATCCTTTCGCTTCAAAAGTCCCGTTAAAATCATTGCAGCCGCTAAAGCCA
>JBNLGG010000131.1:0-5302 GCA_050305935.1 Cyclobacteriaceae bacterium | reverse complement strand
ATCACTATTGGCAAAGCCTATTGTCAGACTGAGGTCGGTCACGGTTTTGAGCCCCAGAAACAATCGACTAATAACGAATGCATTGATAAAATATTCAACTCTTTCAATGATAACAGTTCTAATATTATCAGGACAAAAATTGACACTGTATATGATCGATGTGAGTGGTTAATAGACTCCTTGAACTATTCAATAACTGTAATGAAATACTTAGATGGTAGATCTATAGTGCGACATGCAAGAAATAGATCAGCCAACATCTTGTATTGGAACCAATTTCATAAAAATGGAAACATCAAATGGAAAGGATACACTTCTGGTGAAATAATCAGAATAGGTAAATGGGAATACTACAATGAGTCTGGAACACTAGACAGCATTGCTGACTATAGTGCGACTAGGAAGTTGGACTATTGTTCAGCTAGGAAAGCAATTAATAACCTGGGAACTGACTCCAAGATCTTTGAATATAAGTACATCAGAGAATTAGAAAGCTGGGAAGTAACTAGCTGGAAAAATGGCGATGTGTACTTAATCGATAGCTCACAAGTAATAACGAAAAAAGAATAACAGCTCACAACAATTAAGCTCTAATGAAGTGCGGTGAGGCCGCACCTCATTAGAGCGGATGTTGGACTCAACCTCCGGCAGCGGTGCTGCTATGGGAATTGAATAATTATTTTCCTATCAGGTGTAGTGCTTTTATGGGGAGATGCACTGTGGTTCCCTCAAATTTTTGGTGCGATTGACTGTTGGGCTTTGCAAATATTTCCATGCCCTGACAGCCACAACATGGTTTCATGGCATTTGGGTAAAATCCGGCCATACCATCCCCCTGCTTCTGCCGAAGCCTTTCTGAATACAACAGGAACGACTCCCCAGCGCTTACGGGACTTTCACCCTTTGGAACACTCATTTTCATGAGCTATATTCACCATTCAAGGCGCACACAAAAAATATAGTGCATTTGGCAGATAGTGCTAAAAATGTAGTTGATAGCAATTAAGAAACATAGTAGTAAATTGAAGATTATAACGTTGAAATGCCAAACGCTCCACATTCAATCCGTTGGGCAACATGCCAAAAAAGACTATGACAACAGACAATTTTCATACAGACTTTCTAACTTTTAAAGACGAGTTATCCTCATTCATCTTTCGCTTGACTACTCATCGACAAGATACAGAAGACATTGTTCACGACACTTATATCAGGGCATTAGAAAATTTAAATTCATTCAAAGGAGCTTCTACGCTTAAAACATGGGTATTTTCAATTGCACTTAACCTGACAAAGAACCGCCTGACCAAAAAGGAAAGGTGGAGAGAAAATGCACAAGATTATGGAGCAATGCTGCATGTTCATTCTCAACAGCACTGGAAAAAATTCACTGAAGTTTTTGACTCAACCCCTGACAGAAAATACGAGATTAAGGAACATATCGCCTATTGTTTTAACTGCATCAACAAAACCTTAGTGATTGACCAGCAAGTTTGTTTTTTACTAAAAGACGTGTACGAGTTTAAAGTGGATGAGATTATTAAAATCACTGGACTGACAGAGGGTAAAGTAAAACATGCCCTGGCAGATGCCCGAAAAAATATGATTCGAATATTTGACAATCGCTGTGCATTTGTCAGTAAAAAAGGAATCTGCCACCAATGTACAACCCTGACGGGAAACCTGAATCCAAAGCAAAACGCTCACATTGAAGCCAATAAAATAAAAATGGTGCGAAACGGTAACTCATCAGACAAGGATTATTTGCTCAACCTGCGCTTAGAATTGGTTAAGGCGATTGACCCATTGAACTCTCCCAACACAATTATGAATACATTCATGTTGGAAAGTTGCGAAAGCTGGGTTGAGGAAGGAATTGAAAAAAAAGTGCTCGAATCTCGTCCGAAAATACCTGCTCAATTGTCTAAGTAGTATGTATAACCATTAAAACTTAGAACAGTGAGTAAAACAGCATTACAAACAGTACAAAGCTTTCAAATGTCAATGGGAGCAGGAACCAGTGGATGGAAGGAACTGGTTTCCGAAAATATCCATTTTAAGGGTCCGGTAGCTGAAGTCAAGGGCAAGCAGGACTTTATTGAATTAAATGAAGGTTTTTTTCCCAATGTGAGAGGGTATGAACCAATAAACGCTTTTGAAGGAGGTAATTTCGTTTGTCTCGAAGGCGTTTTCAAAGTCGCCACACCCAAAGGACAGGAAATCTCATTTGCAATGGGTGAAGTTTACACAGTGGAAAATGGAATTATCCAAAGTGTGAGAGTATACTATGATGCAGAAGAATTTAGAAGGGAATTTGAAAGCTAAGTAATATGAAAAAATTCATACTCACCCTTGTTGCCAATGTTCTGATAACATTCGCATGGGAATTCCTATGGAATGTGGTGCTGTTCAAAGAGACATTTGAAGCGCTTGCACCGAGTTATAGGGAAACTCCATTATTTGGACTCGGTTTCACAACCATGATAATTCAATCCATTGCCCTATATATCCTTTATTCCAAGTTTTACAAAGGTGAAAGCCCGATCAAGGAAAGCATGACACTTATTTACCTTGTTGGTGTTTTCGACATTGCCTTTGCATCACTAATGGACGGTGCGCTATTTGAGATAGAACCTGTTGGACAATGGATATTGTTAAAAGGCATTTGTGGCATCATACATTTCGGACTTGTTGGACTTGCTTTGATACTTGTTTTTAAACCAAAAAAATAGGCGATTATGGCCTACGATGAATATTTAGCAGACCGTATCCGGACGGTTTTAAAAAACGAACGTGTACCATTTGAAGAAAAGAAAATGATGGGCGGTCTTTGCTTTATGGTGGACGACAAAATGTGCGTTGGGGTAGAAAAAAACAAGCTCATGGCTCGCATTGACCCTGACGTTTACGAAGATGCCCTGACAAAAAAAGGTTGCCAGGAAATGGACTTCACGGGCAGACCAATGAAGGGTTTTGTATTCGTTGAGCCGGACGGTATAGACATGGACAGCGACCTTGACTATTGGGTACAGCTTTGCCTTGACTTTAACCCAAAAGCTAAGACAAGCAAGAAAAAGAAGAAGGCACGGTTCCCAATCGAGTAGCCCGACCTGAGCCAAAATGACCCAGGTTGAGGCTCTCACACCACCGTACATACGGGTCTCGCCTGCCTTTGCCGAAACGGCTTCGTGCAGGCAGGTATACGGCGGTTCGTTAAGCATACTGTAACTGCTCTTTACACCAATTACAGCTTAGTCGTAATTTAAGATAAGGCTATGCCTGCTCGAAGACAGGCATTCCTTAACGAATTTCAGACCACTTAACGTTCATCCCTTCGTTTTGTGAGTCCTCCCTGTTTTTCAGGGCTCGTTGCCTACGACTACTATGGCTTCTGCTGACTTCTTCCAATGTACCCGACATCGGAAGACCTCCCTCGGTAAGATGAACATCCTTGTATCTAAGCCTGCCATATCTACTATTTCGGCGCGATCCCATTTCAGGGCTTGGGACTTCGGCATGATGTGCTACCTCATCCAGCCTAATAGCCTCGGTATACGATTCATGTTCTTCAGTACAGACACTACAGTCTGGCTTACCTGCCTGCCAGGCGCTTGGCCACACTATGGCAGGCAGGCTTCAGCCCTAACCTCACGGTAAACCAGCTTGCCACTTGCTTCGCTTCCGGGCACGACCCCAGCGCGTAAGGGACTTTCACCCTTTGGAACGCTCATTTTCATGAGCTATATCCACCATTCAAGGTGCACACAATGTATATACAAAATAAGCGAAATAGTAGTAAATTCAACGGTTCCAACCCGCTTCAACTTTGTGGCGGTTTGATAAATTTGAAGCCCGCAATCGCCTACTTTGCACATACTAAACGCTGTAGCGCATTCCACCTATATTTATTCAAACAATTAAAAAAAATATTATATTTGTACACGTATATGTACATAAAATGTGAAAACTATGTTAACAACCACTTTATCAGATTTTAGAAATAACATTAAGAAGTATCTTGATAATGTTACGGACAACTTTGAGACTTTAATTATTAATCGAGGCAAAGATTCTGGTGTAGTTATCATTTCATTAGATGAATACAATTCATTAAATGCGACACAACATGAATTATCCTCAAAAACTAATGAAGAAAGACTTGATTCTGCTATTTCAAAATTAAAATCAGGGTCATCATTCGAAAAAGATCTAATTGAAAAATGAAGTTAATTTTTGTAGATGAATCCTGGGAAGACTATTTGTACTGGCAGAAAACAGATAAAAAAATATTTAAAAGAATTAATTCCCTTATAAAGGACATTTTACGGAATCCATTTGACGGAATAGGAAAACCGGAGCCTTTAAAGTATAAGTATTCTGGATTCTGGTCTAGGAGAATTGACGGCGAACATCGATTGATATATCAAGTGAAAGATGATGCAATATTAATTGCAAAATGTCGATTTCACTATGATTAAAAACGTGTGGCAACAATGTAAAAAAACATGCGTATGCGAGCATCACTGATATTTATTAGTCCTCTGCATTTTGCCCGTAATTATTTGCTTACCGCATCGTGAAAGTATTAAGTGACATCACTGAGTTAGGATTGGAAAACGTGCCGCACATCTCGGACATCGTGAAGACCAGGAACACCGCAAATATTACTACTTTTGTTGCTATTTACCACTCATGCACGATATCTATACGAAACGTTAACGCCAAGCAAAAAAAAAGACAACTGCACATTTGATTGAGCAAATCAATGAAACATTTGTTAAGTGCGTTGTGCATTTTTATATCTTTGTGAAAATAGTACAGAAAAATTATGAGAACACTGTATCAGAAATTTGAAACGCTTTTACAAAGTACCTCCACAGATTTTAAACGATATTTATACGAAAATGTAGCTTGGGATAGCCGCATGATTGGAATTATAGGTGCTCGTGGAGTCGGTAAGACAACAATGATTTTACAATATGTCAAGGAAAAATTAGATAGCAAAAAAGCATTATATGTTTCAGCTGATGATATGTACTTTAGTGAAAATAGACTTCTTGATTTAGCTGATAATTTTTATAAAAATGCAGGAGAATATTTGTTTATTGATGAAATCCATAAATACACAGATTGGTCTCGTGAATTAAAAAATATATATGATTCATTTCCGACGCTTAAAGTTGTATTTACTGGTTCTTCAGTACTTGACATACTAAAAGGTTCAGCTGATTTAAGTCGTCGAGCAATAATTTACAAATTACAAGGACTATCCTTCCGAGAGTACTTGAAGTTTTATCATAAA
>JBNLGG010000130.1:0-5866 GCA_050305935.1 Cyclobacteriaceae bacterium | reverse complement strand
CGATGCTATGATGCCCACTGCATCAGCAATTAATCCGCAAGTGACGGCATACCTGGTATTTCTAATGCCAACAGAGCCAAAATAAACAGCAATAATATAAAATGTAGTGTCTGTGGAGCCCTGAAGCACGCAGGCGATTTTAGAGGCAAAATGGTCAGCGCCGTAGGCTTCCATTGTATCAATCATCAACGACCGGGCCCCGCTGCCGGAAAGAGGTTTCATAAATGCCGTAGGAAGTGCCGGGACGAATTCTGTGTTCATTCCCATCGAACTGAAAAACCAAGCGAGGCCACTTATGAAATAATCCATGGCGCCGGAAGCCCTGAATACGCCTATTCCTACCAATATCGCAACCAGGTAGGGAATGATTTTGATCGCAATGGTAAAGCCATCTTTCGCGCCTTCAATAAATGACTCGTAAATATTGATTTTCGCTCTCAGTCCCATCAGGATAAAGATTACGATCACAGAGAACAGCAAGGTGTGACTTATAACCCTGGAGACAATTTCTACCTGATCGGACGGCATGTGGTAGAAGTAGATGATAATTCCCACAATGACAGCTGTTGCAGACAATAGATAAGCGAGGATCACTTTGTCAAAAAGATTGATTTTTTGAACAATGGAGACCAAAATCAGGCCCGTGATAGTTGCAAAAAAGGTGGCAATAAGGATAGGTAGAAATATGTCGGCCGGATTTACCGCCCCCATTTCATAGCGGTATACCATGATGTTAATGGGGATAAGGGTTAGCCCGGTAGTATTTAACACCAAAAACATGATCATGGGATTGGTGGCTTTATCTTTATCAGGGTTTAGCTCCTGAAGATCATTCATGGCTTTTAGGCCGATGGGTGTGGCAGCGTTGTCCAGGTTCAGCATATTGGCTGAAATATTCATCAGTATGTGCCCAAACACCGGATGGTCTTTTGGGATATCCGGAAATATCCTTGTAAAGAACGGTTTCACTAAGCGGGTCATGATGGCAATCATACCTCCCTTTTCGCCAATCTTTAATATTCCCAGCCAGAAGGTCAACACACCGGTTAATCCCAGGGAGATGGTGAATCCCGTTTCCGCCGATTCCATAGTCGCATTAAACATCTGTGTAAAAACCTGGTAATCCTGGAAGAAGATGAGTTTCACAATGGCTATAACAAAGGCTATGAGAAAAAAAGATATCCAAATGTAGTTCAAGGCCATCGATTGGGGATTAGGTTATTAAGTTACTGAGTTATTAAGTAGTTGAGGTCGTAAGTTATTGGTTTTTCGTAAAAAATATTCAGGATATCCAACTTCCATCTCCCAACTCCGGTCTTCGGACTTCTGTCTCCAGACTTCTGGCTAATAGTAAAGAGATTTTTTCTTTTCAAAAAGCTTTATGAAAGTATGTCCCGAAAGACCGCCAAATCCGGCTGCCAGCCCCCCAACGACCGCCGTAATGATGACCAGCAAAAAAGGATTGCTTAGTGCAAAAAGCTCTGCAATTTTATTGGTCAGTATGGAATTAGTCTCGGCATCAATCTGGTAGGCTTTATAAAACCACAATCCCCCAATGGCCAGGAACGAACTTAGGAATGACAGAAACCAATTGGTTTTAATGATAGCACATATAATAAAGGCAATCACCATCACCGTCCACCAGGGATATTCTTCTAGTAAATAAATTGAAGGGAGTGCAATGAGCAATATTTTTAGTAAAAATTTTAGCATTTAATTTGGGGATAAAGTTTGGGTAAAAATTGTCTGGTCGGTGTAATCGCCCTTGGATTTATAGAAGTGAACCGGAAAATAAGTACCCTTCATCCACGAATCCAGAAATCTGGTATAGTGGGGATTTCCCGGGTTGCCCGACTGCCCTCCAGGATAGGTATGCCACGCTTTCACAGGTGTCCCCATTTCAACGATAATTCTTTCAGAAGGTCCATGAGTTGTGGTCGTAGCGTTTACCGCATCACCACTTCCGCCTACTTTCAAATCCAGTTGGCTAAAAGCATTGATTTGGGCGTAGTGCATTATTTTGGTATGATAGTAGTTTGCCCGAGTCAACTGCTCCCCCGGGTGATCTGCCTTCCATTTGGCGATTTGTTCTGCAGTCTTTTCTAAAGAAATGACGATTAAATCATTTAACGTTTCCTTTTTATCAGTTGATGTCACATCGAAGAATTCGAGATCAGCATTGTTTTTCATTAGCCAGACCGTTTGAAATGTCGAAGGTAATGGCATGGGAACTTCCGAATCAATGAGCTCATCCCAAATAATCGAATACAATTCATTCTGCCATATCTCAAAAAAGGCGGGGCCCACTTCATTGGAACCATAATTATAATCCCACTTTTTTAATTCAGAAACCACTTCTTTCTCACTTTTCGTCAATTGGCTAAACTTGACGCTGTCGATTAGAATGGGAAGCAACTCTTCCGCATAAATGCTGTAATCGTCGGTCTGCAACAAGGCCAGATCTTCGAATTTAAGACTGTCTTTTTCATTCAGCACATTATTTATTCTTCTATTTCGGTAGTATTCATTGTTGTCAGCATACACATAGTAGGGGTATGATTCGTCAACAGGGTGTTGATTCGCAGAACTAACAAACCCTCTGGTCGGATTAAAAATTTGAGGGTTTTCTTCCGGTGGAATAAACCCGGCCCATTCTGACCTGCTGGTGCTACCATCCAAAATAAACTTGCCCTGATGTGGATACTTGATGGGGTATTTACCCTGAACATGGATAGCGGTATTACCTTTCACATCAGCAAAAACAAGGTTCTGTGGAGGACAACTGAAATAGGAGATCGCTTCCTTGAAATCGTCATAATTATTTGCTTTCGCTAATCCAAAGAAGCATAAAGGTTCAAATGAAACATCGTGCGCTAACCACCGCATGGCGAGATTGGCTTTTTGGTCTGAACCCATATAGCCCTCATCATAAGCTATCGGCCCTTGATGGGTAAAAATGATGGTGTCAATAATATCCTCGGCTCCCCTCACTTTGATGGTATCTACCAATTGCCGGGTAAGAAGCCAGTTATCGTCATACAAATATTCCTTTCGATATTCATTCTTAAAAGTGATCTTGTACCAGTCGACGAGATCACGGTAGGCATTTGTCATACCCCAGGCGATGGAGTCATTAAAGCCCTGGATGACCATGGGAGTGCCAGGTAAAATATGGCCAAAAACATTCATCTCAGGTGTGTGATATTGGACGACAAACCAAATGGACGGAAGATTCAAATTCAGGTGCATGTCATTTGCCAGGAAGGCATTACCATTTTCGGATTTTGAAGCACCAATCGCCCAGTTGTTGCTTCCCAGGCCCGGATAGGGTTTTTCAAAAATGGATGAAAGGGCAGGAGACTTTAAGAAAGTATCAGATTCAACAAATTTTATATCATTCTCAAAATCCCATTTTTTTTCCCCTGGAATGATCGGGTCAATTTCTTCCGGAAAATCGGGAAATAATTTGTTGAATAAGTCAAACCCATATTGATTGACAAAATTTGTGTTCTCCATATCACTTTCGCCGATGGTCAGCATTTTGGACATGTATTTCAATACCAGAGCGGATTTGTAGGGAGTCCATTTTTCGGGGGAATAGTCAAGGAGTTTATATTCCAGAGGCAGGTCCCGGTAGCTCAATCGGTCGATATAGGCATTGACACCATTTGCATAAGCCGTCAGCATGTCATAGATCTCCGGGTATTTTTTCCATTCTTCAATTACCCTTTTTGCACTCCACACCATTCCGATTCTACGTTGCTCCTGATCAAGTGGAATGGTAGCCGGGCCAATGATTTCACTTAGCCTGCCGGCGGCATTGTGAGTGACCAGTTCTATTTGCCAAAGGCGGTGAAACGCTGCTACATAACCGGCGGCAGTGTAAAGGTCGGGATCGTTTTCTGCAAAAATGTGAGGGATGAAATTGCTGTCGTACTTGACAAGCACCTCTTCTTGAAGGGTGTTGATATTAAATTTTTCAGGGGCTGTCAGCGGAGTACTTTCAGCATTTTGCCAGAAACCTTCATAAGGGTTTAAGAATTTACCCAAAGGAGGAATGGCCGTACTATTTAAAATTAGCCGGTTATTCAGCACGTAAAAAAGTGCGATACTTAAGGAAATGCATGCCAGAAATTTAAAAAATTTCATAAACCAGATTAAGTGTTAATACCGAAAGGCGTCTAAAAATATAAAATTATCATTATAAAAAATACCTGGTTTATTAGTGCTTAATTGCTTTGAAAAGTTAATAGTAAAACTGCACCATCCATTGCTGTCTTTTCCAATAAATTAAAGCCTGTTGTGTCAAGATGATCATTGCCATTAATTAGCCGTGTTTTCAGGTGCACACAACGATCTTTCTCTCTTAACCAATTTAGAAGTGGATTGACATGTTGCCTGTCAGTTTTTAACTTGGTGTCATACGTCTTCAGCAGTTCCTGGAAGGACATACTTTCGTCCACTTCATATCCTCCCTGGATTAATTTGCTTTTGATCCAACTGGCAAATTTCGATTCGAAAATCTCAATCGCCTCAAATAAACTTTGTTCGTCACGAAGCCTCATTTTTTATTCCCGTGTTAAGATAGTTGACCTAGGTCGAAAATTGTACTTTCTTTAAATATTCACATTTTACCTTGTGACAATTCAATAAATGTGCTTTGCTAACAATCCAATGAGAAGATAAGTATAAATACGAAATTAAGCCAAAAAATTGATAAAAAAATCGAAGAGGGATCGTAACGGTAGAAATAACGGAGATGTATAAGTGAAATTTTACCTTGATCTAAAATTGTATTATATCAAGAATTGTTGTGATATTATTATTGTGTCTTTTCCCTTTGACCAGTCGTAAAATCCTTCCCCGGTTTTGGCGCCTAGTTTTCCTGCATTCACCATATTAATAAGGAGGGGACAGGGGGAGTATTTCGGATTGCCAAAACCCTCATGTAACACCTTTAAAATAGACAGGCAGATGTCAAGGCCGATAAAATCTGCTAATTTGAGCGGCCCCATGGGGTGGGCCATTCCCAGCATCATAATGGTATCGATCTCTTCCACACCCGCTACTCTTTCATGAAGTGAGTAGATGGCTTCATTTATCATCGGCATGAGTATGCGGTTTGAGATAAACCCCGGGTAGTCATTGACCACGACCGGTGTTTTGCCAATATCAAGAGACAATTTGTAGATTTTGTCCAATGTCTGCGGGCTGGTGGAGTATCCTTTAATAATTTCCACCAGTTTCATCACCGGAACAGGGTTCATAAAATGCATACCAATAAATTGAGCAGGGTTATCAAGTGTGCTACCAAGCTCGGTAATAGAGATGGAGGACGTGTTGCTGGCTATGATGCACTTGCTGGTGACTGTATGATTGATAGTGCGAAGAATTTCCTTTTTAATGTGTGGGTTTTCTGTGGCCGCTTCTATCACCAGGTCGCTACTTTTAGCGTTTTCTAAAGAGGTTGAAGGATGTATGCTTTTAAGAGCGGCCTCTTTTTGCGAAGAAGTTATTTTTTCCTTGTCGGCTTGGCGTTGTAAATTTTTATTGATGGTCGATATCCCTTTTTCCAGGTTTTCTTTCGAGATGTCAATGAGATTGATCGTGAAATTATAGAGAGAAAGGTGATGGGCTATCCCGTTACCCATGGTTCCAGCACCAATGACAGAGATATTTTTCATACCAGATTGTTTCTGTTAAAAGTACAAAATTATTGGACAATGGGGATTTTGTTTTCCTAGATGTTGTCTGATCATATAAAAACCCACAAAATGATTGAAATGCAAGAAAAACACGTGTACGTGGGGTAAAACGGACCATGTTTTATCATGATATGCAAAAAATGCACGTTATAAACATCATT
>JBNLGG010000129.1:0-5925 GCA_050305935.1 Cyclobacteriaceae bacterium | reverse complement strand
CAATTATTATAAGCAATATCTTCTTTGCCGCCCATGGATATCCAGAAATGCTTCAGGTTTTGATTTATCGTGGTTTTGTTCTGATTGATAAAATCATACTGCGCATCTGCTATGGCGGCTTGCTGGGGCTGAATCCATCCGGAACTAAACACTCCCAGCGCCGAAAATTTTTCGACTTCGTACAATCCGGCATATAGTGTCTGTAAGCCTCCCATGGAAAGTCCGGCCAAGGCCCTGTGCTGCGAATCAGGAAGGACCCTGTAATTATTTTCGACAAAGGGAATGACACTATTTAACAGTTCTGCCCGAAAGACCCTGTAAAATTGCTCGCCAAAACCGGAGCTTCCTACATTCCCATTCATCATGACGACCACCATCGGATTTGCTTTGCCTTCCGCGATTAAATTGTCGAGGATCCGATCGGTTTTTCCCTGCACGGCCCAGCCTCGCTCATCTTCGCCACCGCCGTGAAGAATGTAGAGCACAGGATACTTTTCAGCACCACGCAGATCGTATCCGGGAGGTGTATAAATATACATCTGGCGCCAGGAATTAATGACGGGCGAGAAATATTGCCGGATGCGGATCTCGCCATGAGGCACATCTTTCAAAGCATAGAAATCACCCCCATTATAAGGTATTTCAATACCGCTGGCCATTCGTCCCATGCCGTAGAATGTTTCACTTGCAGGATCGACCACCTCCACTCCATCGATTAATAATGAGTAGTAATGAAACATCGGGCCGATGGAATCGGTCGTAACTTCCCAAAAGCCTTCCTCATCTTTGACCATGTCATATTTTTTACCGAGGTCAATTTGCACCTGCATGGCATCCGGTGCTTTGACGCGGAACAAGACCCTGTTGCCTGGAAGGATGCGTGGGTATTTTGAATTCCCGGCATTGGTGGCGGCAGCGATGCCCAGTACATTGTATTTCGGGAAAGACGAAACATCGACCGGCTTAAAAAGCAATTGTGAAAACATATACAGGTCATTTTTCCAAACCTTGAAATCATGTACTCCGGGCTCTACATAAAAAATGTGTGGCACATCATGTTCTCGTAAATAATCGTGGGTCCGCTGACTGAAAGACATCAGTCCATCATCCAGCCCGCAGGAGATCCAAAGCGTCTTCAACTGTTCCTTTGCCTTTTCCGGATCTGGCACCAGTTGCTCAGGAGCCTTGGTATTGGGTGCTGAAGAAAAGCCACCTACCCAGGCGAATTTATCCAGGTTTCCCAAGCCAAAATTCAGGGATTGACCGCCTCCCATGGAAAGGCCCGCAATTGCACGGTGCTCTCTGTCTTTATAAACTGGGTATTTCTTTTCGATATAAGGAATTAAATCATTCAGCAAATCATGCTCGAAGTTGGCAAAAGCGGCCACCTTTGCGCTGTCGAAGATATTTTCGCCTGCCCGATCGTCTTTCATCGCACGTCCATTGGGCATAACCACAATCATGGGTTGTAGTTTTTTCTCTGCGTATAAATTATCTAAGATTACTTGTGGAGCTGCCCCGTTCAGCCATTCCTTCTCGTCTCCTCCGATGCCATGCAAAAGATATAACACGGGGTATTTATTCTTCTTTGAATATCCGGGTGGGGTATAGATCAGTGCTTTGCGATCAACTCCCACCGTTTTTGAGGGATACGTAATAGTGTCGAGCGTACCATGGGCAATGTCCGGCTTTAACACATCAAAACCCTCAGGTGCATGGGTGGTAAATTCCTGGGCCTGGGCTTCCATCCCTAACATAGTAAAGCAAGCTATGGCCAATATTATCTGTTTCATTTTCGTCTAAGTTTATTTTATTCCAATGACTTGTTAAATCCGAGTCAAAAAGGCACTATGTTTTTCTGTTTTTCTACCGATCATTCCTCTAAGGTTTATGCGCGTTAGTAAATTCAATCTCGTCTCTAAGGCTCAGTGAACCTTTACTGGGAAAATTTTTCGGAACAGGATATGTTACATTTCCTGTGGCTAACCATTCCGCTGCCCTGATAACAGTCGTTTGAAAACCGACACACCGATAAGCGGGTGGGTAGGTTTCACCCTTCCAGAGATGTCCCATACTTGAGTTGTAGACACGTCCTTTACCGTAGGACACAATCCATTCTACCGGCCACATCCTGTGTGTACTGGTGCTGTCGTAGGCGTACGACAAAACCGTCAAATTTTCCGCCGGTCCACGAGGAAAGTAATAAACCTCAGTATTCGCTGTTTGCCATTGATCGGGGTAGCCCTTATTTATCGGATGCCGGTTAAGGATCTCAATAACCGCATTGAATCGATCGCCATGACCCGTATTTTCCCCTTCGCCGGGAGAAAAACGAACGATATTTTCATTTGCGTCAACCTCCAGTGCAAACCCATACGTTTTATCGCGCCAGCCCAAACCGATCATTTTGTTGTATTCCGGCCAGTGCGAAAAAGCGTTGTTAGCTGAATGAAGGATATACAAGCCTCCCCCATTGGCCACATACTTTTCCAGTTCCTCCTCTGCTTCTCGCGGCCAGCGTGTATGAAGCTCCCAAATGTTATTGGTATTTTGAATGACTACAGCGTATTTACTGAAGTCAGCCCTCCAGGCCTCTCTTTGCATACTATCAGCTGGAATGGTTGAAACATCCACTTTAAACCGTCCACTCTCTTCCAGTATCCATTTGATGACCTTTGTGGTTTGAGCCCAGTCGTGATTGCTAAATCCATCGACAATGAGGACAGGTATGGGAGCATTTTCCTGGGCAATACCATTATGAAGGGAAAATCCAACCAGCAAAAAAACATTCAATATGAACCTCATTATCTTCATTAAAAAAGTTTCTGCGCGATCGTTGAAAGGAAAAGCTTACAATTCATCCAGGTATGCCCTCCATCGGTAATGAATTTTTCATATTTGATTCCCTTCACATCCAATATTTTCATGTATTTCTCATTGACGGAAAACAGTCCATCATCCCTGCCGATACCGATCCAAAACAGTTTTAATCGTTGATTTGTGAGGGAAGGATCGGTAAAGGCCACTTCATTATTTCTGTCAAATTCCTCTTCGCGCATGCCAGGGGCAAACCCGACGACCCAACTGAACATATCAGGATTATTCAAACCCAGATAAAGCGAGGTTCCACCGCCGCCGGAAAAGCCCGCTATCGCCCGGTTATCCTTATCGGACTTTACGCGGTAATTTTGCTCGACGAATGGGACAAGGTTGTTTATAAAGTCCTTTTTAAATTCTTGCAGGTTTTCCCAATTCCGCAAACTACCCGAATATTTGCTGACCACCGGATAGGCCCTGCCATAAGGCATGACGATGACCATAGGTTCCGCTTTTCCCTGATGGATCAGGTTATCAAGGATAATATTTGCCCGGCCCACCTTCGTCCAGGTTTCCTCAGTATCTGTGGTTCCGTGCAACAGGTAAAGAACCGGGTACTCTTTGGAGGAATTAGCCTCATAGCCGGGGGGCGTGTAGATCACCATGGGTCGAATGCCTAATTCAGAGGAGTTATAATATCTGTATGACACGGTACCATGGGGCACATCCCGAATAGTATGAACGAGAGGTTGATCACCCGTCACTTCCACAATGCTGTTTTGAAAACCTTCATTGGGAAAGATGGCGGAATTCCTGGGATCGGCTACCCGTACGCCATCTACGATGAAATGATAGGGATACATGTCCGGTTTGATAGGTCCAACGGTAACACTCCAGATGCCAATGGAATCTTTCGCCAGGGAAACATCCTCCTTTTGAAACTGCCCATTGAGTTTTACCTCCCTGGCATTCGGAGCCAGGTACCTGAATGTAACGGAATTGTCAGCATGAACTTCCGGAGAAATGACGACAGGGCCCCAGCCGGGCTGGCCAGACACTTTATTGTTGGCCATTATTAAAAGACAGATAAGCGCTACGCCAAAGAAGAGTTTTACAATTCTTCTTTGCTTGAAAATATTGTCGCAGGTATTCATATCAAGGTGTCTTTAGGATGTTTGCTATTTTTCGATTCCAACTTTTATCTGCGTGATCGAGTGCGCTGGAAAAGTACAGGTCAGTGTGTTCTTTTTACTATTGATTTCTTTTTTCTCCGGCAGGTATTGATTTTGTTGGTCAAAGGTGAACGGGGCTGTTAAGCTGGACTGGTTAATTAAGGTCACCTGAGCTTTTCCCGAAAACTCACCGGTTGTACTTTGGATATTGGCAGCAATGGATTTATCCTTATGGCGGTTAACTACATTGATGTAGGCTGTTTTAGTTTCCTCATTATAAACAGAGGTAACATCCAGGTAAGGGATGCCTTTGTACTTTTCGGTATTGAATGCATCACATGCCACGAAAGTATCAATGGAATTGCCCAGGCAGTTATTGGAAAACATTTTAAATGTATAAAATAAAGGTGTCTTAAAACTACCTTTTTCCGGGTCAGTTTGGATCAGAGACGTCATCAGAGTGAAATTGGTCATCTTCACCACATCCGCATGACGCACGAAGGAATTCAAACATTGGGCAATAGGTAGGACAGACTGGAAGTTCCTTCCAAACACACCCCATTCATCAACTGATAGATAAATGGGGTTATCAAATCCCTTCATAGCTTTAATCGCCTTGATCTCCGCAGCAGGAATGGTAATTTTTTCTTCGAAGTCCATGGCACTTTGTCCCATGTACTCATAATAATCATCCGATCGTTCCCAATAGCGGTGAATGGAGATATACTTGATCAGATCTCCCAATCCCATTAGCACCTGGCGATTCCAATCCACCCATATTCCTGTGGGTTCATACCAGGAAGATCCGCAGGCCACTAATTCAATGGAACCGTCGGCAGAACGCATCGCTTTGGCGGCCTCTCTGCCAATCTTCACATAATCCTCCGCGTTTTTGTAGCCCAGCTCCCAGGGATATCCATCCACTTCATTGCCTAAGTCCCAAATCTTGACTTTAAAAGGTTCTTTGTGGCCATATTTTGCCCGCAGGTCCGAATAGTAGGTTCCACCGGGATAATTACAATATTCTACCCAATACCTGGCGTCATCGATTGTTCCAAGACCAAGGTTTACGGCAATGACATTTTCACTGCCGATGGCTTTATTTAATGCAATCCATTCGTCAGTCCCCACCTGGTTTGTTTCCAGGCCACCCCAGGCCGCATTGATCCGCACCGGTCGTTCGTCTTTTGGGCCAATGCCATCCTGCCAGTTATATCCCATAAGGAAATTCCCACCGGGCCAGCGCATGTTGGTAATTTTCAATTCTTTCATCGCATCGATGTAATCCCGCCGGAAGCCATCTCTATTGGCCAGAGGAGACGATGGGTCGTATAAGTTGCCATACAAGGTGTTGAAATCAACAGTATCAGGTAGCCCAAGCCGTGCTCCATTGAAATGGATTGGCTCCATGAACACGCCGTAGATTTTTGGATCGATTTCGCCGACAGTTCTGTCTACGTCTATTTTGATGGTGGCATTTTGAGCAAAGTGTAAAGAAGGGATTAGTGTTAGCGATAAAAGGGTTAGTAGTATTTTCATAACGAGTGTTATTAGTTATGCATCGAAAGTCATTCATATTCCCGATCGCCAAATACCCTGACCGAAGGATCTGCGGAAAATGGATCAGTGATGGATGGATTTTGAGCCAGAACAGAATTTTTCAGGGATATAAACAGGAACACAGTAAACAGAAATATTGTGTCCATTTTCGTCATTCAATCTTCATTTTTTTCCACTTAATGATAACCCTTTCAAATTGACAATACTTGCAATATTCAACGCCGGAGAAATTTATCATTTTCAGGAATTACACGACACTTACTTTTCATTTACCAGCTCATTTACAGGAATAGCAAGAAATAGATAGCTTGTGCAACCACATACCGTAAATTCGTTTTCACCCCAAAAGAATATCAATCTCCCTTGTTTTCGGTAC
>JBNLGG010000128.1:0-5987 GCA_050305935.1 Cyclobacteriaceae bacterium | reverse complement strand
CTTCTCAGCATCTGGGAAATTTCTCAATGAAGGAACTGTTGAAGGTCTCGGACCAACCAATACCATTCCCTGATGAACAAGATCCTTAAGCCGGCGGGCTAACTCCAGGGTCATAAAGTTTTTCTTTGGCAATAACAATATCCTGAAGCTTAATCCATCAGGAAGCGTAATGCGCCCATTCTCTATGTGCACTTTATTCAGTAAAATATCTCTGTTGGCAAACTGAAAATCATAACCGAGAGGCATATCGGGATACAATGCACCCATGGTGATGTCATCACCGGGAGCCTCCTCACCTGTAAAACACATAACATCGCCAGCAAACACTCCCTGTTGTAATAAGTACTGACATCTGGTTGCATATTCTAGCCATTTTTTCCCCTGGTAAAACCAGGTATTTGTTCTTTCAAAATGGAATCCCCATTGTCCCATGGTCATACCTGGAACAGCTGTAGGATGTGGCTGATGTGCGTACCGGTGGAAAATGAAACGATTCAATCCAAGGGTGTACATAAAGTCGCCTTGCGTTTTCATTGAAAAGGGATACTCCTGCCATTTGGAATAAAACGGACGACCTGTGAACGCTTCAGCACCAACGATCTTTTTACCGTTCATGCTTTGGATGGAGGCGGCCACCTTAACCGAATGAGAAAAATGACCGGTTTTAAGCCAGAATTCGCCCAAGTTGACATCCATTTTCTCACCGGCACGCATCTCATCAAATGGTCCTTTGTTGTATGGCTCTGAAGAGGAGATGATATTGTTTTCCTCACATAATTCAACGAACCTGTCCTGGTAGTTTTCAACCATCATATCAGCGCATACTTTTCTGAAATCCCAAAGGAAGCGCTCAGAAGTATTGACGTTTCCTACCACCCTTCCTGTAAGCACCGGAAGGAATTTATAAATCGGATAGCCACTTCTTTTTTCAAATTCCTGCGGCATGTTTTTAGTCCAGTTTTGGAGGTTTACTTCGTAGCTGTCTATCAACATGCCCATCTGACCATTATCAGCTAGTGGTTTCAATACAGGCAATAACTTATCCATCATATACTTGAAATGGAAATCAAGTGCCTCACGGCTAAACTTGTCACATTCCAGGCCCTGACCATTGCCTGATGAAGGTCTGTTCATTATTCCTGTGGTAGTATGGCCAAACCGGACAATGGTCCAATGACCGGCAGGTGCTTCCCAGTTGAGCATGCCCTCATCATCCATGAATTGAGTAATGTCTACTACTTCATCAGGATTTATGGCTGTGGTGGATATATCCTCCTTTTCTTCACTGATTGCCAACTCAACTTGTGGATGATAACCTGTATTGGGATAGTTGGCTTTTTGGGGCCAGTTATCGATGTAATCTGACGCTGACCATCTTACATTGGCCAGATTCGAAGCCATCGGAAAAGTCAACTTTAAATACCTGGCAGTGGTTTTAGCAAAGCCTGCAGTCGTCGGTATTTCTATATTGGAACTAAGCTCATCTAATTCTGTTATTGCCTTGTATGCCAGACCGTCCGTTGAAGCTTCTATAACAATGTTATGACCATTTTTTGATTTTCTAATGTCAGAGGCATTCAATGCAATTGAAGCAACTTCTACCGGTTCATCAAATTCAAAAAGCAGTGTGGATGGTTTTGAAGGATGATCAGGTACAATCTCCAAATGTGTTGACAAATCAAAACCTGATATGACTTCCGAGTCTATTGCTCTCCCATTCAGGGTAACCTTATTTGCCAGCCGTTGTTCTGGGCCATTAGTCCCTGCAATTGACGGGAAAGCCAATACCATGGCATCCCTGTAATAATCCATTCGCTTAAATGGTTTTTTCAACTGAGCCTTCACAACTTTACCTCCTTCCACAAATGCTTCACTCCAAACGACCTGTTGCATGGAAAGTTCCGGAGGTATCCAGCTACCTCCACTGGAGCTCCAGCCCATACAATTATGCATATCAAACTCAAGACCGAGGCGGAGACATTCATTGCCAGCGTGTTGCATCAGCTCAATCCATAATGGGCTTAAGTAATCAGCTTCGCCAATAGGCATATCCATATAGGCAGAAAAGGCCTGAACTCCACCGATTCCAACCTCTGTCATGGCTTCAAGATCTCGTGTGATGCCATCCTTGGTCACATTTCCATTGATCCAGTGCCACCATGTAAAAGGCTTTGCAGAAGCTGGGGGCGCTTTGAACGAATCCAATAATGAATTACTTTCTTCATTAATGTGTTTGCAGGAATATAATATTCCGGATGGAGTTATCATAGCTAACGTTCCGGATGCAACGGCAGTGTTTTTTAAAAATTTGCGTCTTTTCATGGGTGTAAAAATTTAATCATCTGATCTCATAATCATGATGATTCAGACTCCATAGTTTAGTTTTTTGGAGCCAAATCGTATTTTATCGTGTCTGTCCTAAATGGCGCAATCGGCAAATCGGTATTATCAAATAAGTTTCCAATGATTCCATTGCCAAATGCATAGCGAACATTTACAGGATTTTTCACTTCCTTAGATCCAACCAGCAAAGTGCTTGACTTAGGATCAACCTTGCCTGTAGCTGTGTAAAATATATTATTTTCACCAGCTATTTCTAACCCCTCAATTTTATCTCCCTTTATTGTGATGCCTCCTTCAGCGTTATCAAAGTAAATTCTGATTTTTCGTTTCTCAATTTTATAATTCTTTAAAGAGGCAAACTTGTATTTTGATGTTTCCCTGCCATAGGTCTCAGCCAGGGCACAATTGGCAAGTCGATATCCTACTTCTTTTTTATACTTTGGGTGAATATTATTCAAATTATCTACCAGATCAGTAATCACAACCATACCAGTGTTTGGAAATTCCTGCACTTCTGCCTGCTGCTCTCTCAAAATTGCTGCACTGTAAGGGATTGGATATTTTAGAAAAGGGGCAATTTGAACATAGTAGAAGGGTAAGTTGGTTTTAAATCCAGATCTCCAGGATCGAATCATTGTAGTCAGGTACCCGGCATAACTATAGGCATTCGGACAGTTGGACTCTCCCTGATACCAGATAACTCCCGCCATTTTCATCTTCAATAATGGATGAATCATTGCATTGAAGGTCGAACTAATGGTATTGTCCCAACCAGTGCTTTTTTTAAGATATTGGGATTCTTCTCTTACTTTGTTCAAATCATTAATTCCGTTTTCAGGTGTCCAGGTTTCTATGGGCGTGCCACCCCAATTTGAATTGATCAACCCGACAGGAATGCCAAGTTGCTCGTTTAACTTTTGCCCAAAAAAGTAACCAACGGCGCTAAATCTTGATATACTCTCAGCATTGCAAACTTTCCAACTTCCCGAGAGATTATCCTGGGGGAAATCAGCAGTTGCTTTTTCAACATAAAAAAGACGAATCTCATTATTCTCGCAACTGGCTAATGCCTCTTTTGCATCAAGAACGCCATGATTAGCACTATATTCCATATTGGACTGACCTGAGCATATCCATAGCTCCCCAATCATTACATCTTTGATAATGATAGTTTCATCCTTTGAAGTCACTCTAATTTCGAAGGGGCCGCCACTGCTTGGTGTATTTATTATTGTCTCCCACTTTGCCTTTTCACTTGCCTTAACAGTAATAGTATCTTTACTCCACCCTGTTGTGATATAAATGGTAGTTTGAGGATTGGCCCAACCCCAAAAATTCACCTCAGTGTCTTGCTGTAGTATCATATGATCACTTAAAACAGATGGTAGTCTAAGTGATCCCTGGGCAAAAATCATTACGGGAGCTAACAGACAGAAGACAAAAGCAATTCTTGTCATGTTTAGTATTCGTCTCATGTCATTAATCGTATTTAATCTTAACCACAATCTTTTTCACCGTGCTCTTATCGTCCGGATCCAGGCAAGGCCTGTGGGCATCGTCCGGGAAAAAGAGGAAATAATTTGATGGAGAAGCTTTGAGAAGTTCACCTCCATCATATTCATAAAAAATAATATCCTTTTCTTCAGAATACGGTGATATTATCTCTAAGCCACGTGGATTTGTATGGCCAATTAATTCTTCTCCACTCACCAAATACTGCATATCTATATACTTTTTATGAGATTCAAACTTGGCTTCCTCAGGATTTTTGGTTTCATATTCACTTACGGTCACATAGACATTGTCATTTAAATCTAATCGACCAACGGGAAGATTTTTAAGGTCTGATTCAATCAAAAACCTGAAAGCCTCATTCCATCTTTCAGGATATTTCTCAAAATGCATTGATGCTTCCGCAAAATTTATCGAGGCATCTGGTTTTGCCTTAAATTGACTAATAATTTCCTTTTTTGTGATTTTAACGAACTCCATGTCTTTCTTTTTATTACCTGAATTGCACGCCAAAAAACTGCACACCATGGTTAAAGTAATACTAAGTGCAAATGCCTTGCTATATCTTTTCATATTATTCATCTTCGGCTGGTTTTCTTTTTGCAAAAATTGAGAATAAGAATCCGACCAGGGTAATGGCCATGGTTCCAAAAACGATGGTAAGATAAGTGTGAAAGTAATTACCAATGGCATCCTCACCTAAGAAAACATTGGACAAGCTTAGCCATAAAATAACCAGCAAGCCTGCTATAACACCGGCTACAGCTCCTGCTACATTCTTGGTTTTAGAAATTACACCAAGCAAAAACAAACCTAACATACCCCCACTAAAAATTGAAGCCAATTTCCACCAGGCATCCAAAGCACTTTTTACATTGATCATGGCAATACCAATGATAATACCGATGATGCTTATCATCGCTGAAGAAATATACAAGACCCGAACACCTTCTTTGTCTGTGGCATTCTTCTTAAAATATTTATTGTAATAATCAGTAAGGAATACGGTAGCTGAACTGTTGAAGCTAGTAGAAATGGTGCTCATCCCCGCAGCAAAAATAGAGGCCACTAATAATCCACTCACACCAGCCGGGAGGGCATTTACGATGAAATATGGAAAAACCCTGTCACTCATATTTGCATCCTGAAGATCAGGAGGCAAGTCAGCCGCTCCCTGATAATATGCAAAAAGGGCAGTACCGATAAAAAGAAAGAGTGCCGAGACTGGCACATAAATTAAACCACCAATCAAAGCGGATCGTTTGGCTTCTTTATCAGATTTAGATGCCATATAGCGCTGTACATAATTCTGGTCAATACCATAATTTTGCAAATTGATAAAGATCCCATAAACCAAAACCACCCAAAAAGTGGGTTCAGACAAACTCAAACCAAAACTCCCAAGACCAAATTTTCTATTTTCAATAGCGATATCAAAAATTTGACCCGGACCATCAGGCATGCTAAAAAAGATATAGCCCACACAAACAACTGCCCCAAAGATCAACAGTATGCCTTGTACCGCATCTGTCCACAGCACTGCAGAAATACCGCCCAACATTGAATAAATGGCAACAATTAATCCAGTAAATACAATAATAGTTGCAATGTCCCACCCAGTAATTGCATTTAAGGTTAAAGCCAATAAATACAAGATCGTTCCAATTCGCATCAGCTGTGTGAACAGGTAACAAATAGAAACATATATCCTGGCCCAAGGCCCAAAACGCTGCTCCATATATGTGTAGGCGGATGGGCTGTTTATCTTTCTGTATAATGGCACAAAAAACTTTACAGCTATGAATGAGGCAATTGGCAATGACAAGCTGAATGCAAAAGCATTCCAGTTGGTGAGATAAGCATTGCCGGGTAGTGCCAGATAACTAATACTGCTGACAAAAGTGGCAAAAATAGACATTGTAACGACCCATCCCGGAATATTGTTATCGCCCAGTGTAAAGGAAGAGGAAGTTCTGTTGCGTTTAAAAAATGATCCGCCAAATACAGCTATTCCAATAATATAAATTAGAAAAACTATTAAATCGATACTTTTCATAAAGGGCAGTTAATTTCTATATATCCTAAAAAATTAATCTCACGAAGTGAAAATGTTTACTCTTTCCCATCTATAA
>JBNLGG010000127.1:0-6460 GCA_050305935.1 Cyclobacteriaceae bacterium | reverse complement strand
GCACGGATGCCTTTCAGGAATCAGACGTATTGAGTATTTCGATGCCAGTGACAAAATGGAGTTTCCAGGTGACCACTCCGGACGAAATACCTTACGCGATCGCCCGTGCATTTTACATTGCCAAGTCGGGCAGGCCAGGTCCGGTTTTAGTTGACATTACTAAAAATGCACAATTTGGTGAATTGGAATTTAGATATGAGAAATGCGAAAAAATTCGTAGTTATCATCCATATCCACCGGTGGATACCAGAAAGATCTCAGAGGCCGCCGATTTAATTAACAAAGCCAAAAAGCCCTTCATTCTGGCTGGTCACGGGGTATTGATCTCTGAAGCCCAGGAGGAGTTAAAACAATTGGCAGAAAAGGCTGGTATACCTGTGGCTACGACTTTACTGGGACTTTCGGCATTCCCAACTGACCATCCATTGAATGTTGGTTTTTTGGGTATGCATGGAAACTATGGCCCTAATGTCAAGACAAATGAATGTGATGTTATGATTGCCATTGGGATGCGTTTTGACGACCGGGTGACTGGTGATACCAAACGATACGCAACTGAAGCCAAGGTAATCCACATAGAAATTGACCCGGCGGAGATCGACAAGATCATCAAAACCGATGTGGCAATCAATGCCGATGCAAAACAGGCTTTGAAGGAATTGATTAAAAATGTAAATGCCACTACACATAAAGGCTGGGTACAGGAATTTAGAGACTGTGACAAGGTCGAATATGAAAAGGTAATTAAAGGCGATCTCTACCCGGAAGGAAAACAAATCAAAATGGGTGAGGTAATCCGCTTAGTGAACGAAATAGCAGACGGGGAGGCCGTTCTCGTGACGGATGTCGGCCAACACCAGATGGTGGCTTCGCGGTATTATAAATTTAAGCACCCAAATACCAATGTCACTTCCGGGGGCTTGGGCACCATGGGATTTGCTCTTCCCGCCGCCATGGGAGCTAAGGTTGGTGAGAAAAACCGTCAGGTAATTGCTGTGATCGGCGATGGCGGATTTCAAATGACCATCCAGGAATTGGGAACCATTTTCCAATATAAAATCCCTGTAAAAATTATTGTATTGAACAATAATTTCCTGGGGATGGTACGACAGTGGCAACAGCTTTTTTTTGAAAAAAGGTATTCATTTACTGAAATGACGAATCCCGATTTCATCAAAATAGCTGATGGATATAGCATTCCTGCAAAAAGGGTAACAGAAAGAGAAAATTTAGAGGATGCTATTAAAGAAATGTATAATTTTGACGGCCCGTATTTCCTTGAGATTAAGGTAGAAACTGAAGAAAACGTTTTTCCAATGGTACCTTCAGGAGATTCAGTTGCCAATATAAGATTAAGCTAAAAGAATACTACCATGGCAGATATATATCAGGAAGATTCAGGAAACGAAATGGAAAAGCAGTTTACGCTTTCCGTATTGACAGAAGACTTGCCAGGCTTGCTAAATTCGGTAACGATCATTTTTACCCGAAGAAAGCTCAATATTGATATGATCAATGTCTCAGCATCTGAGGTAAAAGGAGTAAGCAGGTATACCATTGTTTGCACTACTACCCGAAGCCAGGTGGAAAAGGTAGTGAAGCAAATCAGGAAACACGTTGACGTGTTGGGTGCATTTGTCTACGAGGAGGATGAAATCCACTACCAGGAAATTGCCCTGTACAAAGTGCCGACAAGCATTTTCTTTGAAGGTGTGAAAGTGGAAAATATTGTCCGGGCAAATAATGCCAGGATATTGGTGATCGAAAAAGAATACATAGTAATAGAAAAAACAGGACATAAGGACGAAACCACAAAACTGTTTGAAACACTCAAGCCGTTTGGGGTGTTGGAATTTGTCCGATCAGGTAGGGTGTCGATCTCTAAATCAAAGAGGAAAACAGAACACTTTATCGAAGAATTAGAAAACTCAAAAACCCATTCATTAAATACAAACGGAAAATTAGAATATGGCAAAAATTAATTTTGGCGGCGTAGAAGAACAAGTCGTAACAAGAGAAGAATTTCCAGTAAGTAAAGCATTGGAAGTTTTAAAAGATGAAACCATTGCTGTCATCGGGTATGGTGTGCAAGGTCCGGGCCAGGCATTAAACCTGAAAGACAATGGTTTTAATGTCATCGTCGGTCAGAGAAGACCTTCAAAATCATATGAAAAAGCAAAACAAGATGGTTTTGTGGAAGGTGAATCTCTTTTCAGCATTGAGGAGGCCTTAGAAAAAGGGACCATTATTTTTTACCTTTTATCTGATGCGGCACAAATTGCTGTTTGGCCAACCGTACAAAAATACCTGACCGAGGGAAAAACATTGTATTTCTCTCACGGATTTGGTGTGACCTACAAGGACCAAACAGGTATAGTGCCTCCTGCTAACATCGACGTATGTCTTGTAGCGCCAAAAGGATCAGGCACCAGCTTGAGAAGGTTGTTCGTGGAAGGGAAAGGATTGAATTCAAGCTTCGCCGTACACCAGGATTACACTGGAAAGGCGAGGGAAAAAGCCATTGCCTTAGGTATTGGTGTTGGTTCAGGCTACCTTTTTGAAACCACCTTTAAAAGAGAAGTATACAGCGATTTAACCGGTGAAAGAGGCTCATTGATGGGCGCTATCCAGGGATTATTTGCTGCGCAATATGATCTTTTAAGAAAGAAAGGACACTCTCCATCTGAAGCTTTCAATGAAACGGTTGAAGAAGCTACGCAATCCCTCTATCCATTAGTTGCTGAAAATGGTATGGACTGGATGTATGCGAACTGCTCTACAACTGCTCAAAGGGGTGCTTTGGACTGGTGGAAAAAATTCAGAGATGCTGTTGCTCCTGTGTTTGAGGAACTTTACGAAAGTGTTGAAACCGGTAACGAGGCTAAAATTTCTATCGAAAGAAACAGCCAGCCAGATTACAGGGAAAAACTCGAAGAGGAACTCAAGGAACTCGAAGACTCCGAAATGTGGAGAGCTGGGGCAGCGGTTAGAAAGCTAAGACCTGAAAACGCGAAATAAGTAAAAGCTAATCATAAATAAATCCCGCATACCAGCCCTCTGAATTGGGTCGGTATTGCGGGATTTTTTTCTAACTTCAAATGGTAATTGTTGCGGTAAAATAAATTTTCAAATAGCGACAGGTATGATCGAGACAGAAAAATATTTGACCTTGCTGGACATTGAGACCGCCTACCAGCGGACCAAAGAAGTAATCAAGCAAACCCCTTGTACCATCAATGAAAACCTCAGCGAAAAATATGGCTGCAAAGTTTGGCTCAAAAGAGAGGATTTGCAGGTAGTGAGGAGTTACAAATTGCGGGGCGCTTTTAACAAGATCAATTCCTTGAGCGAGGAAGAAAAAAACAAAGGTGTAGTTTGCGCCAGCGCGGGTAACCATGCGCAAGGTGTGGCGTATGCCTGTCGCTACCTGGGCATCAAGGGAAAGATATACATGCCATCCACGACGCCAAGCCAGAAGATCAGGCAGGTCACCATGTTTGGCAAAGAAAACATTGAGATCATTCTTCATGGCGATACCTACGATGATGCTTACAAAGCGGCCATCGATTATTGCACAAAGAACCAAAAGATCTTCATCCACCCTTTTGATGATGTGGAAGTGATGGCGGGACAGGGCACTGTGGGCATTGAATTGCTCCGCGAATCCAGCCAGCCCATAGATTATATTTTCGTTCCCATAGGAGGCGGAGGATTGATCAGTGGAGTTGGAAGCTATTTTAAGCAGATTAGCCCGAAAACGAAGATCATTGGTGTGGAGCCACAGGGAGCGCCGGCCATGTTTGATTCGCTCAAAAAAGGCGAGGTCGTGGAGCTGAAGACCATTGAAAAATTCGTTGATGGAGCTGCGGTGCAAAAAGTGGGGCAAAAGTGCTTTAACATTTGCAAAAACGTAATTGATGATTTGCTGCTGGTACCGGAGGGAAAGGTGTGCACGACTATTTTAAAATTGTACAACGAAGAGGCCATTGTCGTAGAACCGGCCGGAGCGCTTTCCATTTCTGCCCTTGATTTTTATCAGGAAAAAATCAAAGGTAAAAACATAGTTTGCATCATCAGTGGTGGCAACAATGACATTACCCGCACAGAAGAGATCAAGGAAAGATCATTAATGTACGAGGGTTTGAAACATTACTTTATCGTCCGCTTTCCCCAGCGTGCGGGGGCCCTCCGCGACTTTCTGGTGAACGTATTGGGGCCGAATGATGACATTACTCATTTTGAATACACCAAGAAAAATAACCGGGAACAGGGACCCGCGCTGGTGGGTATTGAATTGAAATTTAAAAAAGACTACGAATCATTAATAAAACGAATGGAAGAGCATCATTTCAGTTACAAAACCATTACCGATAACCCTGACTTATTCAATTTATTAATTTGACAATATCTAATAAACCATAAAAAAATCATGGCTGATAAACTTTTTATTTTCGACACCACATTAAGGGACGGCGAGCAGGTACCTGGTTGCCAATTGAACACGATAGAGAAAATTGAAGTGGCCAAAGCCCTCGAGAAATTAGGGGTGGATATCATCGAAGCCGGTTTTCCGATTTCGAGTCCGGGCGATTTCAATTCTGTGGTGGAGATCTCAAAGGCTGTCACCTGGCCTACTATCTGTGCACTTACCAGGGCTGTAGAAAAAGACATTGAAGTAGCGGCAGATGCACTCAAGTTTGCAAAAAAAGGAAGGATTCATACCGGAATTGGCACATCTGATTACCATATTCAATATAAGTTCAAATCAAACAGGGAGGAGATTATCGAGCGGGCATGCAAAGCGGTGAAGTTTGCCAAAAAGTTTGTAGAGGACGTAGAGTTTTACGCAGAAGATGCCGGACGAACAGAAAACGAATATTTAGCTAAAGTGATCGAAGCGGTCATTGCTGCAGGAGCCACAGTAGTGAATATTCCTGATACTACCGGCTATTGTCTCCCACATGAATACGGGGAAAAGATCCGCTTTCTGAAAGAGAATGTAAAGGGGATTGATAAAGCAATTATTTCCACGCATTGTCACAATGATCTGGGCATGGCCACTGCCAATACGATCTCCGGAATTTTAAACGGCGCCAGGCAGGCTGAGGTAACGGTCAATGGAATTGGTGAGCGTGCCGGAAATACTTCATTGGAAGAAGTCGTGATGGCTTTGCGAAGCCACAAAGAGATAAATATTGATACAGGAATTAATTCGCAAAACATCTACGGCATCAGTCGGCAAGTGTCTACTTTGATGAATATGCCTGTCCAGCCCAATAAAGCCATTGTGGGAAGAAATGCCTTCGCCCACTCCTCGGGAATTCACCAGGATGGCGTATTGAAACACCGGGAAAATTACGAGATCATTAATCCAACCGATGTGGGAATAGCGGAATCCTCCATCGTGCTGACGGCAAGAAGTGGACGCGCAGCCTTAAAACACAGGCTGGAAGTATTGGGATTTGAACATGGTGACCAGGAATTTGATAAGATCTATGAGGAATTCTTAACGTTGGCCGACAGGAAAAAAGATTTGAAAGATGAGGATTTGGCAAAGCTGGTGGGAAATATCAGCCACAAAGATTCTAGGATCAAGCTGGACTTTTTACAGATCGTTTCAGGTAAAGGAATTAAATCTATGGCTTCCGTACGCCTGAATATTGGTGGGGAATTATTTGATGCCACTTCGGGAGGAAATGGCCCAGTTGATGCTGCCATCAAAGCGGTAAAAACTATCATCAATCGCAAGGTGGTGTTGGAGGAATTCCTGATCCAGGCAATCACACGGGGAAGCGACGACGTGGGCAAAGTACACGTCCAGGTGGCGCACAAAGACCGCATCTACTATGGTTTCGGAACGAATACCGACATTATAACAGCATCTGTGGAAGCATTTATTGACGCACTGAATAAGATTCCCGCGAAGGGGTAACCTATTCAAAAATCAAATGAAAATTTTAATAAAAATAGTAGAAAAGCTCCTTATGGGGCTTTTCGTCTTTGGACTAATTAGTTATTAAGTTTTCAATTAAACCTCGACAATGCAAAAGGAATCTTAATCGAGGTTTAAAGATTTTCAACACGCAATCACTGCCTTCATGTCTTTTACCGCCTAGCACCATGCAGACTACGAAAAACGGCTCTCTGAACTGGAATAGAAATTGAAATTGCTATTCACTTAATCAACTCTCCAAATCGTTCATTAAACCCTCTGATCCCCTGTAAACCTCCTGTGTGAATAGCCATAATCTTTGAGCCCGGAGGAAAAAAATCATTCTTTATTAAGTCGAAGACCCCAAACATCATTTTCCCTGTGTAAACCGGATCGAGTGGGATGCCATGTGTTCCCTTAAAATCATTAATAAAGGCAATTAAGTCCCAACTATATTTCGCATATCCTCCAAAATGATAATCAACCATCAGTTGCCAGTTTTTATATCTCTTCGATGAATAGTCAAAA
>JBNLGG010000126.1:0-6469 GCA_050305935.1 Cyclobacteriaceae bacterium | reverse complement strand
ATTTGTCTGGAATCTATAAAATGACCTTGAATTGATTCCGGAATGACGAAGTTTCTTTATTAAATGCGTTTGCCCTGTTAAATTGACTGACCATATTAATTAAAACCATTTAATCTATTATTTATTAAAAATTTTTGTTTCGTTAAAATGGGGCTATTTGGTACACTCCCATTTTAACGAAGAGTTAGTGAGGATTAATTTGTTGAGAGTGTCGGTATTCACAAGAAAAAATAAGATTAAATGTCAATTACACCACTGTTTTTAGTCAAACCAAAAAAACCGTCAAACTCCTGGCCCCATGCGCTCCGATCACCAGGTTTTGCTCTATGTCAGCGGTTTTGGAGGGGCCGGCGATAAATACACCGTAGCCTTCTTCCGGGAGATTGGTTCTTTGGTAGGCCTCGTGCATGGTGGGTACAATATCATCCTTTGACAATAGCAGGATCAGGTGCTGGGTGATGAAGGGCAGCGCACGGAAATGCAGCATGCTTTCCGGTAGCCAAATGGCTGCATTTTCCGCTACGCCAAAGGCCCCCCGGATGATGGCCAGGTCAATATCGTTTAAGTCTTGTGCGGTGGAATAATCTGTAATGTTGCGGTTTCCTTTTATACCTTCAATCAGTGAAACAATGGTCTTGGCATCGGAAAAATGCTCGCGGATGTAGCGGTTAATTTCCTCCGGATCAGGGGTGATAACACATTTCCCGGCATTTAGCTCTACGGAAGCCTTAAATTGTGCTGCCAGGTTATTTGCATGATTTCCGAAGACAGGAATGGTGGGAAGGGCGGCCTTCGGCCCTTTGTTTTTTTGTATGCTGTTTAATATCGCTGCTTTGTTGTCCATCTAATTTCGATTTTTGAGGTACCAATCCCTGAAACTTTGTTTGGGGACTTTAGGAAGTTCGCGGGCTTTTCCCCAGACGTTCAGACCCGAATAGGTGATAAACCTTGGGCTGACCTTTAAAAAGAAGCGCATCATCCGTCCGCTCGCCCGGTATAAACCTGCATTGGCAAAAATCCGGGAAGCAATCTTCATTGCCCAGCGCTTACCGGTTGGCAGATAGCCAGCGTTGCTGATCTCCTGTCGCCATTTATACAGTTGATCGTGCAGATCGATTTTTACCGGGCAAACATTCGTACAAGCACCGCACAATGTGGAGGCAAAGGGAAGGGTGGAGTAGGTCTGAATATCCTTCCCAGGCGCTAGTACCGATCCAATAGGCCCTGGAATCGTATAGCCATAGCTGTAACCCCCACTTCTTTTATACACAGGACACGTATTCATACACGCCCCGCAGCGGATACACTTTAGCGAATTCCTGAAATCATCCCTGCCAAGCTGTTCTGTTCGGCCATTGTCTACCATCACGATGTATAGCTTGCTATTTTTCTGAGGTTTCTGGAAATGCGAGGTGTAATTGGTGATGGTCTGGCCCGTGGCACTTCGGGCAAGCAGGCGGGTGAAAACCCCGAGATGCTCCAGCTTCGGAACGAGCTTTTCTATCCCCATACAAGCGATATGCACCGGCGCAAGATTAACCCCCATGTCGGCATTGCCTTCATTGGTACAGACCACAAATCCCCCTGTCTCTGCTACAGCAAAATTAACTCCCGTGATTGCTGCATCGGCTCCCAGGAACTTTTCCCTTAGATGTCCTCTCGCTGCTTCTGTCAAATATTGAGGGTCGGTATTTCCTTTTTCTGTTCCAATATGTTCGTGGAACAACTCGCTGATCTCTTCCTTTTTTACATGGATGGCCGGTGTCACAATGTGACTGGGAGGCTGTTTGGCAAACTGGATAATCCGCTCTCCCAGATCGGTGTCTACCACTTCAAAGCCTTTTTGTTCAAGGTATTGATTGAGATGGCATTCTTCTGTGAGAATGGATTTACTTTTCACCAGGTTTTTCACCTGATGTTTTTCGAGAAGGCTTCCCACGATTTTATTGTGTTCTTCCGCATCCTTCGCCCAGAAGACCTCCGCACCATTTTTGATGGCTTGCTTTTCAAATTGGAGGAGGTATTCATCGAGCTTGGCCAATACATTGTCCTTAATGGCCGACGCGAGCTCTCTCAATTGCTCCCATTCGGGAATTTTGGAAGCCGCCACATCGCGTTTCATTCGCGCATTCCAAAGTGTCTGGTCATGCCAGGAGGTTTTACTCCCGTCTTTTATAAATGCCTTTGCGGCTTGTGGGTGTGTGCTCATTCGATCCTCCCTCCATTTAATATTTCGGCAATGTGCATCACTTTCACCTTACTTTTTTGTCTTCTTAGAAGTCCCTCCATGTGCATTAGGCATGACATGTCTGCTCCGGTAATAATTTCGGCTCCATTATTCATGTGGTCGGCGATCCGGTCCTGACCCATTCTGACGGAAACGGCTTCCTCACTCACGGCAAAGGTTCCCCCAAATCCGCAGCATTCGTCTTCTCTGGATAATTCAATCAGTTCAATACCCTTCACTTTTTCCAGCAGCGACCTTGGCTTGTCGAAGGGTTCCTTCATCAATTCGCTTGGTTTTGCCAATCCCAAGCCCCTCAGTCCGTGACAACTGGAATGAAGCCCCACTTTATGGGGGAAATTCGCTTCAATCTGCGCCACCTGTACAACATCGGTTAGGAACTCGCATAATTCATATACTTTATCTGATAATGTGTTTTCCTGGTTCTTAAACTGATGTTTCAAATGAAGAACACAACTCCCCGAAGGTCCCACGATGTAGTCATATGAATTAAAGTTTTCTTCGAATATTGCCAGCGCCTTTACGCCGTCTTTCTCGCATCCTGAGTTGGCCATCGGCTGACCACAGCAGGTCTGGTTTAGGGGATAACCAACTTCCAGCCCTTGTTTTTCCAGCAATTGCAAGGTGGCAATTCCCACTTCCGGGTAGAATTGATCAATGTAGCACGGTATAAAAAGTCCAATTTTCATTTGGGCATAAACTTACATAAATGCCGGCAATTGCTGCCCTACACTTTGCAGAATTATTGAGAAATTGAAGAATTATTGTACTTCGATTCAGCATACAACGGGATGCGGTCAAAAACTACCGGTTCTAGTTTTAGCCCTGAAACCAATACACCAATTATTAAATAACAGAATGTTGGGAATAACAGGAACGGCGTTAAAGTACTGGATTATTTATGGGCCAATTAAAAAAGGCCAGAGCCATCGGAAAAGATAAAGTAGGACTTTTTAATATATGTCTCGAATATGCCTGGAGAAGACCTTGAGAGTACCAATTTTGGAGGTGGAAACACCCGTTGCAAGACCATCGAAAAAGACCAGTTTAAGGGGCAGGAAAATTGTCGTCAGTCTCCCGGCTTTGGATATCATCTTCCGTCTTCCAACCCCCTAAAATCTTGGACAAGGCAGTTTCCTGACATTTTTCGGTGGTTTTCTGGGATCACCCAGGAAGAATTCATAAGAGAGCGACAGTTCGTGCGCACCACCTGAACGGAATCCTAATTTGGAAACAGTAACATCGTAGCTGTAGCCGATGTTGAAGCCATTATTGCTAAACCCTATCAACAATATTACCGATTCATTATTCATGACACCGTCAATCGAATTTATCGGGATTCCCCTATAGGAAGCACCAAGAATCAGGGGTTCGTAGGTAAGGTACATCCCAATGTCAAATTGCGAGAAATCGCCTTGCCATTTATACAGTGCGGTAGGAGTAATACTAACATCCCGATATCCTGCAATTGATTTGTTTCTGGCAGTTTTAAGAGGAATTTTATACCCTGTATGCACGGAGAATTTTCTGGGTAAATTATCCGTATCGTTTATTAGTGATTGATTTGGTTCCAATAAATGGTGCGCGGCGAATCCCACCCACAGGTTGCGATTGTACACCATCATCCCTGCGGCCACATCAAAATAGCTGATGTTAAATCCTGAATTAAAGTTTTCCTGTGTCTGGCCGTTGACAATACCGGTAAAATCCAATTGATCACTAAAGACCAGCCTGCCAAAATCCAGGCTTCTGAACACGTAACTTCCTTCTAATCCGGCTCTTAAAGACCAGTCCTGGCTAAGTCTTACATTGTATGAATAGTCAATGGCGATATAGGTATTGTTGAGTCCTGCAAGTCCTTCCCGGTCCGACACCACCAATACACCCAAACCACTATTGTAATCCATAAAATAATGGTCAAAATAAGCGCTATAGGTGACAAAATTAGCGTCTATGGCAGGCCATTGGTTTCTGTAGTTGAGACCAGCCCGGCTTAATTCCGTTGATCCTGCGAGCGACGGGTTTAGATACAAGGGGGCTGCGTAAAACTGCGAAAACTGCGGATCCTGAGCATTTACATGACAAACCGAAAGGAGTATGATAAGGGTAAATGTTCCAAATATTTTCTGCATCAATAGCTTAAAAATTAAGTTTTGCTAGTAAAATTGCGACTAAAGATAGTGATAGGCAATCTTTAATTAATATAATTCGCCAAAATTTTACTATTATTTGCTAAACGCTTACAAGAACCATTCTGTATAGAAAAGGTTGAAAAAAGATACTTTTAATTGCGTATCTTTCGTATTTAATATGATAAAATTCCAGATGACTAAAAAGCATTCCAAGATGACTAAATATTTACGCACCGCTATCATTTGCTTCAAATCATTACTTCTTGTTTTTTTAATCGGTTTCCAGTCTTTTGCGCAGAATCCGCCCTTCCTGGAGCACAACTGGTACTTTGGCGATTCGCCTTATGGATTGATCTTCAGTAAGGGGAATAACCAGGCAGACACAGTCGTTAACCAGAACACTACCTTTGTCTATGGCAGAGGTGGAGGAGGGGTGGCAACGGACCGCCAAACGGGGGAAGTCCTGTTTTACACCGACGGGAATAATGTTTTTGACAACTCGCACCAGCGCATGCCCAATGGGTTCGGGCTGACAGCCAATTCGCTGGGAAATCAGCACGTAGCGATTATACCGGTGCCAAATCAACCGGATAGATATTATATCATTACCAATACCGCCAATGGAGCCGTTCCAGGAAGCCTTTTTTACAGCATTGTGGACTTGTCGGTCGATGGCAATGGTGGCAGCCCCGAGCCTCCTCGTGGCGATGTAGTGACAAAAAATATCAGCACTGGCATTACCAATACCAGTGAGGCACTGATTGCTTTTCACACAGGGAATGACCCCTTCCAATACTGGATACTGGTACAGCAATCTGGTTCGGCGACCTTTGAACTATTTGAGGTAACTGCAGGAAATAATTTCATTTCCAGGGCTACCGTTAATGTGCCTGTAAGTATGATAGCCGGTAACTTTTCCATGCACAGTGCTTCAGGAAAAGTGGCTGTATCTCCTCTTTCTACTGGGGTAAATGTGACGATTCTCGATTTTGATCCTGTTGCCCAAACGATTGCCTATGATACGGTGATTTTGAATACAGGTAATAATGATGCCAGTAATTATGCGATTTATGATACAGAATGGTCTCCTGATGGAACAAAGCTGTATGTTTCCCGGACAGGAACCGGAGATGGTGTAGTGCCGGGAACGGTAACTGAATTTGATATTAATCTACCGCAGCAAAGTGGTCAATTGGTAGTGGGAGGATTGAATATAAGTTATGGACTTAAAAGGGGGCCTGACGGAAACATTTATCATTTATATCGCGATGCGATGAACGGCCCCCTTTTAATGGGAAGGATTGAAAATGCAGATACTCTTGCTCCAACAATGCAGTATATCCCCGATTTTTTTGCAGGAGTAGATTTCAACGCCCGCCAATTTCCGGAATTTTCACCACCACCAACTGATATGATTACAAACATCGGTTTTGACGTGGTGGGAACATGCGAGGGTAATACCACCAAATTCTTTCCATCAATTGATCCACAGGCATCTCAATTTGTATGGGATTTTGGTGACGGAACTAGCGCAGCGTATAATTCATTCATAGCACCAGTACATCAATATCAAGCGCCTGGTACCTTTAGTGTGACGATGACGGCCACGGTAAACGGAGTTGACAGTACCTTTACTCAAATGGTCACGATTAATCAGAGTGATTCAGTTGATCTGGGAGGGAATATTGTAATTTGTCCGGGTCAGGATACTGTCCTGACTGCTAATTCAGAAGGAAGTCCTTTGAGTTATAGATGGTCAGTTCCTGGTGAAACAGGGCAATCCATAACTGTAAGTGAAGCAGGAACGTATTGGGTAGTTGCCGATTTTGGCACTTGTGAGGCTTATGCCGAGGTAAATGTAGAAGTGTATGGTGAGCAAAGCCAGTTTGCCAATATTTGGTATTTTGGCGACGGAGCGGGGATTGATTTTAACGATCAGCCACCCACCGCTTTATCGAACGGGGCTACGATAGCTCCCGCTGGTATTTCGGCCTATTCTGATGCCAATGGTGATATCGTTCTATATACAGATGGAACTACTATTTACAGTAGAGATCACGCAGTCGTAGGAAATAATATTGGGGGAGATAAT
>JBNLGG010000125.1:0-6489 GCA_050305935.1 Cyclobacteriaceae bacterium | reverse complement strand
GCAAGAGACATTTTTCCATCGCCAAACTGGTATAATATTTAGCAATGGAAGCTCCCAGTCCCCTGGACCCGGAGTGTGACAACAAGCCAATGTATTCTCCAGGTTCAAGTCCCAGACCATTTCCAGCAAACATGTTTACGCTTCCGAACTCCACAAAATGGTTGCCTGACCCTGAAGTTCCCAGTTGCTTTACCGCCTTGCCATGAAGTTGTTTGAGCAATGGTGTTTCATTGAATTCGCTCCGGTCCAGTATCTCATGTTCCTGGGAAACAGGCAACTCGCCTCCGGCACCAAAACAGGTCCTTTCTTTTAGGGCAGTTTTGAATTGATAGCTGTTTTTATAAAGGTATTTTTCATCCATATCAAAAATACTTAAGCTCATTCTACAGCCAATATCCACTCCTACTCCATAAGGTATCACTGCATTCTTTGTGGCGAGGACACCTCCTATGGGCAAGCCATAGCCATGATGAGCATCTGGCATTAAAGCGCCCTTCACCGCAACCGGCAGTTTCATCGCCACCTCCATTTGCTGATAGGCATTGCTATCAATCAGTTTTCGTCCAAATACATGAAAAGCACCTGCCTCCTCCAACAATTTAATCTGTTCTTTAGAATCCAATTCCGTTGGTTGTACCAATAATTCAACCAGTGGGCTGAAAACGGCATCTTCCAAATATTCTTCAGGATTCGCAAGAACTTTCTTTATGATCTCGAGTTTTTCCTTTTTCGTACTATGCTTAAAATTTTTTGACAAAAGGTCTATTATTAATCCTTTGAACCTGCTGGAACGGATTCCCAGTGGTTTTAAATCTTTTCCTCTTATTCTATCTTTATTCATCTTCCAATTTTTAAGTGGAAATGAGCTATTCCTAGCCCATCCCCTGATTATTTACCCGGAGCAAAGATGCTTCTCAACTGGTCAATTACCTGGCCGTTTCCAGCCACCGTAATTTTTCCAATTTTATCGGCAACCTTTTCCACAAACTCCATCTCTTTCAACTTATACAACATTTCGTTGTCTTCCATCAACTTAGCAGTGTTCAACAGGCTCCTGGTAGAAGCTGTTTCTTCCCTCCTGGTGATCACATTAGCTTGCGCCTGTTTTTGAGCGATCAGCACTCGGTTCATGATATCTTTTACATCTCCCGGCAAAATGATATCTTTCACACCGCAGTCATTGACTTTTACCCCTAGTTTACCGGTTTTCGCCTGAAGGACTCCCATCACATATTCAGTAATGCCCTCCTTCCTTTCCAGCAATTCATCCAGCATAAAGGTACCTACATACTCCCTAAGTGCCAGTTGCACCAGGGTATACAATTGTTTTTCGTAATCCCTGTTGTCAATCAAGGCTTTCTCCACATCCACCACTTTGTATAGGGTGCTGAAGTTGATCCTCAAGGCTGCTTTGTCCCTGGTAAGGATTTCCTGACCAGTAACTTCTAATTGCAACTGCCTCAAGTCAGCTTTCTGAACAGAAATCGGGGTAGCATTTTTCCAGAAGAAATAAGTACCACTTTCCAATACTCGTTCAAACTTACCATCAACAAATAGTACTCCTCTTTCATAAGGCAGAACTTCGAAGACCCTGATGTATGGAATGATTTCCGCTCTGCTTAGTGTTTCTTTATCAATTCCCTCTGTGATCTCAATTTTACTTAAGTCCACGGATTTGAATTGATAATCGATCACTCCTTTCCAGAATGCATATCTTCCCCTTGGGAGTACCACTTTATAGTTGCCATTTTCATATTTCAAGGCCAGTTCATTGTCTTTTACCTCAACTACAATTAATTGATCAGCCAATGCCTGGTCTTTCAGTAAGATGCTGATGTCAACAGGTGGCACAAATGCCTGCGTTCTGTCATAGACTTTTACGCTTTCGCTCAATCCCAACCAATGAGCGCCTTCGCAGATCATTCTCTGATAATCGCCATTTTTAAAAACGAGGCCTACTTTACCTACATTGATTCTAACTCTTTTCATGGTTTAAGAATTTTAATTAAACAATCATTTTAGAAGGTTGAGATTTTTTATAGCCACACTAGCGCTACTTCATCATGTTCCCTTTTACGCCCCGGTTCTGTGTCCTCACGAGCCGGATGATCTAATGGAATGGCTCGTGAAGACACAGGCCATGGCGTTAATGATTAAATATGAAGTAGGGCTGGAACAGCTTCTTTTACCTGCCTTCCCATTGTGAATCAATTCACAACATATATTACCTGGCCTTGTAATCAATTTTAAAAGAAACAGGAACAATCAGACCTTCCACCAGCTTTACCCTCGGTAAAGCAGTTCAAAGACGGAACGACCATTTAGCAAAATCGGATCTGGATGGTTTTGCCAGGAGCCATTGGACAACAGTAATTCGTTGAATCAGAATTACATCCATTCAATATTTCCAAGCAAAAGCAAGCAGTTCGTCAACTGCGAAATCCTGGTAGTTCAGGGCCTCATCAGGAAGCTCCCGGCAAGCGCAAAAGGCAGTTGCCTCGGGCCTGACCATCCCTGTTTCAAAATGTGTCTCTTTTTTGGAAGTGAGACGCTTCCACTTTTGAGTTTCAGTCCAAAATTTACCTCCACGTTCTAAGTGTGGCGCTCTACCACTGAGCTATTCCGACCTTAACGGAAGCAGGATTCGAACCTGCGACTTCATGTTGCTCTACCCTCTAAGCTATCCCTGCATAACAGGGAGTGGGATTCGAACCCACGTACGTCATGGTAGCAAATCACAGCATTATCCATCAGAATACCTGAGTTTAAACAACCAGGCACTACGGCGCAATACAGATACACCCGTCTGGGATAAATAAGCCGCCTATTTACTTTCTTTCATGTGGGAATAGCTGGAGTCGAACCAGCACTCATGGCGCTTCAAACCAATGCTCTACCTTTCGAGCTACATTCCCATACAGGTGCGTCAAGGCAATGATGAATAATGCACCATTTCCTGACGACCTGAAAACCACTATCTCTGAAGCTTTTTCAACACATTGCCGAGTGATCGGAACCCTGCTCAAGGCCTTTAACCCTGCCTTACCGGCAGGCAGGCCCTCTTCAGAATTTAAGGAAGCATCCGAACTACCCTTCCCCTGGTTTGCGGTACCGGGGGGACTTGAACCCCCGACCTTCTCATAGACAGTGAGCTATTCTACCTCTGAACTACGGCACCAATTACTACGAAACAAAAAACCCTGACCGAAGCAGGACAGGGTTTCTTTCATCAAACAAACACGCGTTTGACTATTCCGGAAATTCCCTTTCCTGACTAAAGCCAATTATCCTACCATCATTAGATCGCTTATCCACTGATTTTAGGGCATACCTCTCCCGCTGGCATTTTTTCAAATACCAAATATTATTCTGTTTTATATGCATTTCGTAAAATCCCATACAAATAAAAAACCCAGGCTGGTCGACCTGGGTTTTAATTATCTATGTTGAATTAGATTACTTCCATCCAGGCCAATAATACATATAATCACCAAATAGCGGCATTTCTATCCGGCACTTGTTTGTAATATGTTGATCTAACTTTCTCATTGGCATTATTTTTTGCGTGTGCAATGTTCGGAAAAGAAAATTAATAAACCAAATAATATTCTGTTTTTATTCCCCTCCTTCAAAAATAACAAAGCTATTCCTTTTCCTTCACCGTCACCGACTCAATTGCCTTTTCCCGAGTGATCTTCTGTTGGTCGTATCCAGATAGCTGGGATACGGGTACGGACACCTCAACATATTTCGGTATAGCGCAGGTTTCACAATTGGTCAATTTGATGTTCAATACCAGCTTTTCATTGGCTCCCAGGGATCGGATCGTCCTCCCGTAGTCCACCACAAATGCCTTAATGTCGGATATAAATTGCGGGTACATGGCTTCGATCTTTTCCTTTCGCTCCTTTTCGCTTACAGGCTCTTTGCCGGAAGCGGGAAAGAGGTAGCGGTCATTTTCCAGAAAGGACGAGTAGGTTTTGATCGAATAAATTGCACCCAAACCTTCCAACCTTTCATAGTCCGGCTTCCTGTCTGTAAAGAATGTCTTGCTATACTCAGGGCTGAAATATTGCTGGAACACATTGCCGAAAATTTCAAGGTCGGCAATCCGTTCTTTGGGTTCGCCCCTCTTGATATCCAGGCGATTGACAAATTCCTCCCGGTCAATTTTCTCTGTTTTTACAGCCGTGATGTCTTTTTTCGTAGCAGTAATGGAAAGACCCGTGCCTCCCAACTTACGAATTTCATCCCTTCCATTGTCACTGGTCCAGATCATGGCCATCGACTCATTTTTGCCCTCCTGGGTGATCATGATCTTTTCGTCAGGTCTTAGCTGACCGATGAGATCGGCATAGTCTGATAAAAACGTGATCAGCAATTCCTCCAGCCTGGCATTCTGCTCCTCCATATCCATCGTTCCATATCCCACCACATGAGGTGTATGGTAGGAATAACTTCGTGTGACTACCCTCCTGCTATCTCTTTCTGCCTTCCTTCCCTCCTCCTCCAGGGCTTGTCTTTCCTCTTCAAGTGCTTCTCTTTCCTCCTCGAGTGCCTCCCTCTGTTCCTCAATCTCTTCCCTTTCATCTTCCATCAGCTCCCTTATTTCTTCCAGTTGTACCTGAACATCCGCGTCATGCATCACTCGAACGTCTATGTCATTGTCGCCAAAGGGTAGTGGGTCCGGGATATCCGCGATAACCACATTCGGAGTATTCACATTAAAGTGATAATTAAAAGCAAAACTGTTTACAGGCAGCTTGACAATTACACCAAAACCCTCCACATAACTCGCGTCAATGCTTCGGCCACTGATCATTCTGTTACCTTCTTCTTTCAGCAGCGAAGACAAAATGTTTTTTGATATCTCCAGGTCTCGCTGCATGCGGGAATCATCGATTTGAGCCATGGCCACGGAGAACAATAACACACATATCCCTGATAAAAATGCCCTTTTCATGGTATCCAATAATTTATAAGTCCTTTACTTTCTGTTCCTTTATTTTTGTTGCTGTACTGTTTTGATCAGTTCGGCCAACACTTCGTTGGTCTCTATTTTCTGCTGGTCCTGATACATTTTCAGATCGATCAAATTCTGCTGGATCGTGAGCAGATCTTCTTCCCTTTGGTCTCGCAAGTAGTCCGAAAACTGCATCAATGCATCCTGCAAGTAGGCTTGCTGTTGTTTATTCACAGCGGTCAAATAGGTTTGCAAAAGCTCTCTGTTAGCCGACTGCCAGCCTTCCATTTGCTGCTTAAGCTCTGATTCACTCACCGCATTTTTTGGGATTCGATTTTCCCTGGACTGCCATTCGTCTTTGTAATTGTTCAGCAGAGCAAAATACATTTGCAGCGAATCCTGTGTCTGCTTTAATTGCTCTTGAAGAGCAGCCTGCCTGGCTTCAACCAATTCATCTACCTTCTTTTCAATATGCTGCTCATCAACCATCTCTGTGTTATTCGTTTCTGCAAATCCAATAAACAAACCCTGATCACCTGTTCGGATGGAAAAACCCGTGAGATATCCCACCACAAATAGGAGGACAACAGAAGCCGCAACAGCCATCCAGGGCCGTAGCCATCGATCATTCCTATTCAGATAAAGGATAGGTGTAACTGGTGGGGCGAAATCCTTATCCCTGGCCTCCCCTGACTCCTGAAGGCTTGCTCTTACACCAGACAAAGACTCCACTTCTTTTCGAAGTTCCTCGTCCCTTGCCATTCGCTGTTCAAATTCAGCTTTCTGTACGGCGGTCATTTCACCGTACAGGTAATCAATGATCTCTAACTGCCTTTTTGATGCTTCCATATTTATAGTTCCTCCCGGTATTTATATCCACTGTTTTCAATTTGTTTTCTAAGGTTACTCAAGCCATAATAAAGCCGTGACTTGGCGGTATTTACTGAGATGCCGAGCATATCGGCAATCTCCTGAAATTTCAACTCTTCGTATTCTTTCATAATAATCACCTCCCGTTGTTCTGCGGGTATTTTTTGCAGCAGGGCGGCTACCCAGCTCTCCTTTTCTTTGCCATAAATTTTTCTTTCCGGATGATAATAGCCGTCTCCTTTCTGCTCAACTTCCTTATTTTGGAAGATAGACAACCAGGGCCGTCGGGCCATCCTCCTGCCCTCTTCATAACACTGGTTCCTGGCCACCTTATACAGCCAAAACTTCAAACTACCATTGTCCCGGATATTGCCCAGGTGCCGGTGCAGGGCGATAAAGGTCTTCTGCGTCGACTCCATGGCGCGGTCATGGTCATCAAAGTACTTCAGGCAAAAGCCATAGATCGGATTGAACCACAACCCCACCAACTTGTTAAAAGAACGCTCATCGCCGCCCCTGGCTTTTTCTATCAACTGCTCACTGTGGCTCACAGCAATTTCCTGTAAAACTTTTGTCATCCGGTAATTATGGCTTTCAGATAAGAGATGACCCATGGTTTGAAAAAGTTTTATTCAACAGAATTATTTTTATCCTAC
>JBNLGG010000124.1:0-6698 GCA_050305935.1 Cyclobacteriaceae bacterium | reverse complement strand
CATGATATCGAAGGACTGGCGGCGCTCATGGGAGGTCGTGAAAAGGCTGTGGATAAACTGAACAATGCTTTTGTCGAGGCTGAAAAGTTAGGGTTTACCTCGGGCACTTCACATTCTCAGGAGAGACACCCGGAATACAGGCGTATCCCCATCAACTACGGAAATCAACCGTCTATCCAGACAGCATTTATTTTTAGCCAATTAAACAGGCAGGATTTAACACAATATTGGTCCCGCAGGGTGGTCAGAGAGGCCTATTCCGACCTGAGTCCAGCCAAGGGGTACAACGGTGATGAGGATCAGGGATTGATGGGCAGCCTGGCGGTTTTACTGAAAACAGGCCTGTTTCAGCTAAACGGTGGGACAGAACAGGATCCGGTTTATGAAATTGGAAGCCCCATATTTGACAAAGTGGTTTTCAAATTAAACCCTGACTACTATCCAGGAGGTCAGTTTATCATCAACACGACAAACAACACGGAGAATAATTGCTTTGTGAAAAATGTCCATTTAAATGGTCAGCTAATAGATAGATATACCATTCATCATTCGGAAATCGTCAATGGTGGTGAGCTGAATTTGCAAATGACGGAATGCCGGGAAAAGGACGGTTTTGAGGAAATGACAAAATAATTCTATGACTGAAAAAGAGAATTTGAGATAATATGCTGATATCCACAAAAGAGATTTTTCGAGCCTGCTACAGGGATTTTGGTATTGCCGCTGTCAATGTAATCAACATGGAACAGGTGATGGGATTATTCCGGGCCGGAGTTAAGGCCGGGGCGCCATTTATTGTACAAACCACTCCTGTAGCACGAAATTATGCCCATAGCAAAATGCTGTTGAATATGATCAATGCCGCGGCCGTTATTTACCCTGATGCGGTATATGCTGTTCATCTGGATCATGGTTATGAGGAGCATATTCTGGATGCATTGTCTTCCGGTGGATATACATCTGTTATGATTGATGCTTCACATGACTCTTTTGAAGAGAATGTCCGAAGGACCAGGGCCATGGTAGAAAGAGCGCATGCTTTTGGTGTATCTGTGGAGGCTGAGCTGGGTGTGCTCAGTGGTGTGGAAGATGATTTATCAGTCGATGACAAGAATGCTCTTTACACCAGACCGGAGGAAGTGGAGGAATTTGTGGTACGAACCAACTGTGACAGCCTTGCGGTGGCAGTAGGCACCAGCCATGGAGCCTATAAATTTTCAGGAGGCAGCGGATTGCAGTTTGATATTCTCAGGGAAATTCAAGACCGCTTACCTGGTTTTCCTCTGGTGTTACATGGTGGTTCCGCCGTTGATCCTGAGGAAATTGAAAGAATCAATATTTCCGGAGGCAAATTAAATAGCAATGCCCGTGGGGTGGGTGATGATCAAATCAGAAAGGCGATAGAATATGGGGTCTGTAAAATAAATATCGCAACAGACCTGAGGATATTGTGGGCCCGGGTACATAGGGAGTTTTTTCGGAATTCACCCGAGCTATTTGATCCGATCATTCCCGGGAAGACTTATGTGGAAGCGATAGAGCGGTTTATGTTGAAAAAATTTGAGATGCTGAATGCGACAGACAAAGCAGCATTGATTAAAACTTCAGTCTAATATGAATATAGATAAGAAATATCCATTGTTGATAAAGCCAATTGCGGCATCAGGAATCTACCAAAGGGTAACGAGAGAAGAAGCCGGTTGGGAATTTTTAAATTTCGAAGCCAGATTGATGAAAAAGGGAGAGGTCTGGCAGGGGAATACAGGAGGCAATGAGTACGGTATTATCCTTCTGGGAGGAAATTATCAGCTTACAAGCAATAGGGGGACATGGAAAACCATCAACGGACGTAAAGATGTGTTTTCCGGCATGGCACATACATTATATCTGCCAAGAAATACTGATTTTGAGCTAACAGCGGAAAGTGAGCTGTTAGACATAGCCTATGGCTGGTGTGAAACAGACAGGGATTTTGCCCCTGTATTTAAGAAACCTGACGAGGTGGGCATTGAAATTCGTGGAGGCGATAATGCTACCCGGCAAATAAATGACCTGATCCAGCCTGGATTCCCATGCCACAGACTTGTGGCGGTAGAGGTTTATACTCCTTCCGGCAACTGGAGCTCTTTTCCTGCTCATAAACATGACGAAAGAAAACTGGATGCCGCCGGAAACTTGATAGAGGCCAGGCTTGAGGAAACGTATTTTTATAAGATCGATAAACCGCAGGGGTATGCCATCCAGCAGGTTTACACCGCAGACAGGAGCCTGGATGAGCTTTCCGTGGCACGAAACAATGACGTGGTGATGGTGCCTGAAGGATATCACCCGGTAGCAGCAGGGCATGGATACAATGTGTACTACTTGAACTTCCTGACAGGAAGCGATCAGTCATTGGCTAACACTCCCGACCCGGACCATGAATGGGTTTTTCATTCCTGGAAATCCATGGATTCCCGGATTCCAATGGTAACAGCAGAAATGAATAATAAGTAAGATAATGAAAAGAAAACTCGATGTGATTACATTCGGCAGGTCTTCGATCGATCTGTATTCACAAAATATAGGTGCTGATTTTATAGATATAAAGGGCTTTGACGCTTTTGTGGGAGGCTCTCCGCTTAATATCAGTGTAGGCTGTAGCCGGTTGGGCCTGGATGTAGGCATATTAACCGGTGTGGGGGATGATAAAATTGGTGAGTTTATCCTTAATTTTCTTCAAAAGGAAAAAGTAGATACCAGCTTTGTTCCTACAATACCGGGAGCCAGAAGCAGCGCTGTAATTCTGGGGATACAGCCACCGAATAAATTTCCTCTGGTATACTATCGCGACAATGCAGCAGATATGCAGGTGACTATGGATGATGTAGACGCTGCAGACATAAGCAGGTGTCGTCTCCTCGAAATTTCAGGCACTGCCCTCAGCCGGGAGCCTAGCCGGAGTGCGGCTTTTTATGCCTCTGAAAAGGCCGTTGAAAACGATGTTCCTGTTGTATTGGATATTGATTTTCGTGCAGATCAGTGGGATGATATTCGCTCATTTGGCGTCATGACAAGAGCCCTGTTGCCTAAAGTTAAAATTGCGCTAGGGACGGAGGAAGAGATCCTGGCGGCTACGCTGAATGACATTTCGCAGGTGACTATCACCGATCAGCAGATATCTGCTCCTGTCATTACGGGTGACATCGACCAATCCATCAAAAAGATCCTATCACTGGGAGTGGAAACCCTCATCGTAAAAGGAGGAGCCAAAGGGGTAACCGTTTACCGGCAGGACGATAGCAAAGAGGAAGTGCCGGGATTTCCGGTAGAGATTCTGAATGTGTTAGGTGCCGGAGATGCTTTTGCCAGTGGATTTATCTATGGCTACCTACAGGGATGGGATCTTTATAAATCCTGCAGAATGGGGAATGCCAGCGGGGCGCAGGTAGTGCTCCAACCAGGCTGCGCCAATTTTATGCCTACCCTTCAGGAATCACTTGATTTCATAAAAAAGCGAGGGGGCTTTTAATCAATGTTCTTCAACCTGTTTATCAGACTATTATAAAAAGAGACACTATGAAAACAATACGGCTGACAGTTGCCCAGGCAATCATTCGTTTCCTGAAAGCACAATACGTGGAACGTGATGGGGTAGAAAACAATTTCTTTGCAGGTTGTTTTGGCATATTCGGCCATGGTAATCTGGCAGGAATCGGGCAGGCGCTTCATCAGACACCAGAGTTCAGGTACTATCAATCCCGCAACGAGCAGGCCATGGTTCACACAGCGGCGGCTTACGCCAAAATGAAAAATCGCCTGTCCACCTTTGCTTGCACCTCATCGATTGGCCCCGGGGCAACCAATATGCTGACAGCAGCAGCAGGAGCCACCATCAACCGGCTTCCGGTCCTGTTATTGCCAGGAGATATTTTTGCCAAAAGAAATGTCGACCCAGCCCTTCAACAGCTTGAAATGCCATTTTCACAAGACATGTCGGTAAATGACTGCTTTAAGCCGGTGTCGAAATACTGGGACCGTATTAACAGACCAGAGCAGCTTTCTTCCTCATTGCTAAGTGCCATGAGGGTCTTGACATCTCCATCGGAAACAGGAGCCGTCACACTCGCATTGCCACAGGATGTCCAGGCAGAGGCTTTTGACTTTCAACAGGATCTATTTGAAAAACGCGTTTGGCATATTCCTCGCCCCAAACCTGATGAGGCAATCCTGCAAAGAGTGGTAGAAATCATAAAATCGTCCAAAGCTCCCATGATCATAGCAGGAGGAGGAGTTATTTACAGTGAGGCTTCTTCTGAGTTGGAGGAGTTTGTTTCCCGGACGGGTATCCCCGTAGCGGAGACATTTGCCGGAAAGGGCTCCTTGCCGTATGATAATCCACACAACCTGGGAGCAACAGGAGCCACAGGCACTGAAGGGGCGAATGAAATCAGTAGTAAGGCGGATGTCGTGATTGGCATTGGCACCCGTTATAGTGATTTTACCACAGCTTCCAGAACAGCCTTTCAAAATAAAAAAGTCACATTTATCAATGTCAACATCGCTGAGTTTGATGCTCACAAACATAGTGGTATAGCTCTGACAGGAGATGCGAAAGCAACTCTTAAAATATTGACAAACAAGCTGCAAGATTTTAGTGTCAGTGCAGAGTACAGACAAAGAGTAGCAGCATACAATAAATCATGGGATGAAAAAGTGGCGAAAGCTTATCATCCGGATACCGAAGGCTTGCCCAGCCAGTCAGAAGTTATAGGCGCTGTTAACAATCATTCGGCGCCCAGGGATGTGGTTTTGTGCGCTGCGGGAAGCTTGCCAGGAGATCTTCACAAGCTGTGGCGTACCAGGGACCCGAAAGGTTTTCACCTGGAATACGGATATTCCTGTATGGGCTATGAAATAGCCGGAGGGTTAGGGGCAAAAATGGCCTGCCTTGACAGAGAGATCTACGTGATGGTGGGGGATGGAAGCTACCTGATGATGTCTTCTGAGATTGTTACTTCTATTCAGGAAGGATATAAGCTGACCATCATATTGATCAATAACAAGGGCTTTGGTAGCATAGGAGGCTTGTCAAAGTCATTGGGGAGCGAAGGATTTGGCACGAAATATTTGTACAGAGATGAAAATACAGGGCAGTTAGAGGGTGAAGACCTTCCTGTAGATCTTGCAGCTAATGCCGAAAGCCTTGGGGCTGCTGTCATCCGAACAGACTCCATCCAGTCGTTGAATGCGGCGCTGGAAAAAGCAAGATCTATGGATAGAACGACGGTGATCTATATCGAGACAGTTGCTGACAGAAAGATAGCAGGATACGGGCATGCCTGGTGGGAGGTGCCTGTGGCGGAAGTGTCCGAAAGGGAGGCAGTCAACGAGGCTTACGAAAATTACAGAGCCCAAAAATCGAATCAAAAACAGTATTTATAAGAGAAGAAAGAAACGATTATCCAAGCGGTGTATAGAAGATGATGATCATACTGACATTTATAGGGTTTATTGCCTTTGTAGCCGTCTATACATGGATCAAGCTTCGACGGGAAAATCTGGACTCCCAGGATGGTTATTTTCTTGGTGGAAGGAGCCTGACGGGCGTGGTCATAGCAGGTTCTATGCTTCTGACAAATATCTCAACGGAGCACCTGATCGGGATGAACGGATCATCCTATAAAAACGGATTTATCATCATTGCCTGGGAGGTGACATCCGCACTGGCACTGATAGCAGCTGCCATTTATTTTGTTCCTAAATACCTACAGATGGGACTGGCTACTATTCCTCAGTACCTTGAGAGCAGATTTGATGGAACCACCAGGACCATTGTGGCCCTTTTTCTCATGCTTTCATTTGTGCTTACCTTATTGCCGATCGTACTCTACACGGGAGCTATCAACTTAGAGAGTATTTTTGGTATATCGGAAGTCTTCCATGTGTCCCACACCGTGGGACTTTGGATCACGGTAATTGCCATAGGGGTAATAGGTTCCTTGTATGCGATCTTCGGAGGCCTGAAAGCCGTAGCCTATTCTGATACAATCAATGGCTATGGCTTGTTGATTGGTGGATTGCTTGTTCCTGTACTGGCTCTATTAAGCATCGGAGGCGGAGATATTATTTCCGGGCTTGAAAAGGTCTTTCACAATAGCCCGGGAAAGTTCAATGTCATAGGAGCTAAAAATTCAGTATTGCCATTTGAAACATTGTTTACAGGATTAGTTATCAACCAGGTGTATTTCTGGTGCATGAATCAAACCATCATACAGCGGGCGCTCGGAGCAAAGAACCTCGCGGAGGCTCAAAAGGGATTGTTGTATACAGGTGCGCTGAAGATACTTATCCCTCTGATTATCGTACTGCCGGGAGTCATTGGATTTTATTATTTCGGAGATTCAATGTATGGAGTACAGGACATGGTTTACCCTGAGCTGGTAAAAAAGGTGATGCCTCTCAGCCTGGCAGGTTTTTTTGCTGCTGTGGTACTGGGAGCAGTTTTAAGCACTTTTAACAGTGTGCTAAACAGCGCGGCCACCATATTTAGCCTTGATGTTTACAAAAGGCACATCAGGAAAGATGCGAACGAAAAATCACTGGTGATGATCGGAAAGTTAACCTCGGTTTTTCTGGCGGTGCTGGCTATCCTGGTAGCGCCGATGGTGGCCAATGCACCTGAAGGTTTATATCAGCTATTGCAACAGCTAAATGGT
>JBNLGG010000123.1:0-7082 GCA_050305935.1 Cyclobacteriaceae bacterium | reverse complement strand
CTGGCCGACTGGGAGCTGAACACCCACATCATTGAAGGCGATACCATGCAAACGTGGCGGGCGAGCGAAGCGGCGGAAAAATATGCCGGGTTTACCGGGAGTGTCGAGAATATCAATATGGTAAAAGAGCTACTTCAGCATAAGGAGGAACTGGATGCTATTCAGGTGAAGGAATTGGAAACGATCCTATACATGGCGGCCAATCAGCCACAAACGGTAAACGAGCTGGTAACCGAGCGGATAAAGGCCGAAAAAAAGCAGACCGAAGCTTTGTTTGGATTTGACTTCAAAATTGATGGGGCTTCTGTCAGCACAAATGATATTGACAATATTCTAAAAGACGAAGCAGATCCGGCAAAAAGGTTGGCAGCCTGGGAAGCCAGTAAGGAAGTGGGAAAAGAGCTAAAGGATGGATTGATCAACCTTCGAAAACTTAGAAATGAAACGGTGCAGGCCCTGGACTATGATGATTATTTTACCTACCAGGTTTCCGAATATGGGATGACCAGGCAGGAAATGATTGATCTTTGTAACAAATTAATAAAGGATGTTTGGCCACTTTATCGAGAGCTTCATACCTATGCCCGTTATGAGCTTGCCAACCGGTACGGTCAGCCAGTTCCAGAAATGCTTCCCGCTCACTGGTTGCCTAATCGATGGGGACAGGATTGGTCAGGAATGGTGGAAGTAGAAGGCATCGATTTAGACGGTATCCTGGAAGAAAAAGGCGCCGAGTGGCTGGTGAAGCAGTCGGAAAACTTCTACGTCAGCATGGGTTTTGAAGCACTTCCTGAGTCATTTTATACCAAGTCAAGCCTCTACCCAGTCGCTGAAGACGCCGGTTACAAAAAGAACAACCACGCCTCGGCCTGGCACATGGATTTACAAAAAGACGTGCGGAGTCTGATGAGCGTAATTCCCAATGCAGAATGGTATGAAACCACCCACCACGAGTTGGGGCATATTTATTACTACCTGGAATACACCAATCCCAACGTCCCACCGGTATTGCGTGCGGGAGCGAACCGGGCGTTCCATGAAGCCGTAGGAAGCATGCTGGGGTTGGCTGCGATGCAAAAGCCTTTTCTTCAGGAACTGGAATTATTGCCAGCCGATGCTCAAACCAACGAGGTACAATCACTGTTAAAAGAAGCACTCAATTACGTGGTGTTCATCCCCTGGTCTGCCGGGGTTATGACCCAATTTGAAAATGATCTCTACGCGGAAGACCTTTCTCCCGATGAATTCAATAAACGATGGTGGGAATTAAAAGCTAAATACCAGGGAATCATTCCGCCCTACGAACGAGGTGAAGATTTTTGCGATGCGCCTTCGAAGACACATATCAATGACGATGCGGCCCAATATTATGACTACGCCCTTTCATTTGCCATTTTGTTCCAATTGCACAACCACATCGCGGAAAATATCCTCCACATGGACCCACGGGAAACCAACTATTACGGCAACAAAGACATTGGAGCTTTTCTCCACGAAATCCTCTCGGTAGGTGCAACAAAGGACTGGCGACAGCTTATGAAAGAATCGACAGGCGAAGAGATCAATGCCCAGGCGATGCTGGATTATTTTGAGCCGCTGATGGTGTTTTTGAAAGAGGCAAATAAGGAGAGGGTGTATACACTGCCTGCCGAATTCAATTAGATCAATGCTTGAAATTAGGCCTTCAGTAATCGCTCAAGGTCTATTTTCCTCATCTTAAGGATTTCATTCATTACCCGTGGAGCCTTCCCGGGATTACTCATCAACTCACCGATGACGGAAGGAACGATCTCCCATGACAGTCCGAATTGTGAAAGACTCTGAAAGACGGTAAACACAGTCCAATTGCCTTTGAAAAATGGAAAATGCATTGCATTTTTGCCTTTGATAAATGGAAAATATAGATCAAAATTGCCTTTGAAAAATGTATATCCCCAGGAGTATAGATGCCGAGCTGGTACGTTGGAAAAGGGAAAAACCCCATAAACCACTGCTGGTGCGAGGTGCCAGGCAGGTGGGGAAATCCACTGCTGTCAGGCATTTGGCCAGCCAATTTGATCATTTTCTGGAAATAAATTTCGAAGAGCAGAGAACTGTACATTCGCTATTTGAGGGTGATCTTGACCCTCGAACCCTGTGTGAGAATTTGTCCATCATGTTCAAAGTCCCGGTAGTACCTGGCAAAACTCTATTGTTTTTCGACGAAATACAGGCTTGCATTCCGGCCATCTCCTCCCTACGCTTTTTCTATGAAAAGCTTCCGGACTTGCATGTAATTGCCGCCGGATCGCTGTTGGAGTTTGCGCTGGCTGAAACCCCGTCATTTGGGGTAGGCAGGGTCAGGTCTATGTTCGTTTATCCCCTTAGCTTTAATGAATTCCTTTTGGCTTTGGGTGAAGATCTTTTATTGGACGCAAAGAAAAAAGCAACAGTCTCATCGCCCCTTGCAGAACCCTTGCACAGAAAGCTTCTCGATTTACTCAGGCGTTTTCTCATCCTGGGGGGCATGCCCGAGGTAATCAGCCAATATGCCCAAGACAGGAATGTGGAGGCATGCCAACAGGTATTGGTTGACCTGATCGTATCGTTGAGGGCTGATTTTGTAAAATACAAAAAGCAAGTTCCTTTTTCACGTATATCAGAGGTGTTTGACTCGGTAGTACGGCAATCAGGTGGTAAGTTCATATACAATAAAGCCGCAACAGAGGCCAATCACAAGCAAGTGAAGGAAGCGGTAGACCTGCTGATTATGTCGGGCCTGGTGGTCCCGGTGACACACACCTCGGCCAATGGCTTGCCGCTGGCACCAGAGAGCAACCCGAAAAAAAGAAAACTCATGATATTGGACACAGGCGTTTTTCAGCGGATATTGGGATTGAATATTTCTGAAATATTATTTGAGGACAATTTCAAGGCCATCAACAGGGGTGCTATTGCAGAGCAATACTGCGGATTGGAGTTGCTGAAGGCTGCCTCCTGTTTCCGGGAAGAAAAGCTGCACTACTGGCACCGCGAAGCGCTCAATAGCAACGCAGAAGTTGATTACTTATGGCAAAAAGGCCAGGATATTATTCCCATAGAGGTAAAATCAGGGAAGAAAGGCTCCATGCAAAGCCTGCGCCTGTTTTTAAATGAGAAAAAGAGTCCTTATGGCATCCGGTTTTCAAATGAACAATACGCATCGTATGACGATATCCGGGTTTGGCCACTCTATGCAGTTTCCAATTTTGTTACTTCTCAGGTGGATGGGTAAACCACTTTACCACCCTTTTACCATATAAGCACCTGTACTCCCACCTGTACTCCTCTTCCATTAGTCACAAATGACTACTAAAATCATTATTTATTGGGATTGATCTTAAGCTGAGAATGGAGTTAATTTACAATTGAAAATTATGGCTCTATGGATGACAGTAATTACACCTAGAAAAATTCAATTTGGTAATGCTCGATAAAAAACGTCACCAGAGATCTTATTATAAAAAAGTGAGTGTTTCCAGGTTCGACCTGAATTGGGAAGCAAAATTCTGGGAACTGAATTCCTTCCAAGGCAAGTTCGGCCATTGTAATGTTCCACAACATTGGCCGGAAAACCCATCATTGGGGAGGTGGGTCATCCGTCAAAGGGTAAGAAAGGACAAATTATCTGCCGACCGGATTGATAAGCTCAATGGCGTCGGATTTGTCTGGAGCCTGCCGGATTACTGGTGGGAATGCAAATTCAATGAACTGCTGGCATTTAAAGAAAAATTCGGACATTGCAACGTATCTAAGGGAATTCGAGGCTACAAACCCCTGGCCGATTGGGTGATAAAGCAACGGAAAGACTTTAAGAACAAGGAAAAAAAGCTTGATGCTACGAAAATTAATAAGCTCAACCGAATTGGTTTTAACTGGAGCATCGTCACCCGCGTTTCATGGGACTACCGATACAATGAGCTTAAGGAATTTAAAATGAAATATGGTCATTGCCGGGTTCCGCAAAGATGGAAAGAAAACCCTGCCCTAGCTAATTGGGTTTCCATCCAGCGCCGCGACAGAAGAAAATCATCGCCGAAAAAAATTACCCTGCTCGACAGGATTGGTTTTAACTGGTTTATAAAGGTCAGGATTTGAGTGCTTACAGTACTTAATTTTGAATAAAAATAAACTCCAGGAGATAATTCCAAAACTTAAGAAACAAACTTTTTATACTTTCAACAACCTATCCACATCTATCTTTTTCATCTGAAGGATTTCATTCATTACCCGTAGGGCCTTCTCAGAGTCGCTCATCAACTCACCGATAATGGAAGGAACGATCTGCCGGGACAATCCGAATTTATCAGTCAGCCAGTCACAGGCATCCTCCCGGCCTCCGTCGGTCAGTTTTTCCCAATAATAATCGATCTCTTGCTGCGAGTCACATTCTACCACGAGTGATGCCGCCGGACTCAATGTATATTTCGGGCCTCCATCGAGTCCCATGTATTGCTTTTCGTCTAGATTGAACAGCTCTACTTACTCAGCCTCCGTGGTGAAGGCAGAATTGTGAAATACGGAACAGTAAAACGATGCGGTTTCCTTTGCATGATTATCAATCCATAGACAGGTATAAGTTGAGTTTTTCATGTTTCTTTATTTTAGTGTATAGCGAAGGAGTACCACACCACTGTTAAATGTTTTTACTTCTTCAAGGTTCAGATCCATCGGTCGAACTACACTCTGTAAAAAACTGCTTCCCCTGGAAATGGCCACTGGGTCAATCATAATCAAATATTCATCGATCAGGCCTGCATTGGCAAAGGAGGAAACCAAACTTCCACTACCCAAAATGGTAAAATTCGACGGAGAGGATGATTTTAAACGACGCATCTCTTCTACGGCATCACCGGGTACAATTGAGACATTCTCCCAGGAGGTCTGTGTCAGGGAATTTGTGAAAACAATTTTATTAGAGGTATTCATCCCCTCCGCCACTTCAGGATCATTTGCCCTGGCCATATCTGTGGGCCAATAACCCTCCATCATTTCGAAGGTCTTTCTCCCAAAAACAAGGGTGTTTCCCGAAGTCATGCTCTTAACCGCATGTTGATTCTCCTCATGGCCATGGATGTGCCAGGAAATGTCACCATCGATACCATGGGTAAATCCATTAAGGGTCATGAACATAAAAGATGAAAGTGTCGCCATATAATTAAAATTTAAAATCAAATCCTTTCTCTTGCAGCAACTGATGCATTTTTTTCATGGCATTGTTGCCTATTCCATGCAGTGCTTTGATTTCCTCTTCCACATAACCGGAAAGTTGCGCTACGGTAGAAATATTTTTACTCAGGAGCGCCCTCCTGGCGGGTGCTGATAGCAACTCAAGAAATCCATCGTCGGGTTTCTTTTCTGCTTCACATACCGGACAGGTAGGACAATCGCTGTTTTTAAAGTAGCGATGTCCTTTTTCACAAATCCGCAAGGTCTTTTCGCTCACCTCCGGGCTATTTCTTTTCCGAACAGTTCAACATCCATTGCACACCAAACTTATCCCTGAAACTTCCAAAATAATCTCCCCAAAACATGTCTTGCATTTCCATTTCCACAGTTCCTCCTTCGGAGAGCGCTTTGAAAAGTTTGTCTGTTTCGGCCCTGGAATCGGTTTGCAAATTGATGTGGACGTTATTGCCCTTGTTCACCTGAAATCCCATTGACTCCGGCGCATCTGTTCCCATCAATATGTGGCCTCCTAAAATAGCCAGTTCGATATGGATGATCAGGTTTTTATCTTCGTCAGCAATCTCGGGCATGCCATCCTGAGGAGGTATATCTTTAAACCTCATGATCTCCCCATTAAATTCACCACCAAAAACCGACTTATAAAAATTGAAGGCCTTTTCAGTTTCCCGCGGAAAATTCAGATAAGTGTTTACGCTTGCCATAATTTCTTGTTTGGTTAAATTTATTGTACTATCGAAGTTGATACTCGGTGGCTTGTGAGGACACAAGCCTTGGCTGTTTGGTGTTACTTGCTTAGTTTCATGTGTTTATAATTGTCTGTTTTCAATGGCACACATGGAACCTCGCATTATACATTTTTCACTCCGTGTGGCGTTTAGGTCGTGCTCGGTTTATCGGCATATTTTTTAAAGCTATCCAGAATAGCCTGCCAGCCGCTTTGCTGCATTTCCACCGGGTTCTGGCTTTCCGCTTCGAAGGTCTCGGTAATGTAGGTCTGACCATTTTTCTCTTCGAATATGACCGAGACTTTTCTGTCATCGTCCATGGTATATTCGATCAATTGATGCTTCTCCACTTTGTCATACACGCCGCTAAAGTCGAAGCCAAAACTTCCATCTTTTGCTTCCATCCGAATATTGAATTTTCCTCCGACTTTCACATCGTTTTCAGCTCTTGGGGAATGCCAGTCTTCTGAGGCCGTATTCCAATTGACGATATGGGCAGGATCGTTCCAAAGTTTCCAAACCTGCTCTGCCGATGCATTTACATTTGCTTTGATCGTGACTTTCGTTTTTTCCATGACTGCCATACTATTAAATTTTAATCCAGATAATAAATACATGATAAAGTTACGCACCATACCAAAAATTCTCATGTGCAAAAAAGACAATAATGGGGCTATTTGCGACAAAAACATTTTTATCTTTATTAGATGAAACGAATCACCATCCTTGCCCTGGAAAGCTCGGTCATCCAGGCCATCGCCGATCCGCAATATTGCTTTAGCGCCGCCAATCAATTCCTCATGCAAGCCGGTAAAGAGCCTTTGTTTGACATTTCATTGGTAGGCATCACTAAAAGTGTCAATCTCGCGAACGGTCTGTATACCATTCACCCAACTAAATTGATCGACGATGATTTTGAGCCGGACCTGATCATTATCCCGGCCTTATTTGGGGACATGGCCACCGCGATCGAAGCTAATAGACGCTTTATCCCCTGGATACAAAAGCAGTATCAACGGGGAGCTGAGATAGCTTCCCTGTGTGTCGGAGCTTTCCTCCTGGCAGAAACAGGTCTTTTGAATAATAAAAAGTGCTCAACTCACTGGGGCTTTATTGAGCAATTTCAGGAGCGGTATAAAGATGTGGACG
>JBNLGG010000122.1:0-7103 GCA_050305935.1 Cyclobacteriaceae bacterium | reverse complement strand
TCATGACAGAGTCAAATATTTCCACAGGTGCATGGCGGGCACCGAGGTCCCATTTTACCGCCGGGGCTGAACAGTCATTTCTGGACGAAGTTGCCGAAAAAGCGGGAAAAGATCCTATTGAGTTTCGGTTGGAACTGTTCGAGCGGGCCAAGAGCAATCCTGTGGGGGAAAAGCATGACTACGACGCCGAACGTTATGTAGGAGTATTGAAGCTGGTCAGGGAAAAAGCCAACTGGGGTGAAAAAGCGGCAGGCGTTTATCGCGGAGTCGCTGCCTATTTCTGTCACAATTCCTACGTTGCGGAAGTATTCGACATGGTATTGGAAGGTGGACAGCCAAAAGTCAAAAAAGTATGGTGCGCCGTCGACTGTGGCATCGTGGTTAATAAAGAAGGCGCAATCAACATCATCCAGGGAGGCGTGGTGGACGGAATTGGCCACTGCATGTACAGCGAGCTGAAGTTTGAAAACGGCGCTTCCGTGCAAAAGAATTTCAACACCTATCAGCTTATAAGGAATAGCCAGGCGCCGGATGAAATTGAAGTATTCTTTGTGGAGAATGAAATCTCACCCACTGGTTTGGGAGAGCCCGGCTTGCCACCAGCAGCGGGAGCCATGGCCAACGCCCTGTATAAGGCAACAGGACAGCGGTACTACCACCAGCCTTTTGCGACTACCGTCCAGGATCCGGGAGGATTAAATGCGGTGCTGAAGGGGTAGGAAGTTTTGCAATGATGATTTGGATAATTCAAGGGGTCTTCCATGGAGGCCCCTTTTTTGTTGCTGTTTGAGAATGTGGGAGTGGTCTGAGTTTTTGAATGGGGCGGGGAGGTTTGATTAAATTGGTATATTGGACATGTTACCAAAAAGTGACAGCGATCGCTGGTGTCTAGTTGTTTATAACAATAAATGAAAGAAATCAAACTGCACAAATCACCTTGGAAAGCAATTAAGTTTTTGGCATTGTCCACAATATTTGTTTTTGGAGGGATACTGATGATTACTTCAACTGATTCACCAACATGGGTCGGATGGATGTCCATCTGTGTTTTCAGTTTAGGGTATCCAGTTGGACTGTTCCAATTATTTGATAGGCGACCTCAAATAATAATCAATGAATTAGGTATCTGGGACAGAACAACAAAGCAGGATACAATTAATTGGGAGATAATTAAAAACGCATACTTGGGCGACGTACACGGACAAAAATTCATTTGTTTGCAAGTTGACGAATCATATGAACCTTCAAACAAAAAAGGAAAGTGGTATCGTAACTTTGCCAAGTTGAATAAATCATTGGGATTTCAAGAATTAAATTTGTCACTCGGACAAATAAAAATTGATGAGGTAAGGCTAACTGAATTTATTATTGCAATGTCCAAAGCCGATATCGAAGAAAGGAATACAAGAATAAAAACAATTGCGCAACGTGGTATGTAACAAATGAGAAGTTCAGTTATACTGCCCACCGATGTCGAGAGAAGAGTAACGCAGGTAAAAATTTTTAATGCCAACGAACTTAAATCTTTTATTGAATGAAATTTACTTTTTTAAAAATTAATATCCAGGCTGCTCAAGGCTTCTCTTTAAATCTTTTGAATTACACCTCCTACAAGTACAAAAGAATGAGTAATCGATGGAATGATTCTCATAAACCTCCAAAACTAGTCTCAGGATGTATAATTCCTCTTCTTATTACCATAACTATTGTTGGAGGAATTTATTGGCCGTGCTGTCGCAGGTTTTCCAAACCTGTGATGACTATGGGCGTGAGGACTCCGTCTGTTTTCTTGCCAACTGAATGTTTCTATTTTTGGAAACTTTCCCTATCTATAGGACGTTCAATCGAAACAAGATTTAATGAGGTTTTTTGAAACAATGTTTTTAGAAGAAGCAAATGAATTTATTGCAGGGCTTGACATCAAAACAGCTAAAAAGATCTTCTACAACATTGATCTCGCGGAACAGACTAATGATCCAAGGCTTTTCAAAAAACTTAAAAATGAAATCTGGGAATTTCGGACAAAGTTTGCCGGGCTTCAAATTTGCTTACTCGCGTTTTGGGATAAAACAGGTAGCAAAGAAACATTGGTAATAGCAACACATGGTTTTATAAAAAAGGTGGATAAAGTTCCCGGAAAAGAAATTGAAAGGGCAACAAGACTTAGGGCAATGTATTTTGAAAACAAGTAAAACGAGGATGATATGGCTACTAAAAAAATAAAAACGTACACGCTTGCCGAAATGAAGGATCAGTACATCGGCAAAATCGGCACAAAAGATCGAGACGAATATGAGTATGAACTTCGTATGGATGTATTGGGAAAAATGATTAAGGCAGCCAGGCAAGAGCGCCATTTGACCCAGGAAGAACTTGGTAAGTTGGTTGGAGTAAAAAAAGCGCAAATTTCGAAGCTTGAAAGTAGCGCCAACAGTGCAACAATCGATACGATCATAAAAGTCTTCAAAGCATTAAAAGCGGAGATTAACTTCAACGTGAAACTTGAAGATAATTTTGTGCAACTTACCTGAATACGCGATGGTGCAATCCCGAAGGTTTTCCAAACCTGTGACGAATGTGGGCATGAAGACTCCATCCACCGTCCTGGCCAAGAGCCTTGTCTTACCACCGGGATTTAATTGTCAATAGAGAAAAACTTCTGTCCTTTGATCAAACTCCTAACTCGGTCCAAAGCGCACCTGTAGATAAAACCCGTTTGCACATTTGACGGATAGAATCCTGATTTCCATTGGATTCATAGGTTTGGAAAACCTGCGGGCGGGTGGTCAATAGTGACAAGGAAAAGGATGATTATCTCCAATTTTAGTAGCTTTAGGGGAATTACTAATTATTGCACGATGAAAGCATTTCTCATATTGACAGCAGGCCTGCTACTCACTTTCGCGCCATCAGTTTATTCGCAAAACAAAGGTCTACACAGGGTCATTATCCTGACAGACATTGAAGCCGACCCAGACGATACACAATCTTTAGTACGTCTGTTACTGTATTCCAATGAAATTGATATCAAGGGAATCATAGCGACCACCTCCTGCTGGCTGCAATCATCCATCCATCCGGAATCAATCACCCGTGTGCTTCAAGCCTATGAGAAAGTGCAGCCGAACCTCCTAAAACACGACGCGAATTTCCCTGAAGCCAAAGCCTTATTTCCCCTGGTGAAAAAAGGCCTTCCCGTGTACGGTATGAAGGGAGTTGGCGAGGGAATGGACTCAGAAGGATCTGACTGGATCATCAGGGAATTGGAGAAAGACGACGACCGACCCTTGTGGATTTCTACCTGGGGAGGTGTGAATACATTGGCGCAGGCATTATATAAAATCGACGAAGCGAAGAGTAAAAAGGAAGCTGAAAGACTTATTAAAAAACTTCGTGTCTATACCATTTCCGATCAGGATGACAGTGGCATCTGGATCAGAAATAAGTTTCCCGAGCTATTCTATATTGTTAGTCCCGGTGATGATTATGGTAGTGCCACCTGGACGGGAATCATGGCAAAAATTGACGGTATTGACAACGCTTCGGTCAGCAATGACTGGCTGGCAAAAAATATACAACAAGGCCACGGCCCCTTAGGTGCTGTCTACCCCAACGTTGCCTGGGGGATGGAAGGGGACACACCCGCATTTTTATCGTTGATACCAAACGGACTAAACGATTCGGAACACCCCGAATGGGGCGGCTGGGGCGGCCGCTATGAGTTGTACAACCCAGATTTTTCCAGGACAAAAAAAGGAGAATCTATAGTGGAAATAGCTCCAGAGACCAGGGGCATTTGGACCAATGCAATTGACAGTTATACACCTTATTTGCCCAACGACTTTGGAAGATCGGTAAAACAGGATACGCAATCGTTTAAAGGTTTTAGGGAAACCCTGTGGCGCTGGAGGGATGACTTTCAGCATGATTTTGCGGCACGTATGGATTGGTGTTTGCAATCATACGAAGGGGCGAACCACCCTCCTATCCCAGTGCTGTCACATCCTGACGAGTTTAGCGTTACTTCCGGGCAATATATAAACCTGGAAGCATTTGACTCTTATGATCCGGACGGGGACAACATCAGTTTCCTGTGGTTTAACTATCCCGAAGCGGGTACCCTGGACGAGGAAATAAAGGTCAGTGGCGCTGAAAATATACACAAGGCGCATTTTATCGCGCCCAAGGTGGATAAAGAGGAAACCGCCCATTTTATCTTGAAAGTGACGGACATGGGCTCGCCGGCACTTTCCAGGTACAAAAGAGTAGTTGTGAAAATTTTGCCCGAATAGGCAAGAAAATAGGAAATCAACAATAAAAAAGTCCCGACGACACCCAGTCAATGATCTGCATTCTTCATTGCCTAAATGATCCGGTGATAGAATCTTGTAGTACCTCAGGTGCATTTACCACGATTGCCAAAAAGCAAAACATACTGGACTATTTGATATCTACCGTCACTTGACGATGATTTTTTTGGATATAAGTTGTTCCCCCTGGGAAATACTCAACATATATATTCCGGGCTGCAGACCGTAGCTATTGATCTGAATCTCATTTTGCATGTGCTCTGATTCGATGGTCACCAGCGCGACCTGGCGTCCCTGTAAATTTGTTAACGTGGCAGATGCCTCCTCATTGGAATCCGTCAGCAGCCTAAAGCGGACGATGTTGTTTTCTGTTGGATTTGGGTACACATTCACTTGCAATGTCTCCAGTGAAAACGAATGCTCAACAAATATGATTTTCGAAAAATCATAGTCGCCATTGCGGTCTACCTGCTTTAACCTGTAGTACATATATCCGCTAAAATTATAATGGTGCTGGAACTGATAGATTTGCATTTCATTGGTTGTTCCATAACCGTAAATGGTGCCCACATCGTCAAAATTCATTCCGTCCCATGACACCTGAACAACAAAATAGTCATTGTCCCGTTCACTGGCCGTAGCCCATTTCAGAAGGACACTTTTAGTGGCAGCCTCATATTGTCCTTTAAAATAGAGAAAGGATACCGGCAGGGGCGTGTTGCCAATTGCGTCGGTGATCCCATCACCGCTTGTCCCCGTAGGCGATCCTGCTGAATTGGTACAGGGTGAGGAACTATCGTTACATCCTGCATTTCCATTATTTGTAGAAGTGGTAGTGTTGGTTGGTTCTATGCCCGAATATAAGACGCGGCCCTGGCCGCCGCCGCCGCCGCCGCCGTGCACTGTTGCGACGCTGACCGAACCACCGGCACCTCCATCCCCAGCTACGACAAGAGGACAGCTTCCTGAAATATTAAAGTTGTCCACATCAAAAATTATTGATCCGCCGGCACCACCGCCACCGGCGCCATCGTCGTTTGCTCCAGCAGCGTCAACACCGTTAGCAGAAACCGTTACTCCACCACAGGAAGCTGTAGTAATGATTTCTGTTGCCCTGATCAAAATTATTCCACCCCCATCACCCCCACTAGAGCCAACAGAATTGTTTTGGTGGCCACCCCCACCACCACCACCCATAAAGATTCTGGATGCGCTGATTTGAGCACTTAAGGAAATACCACCATTCCCTCCTACCGGAGTTGCCGAGCAATTGTAACCCGGGCCGCCATCACCCCCGGACGTGACGTTTCCACCGCCACCACCTCCTGCGTTGTGCCGGTTTCCACCACCACCGCCGTTAAGTATTTTTGCCCTTCCATAGCGGTAATTAGCGTCGGTCCTTTTGTAGATTCCTTCACCTTTTTCGCCTGACTGAGTTGAGGCATTCGTTATCCAGTTTGCATAGCAGTCCACCGTTCCTTCATCCACTGACTTGGCACCGCCTCTGAAGCCCGCCCCATCCGCGTTTATAGAATGCAACAATGTGAGTGTGCCATTGACCTTAAAGGCTATGACACCACCCACATTCCCATCCCAAGCCACAGCGGTAATATTGCCCGTTGTGGTAAAGTTCCCCCCCCCATCGTCAAAAGTGGGATAGGTAATTAGTTGTAGAGAAGAATTGCTCCCGGTATTGTAGGTATTGTTGGTAGCACTGGAAATGGTCACTGAAGTGGGTGTTCCTATAGCGGGAGTGACAGATACAATGGTGACAATTTCATAAAGGCCCGCCGACCCAATGGCACTCAGGTCGCCAAAGCTACTATTATCTAAGGTATTGGATCCGATGACATCATCCTGCATTTGCATGATAACTGCCTCTTGACCTGGTTCAAAGGTGTCAAATGTCTCGTTTACGTTGCTGAGGTTTAAAGTAGTGCCTGAAATGCTGGTTACTTTTGCATAGCCATTCACCTGACACAAGCCTTTGGTGAATAAAAAAATGAGCGATAGGCTCAAAAAATACTTCATCATCCTTACATTATCCTATTTCCTTACCCGTTAATTCCCCGACCTTTTCTAAAATGACCTAACAGAGCCAATTTTTAGATAAAGTATATTTTACACTAAGACCAACGGGCGTATTTTATCGATACAACTTCCTCTGGCATCTACCATATGGCTAAAAAGGTGGCCTACAGACGATCAAAATTCTGCATTTTGCCCCCGGAACTGACACGTGTGCCCTTTCGAGGCCTTCGATCACCCCTGTCAACATCCATGCGGTTAAAAATATCGGTCGTCAAAAATAATTTCGCGCAAAAGTAGGTGTTTCTAAGATTTTTTCCAAGTACGGCAATTTTAAAGACGAGTAGGCAATTTTCCTATTTGCAGTCATTTACACATCGGCGATAAATATATTTTGTACAATTACGGGTTCATGGTACTTATTTTGAGTGAGTGGCTGACTATACTTGAATACGCTACGTATTAAAAAATGCTCCCTCTCCTCCTCCCAACCTTGACACATTACCTTCTGTCTTCGATACAAGTTTATTTGAAAACAATGGTATAATTATCACTTTTTTAATAATCTTTCCTCCCTTAAAAAATGTGACGCTTTGTCTAGTCAAGCCGCTACTATGAACCTCCGCCCATTTATCGCATTATCATTTTTATTGTTTTCAAGTGTCGCTCCATTTCACAGCTTTTCTCAAACAGAAGGACTCAAACAAATAAAAAAATACTATGAGGTGCAAGCTCCTGATTCATGCGTAGTCATTTTCAATGATC
>JBNLGG010000121.1:0-7216 GCA_050305935.1 Cyclobacteriaceae bacterium | reverse complement strand
AGAGTTACCCACCTTAAAGCCACTCTGGAAAAACATGACCAACTAATGGAAAAGGAAGTGAAGCTAAACTCCCTGCTAAATGATGCCACTATTGATCAGAAGGAAGTAGAAAAAATGGTGAAGGATATCAGTAACTTGAAATCCGAGCTTATGCTTGCCAGGATCAATCATAGGATGGAAGTTCGTGAGCTGTTAAATGATGAACAAAAGGTTAAATTTGACATGATGTCCAGTTACGGGCGTCCATGTAGACAAATGGGCAGATTTTAACAGGTAGTGAAATCGGATTTATCCATAGAAGATATTATCAGGCTTTACCAGGACAAGGTATATAACACTTGTCTTGGTTTCCTAAAAAATGAAGAGGAAGCAGAAGATATCGCCCAGGAAATATTCATTAAAGTGTATAAAAATTTAGACCGGTTTCAGGGAAATTCATCGCTCAGCACCTGGATTTATCGCATCACGGTAAATCAGTGCCTGGAGGAATTGAGAAAAACAAAACACATCAGAAAGCTGGTAAATGTGGAAGAATCGCATCATTCTTCGATTGGTGTAATGCAGAGGTCCGATTTTTACCACCCCGGGGTTTCCCTGGAAAACAGGGAGCGCGCACATATTCTTTTTGAAGCAATCGATCGCCTTCCTGAGCAACAAAAAGTGGCGTTTACGCTGCATAAAATGGAAGGACTTCCCTATGCGGAAATTGGCAAGATTATGAAAAAAAGCTTGTCTTCAGTTGAATCACTGATGCACCGGGCTAAATCGAACCTGCAAAACATTTTAAGAGACTACTATGAAGGAAAGTGAAATAGATAAGGTCCTATCAAGTTTAGACGACTTAAAAAGGCAATCCGCGCCGGAGGGATTCAGCGAAAGGCTCTTTAAAAAATTGGACAAGGAGAAAAAGGTCACGCTTCCATGGTATTTTCAAATGAAGTACGGGATGGCTGCGATGATTGCACTACTGATTGTTAACGGCTACATTCTACTCAAAAGTGATCTCGTCCAGACTAGGGAGGAATTGACTATTGAAACCCTAGCCGACGAATGGTACACAGAATTTGACCTAATCGTATACGACTATGAAATCGAATAAAACATTATCCCTAGCTGTCATAGCGCTTGTCATTATCAACCTGGTATTGATAGGTCTTATTTGGTTTAGGAGTGACACCCCCAGGGACATGCGACCCCAGCAGGGTTTTCATCAAAGAATGCTTTCCGGTCAATTGAATTTTTCGCCGGACCAGGAAAAAAAGTTCATCGCGCTATCAGACGATTTTCACCAGCGGCAGCAGGTTTCTGCGGAAAAAATTTATGAGTGCAGAAGGATGCTCCACGAAAGCATATTTGACTCTTCTATCGACTCAGACTCACTGCTGGATGTTATTGGAAAATTGGAACGTGAACATGCCGCGGAATTATTGGTACATCAGCGAGAAATTTTTTTGCTTTGTGACGAAAATCAAGGGAGTGAATTTAGAAGGCTTACCCTTCAAACTATTCGGTTTCAGGGAAGACGTAGAGGTATGAGGGGGAGGTAAGGTTGTACAATGGGGTGATGCCACCAAAAGCCAATAGACTTTCTTATTTGCAACCTTGCTGCACATTCGTCGGAAAGTGCCCTTTTTGCTAATCTATGGTTAAAACGATGTTCAACACCTTATTTCAACACTCAACTATTTTTTCATTTGTCGATGAATAATGGTTAATTTTGTAATATTCATTGAAAGTCGACTGCCTGCAATGGACGAGCTTTTTTTATCTCTTCAACACTAGATTTTCGTAGTTGACAAGAAAGATGGATATAGCCATGAAACAGATAACGATACATGTTCCCGATAATAAGGTTCCATTTTTTATGGAATTGATCAAGAGCCTTAAATTCATTAAAAGAATCGAAACAGACACGATTACCTCAAAAGAACAAATTTTAGAGGGACTGAAAGAGGCTGTGGAGGAAGTCAATCAGATTAAGGCGGGCAAGAAAAAAGCGCTTTCACTTGACGAGTTCCTCGATGAATTATAAAATAAATACCATTGCCAACTTTCGCAAGGAGGCTAAGAAACTCATTAAAAAATACCCCTCGCTAAAATCTGAAATCAAAGTACTAGGTGCACAGCTTACTGAAAACCCAAGATTGGGAACTCCCCTTGGAAACAATTGCTACAAAATCCGCTTGGCCATAGCCTCCAAAGGAAAGGGGAAATCTGGTGGAGCCAGGGTTATTACTCATTTCTATGTGACTGACAATTCCGTTTTTTTACTTTCGATTTATGATAAGTCTGAAAAGGATTCAATTACCGATCAGGAGCTACTTAAATTACTGAAAGACATTCTGTAGTTAAATTCCAGTGATTGACTCCTGATAGTCGCCCTTTCGCATTGATTTACAACGCAATAATAAAATCATACAAACTATCCTCACTCGACAGGTTCAATTTCTTACGCAGACGATAGCGGGCCTTATTGACGCTGTCAGGTGAGATATTTAATATGGACGCAATTTCCTTTGCGCTCAAACTCATTTTTAACAAAGCCGCCAGGCGGATTTCATTATTTGTCAAATCGTTAAAATGAGCGCGCAGATTATTGTCAAAATTTTCATGGACCTGCCTGAAGTATTTGTGGAACTGTTCCCAATCCAGTTCTGCCTGCTTATCAGATTTGATCCTGTGAAAAGACGGGATGAAAAAACGAATGCTGACAAAATGAAAAACAGTAATGTCCGGTAGAAGTATGGCATAAACCAATTTGTTCGACCCACTAAGTTGACATTATTTATTTAAGCACTTCCGCGCAATCTGATATTTGCAGAATCTCCAGAAGCTACAATTTTCTTTGTTCTATTTAGATATTTGAGCCAGTGATTTAAATCACTCCATTTTTTTTAAAAATGTTAATTTTAATTCAAACCATTTTCATTACCGGAGTGTCCTTTTATCAATCAAAAATCAACATCGACATGAAACGACTTTATTACATTGCCCTGGCAATTATGCTCACCCCCATCATTCTATTAGTGCTCACCTCTTTTGACAGTGCGCCATACAACTACGAACCCGTCATGATGAACCGCAGCGAAATGGAAGCTGCTGTGCAGGTACGGGAGTCCCGCGGCATCGATCGCCCCGGAAAAATATGGGTGTACAATCAATTTATTTTTGTTATCGAACAATTTAAAGGCATCCATGTCATCAACAATGCCGATCCAACACACCCAATCAATGTGGCCTTTATTCAGATAGATGGCTGTACGGATGTCGCCGTGAAAAAGAATGGAATTATCTATGCCAATAATGCAGTGGATTTAATTGGGATCAGGCCGGACTTGGTCAATAATTCCATTACCGTTGTCAGCAGGAATCGGGATGCCCTTCCCGAATTACTTCCACCAGACGGCATCTACCCGTCAGCTTTTATGAAATTCCGGCCGGAAAATTCCATCATTGTCCGATATGAACCCTATAAAAAATAAAGCCATGAAAAACCTACTAGTTATTCTTACACTCGTCATCACATTGCTTTCCTGCGACGACAGTTCTTTTATTGGAAGCGATTCGAGCTTCGAATCCTCCTCCACCTCAAAAGGAGGGTCTACTGCCCGCTTTGCAATAAAAGAAAATACGCTGTACATCGTGGATGACAACAACCTGAATGTTTTTGATATTTCCAATGACTCGATGGTGGAAAAGGTAAATGAAATTTCCCTTGGCTGGGGCGTGGAGACCATATTTCCTTTTGAAGACAGGTTGTTTTTGGGTACCCAATCAGGCATGATGATTTATGATGTTTCCTCTGATAAGCAACCCCAATTCATCTCCAATTATGAACACATCGTGTCCTGTGACCCGGTAGTGACGGATGGAAATTTCGCCTATCTCACCCTGCGTACCGGCTCCAATTGTGGCCGACCGGTCAATGAACTTCACGTGATCGACCTGGCGAATATCTTCAATCCGCAATTTTTTACCAGCATTTCCATGGAAAATCCGAAAGGTCTGGCGCTTAATGGTAACTCACTGTACGTATGCGACGATGGGATAAAGATTTTTGATGTCTCCGATGTCAATAACATTTATCAAACAGACCACATCCAAAACATTCCGGCCAATGACATCATCTACCACAACAATCAATTGCTTGTGACTGCCGACGATGGATTTTATCAGTTTAATGCGCCCGATCTTTCACATTTAAGCCACTATACCTACCACCCATGAAAAAGATTTTTTTAACCCTATGCATAATTTGCCCGGCTTTTACCTTTGCACAAGATATTTCGCCGGAGGACCCCTTTCCAAAATATCAACGGGCTCTTTCTTTCCTTCCGCAATATGTGGGGACATATGGTATCCGAATGGACTATGAGCGAAAACTTGCAAACGGCGCACACTGGTTGGTGTTTGCTCCCCAGTACTATTATGGGCAGACCGATGGCCTGGAATGGTACGACGAGTTGAAAGGTGCCGGACTAAATACCTATTTCAAAAAGTTTGTCTATCACTATGGCAAACTCAATTACAATAAACTTTTCCGCACCAATATTTACGTTCAGGCCGGGCCTACCTTCCAATATTTTAATCTGAAATCCTCCGAACAATACCCGGAAGAATACAGGGAGAACGGAGTAACCTATATTCGATTTAACACCCAGGACATCAATACAAAGGTTTACAAGGTAGGATTAAACATTGATTTTGGCATGCAATTTATGTTCGACCAGTTTTTAATGGATTTTTACCTGGGCATAGGGTATCGACATGCATTTGATAACCACAACATATTGGAAACAGATTCGGAAAGCTATTGGCTGGATCCCACTTATACCGGTGTACTGCTCGATGGGGGCGTCAGGTTTGGTTTTATGATGAAGTGATATTATATCTACCGTATCGCTGAGTGTAGTGCTTATTTTGTTTGCAGGCTCAAAGCGTCTTTCCTACCTTATAATTCAAACCATCTTTTCACTCATGGAGCGAATTGTCATCGTAGGCTATAAACCATTACCTGGCAAAGAAGCAGCCTAGCAAAAACTTATGTTTACCCATTGGAAAATCCTCAGCCAGCCACGTTTAGTTTCTCCCAGAAAACCGGTCACAATGGTCGCCAGGGTCGGTACCGTTTGGGTGGAAATCCAAAGGAGCTATGTGTGAGGCACATGCCAATCCTGATGTACAAAAAATGTAGGGGAAATTCGCTGAAGTTTGTAAGTATATCCCCGCGGGTGAGGTGGAGGAATGTAAGGGATTGTTTTCGGAGTTTGAGCCAATGCCTTTTTATTATCTATAAATTAATAATTATATGAGAATCTTTTTTAAATATGTCGTTCCCGCTTTTTTAATAGTTGCAGTTATTCTAATTCTAACACAGAGTTCTATCGGAAGCCTGGGAAACCTGATTCTTTTCCTATTTGTTCCGTTCGCAGTTATCTATGTGATTGCCGTTTACCAAAAGGAATTAAATAATCGAACGAGAAATGACGGTGACAAAAGTAGAATTCTTGTAATTACAACTTCTATATTAAGCCATGTTGCTGTATTGTTACTACCTGTTAGTATTATTTTACATCTCGATGGGCAGCATATATTTCAACTAATTGCTACAATCTCAGTGATTGTATCACTGGGAGCCTCCTTATTTTTCTTTGTTCGAAATTTCAAAAAAATCGATTATTATATTCCAAGTGAGTACTTCATCTCAATTGCGCCGAGTCTACTACTCATTGGCATTTTCTCAATTTCTACACTTGTACCAAAATCAATTTTTGATGAACTTGAAAAAAACTCGTCCCTGATTGAGAAAAACAATCAGTTTATCCTCGATCATTTTCAAATTGACAGTCTTGCCCTAGTTAGCTATCAAGATATCTCCGGCATCGAAGAAGTGTTAATTGAATTTAGTGGAGGGTTTGACGAATTTCACCATCTGACCAATGGAAAATCAAAAGACCATTTTACCACCTTTATGGTGAGAATGAGGTACGATGATGAGTTAAAATCATCTTTAAAAAAAATATTCCCGAAATTAACATAGATAGTATTTTATGGCTACACCCAGAAGAAATTTACAACATAACTGTTGCCGATGGTGTAATGAAATTAAAGATTCTCAAAAACAGAGTTTTAACACAAGGGATTTTATTTAATGTCAGATAAAATTAAGTCGGAAAGAGTAAAAAAGCTAAGGGGAATAGTTAAGGCTCCGCCTGACTTCGATTATAAAAAAATCCTAGAAGAGGAGAGGTTGAAAAAACATAATCCGAAACAGTTAACGCCAAATCTCCTCGACAAAACCACCCAATGGTGGGTAAAGGCAAGCGGAAGAAAAATCGATCCTGTCAACTATTCCTGGCTTATCGGCCCTATTGGGAACGAAGATATTATCAAGGATACATTTATTGAATCCTTGATGAAAAGGGACAAATTGGAAAAGATTGAAAATCCACCTCATGCCGGATTGTTAAACTCCATTGCGGACATTGGTGTAACAGATGAGGAAAGAACCAGGCTATCTCCTCAAATCATCCACTTTTATGAACACACTTCCGATTATTCCTTTGAGGTTTGGTCGGAATGGAAAGGCTTGTTCCGTCTGTTTGGAAAATTGTTATCGTTATTATTCTCCAGGAGACTCCAACAATTAAATCTCCCGTTAAACTCTATCGATTCTTCACGAGGTTTCAATAGCAAATTAATAAAACTTGTTCACCCCACCACGAAGGAATCAAAATGGACGATTTGGTACCGAACGTTAAAAAGTTCTAATGACGTGATTTATTCAGGCGTTTATACCAACTGCCAGAATCCAAAGTATGCCAGTCCTCTTATCAAAGTGATCTTCCCATTACCAAACGGAAATGCCACAGTGATCATGACCAAAAAGGTATTGGACGATGGCTCCCTTCTGCTTTCGTCGGATGGAAAAAAATTTGGTGACCACGGATTTTACTTCACCCTGACTGACCACCCAGGAAAATACTGGGCAAAATTTGTCAAACCCATGCACGAATGGATCCACGTGTATGTGGATGAAGAAAATGTACTCCGCACCGATCATAAGCTAAACTTCTATGGAATGAGATTTTTGAATTTGCATTATAAGATGGCTTTGAGTTAAGGCCCCACAATAATCTTCTGACTCCGACACGAAACCGTTGGCAAGGTTCTTTTTTGCCCCTTGCAGCATGATCCTCAAGATTCATCCGACCAC
>JBNLGG010000120.1:0-7448 GCA_050305935.1 Cyclobacteriaceae bacterium | reverse complement strand
GAAGAGTCTGCATATTGAAAACTTACCTGCTGAATAGAATCCTTTTTAATGCCCAATACCTTACCGTCCCTGAAATTATCGGAAGAAGTATTGATGGACATGGCCAGGAAATTATCAGCCACGTAGGTGTCCTTTTCATTAAATAGCCGGACGTAGGTATAATACTTTCGCTGATCCACAAACTGCAATCGACCAATGACCAGGTCAACTGAGCTTTTTCCATCTTCGAAGACCTGCACCCTCGTGCCCAGCGAATCCACCTGGTAGTCTTTCCATTTGTCCTCGTTCCTTGCCACTATGCGGGATGGTTTAATAGTTTCCAGGTTTCCAATGAGCTGCCCGATGCTGGAAGTGGTGGCTCTTTTATACTTTTCTTCACCAATATTTACCTTCCAATTACCACCATCCTTTTTCAATTCCAATCTTTCATCTCCTTTCGAAATAAGGATCTTATCGATTTTTGCGGTATCGATGGTGACCAGTTCGGTTTTGAAACCCTTGCTCCTGGTATCCCGGTCAAAAAAATTGAACGCAAGGTAGACAAGCACCAGCGCCGCCAATATTCCAAGTAATGCGACTGTATTTAATTTCTTAAACATTGCTTCAAAAGTTTATTGATGATCAAAAATTACCCTGAATCCACTTCTGTTTCCTTCTGGCATTCTGCTGTTTTCTGAAAAGCCCAACAAACAGAATGATGGCAATCGGCACCAGGAAATTGCCCCATTTGTACATGTTGCGGGTGGCATCATCCACCATTTCCAGTGGTCGGTTAGTAACGCCTTTGGTTCTAAGGTCAATCAAGCCGGTGTCGTCAGAAAGCCAGTCAATGGCATTCGAAACAAAATTGATATTGTCCTCATGGACACCCTGCTGTTCCTGTCCCTCGCCATTGGTCACGATGGGGCCGTTTGCTATAAATACAAGCTTTGAATTTGCCGTACCCTTGATAGCGCCTTCCACGGCAACAGCAACCAATTGATTTGGCGCTGTGAAATCGCCTTCCTGCCATTCCTTCTCTATATCGACGTAAATCGGTGGCGATTGAGCACCCGACATTTCCGAGGTAAAGGCCAGCGGGGAATATTGGATAACTGAGTCCATTGGCGCAAAACTAACGGAAGACGTAAATGGCAACGCCAGTGATTCCAGTCCTGTCACAATGGGATGGTCTTCAAATGTGCCAATAATGGGCAAATAAGGTAATTTCACCTGGCGATTGAAGGTGAAAAATCCTTGCTGGCTTTGTACTGAAACACCCATGCATTGTGCGTCGATGACATAGTTTTGCTGAAGGTTGATCCCTTTTTCTTTTAGCCAGGAGGTCAATCCAATGTCATTACCTGCTGCGAGCATTCCTTGCTGAAGATTGGCATTGAGCTGATTGTAAGCGATAAACAGATTTCCACCATTGCTTAGGTATTCATCTATTTTAGCCAAATGACTTGGTGGAATGGTGTCCTGCGGATCCAGCCAGATAACGGATCGATAATATGCTGGAATCGCCGTTGTGTCTGTGAGGTTAAAAGGCTCCACATCGTACAAAATCGACAACTGCTGGTGCAACTGAACCACCGCGTTCAGGGAAGGCTCACCATGTCCGCCGATTAATCCCACTTTTGGTTTATCCGTCACGGAGAGTTTTTTTATGGCCGTGGTCAGGGCGTATTCCATACCACCGTCGAGCGGGATTCTCGAAATCGGTTCCGTCTGATCGCCCATTTGGACCACCAGCCCCAGGTAGGCACGTTGCTGTTTTACCTGGTCTTTTTCCTGGATATTGACCTGGAAAGGGGCCACACCATTTTGCATGGCTTTCTGTTCCATCTCTTCAGATTCATTTGGATTGATGATTTCGTAGAGGAGGTTTCCATGGGAGTTGTCTTCGTATTCTACCAGGAGATTTTCCAGTTCCTCCCGGATATTTATTAATTGTGGTGGAAGGTCTTTGGTAAAATACGCCTTCACTGTTACCACGTCTTCGAGATCATCCAGTACATCCTCTGTCGCATCACTTAAGGTATATCTTTTACCTTCAGTAAAATCGAGCCGTAGATAGAATTTAGTTGAGATCAATAGGACCACTACAACGATGGCCGAGATGATGAAGAGTTGTGTTACTGCTGTTGATTTTTTCATCGCTTAGTCCCTCCAGTTTCTTTTTGATAACATTGCTTTTGAAAATAGAAGGCCCAGAAAAGTCAGGCCCGCAAAGTACAATACATCCCTCGAGTCAATCAGCCCGCGGGAAATAGAATCGTAGTGCGTCCGCGCACTTAAGAAGTTAATCACTCCGCCCAGGGTTCCCCGGAAGAAATTGCCCAATGCCCAAAAGACCAGGCTGAATAAGGCCATGAATGCAAAGGAAAGGAGGAAGGCAATGATCTGGTTATTGGTCAGGCTACTTGCAAAGACTCCCAGCGCAATAAAAGCCGAGGAGTATAGTAGAATACCAATGTACCCGCCGACAACCGAACCATGATCTACATTGCCCAGCTTACTCACCGAAAAATAGTAGGGGAGTGTGCAAGCGATGGCGACAGCGATAATGATAAACACCGAAAGGTATTTCCCAATAACAATGTCCCATTCGTTGATGGCTTTCGTAGAAAGGATTTCGAGCGTTCCGGAGCTTTTTTCCTCGGCAATTGTTTTCATGGTAATGGCCGGGATCAGCAAAAACAGGCAGAAATACACCCAAAAGAAAAACACACCCAGGTCAGCCTGCCCAGAATAGAAAATGTTATTCGGCCAAAGCCAGGTAAAAAATCCTGTTAACAACAGAAACAATATGATTACGATATAGGCCATCAGCGAGTCGAAATAAGAGGCGATCTCACGTTTGGCAATTATCCAAATGCTGTTCATAAGAATAATGGTTTGATATTAGTTAGTAACTTCTCTAAAGACATCTTCCAGTTTGGTCTCCTTGCCTTTAAGCTCCAGCAAGTACCATTTGTTCTTGACACAGAGGTCAAAAACTTCTTTTTTAGAGGAAAGGTCAGGTTTGCTCTGCACCTGGAAATAATTTTCCTTTCCATCGATATCTGCCACAGATTCCACAGAGGCCAGCCCCAGCAATGCTTTGTGGATGTTTTCCTTCGCATCCTTTGATTCGATCTGGATGTCCAGCAATTCGCTTCCCTGTGCCTGTTTTCTCAATTCTTCTGCAGTACCGTCTGCCACAATTTTTCCTTTGTTGATGATGAGGATTCGGTCGCAGGTAGCCTCTACTTCAGAAAGGATGTGCGAGCTGAGGATCACCGTTTTTTCCTTGCCCAGCTTTTTAATGAGTTTTCTGATCTCAATGATCTGGTTGGGGTCAAGGCCGGTGGTGGGTTCATCGAGGATAAGCACTTCCGGGTTGTGGATCATCGCCTGCGCCAGGCCAACACGCTGCCGGAAACCTTTTGACAATTCCTTTATTTTTTTGTGGCGTTCCACAGTCAATCCGCACAAGTCGATCATTTCCTTGATGCGTTCGTTGATCTGGCTTTTTTCAACTCCCTGGATCTCTGCGCTGAATTTCAGGTAGTCGTAAATCGCCATATCCGTGTAAAGAGGATTGTTTTCAGGCAGATAGCCGATTTTCTTTTTAATGACTTCCGGCTGTTGCTCCGCGTCGATATTGTCGAGGTATATTTTTCCGGAGGTAGCAGCCATATAACAGGTGATCATTTTCATCGTGGTACTTTTACCCGCACCGTTTGGGCCGAGAAAACCAACCACTTCACCAGTGTTAATTTTAAACGAGATATCGTGTACGGCACGCTGTTCGCCGTATTTTTTTGTTAGATTTTCTACGATGATTGCCATATCAATAAAAATTTTCAGAGCGCAATGTTAATAATCCGCGTAAAAAAATTCAACCTCTTTTATTATGAGCACGATGTTAAAATATGTTAAAACATTGTCGAAATGGATAGCTACCGGGGTAGGAATATTATTAACTTTGGAGAGCACAAAAAATTGAATTCGAATGAAATTACTAGTAGCGCTTGGAATGATCAGTTCTTTTTTAATCGTTGAAAAAGTAAAAGTGTGGAAGGAGAAAAATGGTATCGTTGTGGTGGAGGCCGAGCATGTGCAGAACAGAAATGCCCTTCCGCCATACTGGGAGCTTGCCCGGGAGGTAAGCGGCTACGAAGGCTTGGCCTTTGTGCAATGGAAAGGGGCTTCCTACGTCAGGGAAGTTTATGAGGATGTCAACCGGGGAAGGATATTGACGTACTACGTTTCCATCGAAAAGGAGGGTAATTATTATATCAAAACAAAGGGTTTTTGTCTTGACGAGGAACAGGCAGAATTAATTGTAAGGATCAACGGTGGCGAATGGAAAAAATTTGTAATCCCGAATGACGGCAATGTTAATTGGGATATCAATTCATTACAGGACAGTTACCCAATATTTTTTCCCTTTGGATATCACAAGGTGGAAATCGCAAGTGTCAGTGAAGGCTTTTTGTTTGATAGATTCATCTTGGTCCACGGATCGTTGGCGGAAACCGCCGGTGATGAAAATTTCGCTGTGCCTTATTCGTCAAAAAAGGAATCCAGGAATGAATATGTAGAGGATGAAAACTTTCCGATCAGGTGATTTACTAGAATTAAGAGTGATCCAACGCAAGGGTGTATTACCTATTTAATTTTCGGGCATCTGATTTTCATGTAGCTTTTGACAGGGCGTTATTATCACTTTTTTAGGAGCCAATTGATTTTCCGAAAAGCTTACATCTGAAAAAGTAGTTAAAAATCGAACCAATAAGGCCCGAGGGGCGATTTTTTTAATTTTTGAAAAAGTAAGATTTTAAAACTTACTTCTTTTGGGATTTTTAAAAGCATTTTCTGTTTTTCGGTTACATTCCTATAATTTTACATATAAACCTGTGTCGAATAAATATCAAAAAAAAAACTATTCAACAGGGCATGAGGACATTGATCATCATTTTTTCTTTTGTATATATTTCAAATAATCTGAGTGCACAATTTATTCAGAAGGGTAGTCCATTCACGCCGAAGAACCAATGCAAAGCCCTCGACAAAAAGCGAAGATCGAAACCTTCAAATAGTGGGAGAGGATCTAATGTTCAGGTTATTTCTTACGTGGCTCCTGTAATTTCCCCGGAAAGATTGGCTCAGGAAGAAGCCGCCAGGCTACAAAAATTGAAAGATGAAGAGTTATTGGCCGGTTCAAAAACAAAGGTAGAGTTCAAAACCTTTGAACCGGAGGGATCAAATCCTGTTGATATTAATAACCTTCCGCCACCAGTAAGCGCTAAACATGCGGAAGTGCGAAAAAAAGTGCTTGACATGATTAAAAACGGTCAGGCAGACCAGCCCATCACTGAATCTCTCTATTTCATCAATGCTCAGGACGAATTTGCCTATGTGGATTTTGAACCGTTTTTGATGGCCGTAGAATTTGCCTTTCAGGGAAAAATGGTGCTCGTGGAAGGTCACACTGACAGCAATGGTGACGATAATTACAACCTTGACCTTTCCATGAAGCGGGTGCGGCAGATAGAACGGTTGATGCAGGAAATTGGTGTGCCAATGGAAAAAATCTCTGTAATCGGTTATGGCGAATCCATGCCCAGCTATGACAATTCGACCGCTGAAGGGCGCCAGAAAAACCGAAGGGTCGACTTTAAGATCTATTAACAGATTTGTCACCTCCTCCTTGTTGTGTGTTTTCACCAACAAGCCCCCTGAACCTGCTAAAGACATTCCGATATAAAGCTTACGCTTATGATTTTCACTTAAATTTTCTGGTGAAGGCATCCGGCCGGGCAATGAGGAGGGATCCATTTGCAGCTCCAGGGATTCAAGCTCAAAGCTTCAAACATATTGATCACCCGGCTGGAGCCGAGCGATTGGTTCGCCTACAGGGCAAACGCATTTAGAAGATATTGATTTGATGAGTCGAAGGGAATGGTAAGGAGAGTGGAGCGATGGAAGGCGATCGCATGACGGGCAATTTACCAAAAAACCTTTCCCTGACTGGTGCGGCCTTTCTTGTTTGGGGCATGCCAGGAGTTAAAAGAGATTGTCAATTTAAAAACCCACAGGCTAGTGAAGAACATCCTCCCTGCCTTTTTTATTTGATGGTACAATCAAGTATTTTCATTGGTTAGCTTCTTTTTTTTTGCTAATTTTTCGAAAATCAAAAAAAAAGCATCAACGATGAAAAAAATAGTTGTCCCAACCGATTTTTCAAATCAAGCCACCTTTGCATTAGACTTAGCTTGTGAAATGGCCAAAAAAGAAGAAACTGAGATCACCCTGGTACACGTGGTGGAAATACCAAAACAAAGCACATCTTTTTTGGGAGGAGCATCAGTCGATACTGAAGCGACGCTTTCGGGGGAAGATCCTATGGAGAAGATCTATATAATGAAACTCATTGAGAGACGGGAGGAGCAGTTTGCCGCGTTACTGGAAGATCCAAAATATAAAGATGCAAATATTGTTGATAAACTCGTTAAGGGCACTCCGTACCAGGAAATTGGCGAAATCATAAGTGAATTAAATGCTGATTTAATTATAATGGGTACTACCGGAGCAGATAGTTGGGAAGAGTCACTTATCGGAACAACGGCTGAAAAAGTGGTCAGGTATTCCACTTGCCCTGTATTTACGCTCCGTAACAGGGTGCATGTAAAAGATATTAACCATATTGTATTTGCATCTGACTTTAAGGATGATTTGGCAGGATTTAAGCATGTGCCTATGATGTTGAAAAACTTCTTTGATGCTGATCTTCACCTTCTTTATGTGAATACCCCCGGACATTTCTCCAATGAGAGGGATATACTGAAACAAATGGATGATTTTACCGCTGGCAATGATCTGGGATCCATTGAAAGACATATTTATTCCCACAAAAATCCGGGTGAAGGGATATTGTTTTTTGCTCAGGACCACAAAATGGATCTGATTATGATGTCAACATCCGGCGAACGAAGCACCTTTATGAAATTGTTCGATCACTCCATCGCCGAGGATGTAGTTAACCATGCCAAACTTCCGGTAGTCACCTTAAACCTGCACCAATTCCATAAATAAGCGGCAGACAAATTTTATCCTGATTTCAAGGGGAATTTCCTCGAGTCTTTTGAATTGCCAAAAAAGGCCACAAAATCATTCAGCAACAAAGTCGATACTTTGTGCCTGAGGGTCTTTGTGGCTTAAAGATTTAATTTGATTACCCGGGCTTAGAACCCATAAAATGATTATTTCAAATGTTTTTTGCCGCTGGGAAACCATTGCCGTTCATTGAACAGCTATTATCCTTTTTTCTGTGGATTCGGATCAGGCACATTTTCCTGTTGCTGAAGCTTGCTCCCCCTCCTTGTTGGGTGTTTTCCCCAACAAGCCCCCTGAACCTGCTAAAGACATTCCGATATAAAGCTTACGCTTATGATTTTTATGATTTTCACTTAAATTTT
>JBNLGG010000119.1:0-7591 GCA_050305935.1 Cyclobacteriaceae bacterium | reverse complement strand
AAAAGGAAGAATAATTTTCGCCGTGGAAGATCCGCTCAAAATAGATCTGCGGAGGGACGATGATAAACATCCCAAAGATCACGGGGATGATCAGGCGATTATGCCGTTCTTTCACATACTGCCATCCGCTTCGTTTTCTTAAAGCGAAAAAGCTTCCTAATCCCGAAATAAAGAAAAGTAAAGGCATTCTGAAGCTCGAAAGGAAATAGTTGAATTCCAGCCAGAGGTAGCTTTGCTCCTGGTTTTTTATGTGCCAGTCGCTTTCAGCCGCAAAGATCATAGCGGTATGAAAATAGAGGACGAGAATGATGGCGATAACCCGTAGCCAGTCGATGTGATATTGTCGTTGCATGATCAATTAAGTTTGTTGACCGAAATCTAGCTGAAGGCTTTTATACAGGGAATTTTATTTGACATCCGGACATTTTCAGATGGTATTTAGATCAAGTCACTTTTTTTTGGCATTGCCGTATACCAGCACAATTATTGGCATGTTATTTTTGTTATAACGATGTTAACCGACTACAGCCCGCAAAATGAAACCAAACCAGATCCCGACTTCGATCAGATATTTTTCCATCGCTATTATCATGATGGTAAGCCTTCAAACAACAATGGCCAAGGCTCCGGAACTCACTAAAAAAGAACTTGATACACCACCGCCCAGGATCATCCGCACCTGCTGCTCTTTTGGCTATGATGTGCGGATCGCCGGAATTCCCGGTTCGAGTGTGTCAGACATAGCTGATCTTTCTACGATTGGAGCGCATGTTTTTCTCGGCAACAAAGAGGAAGGTAATGGCATTATCTACACACAAAAAGGTGGCTTTGTCGATTTAGGACACCTGAGAGATATGGCTGACTGGACGGCTTATCTTTATGTGTGGATCAAATCAGAAAAAGATCATTTCCGGATCATCAAAGAGCTGGGCCATGAAGGTGGCGAAAAAATGCTTGAAGTGAGTGTTCCTGAATTTCTTTCCGATGAAGATATGTTACTGATTGCCGGTCGTGTGGCCTATGATCTCTCTGTCTGGCATGAAATAGCTACCTGGTTTGGGGTCTCCTATATCCCACTTATTCCCGAGCGATATTCCAGCTTTTCAATGGAAGATAATTATTCGAATTTACTGGGGATTCAATTGGGCATGGAAGCTATTAAAAGCGAAGAAGGTTATGAACAAGCCATGACAAAATTGCTTTACCAAAAATTAATTGAACTTGAATCGGTCGAAGGCAAAGAAGAAACTACCGGTGCTATGGATAAAGTGGAGGGGCTTTGGTGGACCAGGGAGAAAAAATTACCAAATAGCGATTTCTTGGTTGATCGTAATTTTGATTGCTATTATGAGTTGATTCCCTGGCTAGTCGATTCCGATGATAGCTCGTCGCGGGAAATCCTAAAAGTACCGAGATTTACTACCAGTGGACATGATTTACAGGATTACTACCGGTTGAGTATCGATCTGAACTATAAATTTCCTTTGCGAAAGATCCTGCCTCTGAGAGGAAGTAGGGTGATTTCTCAGAAGGATTTCAATGAAATGATCCTGTGGGTAGCAGGCGAATGGTATAAAGAGACCACCAAGCGGGATGAATTTGCGAGGGAGTTAAACAGGGAGTTTAGAAAGAATAGATTGGTTGACCCGGATGTAGGTAATAAAAACCAGGGGTAACCATAACTTTCCGAAAGTTCTAAACTTTCGGAAAGTTACCTCCGCTAGCTATCCAGCCAATTCTTAAACTCCGTCGCTTTCAATTTACTGATGTAAAGTTCTTTGTCGTAGGTAGGTTGTACTTCCAGCTTAAGGCGCTGATTAAAGTGCTGATGTATTTTTTTGATGGAATGAAGAGAAACAATGATTTGCCGGTTAGCGCGATAGAAATGCTCCGGATCCAGGGTGTTTTCCAGGTTGTCCAGCGTTTCCTGTAGTATGAACCTGGTATTGTTTTTCAGCACCAGAAAGGTGGAGCCATTGTCTGAAAAAATATAGGAAACTTCATCGACTTCCACGGGCAGCAGGGCATTTCCCTTGAACACCAGAAATCTTTTTTTATAATCCTTTTTGTTCAGTTTCTCAATAATCTCCTCAAAGTTTAAAGCAGGCGAGTTTGTTTTTTTGTATACCGTTTTGAATTTCTCCAGCGCCCGGCAAAGCAAGTCTTCCTTGATCGGTTTAAGCAGGTAGTCGATGCTGTAATACTCAAAGGCCTTGATGGCATATTCGTCGAAAGCGGTCGTGAAAATTATTGGCACGTGCTGATTGAGCTTTTTAAAGATTTCAAAGCTCAGGTCGTCGGAAAGCTGAATATCTGACAGGACAAGATCTGGAATTTTATGAGTATCAAACCATTCTATTCCGGCTTTGACACTTTGAATGGTGTCCAGGATATTTATCTGGTCGTCGCATTGATGAATTAATTTAGCCAGCCTTCTGGCTGCGGGCAGTTCATCTTCTATGATCAAAATGTCCATGCTATGCGGCTGATTTTAGGTGTATCAGGGGGACTTTTACAATAAACATTCCGCTGGTATTCTGGATCAATACAGACTTTTTAGTTAGCAGTTGGTACCGGTCCTTGATATTTTCCAGTCCCATTTTCGTGGAATTAGCACTGTTTGATTTCCGCAGGTTTATATTGTTGGTGACAACCAGAAAGTCGGATTCCACCTCAATAGAAAGTTTGAGATGAAGATGATCGGATATCTCATTGTGCTTGATCGCATTTTCGATTAATAACTGGAGCGTCAATGGCAGGATGTACGAGTTATAGTGTGAAGGATCAACCGCTATTTCCACATCGAAATTTGATTCAAAGCGCATTTTTAACAATGCAATGTAGGATTTCGAAAATCGGATTTCCTCTTCCAGAGTGACCCAGGTTTGCTTGTCGCTATTGAGCACATAGCGATACACATCAGAGAGTTCCTGCACAAAGTCAATGGCCTTTTCCTTATTTTCATCGATAATCACCGCCAGGGTGTTGAGGCTATTGAAGAGAAAGTGCGGATTCAGTTTATTGGTGAGGTTTTTCAGTTGGGCTTCAGCGTTGGCTTTTTTGTATTTTTCTCGTTCGATCTGTGATTCAGACAATTCATTGAACAAAAAGAAGCACTCGTACAGGGCATTGAGTACAAAAACATACACGATCGAAGCACCGCTGATAATCTTAAAGATCGGGTCTTCCGTCATGAAAGTCCACATGTCCTGCCGGTGAAAGAAGAATCCCTTGACATAGATATAGACTACGACAAAAATAAAAATGCTTGAGATGGAAATGAGCAATTGAATGAAAATTCGCTTGTAGGTTCTTTCGGGCATCCTCCTTTTCAGGGCCATGATGATCCATTTGCTCAGGTACCATCCGAGGGTTACTCCGATGAGATTGATGGTGAAATAAGGCAATATCAGATTTTCAGGGCAAAGATCGCTGGTCATGTACGTGATCATGAGGGAGAAGAAAGGAATCACGATCAGCTTCATATAAAACTCGATCTTTCTTAATCCTTTAGAGAGAACAAATGAACATTCTTTTTTTACCATGATGCTGCCAATTACGCTTTTTATCACCTTATCCGCAAATAAGGTGTCAGTTCGGTGGAGAATCGCTTTTAAAGACTTTGAAGCCAAATCAGGCCGCGTCTGCCGACAGGCAGGCGTCAGACGGTTTGGGAATGAAAAGCTTCAATTCTGCTCCTAAGCCTCGAACCGTCAGACGCCGTCAAATCCGGGCATAAAAGTTTTAAGGCGATTTTCCTGGCCAGTTTTCCAAAAATGATCACGGCACCCTTGCGGCGCCGTGATCTGTCTGGAACAACAAACTTAACTTTCATTGTTGATTAAAAGGTCAGTTTATATTGAAAAGTAGGGAACATACCCAATTGATAAACATTTTCTATTTGATTGGTCTTGCTGCTGTAGACCTGGGCGAAGACATTTTGAGTGTTGAACATGTTGTCAATATTTATGAAAAACTCATGGGAAGTATTGGGCCGGTCTTTTCGATATGTGACCTTCAGATCAGTTCTGAAATATGGATCTTGCTTTTTTGAAAAAGCGATTTCTTCTAAGTAGACCGCCTCGCCTGATTTCCTTGATTTTTCCTCGTCGATCGGAGTATATCTTCTACCGCCTGCCGTGGTGATTTTAATGTCTACGATGAACCTGTTATGGTTGCCAAAAGGAAACTCACGACCGGTTAGGAAATTCACGATGTAGTTACCATTGAATGCAGTGTTTCTCCAAATACCATCACTTGGTTTATACTTAGATTCAAATAAAGAAGTGGTAAGAAGGAAGTAGTACCCCTTGCTTAAAAAGCGTTCAAGGGTCAGTTCAACCCCATAATTCCTTCCCAGTCCTTCATTCACCAGGCTGTCTTCTTCTCCGAGGATGTAGCCATACCCTTCATTAATGGCTGAGTAGGACGAAGGGTCGTCAGCCTTGTTGATGGGAATATTGTATAAATGCTGATAATAACTTTCCACTTTTAAAGCGAGGTATTCAGTCAACCTGTTGCTGTAACCCAAAACGAAATGGTGGCTTTTATTAAATCCAAGGTCTTCATTGGTAAAGATCAGGCCGTTAGGCGTGGGGGTAGCCAGAAAGTACACGGGAAGTATTTGCATTTGGGCATGGTGGCCATAGCCAATATTAAGCGATTGAGTTGGCTTGAAATCCCAGGATGCTCCAATCCTCGGATCAATTGATTCCGAATCGTTCAAAAGGAACCTTTGATACCGTAGCCCGGTGTTAAGATTCAAACGATCGGAAATGTTGTATTTCCATACCATGTATGACTGGGCGAGAAGATTTTTTCCATCACTCTTTCGAATCGTTTCCAGGGACTTGCTGTCAAAGCTGTACTGACTAATATTTGATACATAGTCTTTCTGGTCGACTTGTACGCCCACTTTCAAAATGTGATGGGCACTTATTTTGTGATTGACAAATCCATGGAAAGACAGGTTGCGATAAGTACTTTCATTCCTGAAGAAAGGGTGAATGGTGTTATCTGTTGTGGCAATTGAATCAACCTTGCCGCTTACATTCTGACCCGAAGCTCCAAGAATGATCTTTCCATAGGTTTTAGAATTGATGTTAAAGGTATTGCTCAAGCCAAAGGCAAACATATCCGTCGACCATTGGTCATTGGAGTTTTCCACCATGGAAACGTCAAAGCTTTCTTCGTCCTTATCTTCATCTAACAGTTTGTAATCGCTTGTACCGCCGATACCAAATACCGTAAAGGTCCCCAGTTTCTTCGTGGGAATATTGAATTTGAAAGACAGGTCCTGGTAATCCGCCTGGCCATCGTAGCCAAAGTCAATGCCCATTTTGGTGAGAATGGAAGTGGTTGACAGTCGGTAGTTCACAAGGTAGGATGCTTCAGAAGTTTTTGAAAATGGTCCTTCCAGCATCACTTCAGTACCCAAGGCTCCCATTTGAAACATGTATTCACGGTTTTTAGGGTTTCCATTTCTCATTTTGATGTCAAATACTCCTGAGACTGCATTTCCGTATTCAGAAGGGAAGGCACTCGTCATAAAGTCTGAATTTGAGATCACATTATAATTCAACAGGCTCACCGGGCCACCGTTGTTTCCAACATCCGAGAAATGGTTAGGGCTGGGAATATCCAGGCCTTCAAATCTCCATAATAATCCCACAGGAGAGTTTCCTCTGATGATAATGTCGTTCCTTGAATCATCTGCGTTGGCAACACCGGCAAAGTTGGTAGCCATTCGTGAGACATCGTTGCGGCTTCCGGCATATCGGCCGGTTTCCTCCACGCTGAAGGTGCGGGCACTTACTTTGGCGAATTCGTTGAGTGCCTGGGTACGATCGATCTTGCCCTCGATGACAATTTCTGCCAATTCTTCGACGCTTTCCTGAAGTTCCACTTTGAGCACGACTTCCTTTCCGGATGACACCTCCTGGTTAGAAATATTCTGCTCCTTATAACCGACATAAGAAATGATAATAGTTTGCCGACCAACAGGTACATTCTTGATTTCAAAGTTTCCGTTCAGATCGGTCGTTCCGCCTAGTTGGTTGTTGGTTCCATCAATGATGACATTTACGCCAATGAGAGGGGACTGCGTGTCTTCATCGACAATTTTTCCCCTGACGGTCTGGGTTAGCTGCTGACCGAAGGAGATTATTGGTACTAAAAATAATAAGGTTAGTAGGTTCTTCATGGATCTCGTTTATTTATTTTAACTCAAAACTCCCAAACAAAGTGACCCTGAAAAACTGAAAAAGAATGAAGTGGATAAACCAACAGATGAAATGGATGATAGTGAGGGTTTAAAAAAAAAATTGAAAGTCAGGGAAAAAATTCCTAAATTGATGTAAAATTTCTTAAATGGGCAAAATAAGAGAATCAAGAGGGCTTAATAAAAAGGAGGAGGTAGCTTACTCTTCTCAGGAGACAGATCCTCAATCGATGGTCAATGAACCAGCATTGGCCTATTATCAGCGGTTACAAAAACCCATCAATATTTCCATACTTCGGTCTATCCATGCCAAGTCAGGAGTAGTAACTGCCGCATTGGGTATCACAGAAAAGACCTATAAAGTTTACTTTGACAAAGGGAAGGAGCTGTCGCCTTTGCAGTCAGAGTGGGTGCTGGGCTACAAAGAATTACACGAGTTTGGGAGTCGCCTTTTTGGAAGCTTTTACCGCTTTGAAAGCTGGCTAAGTAAATTCTCAGAAAGGTTAGATGCCATTCCAAACGACATTATCACCACAGTATCTGGTATTCAGCAGATAAAAAGGGAGTTGGCTAAGATTGCAGAGGGGTATCCCGCATGATCGTCTATCGATGCAAGTGGGATCAATTACCAGACAGGCTCGTAGCATCTGGCAATGCAGGCAGATGGAATCTTGACGAAGACCGGGTAATCTATGCTTCTGAATCCCGCGCTTTATCTGCATTTGAAGTGTTGGTAAACCTAAAGGACAATTGGATCTTAAACACCTTTAACTTTTTGGGAATCAGGATAAGCGACGAAGCAGGCCTCTTGACCATTGATCCATTTGACAACTTCCGGGATAAAAAGGCCGAGTGTCAGCGCCTGGGTCATGACTGGTATACGGCAGGGAGTAGCCTGATACTGAAGGTGCCTTCGGTCATCATACCCAAAGAGTGGAACTACCTCATCAATACACAACATCCCGATTTCGGCAAAGTGGCCATTGAATCCATTGAACCATTTTATTCCTTTGATCCAAGGTTGTACTCATAAAACGACGTAATTACGTTGTAAAAAAGCGCGAGATTCGTCTTAGTATTTCCCTTTGAATTCCGCTAGATTTGCCGCATGGTAAAACAACTGCATTTACGGATTTCCCTGGAGGAAGAAAAACAAGGGCGTGCCCTGGAAAGAAAGGCATCAAGAAAATTGGGGGTCAAGGAAAGCGAAATCACCGGTGTTATGGTTTTGCGTAAGTCCGTTGATGCAAGGAAACCGCTTATCTTTTTTGAGTACAAAGTGGAGGTGTTTGTCAATGAAACCCCTCCTGAATTTTCCGGGTATCAGTTTAATTACCAGGACGTTTCCAATTCAAAAGAAATTCACATCAT
>JBNLGG010000118.1:0-7600 GCA_050305935.1 Cyclobacteriaceae bacterium | reverse complement strand
GCAGAAAAACCTACCATCTACTTGCAAGCAGACAAGAAAATCCACAAAGTGCTAGTAGAAGACATCCTGTTTCTTGAGGCCATGGGAGACTATGTAAAAGTGCATGTAAAGGATGGCATGTTGATCGTTCATGAAACACTAACGGGCTTAAGAGATCAACTTCCAGAAGCATCCTTTATCCGCACCCATAAATCTTATGTAGGTTCGTTGAATAACTTCGATTTCATCGAGGGAAATGTAATGAAGTTTGGTGAGAAGGAAATTCCCATTAGCCAGACATACCGGAATGAGGTGATGAAGAGGGTGAAGAAAGATCCTTCCAATTGACTATCACAATTTAGTTTTAATTGGAGGGACGTGTCGTGTTGTATTCTATTTAATACTTTGTTTACCCATAAAAGAAATTAAGGTTGCCAGACCTTATCTATCCAACAATGAATGGGAATTTCTAAAATGTGAACTTAAGCTCTATGATTAAGCTTGGTTTTTCAGGTGGGATTTTGAAATTTCCGCCTCCCCAATTTTTTGAAAGGGAATGATTTCAGTTGCGCTACTGACGCCAAAGCTTTCGAGCAGCATCCGGTGGAAACAAAAATGCCAGGAAGCATACCTTTACTAACACATCCTCTTATTTAAGTTTTATCGATAATTCTTAATTAACTCAATTTGTTATTTAAGTTTTTGCCTATTTTCTTAAATAAGGATTGCAGTAAATAACCAAACCTGGTGTGATAGATACTAAAAAATCAACTAACTATTCGTGCCACCACTTATATCATTTCATTAAAAGGAGCTTTTGGGCCAATAGTGGTGGCACGAATTGGTTCGCTTACCAACAAAGAGGGCACTAGAGAATGAGTTTGTGTCAATCATAAAATAGTTCATTTTTAATAGTTTCACCCAACTCACAGTCATTATTCTAAATGATAAATCACCTAATAATTATATCCAATTACATATAAAAACTATTTTTTTATCATAATTATATTTATAAACATATAATTACCTATATTTACTCTTTTTTATATCTAAAAACATATAATGAAGCGATTAGCCCGGTTTGTTAAAGAACGTAGGAAAGAAGTCAACCTCACCCAGGAGGAATTTGCAGAGCGTGCCGGTGTAGCCCTCACCGTGGTGAGAAAAATAGAACAGGGAAAAACCAACATGAATATGGATAAGGTGAACCTTGTCCTCCTGATGTTCGGGCATGAACTGGCACCGGTTAACAGCAAAGAACTCACTGAATGAGACGGGGAAAGGTATATTATAAAAATAGTCTTGCGGGTACGATCACAGAGACAGATGAAGGCGAATACATTTTTCATTATGACCACAAATATGTGAATGACCACCCCAAAGAATTTTTGACATTCACCATGCCAGTGACGGATCGTCCTTACACGGAAAAAAGGCTTTTCCCTTTTTTTGAAGGGCTCATCCCCGAAGGATGGCTGCTGGACATTGCTTCTGAAAACTGGAAAATCAACCGCAATGACCGAATGGGTTTGTTATTAGCATGTTGCCGGGACTGCATTGGAGCCGTGAGCATAGAACCGATAGAAGATGGAGAATAGATGTCTGTATTGTTATCAATCTCTTGAGGATGGCCAGGATTTCCACCAAAAATGCTCCGTAGAATTTTTTGGCAGCGCGACACCCCCGATTGTGGAATATTCACTTGATCAAATGGGGGAATTGGCTAAAAAAATAGTGGAACTGAGTGTGACCGTACCGGGCGTACAGGCGAAACTTTCCATGTCACTTGTGAAAGATGTTAACGAAAAACAGGGCTCCCGTCTCACCGTCATTGGTGCTTTGGGAGGTCAGTATATTTTCAAACCTCCTTCGGAAAGGTTTCCTGAAATGCCTGAAAACGAACATCTAACAATGAGGATGGCGGAAGATTTTGGTATTCGGGTGGCCCCCTCCTCTTTACTCCGGTTGGCATCCGGGGAACTGTCATACATCACAAAGCGGGTAGATCGGACGGCTACCGGTGAGAAGATCCATATGATTGATATGTTCCAGATTACCGAAGCATTTGATAAATATAAAAGTTCAATGGAAAGAGTGGGAAAAGCCCTTGGCAGCTACTCTGACAACACGTTGCTGGATAAAATTTTCTATTTCGAATTAGTGGTTTTCTCATTTCTAACCGGCAACAATGACATGCACCTTAAAAACTTTTCTATGATTGAAAGCACATCGGGATGGGTATTGTCTCCTGCTTACGATCTTTTGAATGTGGCCATCGTGCTTCCCGAAGATACGGAAGAACTCGCACTAACCCTGGCTGGAAAGAAAAGAAAGCTGGAACGCAAACATTTTGAGCAATTGGGCAAGGCACTGGATCTGACGAATAAACAAATTGAAAGAACGTTTAAGAGAATGGCAAAGAATAAAGCAAAGGCCATAAGCCGGATCGATCAATCATTTCTTTCTGATAAAATGAAAGATTCTTATAAAGACGTGTTGGAGAAGCGATACCGGCAAATAGGATTGACGGTATAATTTTAATCCTGATCCACCATCAATGCAGGGTTTAAACAGCCCAATATCCATCTGAAAGAAACAAACATATTTATTTAATTCTATTTAGTCATGTTAACTTTTACGCCCCGGTTCTGCGTCCTCACGAACCGGATAGTCCTATGGAATGGCTCGTGAAGACACCTGTCTACTGTCAGGCAGGCAAGCCATGGCAGTAGAGGGAAAGGTTAAAATAATTTACTACATGGTAATATATGCACCCAGGAAAAATAATATGCCCAACTATTCGACTACCAAAGAATTTTAAAGGAGTTTGCCCTTTTTTTGGAGTAATGAAACCCAAATCGATTTGAAAATGTTTGTATATTGAAATTCGACTGAATTCACTTGCATATGAACATCCGTACCTCTAAAAGACTTCCTTCGGCGAAACAATTAGCTCAAATCCTCAAAAATGAATTTTCCAATCAATATGAATATGAAGAATTTGGATTATGTGAACACAAAAGTTTGATCGTCAGGAGGTCGTTTTTAGTAGGCGTTCAAATCTCCATCGATAAAAATGAGGTTACCATTGATGCAATTCCTCCATCTGCCATGGCTTCGTTTGTTTCCACCATTATGAGCATATTCGCAAATCTCTTTATTGTCTTTGCGATGCTTCCTTACCGGCAATTGGAAAAAGACGTTGCCCGCTTTTTAAAATCCAAATATGCCTGAGTTCTCTTTCAATGCAAATAACCCTAAGCAATAATATAGTGGGAAACAAAGAGACAACTTTCCGCTAATTCATAAGACATTTTTTCTATGAACCTTCAAAAATACAATCAAACACTTTTAGCAATTCTGGGAACTCTCGCTGCTTTAGGTTTACTTATCCTGATTTTTATCGGACTATTTGACTTTATCTCCCGGCAGATAAGAAACTCAAACCGGTCAGTAAATGATAGCGGCATCGTGATCGATCAAAACCAGGTGGTGGATACGGCCACCTTTGAGTTTATCCAGGAGATCAGCATACTTGAACCGTTTCAGCTCGATTCAGCCAAGCCCGTTTTCATTATTCCTATCGGTCAGAAGGATCAGACAAACAAACGATCGAAAATGCTGACTGCAGGTCTATCCTTTGGATCTGCCTCCTACTCAGAAGACTATTACTACTCTAGTTTTAGAGGTTTGTATAACAATTTCGTGCTGATCGATTACCTAAGAAATATTCGTCAACCCATATTCAATTCAAAAATTGCTTTGACCGAATGGGCCTATATGAAAATTGATACTTCCCAAATCATTTTATTTAAAGGAACGGATCATGACCTGAACAAGGACGGTCGCCTAAATGACGATGATTTTCAAAGCTTATTTGTTTTCAACGTTTCCTCCAAACAAATCACCGAGCTTAAATTCAACAATCAGACCGTTCTGGAGTTTGATCCCCTCCTCAAAACCAATAAAATATATGTACGAACAGGAAAAGACACCAACAAAGACAATGTGTACGACACCTATTCCGAGCCAACGGATCTTTATTTCTACGATGTAGCCACCAATGAAAGTGAAACGCTGGTGCCGGAAGAAATTAAGATGCATATACAAGAAATACTAAGCAAGTAGAGGCAGATTCTCCGTCCCCTTAGATCTTATTAACAAATTTCGCCCCGCTTGTTTTGTTGGTTTCCACGCATTGTTTACCTATATCCTAAACCATGCGAAATCCATTTTCATATCTGATCCTAGCCTTTTCAATTGCCTCCACTGTCCGGCATCTTTTTGTCAGGACTTGACTCCCTCCAGGAGACACTTTTTGAATTCAAAGCTGGTTAACAAAGGATTAAAGAGTAATGGTGATCTGATCATTCCATTTTTTACACATTCAATCCATTGATTAACAGGATTAAAAAATTTAAGTTCGTTAAAAACAATCATTACCATGGCTGTAGATGAATACCTTATCGAACGGATACAACGAATTATGTCTTCCAAAAAAGTGCGCTGGGAAGAAAAGAGAATGTTTGGAGGGGACTGCTTTATGGTGGATGACAAAATGTGTTTTGGCACCTACAAAGGTGGGTTTATGGCGAGAGTAGGCCCTGATGAAATTGATGGTTTATGCGACAGGGCCGGAGCATCACAGATGATCCACGGTGGCCGGCCTATGAAAGGATTCCTGTTTATCGAGCCCGCCGGATTTGATCACGATGAAGATCTGGAGTTCTGGATCCAGAAATGCCTGGACTTTAATCCAAAAGCGAAATCGAGTAAAAAGAAGTGAAAGTGCTTCTGATTCTCTATGTAAAAAACAGTTGGTCAATATTTGAGTTGTATATACAACTTGAAGTATTATATTTGTACATGCCTTTAGAAAACCTTCAAAATTTTGATCCTACAACATGCATTTCAGGAAAGATGATGCGCTTACAAAGAGCTACTGCCAATATTTTTAGAAAACACTTACAGCCTTTCCAGATTACAGACAGTCAATTGAGTTTGTTGTTCATCCTTACAAAAATGAATGGGACTACGCAAAAGCAGTTGGCACAACTTGCAGTATTGGAAAAATCATCGCTCAATAGAAATCTTAGACGCCTATTTGAATTTGAATATGCCACACGAGAAGATTTTCCAATTATCCAAATTACTCCAAAAGGAAAAGAATTTGTCAACCAGGTAATTCCTGAATGGAAAAATGCAATGAAAGAGATCAAGGAACTACTTGGTGCAGAGGGAGAACAGGCATTGCATCTCTTGCATTCCAAACTTATAAACCATAACATGACATGACAAACAATACCGGTTACCTCGCTCTTTCGATAGTTATGGCCGCACTCATCGTTTACTTTGGTTCGGGCATCACCCGAAACTCGTACTATGGGAAAAGAAGCGTTACTACCATGACTGTAGTTCTGATTGGCTCCTTGTTTCTATGGCATTTATATGCTTATCTCATCGCTCTTACAGGTATTCCACAAGATTTCAGTCTTCCTCCCAAAGGACCGGCTTTACTTGTATTGCCCGCGTTTACTTTTATTGGCATTTTCATGTATTATCATCGAAATAAAAAATGGATCGGTCATATCCCAATATATGCCTTAATTGTATTTCAAGTGTACAGAATCATGATTGAAATACTATTCGTGTACTCAGTAAAAAACGGAACCCTGCACCCTAACATGACTATTGAAGGGTATAACTATGATATGGTATTTGCATTTACATCACCGATAATAGGATGGTTGGTTTATAAAAAAATTAAGGGCTATAAAACCATTGCGCTTTTTTGGAATTACCTTGGACTACTGGTTATTGCTTCAATTATCTTTATTGTAGTCACCACCGTATATTTCCCTGGTTTCTACAGTAATAATCTAAACTCTGTTCCAAAGGAATTTGGTATGTTTCCTTTCGTATTGGTACCGGCATTTTTAATGCCTTTGGCAGTTTTTATACATATCCTTACCATTTTGAAAATTAAAAAGGAAATAGTGTAATACGTGTTAAAATTTTTCTGCACAATAGGGGGATTGAATTTGTTAATGAGCAAGAATCGGGTGTTTCCGTCAAGTTAATCCCGGTACTTTTACTACCTTGAAAAACAGTAGTATCATGGAAACGCAGGAAAAAATTGATTTTCAAAGGATTGCCAAAGCTATTGGATATCTAAAATCCAATTTCAAATCACAGCCCAACCTGGAGGAAGTGGCAGAAAAGGTACACGTCAGCCCCTATCATTTTCAAAGGATGTTTACCGAATGGGCGGGGGTCTCCCCAAAAAAATTCCTACAGTATATCAGCATTGAACATGCCAAGAGGTTGTTGAAAGATGAGCAGGCAACGCTCTCGGAAACCAGCTATGAAACGGGCCTTTCGGGAATAGGAAGATTACACGATCTCTTTGTCAACATTGAAGGAATGACTCCTGCTGAATATAAAAATGGGGGCAAGAATCTTTCGATCAACTACAGCTTTGCTGATAGTCCTTTCGGGACGATTCTCGTAGCTTCTACGGCCAAAGGCATTTGTCACCTGGCTTTCGCGGATGATGAACAAAAGGCGTATCAGGAATTAGTTCAAATGTTCCCGAATGCCTCATATAAGCAAAAAACCGATCCCATTCAGCAGAATGCCCTGTTCGTATTTGCCCATGACTGGAGCAAGCTGCCGGAAATAAAACTCCACCTGAAAGGAACAGCGTTTCAAATCAAAGTGTGGGAAGCGCTGATCAATATTCCGGTTGGCCAGCTATCAACCTATGGGAAAATTGCGAAGAGCATAGACAATGAAAAAGCATCCCGAGCAGTAGGCACTGCCATCGGCAGCAACCCGGTGGCTTTTTTGATCCCTTGCCATCGCGTCATCCGGTCGACCGGGGAATTTGGCGGATACCACTGGGGTAGTGATCGCAAGGCAGCCATGATCGGCTGGGAAGCATCCCGGGTAAGGCAATAGTGTAACGATTTGTTATTAAGCGAAGTAATTCGTGCTACCACTATTTGCCCTGAAAGCTTCTTTTAACGAAATGACATGAGTGGTGGCACGAATAATTAGTTAACTCTTTATTAATCATTGTAATAGCTCATTAAATATTTACCATGCAACTGGATTTAATTCATCAGGCTCCCGACCCATCTGTCAATCTATTGCCCTTTGATGGCATTGTTAATTATTACGGGAAAGTGCTCAAGCAGCGTGATGCCGACCACTATTTCAAGTTGTTATTCGATACCGTGGCCTGGCGTCATGACGAAGCGGTAATTTTTGGGAAACACATGGTGACAAAGAGAAAAGTAGCCTGGTACGGCGATAGGGAATTTGAATACAAATATTCTAACATCACCAAAAAGGCAATGCTCTGGACAGCAGAATTATTGGAGCTTAAAAAGCTGATCGAAGGGGTCAGTGGCGAAACGTTTAACTCATGCCTGCTGAATCTGTATCACGATGGCTCCGAAGGGATGGCCTACCACCGGGATGAGGAAAAAGACCTAAAGGAAAACGGGGCAATCGCCTCCTTAACCCTAGGCGCCGAGCGGAATTTTCTATTCAAACACATAGAGAGTAAAAGAACCATCTCCCAAACATTAGAACACGGAAGCCTGCTCATGATGAA
>JBNLGG010000117.1:0-7714 GCA_050305935.1 Cyclobacteriaceae bacterium | reverse complement strand
AGCTGAATCAAAAAAACACAAGTACCATAAAAAAGACTCAAAATATCAACCGATACACTATTACCCAGACAATTTAGAACGCGCTCAGGAGCTTGGATTTGATTGTTTCTCAGATGCAATAAGGATTTTATATCGGAAATACAAATCTCAGCGCATTGTTGGCGGTATTTTTAATATAGGCAATGGTGCTGTCAGGATAATGCTAAACAAGATTGGAGAACCCATAAGCGGACCTGGTGGATACAACAGAATACCGCTTGAATCCGTTCAGGAGTTCCAACGCGCAGTAAACGATTAAGGGAGGCCAAGGATGGAAAACGAAGTTGAATTGAAGCCGTGTCCGTTTTGCGGGAACAAATATGTTGATATAACAAGCAATGGGATGGAAAGCTATAGTGTTATTTGTAGGAGTTGCGGAGCTGAAGGTCCTGGGGCACCGCTAAAATATGTCATAGATGTTTGGAACAGGAGGATTGAATCATGCGAGAAATAGACCCCAAAAAAGTACCAGACATGATGCTGAGTGGGGAATTACGGTTTGGGATGGAGTTGGAGTTTCAAATTTATCGAGGAGATAAATGGGAATTAAGAAAATTTGTTGGGTTCCAGCCGGATTTAGACCCACCGAGATATTTGACAGCGTATGGTAGGGACTCAACAAGATGGTCAGAAAAAGCCCGCTTCCCCCTGCCAAAGCTGCGCGACGGTGATCCGGTGGTTGTATCTGGCGGGAACGCCCATTTCTATAAATTCTGTGGTGATTCTGCTGGTATTTGGGTTTATTCGTTTAATGACTCTCCGTGGACAGCGCGAGTAAGGAATCAGCTAGACTACACGGCCTATGCCAATTGGCGCCTACCAACCAAACAAGAACTACAATCATCCGGCTACAGAGCAGACCAGATCGCCGAACTTGAAAGCAGGAGGTGTGTGGGATGAATAAACAAAAATTATGGATTGCTTGGGGTATGTTTTCGATGGCTGGAATAATATCATCAATTGCTGGATTCCCAGAATACAGAACAACGCAACTTGCCATTGCTGGAGCAATTATGGGTTTCATGGCTTGGGCGAGCTATAATTAATGGGAAAGCGCCTACCCTACACCCCCAACAGCAAAATAAAAGCGGCCCTCAGAAAGCTATGGCTGCACTCAAGAGAGCGCCAATCAGTATTGAAGCGTGACAGATACACATGCTGCAAATGCGGCGCGAAACAGTCCAAGGCGAAAGGTAAAGAGGTATTTGTCGAAGTCCATCACAAGCTCGGGGTTGTCAATTGGAGTGTGATTTATCAGGTTATCAGGGAATATCTGTTGGGATCGCCTGAGCACATGGAGACGCTTTGTGTTGAGTGCCATGACAAAACCAAACAAGAGAGGGATTAGGAAAATGAAAAAGGCTTTAGGGTATCTTATGGTTTCAATTCCATTCGCGTTAGTTATCGGGAAGGTTGTTATTTCTGAAGGTTTGGTTGAAACATTTAAAATGATATCATTTGTGGCGGTCTTTGCAGGGTTGTTAATCGGCGGTGTGTATTTAATTAAAAAAGACGATAACGATGAATGACCTAAAAACCTCAATAAAACAAAACACCAAATGGCGAAACCGAAAGACCGGCAAACTCGTTATAATTCACAACCAGCCCGAGTTTGTTTTTGACGTTCTGGAATTGTTTCACGCATCCGGCAAAATAACGAGAAAACAGCAGCATGAGTTTTTGCGAGACCATGAAAAACTGTAAAATACACAGCACAGCATATAATTTTTGGCAAAATATGCCATTTTCGCAACGCAGTGCTAAGAATTTTCTTGCTTTTTGGATTTATATCGTGGAAAATATAGGCGATGGAACTGATACGAATCAGAAAAAGTCGTCTGCTTCCCAATAGGGCTAATTACAATTCAATCAACCGTAATCGGTGCGAAATCAAAAATGGTATTGGGATTATTCATTTAGACGGAAGCGGAGAAGGTTTATATGCAGAAGTTAATAGAGAAGACTTAATAGCTTGTATAATGTTTGGCAAATGGTATTACAGCAAATCAAAAAACCTAGTTGAGCATAGATCGCCAGAAAAAACAATAAAATTAGGGAGGTTCATAGCCAGCAGATTGGAAAAGTTTTATCATGGTTGGCATGTAAGGTATTTAGACGGCAACGGATTAAATTGCAAACGCAATAATTTATATATCGGGAATCCAGGAAGAACCAGATGAAGACGATTTGCCATAGCGAGCCAACTGAGCCGAGAGGGGCAGGCCAATTGCCTGGCCGGCGACCCTCAAACGGATGAAAGTAATTTATGCAATCTAATGGCAACCACCCTGAGAACAATGAATTTCGCAAAAAACAAAAACGCAACCGTAAGGCTACGGAATGTTCTGTTAAAAGGCGTTCAAAGGGATGTGGAGTGTGTGGTTCGGAAAATCTGGCATCCCAAGGCGTTCTTTACTGTGAGATATGCGGAGCGGAAATTGATTATTTAGTGGCATATAGAAATCATTGGAGGGTGGGGTATAATACAGAACCGGAATGTGATTGCGTTGAGTCTTGGACGTATAAAAATAAGACAAGGCATTCAAGAAAAATTAAGTCAATAGGGGTTTTGAAATGCCTTGATTGCGGTTCAGTCGGTAGAGAGTCTTTTTGTCCAAATTACGGGCCAAACCATCATGGAAATTATTATGGCCCGTCAACATGCTGGAAACATTGGAATGGCGAAACATATTGCCAGAAATGCGGATTTAGAACTCAATAGATGCGCTCATCAGCAACCATAGACCACACAAGAGAGGCTAAAACGATTATGAACGGTAAACCTGGAGACGATGGTGGAATTATAGAAATCGTCGGTTCGAGTCAAGTTTGGTATGATTGGGAAGACCTGCACGGAATTTGCCACCAATGCAGTGGTGACGGTGTTTTAGCCCTTACAGATAGGGCGTCCTATTATCCTGAGTTGTACCCGAAAGAATTGTCAATATGCCATGTGTGCGATGGCTCAGCAAAACAACGTGAAGAAATGAGGTTTTGGGTTGGATAGATACGGCGCAACCATAGACAACACCCAAGGTCCAGTAACACCCCTGTTTTGCTGGTATCTGAGCTTGAGGCCGAAATATGGTGGATAAACAAGCTATCATCAGAGAATATGACCCTCGCTTAGAATTATGGTTTATTGACCGCATACGGCCAGTTGTTGATCAAACACCACAATCAATCTGCATTCGTGAATCGTTTTTTAAACGGCGCGTCTGGTATCCTATCAAACCCATCGGGATGAGATTTGAGGTAATCGATGGCGGGTAAACCAAAGGCGAAACACCCAGGAGGGCGGCCTCCCAAAATGACAGATGCCACACTGAAAAAACTAAGAGAGGCATTTTTAATGGGTTGCACGGATACAGAAGCTTGTTTATTCGCAGACATATCACCAAAAACACTCTACAATTATCAAGACGCAAACCCAGGGTATGTACAGCAAAAACAATCATGGAAAGAAAACCCAACATTAACAGCACGTAAGACGGTAGTTTGCAACCTTACAGAGAGCCCTGAAATGGCATTCAAATACCTTGAACGCAAACGCCGTGATGAGTTCGGTCCGTCTCAAACAATAGACCACACAGTAACAATCGAGGACAAACTAAGACAACTATCAGATGCCGACTGACGACCTGGAAATATTACGCACCTACAAACGCGACAGTCAACGCCACGCAGCGGATTGTATTTTCATTCGTGACCACAACACGTCCAAGATTCTGCCGCTTAATTACAACGATCCTCAGAAAATCCTTCATACCGTCACCGAAAAGCAACTTAATGAAACTGGCATTGTTAGAATCCTGTTGCTCAAGGCCAGGCGATTCGGTGGCTCAACATATGTCCAAGGCAGGTTTTACAGTAAGACAAGCCTTAATTTCAACCGCAACACATTCATAGTAGGCCATGAAAAAGAATCAACCAACACCCTATTCGAAATGGCAAAGCTCATGCAGGAGCGTAACCCAATCGCACCTGAAACCCGGGCAAGCAACGAAAAGGTGCTCAAGTTTGACAATAAGGCAGGCACGGGGCTCAAGTCTGAATACCGTCTTGCCTCTGCTGAGAATGTTGACGCTGGCCGGTCGCAAGGTGTCCACTTCCTTCACGATTCTGAAGAAGCCTTTTGGCGTGATCCGCGTACGCTTTTAACGGGCCTCCTGCAGTGCCTACCAGACCCGCCAGCATACTCTGAGGCGTTCAGGGAGTCCACAGCCAACGGGCATGGCAATCCATTCCAAGAGGACGTTTTCAGGGCCTACGGTGAAGGCGAGAACGTTTACTTTGAAGCGAGGCTATGTGATGTCGTTAAGCACATGCACGATTCTGATATTGTATTTCCTTTTGCTTGGAGGCAGCCGGGGACAGATTGGGTATTGGTTTTCATCCCCTGGTTTGTTCATGACCGCTATCAAAAGGCATTTGACACCGAAGAGCAGCGCACCCAATTTGAGCTCAAAATCAATGAAAAAGTATTCGATTCCAATGAAATGCAATGGGTTGAGTCAGAAGAGGCGAAACTCAGGCGCAAATATGGTTTAACCCTTGAACAGCTATACTGGAGAGAGTGGGCCATTGAAAACAAATGCAATGGAGATGTTAGGAAATTCAGACAGGAGTATCCGGCTACTGTTGAAGAGGCATTCTTATCGACGGGCACGAATGTTTACCCTAAAGAACTATGCGATGCGGTCGAGGAAGGATGCCAGGAACCGATCATCATCGGTGACTTGGTATTACGAGAAGGGCAGTCACGCATTCGTAGAAACAAGCACGGCAAATTCCGCCTATGGGAAAAGCCCGACGACAAAGAACCCTACTTCATAACCGTGGACTCAGGAGGTGGCCAAAACCAACGCCAGAAAGAGGAAAAGACCGACCCTGACCCGACATGCATAGATGTTTGGAACCACCGCACAGGAGCCCAGGCAGCCCAATGGCATGGACACATTGATTACGATATGATAGCAGACGTAGTTGAAATGGCCGGCATGATGTTCGGCCATGCAACAGCCTGTGTAGAGGTCATGAACCACGGATACACAGTTGTTGCCGACCTGAAGCGCAAGAAATATCCCCAATACGAGAGAAAACCCCAAGAGCATGGCTGGTCAACCAATCTGAAGACCAAACCGCTTATGGTGGACGATCTATACCGCATGGCCCGAGACGGACAGATCCACATCAAGAGCAAGCAAACCGTGTCTGAGATGCGGACCTTCATAGAGGAAAACGGCAAGTTCGGGGCTGCATCCGGCTGTCATGATGAGCGTGTTGATACTGCAGGCATGGCAACGCAGATGTTCAAGCTCCTGCCCATGAGACTATTCGGGCGCAGCAAGGGAAAAAAGCCTATGGAATTCGGCTTTTCCAACATATCAGACCGTCATCAACCACAGGGGGAGGGATACCAGGAATGGGTAACATGCTAAAAGATATTGAAATCCTGGACAAGAAAGACGTTTATTACACACACGCTTCTGCTGGTCCTGTAAGCGAAATAGTGTTCGTAGAAAACAAGATTGAGATATATTACGACGACAAATTTTTGGATGATACGTGCAAGGATATAGAACAACGCATTGTTCCGACGCTTTTGAGATTCGCTGAGCTTGCTAGGAAAAAGCGAAAAAAGGCATAAACAATGGTTAACAGCATGAGCATTAATGAAATATTACATATTCTGCGGAACCCATATGGGCATGTAGAAGATGAAATCAGAGAGGCTCGGCTTGCGGCATGTAATGAAATAGAAAGGTTGCAACGTATAGAACTATGGTATAACGGGATGAGGGAGTTTATAAAACCATGATAACATTCATTATTTTATGGAGCATCATAGGATTTATATCACTTTACGGAGTCGTACCAAAGTCCACGGTTAGGAATTTCATCTACATTGCATTGGCTGGGCCTGCTTCTTGGCTTCTTGCTGGTGCTGTGTATTTTTATGCGAAGCGGTTGAAAGCATGAATAACAAACAATTATATTTGCTGTCACAGTACCAACGGTATTATGAATTCGCCCGTCCCCATGGCGTAAGAATTCAATTCGATGACAACAACCCAACAAAGGAAATAGAATGCGCCATCATAAGAAGTCACAATGATACGATATTTAGACGGTGCTATAGCATTGAGGAAGTTGTCGGGTTTTTAGCTGGTTTAGTTGAGAATAGCGGTGGATGGGATGATAAGGACTAAAAACGGCAAATATAGGGATACCAAGAATGGATGACGAATACGAAATCATGGCGTCATTCAATCACGGTAAATGCACTTGCGAGCATGAACCGGAGGAACACGGCTGGATTAATTGTGATGTTGAAGGGTGCGATTGTGATGCGAATTGGGAGGAATAATGCCTAAAAGTGGGCCACAACATCAAAAAATGCCAATCTCTCACGGGGAAAATAGAACCCGAACTCCACTTGAGGCCAAAATAATGGACGAAAATGGGATGGAGCAACAAATGGACCAAGTTTACACCCAAACCCAAATAAAAGAAGCCTGGGAGCAATACAAAACGGCTTATTGCTGGAAATACACGAAGGCCGGCGGTGAGAAGGTCGTTAAATTAACCTCACCAGACATGAAAGCCGAAAAAATCTGGAACTGCCGTATGGTCAAGCTGGATTCTGAGATGGGGTTCCCCAGGTATTTGGAGATTGAGTATGGACGATGAAGTTTGCCAATGCGAATTGTGTGGCGATATTTACAATCCGTTTTTACCGAGAGGATTTTATCAATCCAATATATGTAGCAAATGCATTAATTCCATAAATCGTATTGGTGAAAGTTTCGGTACAGAACGATTCGAGGTTGAGCATGGGGATAAATCATGAGAACAATCATTAGGCGCATAGTCATATTCCCAATAATGTTTGTGGGGTCGCCGCTTGTTTACTTTATAGCCTGGTGTTGTTTTGAGGGGCATAAAAATGCAAAGGAACTTGTTTGCAAGTTATTAGATGAGGTTTGGAATGGGTTCTGAAAAGTTTGAAACCCCAATAGCAGACGATTCCAACGGCAAATGGCGGCACCTTGTCAAGCATTGCCTCGATCTATATGAGAAATTCTCGAATAGCGAATACCGCAATAAAAAGATCAATGAGATCAAGGACAGCTACGAGGCATACGACCAAGTTGAAAAGCCCACCACAGACCCGTGGGAAGGCGCAAACGCTTTCAACCTGCCGTTGGTGACTATCAGCTCAGACAACCTTGAGCCGCGCCTTGTAGCCGGTCTGGTGGGCAAACAGCCCTATGTCCATCTTGAAATGGAGAATGAGCAGAAACAAGACCCCCAAACCGAAATGATAGAGGCATGGTTCAACCAGGAGCTTCAGGACCATGTGAAGATCGAACGGGTGGCATCCGGCCAAGTCAATCAGCTTTTATCGGAGGGCACAATCTATCCAATGCCCTACTATGACCTGGACGAAGAAACCCAAAAGGACTTTGTATTTTTCGAAGACGCCATGAAGGAGCTGGCTCCCTTAATGCAACAGGCTCAACAGGCTATGGCACAAGGACAGATACTTGCGGCCCAGGCGCAGCAGAGTGGCCTTGAGATCCCCGAAGAAGCCCAATCCATGATGATGGAAGCCCAGAACATGATGCAGGGCGTCCGGTCCCAGATTCCACCCCAAATCGGTGGCATAGTA
>JBNLGG010000116.1:0-7740 GCA_050305935.1 Cyclobacteriaceae bacterium | reverse complement strand
TCATAAGCGGGAAGAATTTCGTCATAAAAGTTACCTGTCCCCGGTCTGTAAAGGAATCATTGTGGGTTTTGGCCTGGATGGCTACCGGCTGGCAGTGGAAAGTTTATTGAATAATTGAACCTGTATTATTCTAAACCTGTCAGGTTTCAGGGGACACCACTGCCATTAACTCAGTCAGAACTACCAAACCTGACAGGTTTACAATAGGAGCCAATTCGTGCCACCACTACTGGCTTTAAAAGCTTCGTTTTTACCGAAATGATAAGTGGTGGCACGAATAGGTAGTCCCCTGTTGTCTTTGATATTCTAAGGAACAATCTAAGTTAACTCCACAAATTTTTCCACGGCACATCACTTTGGTAAGAATTTTTACCCTTGTTGTGATTAAAAATCATTTTAAAAGTTTGATCCTGGCAAATATGTAGTCGAGAGACTCTTCATTCAATACCATTTTAAATACTTCCTCCTCCCCGACTTTCTGCGGCTCATAGCCCCGTTTATTCAGATATCTTTCCGATGTATTTTTGTCAAACCAATGTACCAGCCTGATGTTGTCGTGATCAATTTCCAGGCAGGTGATCCCACGTTTTCCAATGACCGTTCCAGAATTAAACAGACAGGGAATGGTAAGATGCGTACCATACACATTTTTCATTTCCTCCTTCCCATGCTTCCTGTAAATCTTCTTGAGTTCTTTTTTGTGGGATTTAATGGTTTTCTTGATTTCCTTAATCCTTTTTTGCCGGGTTTCATTTACATATTCCCTGACCAGATTTTCGATCATGATCCGCAGGCGCTCGGCCTTTGATAGAGACTCAAACAGTGGCCGATGGGTATGACCAATAATTGAGACAACTCCCCGGTAGGCTGAATAATGGTACACCCTTTTTTCAATTTTATATTTTTTCTTGCTGTGGTGTGCAACGGAATAATTATTAAACCCTAGCGGAGTCGCCAGGTATTTCAGCAGCCAGCCAACTACTTTGTTATACCTGATGTAAAAATCGGATGCCTGATGACCATGAAATATCAATATGTCGCCCTTGTCATGTTCCAATCCAACCGCTTCCACCGCCGGAAACTCTTCATTTATTTCTGCGTTGTAGCTGAACTCCACATCGTGGTTACCGAAGGTCTTAAGCAGCTTTCCTTTCACACTAAATTTTTTAAACAGATCAAATATTGGCTGATAGGTTTTTCGGACAACCTGGCAACTAAAGCGTTGTAGGTCTTCAATATCACCGTTCAGAATTAAGCCAATATCGCTCTTTTGATAATGATCGGCGACATATGTAAATAACTTTGCATTACGCCTGAAATCATCCTTGTAGGTACCATCGCCCAAATGAAGGTCTGAAAAAACAACCCAACTATCATTCTTTTTTAGCTTTCGCTGATGGGCATTCCTCTTAATTTCGTCAAACTTGCTGTATAAATGCTTTATATTCATCAAAAAATCTGTCTCTGCAATTTGCAATTCTGTTACCCAAACTGCATTAATTTTAGTTTAACGGAAAGTTAAGTTTTACATATCCGTTTAAAGCAATGATATATTTCTCAATATTTGCCTATGAGTTGGACGAATTATCATAGCCACACACATTACTGTGACGGAAAAATGTCCCCCGAGGAATATGTGAAGCAAGCCATCCATCAAGGTGTAAAAATATATGGTTTCAGTTCACATTGTCCGGTTCCATTTGATAATAGCTGGAGTATCAGGGAAGAACAATTACCGCAGTACCTCGCAGAAATAGATGGGTTAAAATTAAAGTATGAACGAAAAATCCAGCTTTATAAAAGCCTGGAGATCGATTACATTCCGGGTGTGATTTCGATCAATTCCCCCGTCATTAAAAAGTCCAATCTCGATTATACCATTGGATCGGTGCATTTTGTAAGCCAATTCGAAAATAAAGAATGGTGGGAAATCGATAGCTCCACTACGCGTTTTAAGGAAGGCCTGGAAGCCATTTACCACAATGACATTCAGAAAGCTGTAACCGACTATTTTTCGAACACCAGAAAAATGGTTCAAACGGCCTGTCCCGATATCATCGGTCATCTGGACAAAATAAAAATGCACAATTCCAAAGAATTTTTCTTCGACGAAAATGCGGATTGGTATAAGGAGGAAGTCTTAAAAACACTTGAAACGATCAGGCAAGTGAATGCCATTGTAGAAGTAAACACCCGAGGTATGTATAAAAAATATACCGCTGAACCCTATCCCGGTAAAATGATCCTCCGGGAAATTCAGAAAATGGCGATCCCCGTTACCATCAACAGCGACTGCCACCATCCGTCGGAAATGACGAAGTGTTTCAGCGAAACTGTCGAACTACTGCTTTCGGTTGGAATAAAAACTATCAGGATTTTTAAGGATTATGAGTGGACGGACGTTGGATTTGACAATGACGGTTTACACCTCTAATATCCTATAGCCGTCTTTCCCTCCCATGAATGAACTAATGATGCTTTTTATTTCGGGAGTTTCGCGCTGAAATTCGATCCGTTCTTTTATCTGCTCCCTGTTTTCGATGGCATCCTGCTCGTCAATGTACCCAAAGCCCTGATAGATCCCATTTTCTATGAGCACTACCGACTTTTCCCCGAAATTCCTCCCGTTGCCCAGAATGGCGTAGCTTTCCAACTGTTCGGCATGTTCGTTAAAAGCCAGCGTCACCTTTTTATTATACTCATCGGCCGCTTCCTTTCCTACGCAGGCTCCACCGCATTTTCCTATACTGTGATTAAAGCAGCCTTCTTTGGCAGGTTGCAATCCACATAATTTCGGGCAGAGAATGTATCGTTCCACTTTTTCGTACAGCCATTTTTTTCCTTCGCTCATCGATGCAAATTTCCTTACGGCCGACAGGCCTTTTCTCGTTTTTGCCAAGGTAAACCTTTTATATCCCCGGTTATCCACATATTCGTAGATGCCATAAGAAAATGTGGGTGTTTTTTGGCTCCGATTATACTCCGGCCAATGCTTTTTAATTTCATGGGATTCGAGCAGCAGGGCAATCATTTCATTACCGGTCTCTACAAAATCAATATCAAACACCTTGTTGACAAAATTGTCTTTCTCACCCAGGCTCCCCGAAACCGTGAAATGGGAAGAAACCCTCTGGTACAGGTTTTTTGCTTTGCCAATGTAAATGATTTTCCCCTTTTGGTCGAAAAAATAGTACACCCCGGCTGTTCCCGGCAGCTTTTCAAATTGCTGTTTTTCGACGTTGGGTGGGAGCTTCATTTCGTTGGAAGACTGCTTCAAGGATTTTTCAAATGCGTCCTGCTGATCATGTTCCCACAGCATATTCAATAACACTGCCGTCGCCTCGGCATCCCCATGGGCACGATGTCGATCATTTATCGGGATACCCAGGTCGCCACACAATTTTCCTAAACTATAAGACCGGTAGCCGGGAAAGATTTTCCGGCTCAACCTTACAGTGCAAAGTTTCTTACGCTCATACCGGTGGCCCAGAATTTTGAATTCATTTTTCACGAAGGAAAAGTCAAAATTGACACTGTGGGCCACGAAGATTTTGTCTTTGGTAAAAAGATCAATTTGGGAGGCCACTTCCGCGAACACCGGTGCATCCTCCACCATCTTGTTATCGATGCCCGTCAAAGCGGTAATAAATCCCGGAATGGGGCGCTCAGGATTGATCAGGGTACTGAAGCTGTCGAGGATTTCCTTGCCATCGGTAATAAAAGCCGCAAAATCAATGATGCGATCATTCTGTGCACTCCCACCGGTCGTCTCGATATCAACAACAGCAAATAACAAATCCTTTTTTTTAAAAAGTAATTTACGAAAAGGTTGGCTTACCGGCGCATTGAACCAAGGCATTTATCGTCATTCCAGTCCCGATAGCTATGCGGGATTGTTCTATTTTTTTAAAGAACAAAATTTGTCTGGAATCTATGAAATAGCCCAGGATAGATTCCGGATATTTTTCCTCTTCTTAAAAATATAAGAGGAAAAATTCCGGAATGACGAAGTTGCTTATTTAAAGGCGAATTCCCTCGACTGAATCATTAAAAACCTGACAAAAGCAGATTTTCTTATTAATTTTATGAATTGAAATGATCGCGGTGGTCACACCTCCGGTTTTTTCAACATCCAACCAACACAATATGAAATTAAACGAGGAACGAAACGTGGTCGTGGCCGGTGGCACCGGTCTGGTCGGACGAACGCTGCTAAATCTTCTATTAAATGACCAGCGGATAAACAAGGTAATATCGCTCGTCAGAACCCGCACTAAAGGATCTCATCCCAAACTGGACGAGCAGGTAATTGACTTTGATAGGATACATGAATATGAACACATGATCAAAGGTGATGCCGTGTTTTGCTGCCTTGGAACAACCATCAAAAAAGCCCGGTCGAAGAATAATTTTAAACGGGTGGATTATCTATACCCCCTGGAAATTGCCAAAGCCGCCCGAGACAACCTCGTGCCTCAGTTCAACATCATCACCGCTATAGGAGCTCACCCTAAATCGCTCTTTTTTTACAATAAAGTCAAAGGGGAAACAGAGGAGGCATTGAAGTTTCTGCATTTTGATGCGCTCAACATCTTCCGGCCATCTCTACTCATCGGTGAGCGGCAGGAAACGCGACTCACCGAACAAGCAGGAATGGCTCTCACAAAAATTATCAACCCCCTAATGATGGGGAAATTTAAAAAATACCGCGGTATTAAAGCAGCCGATGTAGCCCGCGCCATGGCAACTACCCTGTATTCCGAAAACAATGGGATCAACATCATCCAATCCGATGAAATTTATGATATTGCGCATAAAAAAAACATCAGATAAATGATCGCGGTAATACAAAGGGTCACAGAAGCCAGAGTAAAGATAGAAAGCCAAACCAAAGGTGAAATTCAAGGCGGACTCATGATTTTGCTGGGAATTGAAGAATCCGATCAGCACGAGGATGTCGATTGGCTTAGCCGAAAAATAATAAACCTCAGGATATTTGACGACGAAGATGGTGTGATGAATAAAAGCCTGATCGACGTGGATGGAAATATTCTCCTGGTGAGCCAGTTTACGCTACATGCCAGCACCAAAAAAGGAAACCGGCCCAGCTACATCAAAGCTGCCCGACCGGAAACAGCCATTCCTCTCTACGAACAATTCATCCGGAAAATCGAATCTGACCTCGATAAAAAAATCCAGACAGGCGAATTTGGAGCTATGATGCAGGTCTCTCTTGTCAATGACGGACCGGTCACGATCATCATTGACACCAAAGACAAAAAATAAAATTTTGTAATTCTTGCATTCGCCAAAAGTTTACATATATTCGCAGCAGTTTTTCCGAAATGTTTATGATTAAAAACAATATCGTCGCCATTGCAGTAGCAGCCATTACAGTTGCTCATCAGGGGCGGTATTGATTTTTTTGTTTTTAACCAGAACTCAAAAAATTAAAGCCCGCCCACAAAGCGGGCTTTTTTTGTGATATAAAAATCTAAAATGAAGAAGATATACATCATCATTATTTCCATTGCCATCGCGGTCGCACATCGGGATTATGGATGAGTATGATCTTTTTCGCCAAAAAGAGCCCTTCTCATCCGAATTGAGAAGGGCTTTTTTTATGACCTCACGCAAAAATCAATTGTAAAAACCTAAATAATAATTCTCATGAAAACAGTTCAAAAGCCAAATTTTCGCCCGGACAACCTCTTTGCAGGGCGAATTAAAAATGTTCCAAAATCATTTATCCGTGAGATGCTCAACCATACGGGCAACGGGAAGCAAATTTCATTTGCCGGTGGCCTTCCCGATGAAAAGCTCATTCCTGCGGAAGGACTATCAAAGGCATTTGACACCGCCCTGAAAAAATATGGAAGCAGGATGTTTCAATATGCCAATTCGGACGGCTTTCACCCTTTAAAAAAATGGATTGCCGATCGATACAAGAAAAAGTGGGGCCTGGAAATCCCGATGGATGAAATGATCCTGACCAACGGATCCCAGCAGGCTTTTGACCTACTCGGTAAAGTCTTTATTGAAAAGAAGGACAAGGTAATCATCGAGCAGCCTGGCTACCTGGGAGTTATCCAGTCCCTTCAATGCTTTGAGCCGGAGCTTATACCGGTTCCATTAAAACCTGAAGGTGTGGACCTGGAAATTCTTCAGGATACCCTTGAGTACCATCCGGTAAAACTCATGCACATGGTGCCTAATTTTCAAAACCCTTCTGGCATCAGCTATTCTCATGAAAACAAAAAGAACCTGGCGAAGATCGCTTTGCAACAAAACTTACTGGTAGTGGAGGATGATCCTTATGGTGAATTGTATTTCGAGGAAGACTACGAAACGCCACCGCTGAAAAAATATATGGGTGACAATGGCATTTTGCTGGGATCTTTTTCGAAGACGCTTTCACCGGGCATGCGGCTCGGTTGGATCATTGCCTCTCGAGAGATTATAGACAAACTGATCATCGCCAAGCAGGCAAGCGACCTCCACACCAACAATATTTCGCAAATGATGGCTTATGAATTTCTTATTGAAAATGATTACGAAAGTCATCTCAAGGCCATCAGGAAGTGCTATCACGAACGAAAAGAATACATGCAACAGGCGATCTTGAAATATCTCCCGGCTGATGTGCGCTTTACTGATCCGCAGGGTGGCATGTTTTTATGGGGTGAATTGCCGGAGCATATCCCCGCATTTAAACTGGTGCAACTCTGCATGGATTCCGGGGTGGTTTTTGTACCGGGCGAGGTTTTCCATCTAAACGGCCATGGAAAGAATACCTTCCGTCTAAACTTTTCAAAATCATCGCCGGAAGAAATCGATCAGGGAATTCAAATTATTTCAAAAGCTATTGCTTTTCTAAATTCTAAAAACAAAGTTTATCAAGTTTAACCTTGAAAAAAATTCATGCCATCACTAAAAGGAAAAACCTGCTTGGCTTTTTGATTGACAAGTGATGGCATGAATAGTTTCACTGAACAGATTTTGTTATGGAAATAAAAGAAGCTCAAAAAAAAGTAGACGATTGGATCAGGGAATACGGAGTCAGGTATTTCAATGAATTGACCAACATGGCGATCCTGACGGAAGAGGTGGGCGAACTCGCCCGGATCATAGCCAGGAAATACGGGGAACAATCCTTTAAGGAAAGCGACAAAAACAGGGATTTGGGAGACGAAATGGCCGACGTACTCTGGGTATTACTTTGCCTCGCCAACCAGACAGGGGTTGACCTCACCCAAGCCTTTGAGAAAAACCTGGAGAAGAAAACCCAGAGGGACCACCAGCGGCATAGGGATAATGAGAAGTTGTGACACTATTTCCCCAGCATATCCTCTAACGTCATCTTAACAATATGATCTCCCTTCAGAACGGGAACGACATTATATTTGTTCATTTGAAGGCAAAACTCAATATCCTTTTCCAATCCAAGTTTTTGCAGCCTCCGGACATGGGAGCTGTTTTTCATAAAGCCTAAAAAGTCCCCTTTGCTTTGAAGGTAAAGCGACTGGGCTACGGCCACCGCATCGCTTTTGAAATCACAAAAATCCGCCAACTCATCCGCCACCGCTCCTGCAAAAAGTGAATCTTCCATGTTGATCTTTCCTTTCCAGCCGGCGCAGTGGATCAGTATGTCATTCGGCTGCATTTTCAAATACTTCACTACAGAAGAAAAATTGAGGAATGAGCCAATAATTATTTGTTTTGCTCCTGTTGACTTATTGA
>JBNLGG010000115.1:0-7752 GCA_050305935.1 Cyclobacteriaceae bacterium | reverse complement strand
ATTTCTTTGTAATAATGGCTCACCCCCGGATACTGTGACACCTCCCTTCTTTCCAAAATATGGTTGCTGGTTTTCAGCTCTCCGAACAATTTCATCCAGGGAGACATACTGCCCTCCATGCAAAGAAATGGTATCCGGATTGGCACAATACAGGCACCGGAATTGGCAACCTTGTACAAAAGCTACCAGGCGAATTCCCGGACCGTCATGCGTACCAAAAGTTTCGATGGAGTGGATCTGCAGTTGGTCTGTTTGTGAGGAAATGTTTTCGAGGTTCTTAGGTCTCACGTTGGTATAGACTTATTGAAACAAAAAGAGGCTGTTAAAAAATGATGGTTGAGATAGTCTCAACCATCACTTGTTCAAATATTGGAACATTTTTTTCTACTACATTCTCTCATGGAACGTTCTGGCAATTACTTCCTGTTGATGCGCCCTTGATAATCGGATGAAATTCACCGCATATCCAGATACCCTTATGGTCAGTTGCGGATAGTTTTCGGGATGTTCGTAGGCATCCACCAATGTTTCCCGGTTCAACACATTTACATTCAGGTGGTGTGCATTCTTGCTGAAATATCCATCGAGTAAGCCCGTCAAATTGTTAATCTGATCCTCATGGTCACTTCCTAACGATTTGGGCACGATGGTAAACGTATTGGAAACACCATCCTTGGCGTATTTGTAGTCCAGTTTTGACACTGAATTTAAAGACGCTATCGCTCCATGTGTATCCCGACCGTGCATGGGTGTAGCGCCCGGCGCAAAAGGATCACCTGCTTTTCTGCCATCCGGTGTAGCGCCTGTTTTCTTACCATACATCACATTGGAGGTAATGGTCAACAATGACATAGTGGGCTTGGCATTTTTATAGCATTTGTGTTTTGCCAGCTCTGAAAAGAAAAGATTGGATACTTCGCGGGCAATGTTGTCTACACGATCATCATCATTGCCATATTTTGGAAACTCCCCCTCAATCACAAAATCCTCAGTCAGTCCATTTTCGTTTCGCACAGCTTTTACCTTAGCATGTTTGATCGCAGACAGAGAGTCGGCAATGATGGCAATACCCGCAGCGCCATAGGCCATGTCAATACCCGGATCGGTATCGATCAGTGCAAACTGAGCTTTTTCATAGTAATATTTATCGTGCATGTAGTGGATGATGTTCATTGTTTTGGCATACACCCTGGCTACTTCTTTCATGGCCAGTTTAAAGTTTGCCATGACTTCCTCATAATCGAGGATGTCGCTTTTAATCTCCGGAATTCCATGAACGATTTGTGTCCCCAGTTTTTCTTCTTTTCCACCATTCAAGGCCAATAAAAGTGTTTTGGGTAAGTTGGTTCTTGCACCAAAAAACTGGATTTGTTTGCCAATCTCCTGGTATGATACGCAGCATGCAATACCGTAATCATCTGATCCGCGGGTACATCTCATCAGATCATCATTTTCATATTGAATGGAGGAGGTGTCAATGGATACTTGTGCGCAAAACTCCTTGAAACCTTGAGGAAGATTCACTGACCAAAGCACAGTGAGGTTTGGCTCCGGCGATGGCCCCAAGTTGTACAGCGTCTGAAGGAAACGGAAAGTCGTCTTAGTCACCTTGGTCCTTCCATCTTCAAACTGACCACCAAGCGCTTCCGTCACCCAGGTAGGATCGCCGCCAAAGATCTCATCATACGCTCCGGGGCGGAGATGCCTCACCATTCGAAGTTTCATTACAAATTGATCAATGAATTCCTGCGCGTCCGACTCGGTGATCAATCCTTTTTCGAGATCAGTCTGGATATAAATATCCAGGAAGGAGGAAACATTTCCCAGTGACATCGCCGCGCCGTCCTGTTCTTTTACCGCCGCCAGATAGGCCATATATACCCATTGTACCGCCTCTTGTGCGCTTTGAGCTGGTCGGCTGAGATCAAGGCCGTACGTTAATCCCAATTTTTTAATCTCTTTTAATGCCCGGATCTGATCATTTACTTCTTCTCGTAATCGGATTTTATGTTCGGTCATTTCACCTTCAATAGCGAGCTTATCTGATTCCTTTGCTTCAATAAGACGATCTACGCCATAGAGTGCCAGTCGCCGGTAGTCACCGATGATCCTTCCCCGGGCATAGTTATCAGGGAGTCCGGTGAGGATGCCCTTAGAGCGAAATGCCCTTATCTCAGCATCATAGGCCGAAAAAACCGCATTGTTATGGTCTTTGATATATTGAAATACGTCCTTCACTTTTTGGGAAACTTCCAGTCCTCTTTCAGCTACAGCACCTTCCACAACACGAAATCCACCAAAGGGTTTCATGGCACGTTTTAGAAGCTCATCCGTTTGCAAGCCAACGATCACTTCCAGTTCTTTATTAATATATCCGGCTTTATGGCTATTGATTTCTGAAATGGTTTCCGTATCGATGGAACGGCAGCCACCACGCTGGCGCTCTTCTTCCATGGCCTCCAGACAGATCTGCCACAGTTCGCTGGTACGGGAGGTTGCCTTCTGAAGGAAAGATGCATCTCCTTCATAGGGTGTAACATTTTTTAGGACAAAGTCCCTTACATTAATCTGATCACACCAACTTCCCTTTTTAAATACAGAGTGTTGGTCTTCTTTCACCTCAATCATAGCATTTTAATTTAAGTGTTCTTTATATTTAGCGTGTCCGTTAAAGTTTTTCGTTTTTGATTTGATGGCGTTTTCAAGCTGTATGTCAGGCTCTGTTTTTGGAAACATATAGTGATATGCCAGGGCAACAAATATGGCTCCACCCACAATGTTTCCCAGCGTGGCAGGGACCAGGTTTACCACCAGAAATTGATAGCTGGAAATATCGGCTCCAAGCAGCATGGCAGCAGGAATAAAAAACATATTGGCAATACTGTGTTCAAAGCCGAAGGCAACAAACGCCATGACCGGAAACCAGATGGCAAGGGATTTCCCAACGACATCCTTTGCCGCATAGGCCATCCAGACGGCCAGGCAAACGAGCCAGTTGGCCCCGATTCCCTTCACAAATGTTTTCAGAAATGGAGCAGATGTTTTGGTGACCCCAATATTTTTTGTGGCAGAAAGCCAGGGTTCCGCAGCGAGAATCTCCGTTTGATAGGCAAATAAATAAGCTACTAACAGTGCGCCTATAAAATTGCCAATATAGACGACCGACCAAAGTTTTATCAGATGATTAATCTTTAATTCCCTTCTAAAAAATCCAAAAGAAATCACGGCACAGTCACTCGTAAAAAGTTCCCCTCCTCCGATCACCACAAGTATCAACCCAAGTGGAAAGACCGCTCCGAATACAAATTTTGTTATACCAGGGTTGCTTGCAGCTATTTCCGGCATTCCTCCGGCAACGATCAGCGCCAGCAATCCCCCCAGGGAAATAAAAGCCCCTCCCATGATAGAATACACGAACAAACGAGAGGTCGATAAAGAGTTCTTTTGCTGAGCACTTTGCGCAAACTGATGTGCGATGCCGCTTGGAGGATTGTAATACATTATTCGTTGTTTTTGTAATTCTCCTTCAAAATAAAGCGGTGGGGTTTTAGCAAATCATGACTATTGTCACATATTGATGAAAAACCACTTTTTCATTAGAATATTTTCAATGATGGTTTGGGTTTTGTGTTTTGAATACATAATAAGTAGGATTTTTTTGTTTTGGACACAATTTGTTCGGGTGGGTGATAAAACAATATTTCGTTTCATCTTAGCTTGTAGAATTTTATTTGATGAGGAGGCGGGAATGCCAAGTAAAATTTTGGTAATTCCAGTGGAAGGCACAGATTTTTGACACCAATGGAAGTGATAAAACAGGGAAGGAAAACGCTGTGTTGTAGTGAAGAAAAAATAATTGTCTTTGGGTACCAATATGTACCACCTTTTTCATGAAAGAGATGTCATCATTTAACCGCCAATGGAATCAGTAATTGTTCAGGAGGTGTATTATGTGGTTTCAGGACAGGGTAAATTAACGGTTGACTTGATACTAGCGATTAGTTTTTTCATGTGATCCGCTAAAATATTTTTGTGAGTGGTGAGTTGTTTTCTTATACTCTCCATTGTGCCTTATTTGTTTTGGAATTTACCCCATTCGGAATTCGGTGGTTTTAGAAAAGATTAATGATCTTTTTCAAGAATCTTAATTACCAATCAATGTACAAGTTTTGACATTGAGGTTTTGATAGAGGTTGAACGCCTATTATCCGCGATTGGACGTTAGCGGTAACGAGGATGTAGGAGAATGGCTTTTGCATTACCGGTAATAATAAAAAGGCAATAGAGCGAAGTATTCGCTATTTTCAGCAATCCTTCCGGCAAACGAGGACTAGTTGGAATCAATCTTCTTCCAAAATCTCCTTCACCCTTCCTACCGTCCCATCGTCGAGCATCACCTTAATGCCATGGGGGTGGAAGGAGGATTTGGTCAGTAGTTTTTTGACAACTCCCTCGGTCAGTTCACCGCTTCGCTGGTGATGCTTCTGAACTACATTTACTAATTGCCCGATTGAAACATCTGACCTGTTTTTACCATCTGTCATGACTTAAAAGTTTAGTTGCTAATATGCTATTTAGCAGCCAGGGCCAGCTTTTTTTCTAAATACTCATCGTACGTTCCCAATGTGTCAACAAAACCGTTTGGACCGATTTCCAATACGCGGTTCGCGATGGTCTGGGTAAAGGTGTGGTCATGGGAGGTGAACAGCACCGTACCGGGGAAATTGGCCAATGAGTTGTTGAACGCTGTGATGGATTCCAGATCGAGGTGGTTCGTCGGTTCATCCAGTATCAGCAGATTAGCTCCCTGAAGCATCATACGTGAGATCATGCATCGTACTTTTTCACCACCGGAGAGCACACTGCATTTCTTCAGTGTTTCCTGACCGGAAAAGAGCATTTTTCCCAGGAAGCCCCGGATATATACTTCATCTTTATCTCCTTCCGAATATTGGCGCAGCCAGTCAATGAGGTTGTCATCCGAGTTGAAATAATGTGCATTTTCGTTGGGCAAATATGCCTTTGTGATGGTCTGACCAAATTTAAAATGGCCACTATCGACTTCTTTTTCTTCCATCAGTACCTGGAAGAAGGTAGTGATTGCCAAGCTATCGTCACCTACCACAGCGATTTTGTCTCCCTTGTTCACGAAAAGATCAATGCCTTTGAAAAGGTATTCCCCGTTGTATTTTTTGCTCAGGCCTTTGAGTTCCAGTATTTGGTCACCGGCTTCGCGGTTTTGATTGAAAATGATGGCCGGGTACTTTCTGCTGGAAGGTTGAATTTCATCGATATTAATCTTTTCCAATAGCTTCTTTCGGCTGGTGGCTTGCTTGGATTTAGCGGCATTGGCGCTGAATCGGGAAATAAATTCCTCCAGCTCCTTTTTCTTTTCTTCCGCCTTTTTATTGGCTGATGATCGCTGTGCAAGGGCTAGCTGGCTGGACTCATACCAGAAAGTGTAATTACCAGTGTAGATTTTAATGGCACCAAAGTCAATATCTGCCACGTGGGTACAAACCGTATCCAGAAAGTGACGGTCGTGAGATACAACGATGATCGTATTTTTGAAATCCAGCAGGTAATCCTCCAGCCAGGAGATCGTCTTGATGTCCAGGTCGTTCGTAGGCTCATCAAGGATCAGGATGTCCGGATTGCCAAACAGGGCTTGCGCCAATAAAACACGTACTTTCTCACTACCTGATAGGTCTTTTACCAGTTGGTAGTGCTTGGACTCGTCGATGTCCAGGCCACTTAACAGGGCGGCGGCATCCGACTCCGCATTCCATCCGTCCATATCAGCGAACTGCGCTTCCAGCTCCGATGCGCGGTGTCCGTCTGCTTCCGAGAAATCTGCTTTGGCATAAATGGCATCTTTTTCTTTCATGATGTTCCACAGCACCGTATGTCCCATGATGACCGTATCCAACACCGGGAACTCGTCAAATTCAAAGTGGTTTTGTTTCAGGATCGCCATCCGTTTCCCCTGATCGATGGTTACGTGGCCGGAATTAGGCTGGATCTCTCCCGACAAGATCTTAAGGAAGGTGGATTTTCCTGCACCGTTCGCGCCGATGATACCGTAGCAGTTGCCAGCGGTAAATTTGAGGTTGACCTCGTCAAAAAGCACACGCTTGCCATATTGGAGGGAAATATTGCTTGTAGAAATCATTTACTTGTTGTTGTTTTTAACCGGAGCGCAAAATTAGGGTTTTTGCATGTAAAAACCATAGGGGGATCGAATATTGGAATTTGGCAGCTTAATTGCGCGTATTTACCGAGGCATAATGCGGGTGAAGTTTTAATAAGCATCTCTGCCTCGGGAGGTAATTGAGACACTGCAATAGGAGAGCAGATTATATTGTCGCGGGTGGTTTATCTATATTGTCGCGCTAAAAAAATATGCAGAACAACCTGAAAGATTGATTGTAGTAGAATCGGCCTTGTAAATGCGAGATGAGGTTTCACCCGCATTGCAAATGCGATAGATGGGATCCGGTAAGATGGACCGCCCGGCTTCACTGGTTAAGAACGCTACCTCCAGTTCTCTATTTTCAGATCCTGTATCCTTGTAAATTCCTTTTCATTTGATGTTACCAATATCAAATCATTGGCTAATGCAGTAGCGGCAATTAGAAAATCATAGGGACCTATGGGAGTCCCCAGAGCTCGCAGGCTATTCCTGATTTCTGCGGCTTTTACAGCTTCCTTCGACTCAAAATTCAATGTATTGATTTCTGATAAAATAGCCTCGACAATATTTTTGGATTTACTCTTCAATTTTGAAGCCTGTTCCATACCATATCTCAATTCAAATTCTGTAATGGAGGATATGGCTACCTCATCAGGAGATTTGGATTTCATTGCTTGAATGGTATTTGCATCACCTTTAATCAGATCAATAATGACACAAGTGTCTAACAAATAAATCATGCTAAAAGAGATCTTCTTTAGGTGGTTTCAAATCCGTTCTAAGCTCTTCAATGCCTGGAAAGTCAGGGTCTGGCTCCAGGTGGTTGATCCAATCACCCCATTTTTTGTTAGACTCATTTTTCAACAGCAATTCAATTGCTTTGCGAATAGCACCGTTTGTGGTCATCCCTTTCTCTTTAACAAAGGCATCAAAACGACGCTTAAGTGTATCTGGTAAATATACTGATATATTCATACCGAATATGTTATATTATAATATATTACAAATATAGAGAAGTTTAGTTGTTCTTTGATCACCTTCCGCAATTATAGTCCCAAACCCGCCCGAAGTAAATATCCACCTTCCTCTTACCTGGTTCAAGCCTGCCTGAGGCAGACAGGCGTCTCGCTTGGACCTAGACCTATGTTACTGAAACATGCTTTTAATGTACATGTGTGCCAGACGCCTGAAGCGGACGCTTCTATATACATTTCTGTATTCGATTTTAGACACAAGCACCACTGCGTTAATGCTTGCGCCAGTGGGCTGGAACTAGAGTTATTTTTATTGAAACATGCTTTTAATGTATATGTTTGCCAGATGCCCAAAGCGGATGCTTCTACATACATTTTTATATATTTGATTTTAGACACAAGCATCACTGCGTTAATGTTTGGCCTGAGGGGGGCTCAGGGATAGATTTAAAATAGAAGATCAGAATGCCGCGATTGCATCAAGAATAATAAGGGACGCATTGGAGGTAAACGTGATTAAAGAAGACGATCCAAGCAGTAAGTCTAGAAAGTATGCAAGTTATATTCCCTTTTGGGCGTAGGCTT
>JBNLGG010000114.1:0-7927 GCA_050305935.1 Cyclobacteriaceae bacterium | reverse complement strand
ATTTAATATTTTTCCTCTCGCAGCGACATAATTTGCATCTGTACTGCGGTAAATCCCCTCGCCCTTGTCGGCATGGTCTCCACCTGTGCTAATCCTGTAAGGAGATTGAGAGCAATCTAGAGAACCACCCCCGTTTACAGAACCACCCCTAAACCCGGCACCATCAGCAAGAATATTGTGAAGTTGGGTAAAAGTTCCTGTAACCTTAAAGGCAATAACACCACCCACATTTCCATCCCAGTCCACAGCAAGTATATCACTAGTGGTAGTATAGTTTCCACCCCCACCATCATCAAGAGTTGGATAGGTAATAAGCTGAAGAGAAGCATTTGATCCCGTGTTGTAAGAATTCGAAGTTGATGCAGTCAACGTCGCGGTGGTTTGTGAAGTTCCCTGGATCAGGACATTATCCAAGTAATAAGTCTCTGCATTATCATCGTTAAAAAAAGTAACACGAAGAGCTAGCGTTGAGCCATTTAATCCCGAAACTGATAGCGAGGTTTGACCAAAATCGTTAGTTTGATTGTACAAAACCGTAGGTGTACCGTCTAAAATATACTCGACAATCACATAATCTGTACCTTCGAGAGTCCCTACCTCACCTACGTCCAAGCTTACTGAGATATTTGAATAACTGGTAATATCCAACGTATCTGAATACCATATCACCGTATTATCTTGATTGTTAGAACTTCCATGAGCTGCTTCAAAACGATTGCTGGCGGTTTGGGCTGTGGCGATTGCCCCCCCCGGATTATTGGTCATCGACCAGGTATTCGACCCATTATCAAATGTCAATCCGTTCACATCAAAATTTTGCTGATAGAGGGTTTGCAGGGAGCTGGCAGTAAAGGACGATAGGGCGACAATTTCATACAACCCTGCCGACTGGATGCTTCCGATGTCGCCAAAGGTAGATGCATCTGAAACATCACCTATGACATCATCCTGCATCTGCATAAGGATAGCGTTCTCCCCGGCTACAAATGAATCGAAGGTTTCATTGACATTGCTTAGAGTTAAAGTAGTTCCCGATATGCTTGTTACTTTGGCGTATCCATTAACCTGGCACCAGGCTTCCGTTGCCAAAAAAAATGGCAATAGTATCCATAAAAATCTCATTCGTCCTCATTTATTGTTTTATTGCTTGTTAATACAAATGACTGCAATTCAGTACATTTCTACTAACTGGGTATTTTCAATTTCGAAGGCATAATAACCATTGACAAAATTCCGCAGCCAAATTTATTAAATTAATTGATTTTTAAAAGCTTTTGTTGAATTCGCAGTAGGAAAAATGCATCTGATAAAACACCCCATGATAATTAAGGAAAAATTGCCTATAAACAAATTGACCCTCTCCATCTTTCCGAAAGTTTGGAACTTTCGGAAAGATATTATGGAAACTTTGGTCGATCCATGACGGGAAACGAAGTTTTGAAGCTTAGGGACAAAGTGAACTAAGTTTAGACCCGTCTACCCCGGAATTCGCAGGGCGACATGAAATTATGGTGGAATGGCTTAACCAAAAATATGGGTACGGCTTTGCCCGATTTACTTGATACTTATCCTCATGGCACTTCAGATAAAACCTACCTCTCAAAATTAAAAAACACCGGATGGTCTAATTTTTTGGAAATTCGGTAGGCAGCATTCATTAAGCCTACGTGACTGTATGCCTGCGGAAAATTACCCCACTGACTGCCGGTCTTTGACTCCACATCCTCACTCAATAATCCCAGGTGATTGCTATACTGAAGAAGACGCTCAAAATTTTCTATCGCCTCGTCTATCCTTCCCACACAGGCCAGGGCCTCCACATACCAAAAAGCGCAAATAAGAAAGGTCGTTTCCGGCGTCCCAAAATCATCGGCATGCTTGTAACGGTAGAATAAGCCTTCTGGCGTTTTTAATTCCTTCTCATGTGCAATGAGATGTTCTCTTGCCCTTTCAGAATGGGGGTCGATGTAATTCATCAAGATCAATTGCAGCGAGCTGGCATCGAGATTCTTTGAGCCAATGGCCTGGGCGTATGCCTTTATACCCGGATCATATGCAGATTCCAGTTTTTGAGAAGCAAAATTCTTAAGCTCCCGTGCCAGATGGGCCATCTTCTCATTTTTCTTGTGCTTCGCTATTTCCAAGGCGGCGCTTGCCCCTGCCCAATGGAACAGATAGGTATAGGAATGGTACTGCGCAAAATCCCTGAATTCCCACAAACCGGCATCCGGCTCGTTCATCGTCTTGCTGATCTTCTCCAGCGTGTCGTAGATCATTTTGTCAAGCGACGAGCGCTCACCTATCACAAACCGGTTGTCCACAAATAAAGGAAGCAGGGAAATCAACACCTGGCCATACACGTCATTCTGAATATGTGTATACGCGGCATTCCCTACCCTTACGGGTCCATTGCCCTGGTATCCTTCCAGGTCAGTGATAAATTCCTCAATCTTTGATTCCCCGGTTATCTTGTACAGCGGTTGAAACCTGCCATTGATCGTGCTATAAATATTGGTGATGTAGTTGAAGTATTTTTCCATTTCTTCAAAGTGACCAATATTGTTAAAAGCTGTCAGAATGTAGTAGGTGTCCCGCATCCAGCAATAGCGATAATCCCAGCAACGGCCACTGCCCGGCGATTCCGGCAAACTCGTGGTGGTAGCGGCAATGATAGCGCCGGTATCTTCAAACTGGTGTATCTTCAATGCTAACGCCGAACGAATCACCTGTTTCTGATAAAACTTGCTGATACTTGTACTCTTCACCCACCGATGCCAATACCTGGTAGTTTGCCTTAAAAATTCCTCACATGTGCTTTCCAGGGGCGCCTCCAGCGGACTCCCGAATGTCAACACCAGGTACTTTGTTTCATTCAATAAAATCGGCAGGTCGGAATTAATGTAGTTAATGGAAATATCGGTGGTGAGGCGAACCACTTTTTCCAGGCCAAGATATTCGATATGGTTTGAGCCGAAAGAGACGTTTGGAGTTACCTTGCCGTAATCCCCCACGGGCTCACATTTAATTTTGACACGCGGCGTTCCGGAAAGGGGCTCTATCTTTCTAATCAGCATAAGCGGCCTGAAATAGCGCTCGTAGTTCATGAACCGGGGGGCGAAATCGGTTACCCGGTACAAACCATCGCTCGTTTCGATTTCCGTACAAAGAATATTAGTGTTTTCGATATAATGTTGGGAAGAATAATATTTCTCGTCGAATGGCTTAATGGAAAACTCGCCCCCTTTTTTTGAATCCAACAAGCTTCCAAAAATAAAGCTGCTGTCAAATTTTGGCCAACATTGCCATACTACATTGGTTGACTGATCGATTGCCGCTAGAAAGGCACAGTTGCCTATGATCCCAAAATTATACGTATGTTTCTTCATCCAATATCCTATTAATTATTGAGGCTTCGTTTTTTAATTTGACAAGCAAATAAACAATTTTTTATGATAATAATAAAAAAATAAGCCTTTTTAGATTTACAATCCAAAAAGGCTGGCAATTTAATACAAATCACCTAAATTATTTAAGGTTTATAATACTTCATCGCCTCCGGTATAGCCTCGTTTAATTGCTGAATCCTGGTAGAATGTGACGGGTGTGTTGACAAAAATTCCGGTGGCGCTCCCCCGCCACTTCCTTCGGTCATACGTTCCCAAAATTTAGGGGCTTCATGAGGGTCAAAACCAGCCATGGCCATAAAGATCAGCCCCATTTTATCGGCCTCCGATTCCTGAAGCCTGCTGAAAGGAAGCATCCCTCCTATATTTGAAGCAACTCCATAAGCTGTACCGTACAATTTCTGCGTCTCTGCCGGCTTCTCGGAAATGGCAACACTTAACGCGGAAAAACCAAGCTGCTGCACCATGCCCTGGCTCATACGCTCGCCACCATGATTGGCGATGGCATGTGCTACTTCGTGCCCCATAACTACGGCTATTCCTTTTTCATCCTTACAGATGGGAAGGATGCCGGTATAAAAAACCACTTTGCCACCGGGCATACACCAGGCATTGACAATATTTTCATCGATTACATTGAATTCCCATTGGTAGCCATTTAGCTGTGAAGACAGGCCTTTGTCTGCCATGTATTTTTCCACCGCGTGCTGGATTTTCACCCCCACACTCCTGACCATCTCCACCTGGCTCTTGTCTTTGGAAATTTTACTGGAGTCAAGCACAGTTTTGTAGCTTTGAAAGCTCATGGGAAATATTTCACTGTTTGACACCAGCGAAAGCTGTTTTCTTCCCGTAATAGGCACTGTATTGCAAGAGAGTGTAAAAGCCAAACCGAGGCTTAGGATAAATACGATTTTTTTCATTTTGATCACTGTTGATTTATTGATTTCTAACGACCTTTCATTTCAAATAATGCCCGAATTTAAAATCTATATCCAATAATTTTTTCATTCCTTTTACATTTTTAATTACAAATGATAATTTCAGCAAAAATTTGTTTTTGAACAGAAAAACGTTCCGGTGGATGGAATGGATGGCTGACCCACATTTAAACGAATCCGATATTGTACTGACATGAAACCGACACGACTAATTCCGAAAGCTTTCGGAACAGCAGACACACAGAGCAATGCTCCGAAAGCTTTCGGAGTTTAGTCGTTAAAGGTTCCATATGTACCGTTGAAAACAGACAAAATAAACATATGAAAATTATAGGTGTAGGAAGGAATTATATGGAGCATGCGAAGGAACTGGGCAACGAGGTACCCGACGAACCTGTTATTTTCCTTAAACCCGAGACGGCTTTATTGCAAAAAAACCAACCTTTCTATTATCCCGGGTTTTCAAAAGACATACACTACGAGGTAGAGTTAATCTATCGCATTTGCGAAAACGCAAAATCTGTGGACGAAAAATTTGCCCACAAATACTTTGATGCGGTTGGTATTGGTATTGATTTTACAGCGCGCGACATCCAGCAAAAAGCAAAGGAAAAAGGGCTTCCCTGGACATTAGCGAAAGGATTTAATCATTCGGCTCCCGTTTCACATTGGGTACCTAAAGGTGAAATAAATGACCTGAAAAACCTGAACTTCAGCCTGTTTGTCAACGGCGAAGTGAAACAGCAGGGGAATTCAAACCTGATGATATTTCCTATCGAAAGACTTATCGCCTACATTTCCCAATACATTTTACTCAAAAAGGGCGACATAATTTTCACGGGTACACCCAAAGGTGTTGGCCCTGTGAAGCAAGGGGATTTACTGGAAGCGTATTTGGAGGACAAAAAATTACTGAAAGTTGAAATTAAGTAGCACATTCATATTTTTCTTTTTCTTACTAATCACCCAGGTAAAGGCGCAACAGAATGATTATTTGTTTCCCATTAATCCCGGCCAACGAAACTACCTGGCTGGCACCATGGGTGAACTAAGGGGCAGTCATTTTCACGGTGGTATTGACATAAAAACCGCTGGACGGACCGGTCTCCCCATTTACGCCACAGCAGATGGCTATATAAGTAGAATTAAGGTCTCCCCGATAGGCTATGGCCATGCATTGTACATTTACCACCCTGGCAAGGGCACTACCTCAGTTTATGGACACATCGATAAATTTGAAAGCAGGATTGCTGACTATGTCTTAAAGGAACAATACAGAAGAAAATCATTTGACATTGATCTTGACCTTTCCAGTAAGCTTTTTCCGGTTCACAAGGGTGATCTGATCGCTTACTCGGGAAACACAGGCGGCTCATCAGGGCCGCACCTTCATTTTGAAATCAGGGACCAGGCGCAACGCCCGATGAACCCCCTCCATTACAATTTTAAAGAAATAGTAGACAATGTAGCACCAACGGTACAAATGGTAGCCGTTCGGGCGCTGAATAATCAATCTAGAGTAAATGATCAATATCAAACCGAGGAATTTTCGGTTTTCAGAAAGGGCGCTGATTACTACTTCAATAATGACTTAACCGCCTGGGGGGAAATTGGCATCATGGTCATGGGCTACGACCAACTCGACGGTCTTCCCAACCGAAATGGGATACCATGCATCACCCTCTACCACAACGACCAGATCGTCACTGACATCCATATCAACAAAGTACCATTTGATAAAAACCGGGAAATACTTGTGTATCGGGACAATGACTTAAAAACAGAAAAAAACAGAAGCTTTCAAAAGCTATACAAAGATGATGGTTTTACGCTGGATATTTTTGAAAACCTCGTCGCTGACGGAAAAATCAATATCAATGACACTCTGGAGCACAATATCAGAATCGAACTGGAAGATGCTTACCAAAACAAGTCTATTATCCACATGACGATCCGGGGGAAGAAACCGGTAAAGGAAATCAATATTTCTTCCAGCAGCTTCAGGCCCTTTAAACAAAAAATCGAACAGAACAGCCTTGTCTTCATGGCAAAAAAAGCATCAGGAAATGGTGTCCTCTCGGAGGTCTATGCTAACCGGATGAAATATGAGCTAATGCCATCCTACTATGTAAACAACTATTCTGTGTACCATTGGGACCTGAGAAAAGGTTTGCCGGATTCTATCAATGTATGCGAGGAATATATCTACCCACAGTTTGATATCATGGTGCCTTCAGGCAAGGATTTTAATTTTTATACGGCGAGTTGCGACCTAAAATTCCCAAGAACCGTTTTGTTTGACACCGTGTATCTAAAAGTCGACTATGCCGACGAATGGGATGATGACAAAGAATTTTTCATCATTGGCGATGAAAATATCCCACTGCGTTCAAGCTATGCGGTCTGGCTAAAACCGTACAAAAAATATCAAAACAAGAATAAAATTGCTGCCTACAGCACCTATAATCTTAAAGGTTACAACTACGAAGGAGGCAGATGGGAGGGGAACAAGTTTATGTTCAACACACGTTCATTTGGCACCTTTACCCTGCTGGCAGACACGGTTCCTCCTACGCTCAGGGTGTATGAGCAAAACAGAAATCGGATAGCGTGCCGGATTAGCGACGATCTTTCAGGCATTGACAAATACAACGTGTACGTGGATGGCGAATGGGTACTGATGCACTATGACGCAAAAAACAATTTTATTTTCTCTGAAAAATCAGATCCTGAAAAACCTTTTAAAGGCGAATTACTTATCAGGTTAACCGATAATGTGGGGAACACAAAGGAATATACATCAAATATTTATTGATATGAGTTTACAAATTGGCGACCAGGTACCTTCTTTTGAAGCAAAAAACCAGGAGGGCGAAACAATAAAACTTTCGGATTATAAGGGCAAGAAACTGGTCTTGTATTTCTACCCAAAAGATGACACTCCAGGCTGCACTGCCGAATCGTGTAATCTCCGTGACAATTATTCTTTTTTTAAAAGTAAAGGTTATGAAATCCTCGGTATCAGTTCAGATGATGAAAAGTCCCACCAGAAGTTTATAAAAAAATATCAATTGCCATTTGATCTGATTGCTGATACGGATAAAAAGATCCATACCATCTTCGGCACCTGGGGTGAAAAAACAAACTTCGGAAGGACCTACATGGGAACGATTAGAACTACGTTTATCATCGATGAAAATGGCAAGGTAGAGGATATTATTGGCAAGGTAGAAACCCAAAACCATACAGCTCAGATATTAAAATAATACTTCGCTAAGTATCCGGTTCATAACATCTATAAATCGCTCAATCTGCTCTTTAGAATGGTTGATAAAATTGGCAAGAACGAATTGGTTGTTGCCAATTCTATTTTGAGTAACACCAATTTCATATCCGGCCTTATCTATTTCTTCCAGAAACCTGGACGAAATATTTTCAGGAATCGAAAATGTGAATACCGGAAGCGGAAAAGGCATTTCCTCAAAATGAAGCTTTTCCAATTTTGGATGTTCCAATAAATTCTGTACTAAAGCTGATTTATATTTTAGATCGCGAACAATCAAATCCCTTTGTCCCTGATAA
>JBNLGG010000113.1:0-7967 GCA_050305935.1 Cyclobacteriaceae bacterium | reverse complement strand
TGACTTTTTCCAATTATTAAAGAAGAGAATACCTAAAGATGAAGCGCTGCAGCTGGCAAAAATAGACTATATAAAAAATGCTGACCCACTTAAAGCCCATCCTGCAAATTGGGCAACGTTTGTTCTTTTAGGAAATAGTGACCCGCTAAAAATAGGTACAAGTTTTAGTTTGTACTGGTTAGTAGCAACTTTCTTTCTACTGGTACTTGCCTTCTATTTATTTCGTAAGAGAAAGTATAACCAAAATTGAAAGCCAGGATTCAAAACTAATGTCTATCCTCCCGGCTTTCTCCCCTTTTACTATGCTGCTAATGAATTGATTGCTTTTGATATTTCAAAGCTAAATAGGATGAAATTGAGCTTTCTTAAGATCTCTTGTTTAAACTCCGAATCTACCACAAATAGCAAATGATTTTCACCTTGCCTGTAGTTGGTCAGCTTAATCGGAAATTCATTGAGTCCAGCCAGAAGATCGACATAATCCTGGCAGGTGTATTTCTTTAGGCCGGTAATGCAAATAATGCTCTGGTACCTTTCAACTTCAATTTTTGCTATTTCATCCAGCGTATGAAGTAGCTGTTTACTAAGCTCTTCGCGATCCACAAGCACATGTACCGTATCGTTTTCCGTAAGTTGCCAGATCGGCTTTACACGATATTGGTCGAATATGTTTGACAAGGTCTCGGTAAAATCCTTTGAACCATTGGCGTTTCTATTTTTCAATTTGACGGCGACCACCTTATCCCTTGCAGCTACTGCTTTTTGTTCACCATTTACCCGCTTACTTATTAAAGTCCCAGTTGATTCAGGACTGCCTGTGTTTTTTAACAATACCGGGATTTTATGTATCATAGCCGGCTTAATACATAAGGGATGTAATACCTTGGCTCCATAATAAGCAAGTTTCGCGGCGGACTCATAGGCGATTTCCGGAATGGTGAAGGTATGATCCACATACCTGGGGTCATTATTCTGAAGCCCGTCTACGTCCGACCAAATCTGGATTTCAGATGCAGTGATAGCAGCGCCAATTAAAGTAGCAGTGTAGTCACTTCCTCCTCTTTTAAGGTTATCAGCCTCTCCTTTGTGATTGAGGCAAATGTATCCCTGGGTAACAATAATCTTTTCTTTCTGACAGCTATCCAATATAACTGACAATTCATGTTTCAAAAAATCAAGGTCGGGCTGCTCACGATCATTTAATCTCACAAAATCCATAGCGTTGATCCAGACTGATGAAATCCCCTGCTCTGATAAAGCCAGGTGAAATACTTTTGTGGAAATCATTTCACCAAAGCTGACGATCATCCTGGCATCAGCTTCTGATAAAGATTTCCCCATAACATTTCTTATCAGGTCAACATACGTGACCACGATATTCCTTGCTTTATTTTTATATTCCAGGCTCGAAAATAGTTCAGAAACATAATCAACATATTTGGTCTTGAAATTAGAAAGCTCAGCAAAAGCCTTATCATGACGGCCATCCTGCATAGATTCCGCAATCTTCAGCAGTAAATCAGTGGCACCTGAAAACGCTGAAAGCACGACTATTTTTCTTTCTTCGTTGTTGACAATCTGAAGCACTGTCCTGAAATTTTCTTTAGTACCGACTGAAGTGCCTCCAAACTTAAATACTTTCATTGTTGTGCGATTTGTGTGTTTGTTGATTTTTGGAAACACTGTCTGGTCATCCAGCCAATTTGCAACACGCAAATTCAGTTCAGGAGCCAGACAGTTTCCCCTCTCCACTAAGCCTCTACCATCTCCGGAACAATTACCTTTTCAAAAGCCTGTATGAAATCGGCTTTTATATCATCAATGTGCTCTATTCCTACAGAAACCCGCAATTGAGTGGGTGTAACACCCGAAGCCAACTGCTCCTCATCTGACAATTGCTGATGAGTGGTCGAAGACGGATGGATGATCAGGGTTTTTGAATCACCTACATTGGCCAGATGACTTACCAGTTTCATATTGTTGACCATCTTTTCAGCAGCTTCACGTCCTCCTTTTATTTCAAATGTCAATACACCTCCAAAACCTTTCTTGAGGTATTTTTTCGCCAACTGATGATACGGGCTTGACGCTAATCCCGGGTAACTCACCCTTTCCACCATTTCATGGTTTTCAAGCCAGGTAGCCAATTCCATGGTGTTTTGAACGATTCGGTCCATTCTAAGTGAAAGGGTCTCTACACCTTGGATCAATTGGAAGGCATTAAAAGGACTCAAAGCCGGTCCAAAATCCCTCAATCCTTCTACCCTGCATCGGATGGCAAATGCGATATTCGGCATTCCCAAAGGATTTCCTTCACCGAAAATATCCCAAAAGACCATTCCGTGGTATCCTTCCGAAGGCTCACTGAATTGTGGGAATTTACCATTACCCCAATTGAAATTCCCGCCGTCAACGATGATCCCGCCGATGCTGGTACCATGGCCGCCTATCCATTTAGTAGCGGATGAAACCACTACATTGGCTCCATGTTTTATGGGTTGAAACAAATAACCTCCTGCTCCAAAAGTATTATCCACTACCAAAGGAATGTCATATTTCTGTGCTACTTCCGCGATGGCTTCAAAATCCGGAATATTGAATTCCGGGTTTCCAATAGTCTCCAAATAGATGGCCTTGGTTTTGGAGTCAATCAATTCCTCAAAACTTTCCGGAGCGTCGTTTTCAGTAAACTTCACCTGAATTCCCAATCGCTTAAAAGAGACCTTGAATTGGTTATAAGAACCTCCGTACAGGTGGCTCGTACTGATAAAGTTATCTCCCGAAGTCAGGATGCTGCTCAAAGCAATAAATTGTGCGGCTTGTCCGGATGCCACTGCCAAACCGGCGACACCACCCTCTAAAGCTGCCATTCGCTTTTCAAAGACATCGGTGGTAGGATTCATGATCCTTGTATACACATTGCCAAACTCCTGAAGTGCAAATAAGGCTGCTCCGTGCTTTGAATCTTTAAATGTGAAAGATGTAGTTTGATAAATAGGAACGGCACGAGATCTGGTGGTTTCATCAATTTCCTGACCTGCGTGTAACTGAAGTGTTTCGAATTTTAATTGTTCAGACATGATAGTTATAATTAATGGTTTTACATTTTTGCCTGATCAGATATTTCAGGCGATTAACAGGACTTAATGGGATGGCTTCAAAAGTTATTACCGCAGGAGGAAAAAAAATTTAAAAAGTTGTTATAGTTCGTCATTAAACAACACGAATAGCCAAAATAAGCCCGAAGTTTTTTAACTTATAAATCTATGAGCATTTCGATTCCCTTCATGAAATCAAAAATCAGGTTCAGCGATTTAAATCGGGAGATAGAGGCTACTGATTATAGCCTAAGTGTGCTTGAACATTCCATTAAAAATAAAGTGCCGTTGCTGCATGAATGCGGAGGTCACGGTTTATGTACGACTTGCCGGATCAGGGTACTGGATGGCATAAATAACCTCACCCCACCGACAAAATTGGAAACGAACCTACAGAATAACCGGGGCTGGGATCCTTCTGTACGACTGGGTTGCCAAACCCGATTGCTGAAAAGTAATGCTACTATTGAACGATTAATTTGGACAAATGCTGAGATCAGTAATATTCAGTTAGAGACCATTCCCTATGGTATCGGTGAGGAAAGGGATTTGATCATCCTCTTTTGCGATATGCGCAATTTTACAAAACTGGCAGATCACCATTCTAACTTTGATCTCGCCCATATGCTCAATCGCTTTTTTACCGTGCTGGGTGATCCCGTTTTTATGAATAATGGTATCATTTACCAGTATGCAGGCGATGAAATTGTGGCACTCTTCGGAGCAGGCGGAGGCAACAATTCCAAAAATGCCATGGATGCTGTCCGTGCTGCCCTGGGCATGGTCTATGCCATTCAACGGCTGAACAAATGGGAGTTGCGGGAATTTGAAGCCGAAATGGACGTAGGGATCGGAATCCATTTTGGAAGGGCGTTTGTTGGAAACATCGGTCATCCACGTCATAAACAGTTTGCCGTGATCGGTGATGTGGTAAATGTCACCAGCCGCATTCAGGCACAAAACAAGGAATTAAAAACCAAGATCCTCGCATCAGAAGCCTTCTTCAATATTCTTCCGGAAAATTCTATTGTTACAGGCCTGAAATCTGTAGTTCATCTTAAAGGAAAAGATCAGCGATTCCTTGTGCACGAAATAGTAGAATTCAGGCACTCCGATATTAACCTTGAGGTACAGCGCACTTTAAATGAGTTGCTGAAAAATGAGGAAGAATTCGCCAGCAGGTTTTATGAGAAGTTATTTGCCAAAGCCCCGTCTGTGAAAAAGCTGTTTACTAAAAACATGATCGATCAGGGAAAAATGCTGACTCATATGCTTCGAGGAATTATCTACTCCCTTAGCAGACCCGAATACCTGGCATTGGGGTTACAGACACTTGGAAAACAGCATCTGGAATATGGTGTCAAAAATGAGCATTATGACCTGATCAAAGAGATCCTGCTTGAGGCCATAGGTGAGGAATTAGGCGAACTACATACCGAAAACGTTAAAAAAGCCTGGCAAGAAGCTGTCAGCCTAATCATTCAACATATGAATATTACCAGGTAATCTTATACCTGGATGTAGATAAAGCATGTGGAGGCGTTAGAATGAAAACAGCTCTAACACCTCCAGGAATCGACCATTGAAATTTCATATCAATAGCCTTTAATGCGCAATATGGTTGATAGTTAAATTTTTGTTACTCAGATTAATTTCCAATGGTAGCACCCTTGGATAAAAACACTTTGTTCCCTGGCAAGCCTGATAATATAATTCTCCAACCAGCAGATTATCCTGAACATCGTTGTCGCACGATGAGGTAAGAATTACATTGACAGTTATCCCATCCTGATGAATAAGAAATGTTTGATCATACCCGGTTATGTTTAATTCCTCCGCCGTTGGTAGTAATATCTCTTCTATCTCTATGCATTCTGAGTTTTCAAAAGATAGGGTCGTTGGGATCAAAAATTCGTCGTTCACTTCAAACGCCTGGATATGGAATTGATCTGTTATCTCAAACGTAAGGGCAACATGGTATTGATTGTCTTTTACAGAAACTACGCGGTAATCAGACAACGCGACCCATTGCTGTTCCTGGCAAAACCCATCTCCCGATATTGACATGAATATCAGGAGGAAAATGCTAATAATTTTCATTAAGTAGTTCATCTAATAGTGAGTTAATTTCGATTAATCGGGAATCAAAGTTTCTGGTATCCAACAGTGACATATATCGGATATTTCCTGCCGGATCAACCAATATATTAGAAGCCAGCATGATCTCGTCTCTTGCCAATTCGGGCAACACATCTTTCGGCGCGAAAAGTGAGGCCACAGCCCCATTCTCGTCCAGTAAAATCGGAAATGTCAAATGATGTTTTTCTTTTAATTGTTGTTTTACCAAATCCACTGGTTCTTTTACATCAATGATCAATACTTTCACTCCCCTGGAAGCATAAGTTTCACTTAATTTCTGTAAATGAGGAGCTTCCGCATTGCAATAGGGACACCAGGTAGTGGCGATGTGGATTACCAGAAAATTCCCTTTGTAATCATTCGAATTTATTTCCCGTCCATCCAGGTCCTTCAGGATAAACGATGGAGCTTTTACCTCTTCTTTAGACTGACCAAAAGATTGCTCGAGGCCGATTAAGAGAAACAGGCATTGACAGAAGAAAATTAACTTTATTATTCTTTTCATGGTGGTATGTTGTTTAAGTAAATGGGGATATTTCTTTTATTTCACTGCCAAAATTGACAAGCTTTTAATTCCATATTTTTCACTCGCATTTTTCGCGCTCTTTGAGATGAATTCGTAGGGATTTTCTTTGACGAAAACAATGGTCAGACCTGCCTTTTCAATCAGCCTAAAATATTCGTCTTTTTGCATGGCGCCACCTATGCATGCTGCCCAAAGCGTGGCATTGCAACTGATATTATCGGGAAGCGATGAAGAAGTAACAATATCTGAAATCGCCATTCTTCCACCTTTTTTTAATACCCGGGCTATTTCTTTAAAAACATTTTCTTTTTGTGCAGAGAGGTTGATTACTCCATTGCTGATCACGGCATCAGCCATTTCAGATACCAGGGGTAAATGTTCTATGTGCCCTTCCTGAATGAAAACATTGTTGAAATCATATTGCGAAGAAAGCTCACTTGATTTCATGAGTTGTTCTGCCGTCATATCTACCCCAACTACTTTACCCGCACTACCAACCTGACGTGCAGCGTAAAACATATCCATACCTGATCCACTACCCAGGTCGACAACGGTCTCTCCTTTTTGCAATTGGAGTAAATCAAAGTAATAACCTACACCAGCAAATGATTCAATCGCTTCTTTGGGTATTTGATTTAATTTTTCGGCGGGATAGCCGAGTCTAAGAGCCAGGTCTCTGCCCATTTCAAAATGAAATGTGTTTTCCGGGAATCGAGCTACTTCGCTGTACATGTTTTTCACTCTTTCCTCCAACTCCTTTACATTCAGTTCAATTTTTTTTCTTGTTAATACTTCCATAGTGATAGTTTTAAATGGTCGATTTTTGAGTAATTATCTGACCCAGGCATACGTGTGATTTATTCATATTCACAAGCCAAGCTCAGGTATTTAACATCACTTAATAGATCATCAGATCAAAACATTACCGGCAGGGTAGAAAAATTTGTACAGCGAGGAAATGTTTAATGAGAAAAAAGCTCTTCCTACCACTAGGTACATCGAAACGGCTACAAAATGGAAAGCTACTTCGGATGCCCAGAATATCTTAGATAACAGCGACCGTAAAACCGGAAATGATTAATGGGTATTGTGATAAAACAATAGGCACCTATATCTAAGACATAATGACACAGCTAATAAAAAATTCTAACATAACTTGCCATCTCAAATGGTAGAATATAAAAGCGCTGAATAAATCCATAGTTAGATAGATTAGTAAAAAGGAAAATTCGGTTCGACAGCAGCTTAGTTCAAGAAGATAAACAACGAGTAGCATTCATTTGTTTAATAGCCGTTGGATCGTTTTTTCCTTATTTTTTTGCGAGGTACAAGCCAGCGTCTGGTGCCTCTCCAGCCAAAATCGACGCATTCAGTTTCAGTTAAAAAATTGGTTCTGACAAATCCGCCAGTTGGCAAGGCAGGGCTAGATCGCCTGTAGCTTATTTCACCTTAATCACTCCATTTCTGTACAAATCCAGCGCATCATTCAAGATGCTTTCGATTGTTTCTATCGGGAGATCCTCATTAGGATTGATCCGAAATATCTTCATCCGGGAGCGGCTTCCCTCCTCCAGTCCGGGATGATGAAGACGCTTTCCTTCCACCATAAGGACATAAGGCTCATTGCTTTTCTTGTCCGTCCAGAGGTAACAGAACATTTTCTTCTTGTAGCAGAAGCAGGGCATCCCGTATTTCCTTGTTTCCGTGATATTTGGATCCTGGTTGAGAATAATACTTCGCAAGGCAAGTAGGCAGCTTTTGTTGGGTTCGGGCTGGTGGAGGTAGAAGGTGGAGAGGTCGTGGGGCAAATTCATGAAATAACCTTCAACTATTTATCCAAAAATCATAAGTTAAGCTCTGCCTTAATTTGTTTCAAATCAGAAAGGAGTTCTTGTTTCATTTGCTGTGTGTATATTCTGTAAATATCACCCAGATTTTGAAATTCAATTAGCTTTTCAAAATCACTCATTCGTGCTGTCCACGTAACTCCGTCTGTAACTAAAAAGAAAAATGTGTCGCTCCTTTTTTCCTGAATTATTTTTCTCACATCGCCTATTACGTCACTTTGTTTACTACCGGTAGCGCCGTAGGCCTTCACCTCAATTACCACACTCGGATTTTGGGTAGATGGTATGCAAAAATCTGCTTTTGCCGTACTCAGGCCATTCGCTCCAAAAAAGCTCTTTCTGATTTCAAAATGGCTA
>JBNLGG010000112.1:0-8029 GCA_050305935.1 Cyclobacteriaceae bacterium | reverse complement strand
TTCTTCCTTGCCTCCGGAGGTCAGGTGTTGGCTGACAAATAGAATTCGCTTCAAATCCACATCAAACAACGCCTCCTTCTTCGAATCCTCCAGATGAAATTCAATCAGATCCTGGTAAATTTTCAAGGCGTGAAAATGATGGGAAAGCGAATCTTCTGAGGTTATCGTCAACGTGACAAATTCGCTCGCATCATTAAGGTAAGCCGGATCATTGATCACAAAAGCATAGGCTGGTTTTACAATGTCAGCTTCCTGATTGGCAAAGAAATCCAGCGCACGATGGGCCAGGAAGTCGTAAAGGGTTGGCCGCCTTTCTCTACCCATTTTATTTCCTTCCAACAGGATCTCCTCAAAATCATCTATCTTAATTTCTTTCAGCTTTTCCTGTTCCTGAATGGACAGCTGATAATTGGCAATCGTTTCGGATACAATCTTTTCGAGGCTCCAGGTGCTGATGTCTTTATTGTCAAAATCTACTGTATTTGTTCGCTGGCTGAATCGATATCGGTTGTTTTCATAATAGCTCCAGTACACTTCGGCCAGCATTGATCGAAGGATGGGCTTGGCTGGAAATGATGCCTTTTCCACCTCATCTTCCAGTCGGTTGAGGTTTCTCACGTAGGCATCTCCGTCTTCATATTCTTTGAATTTCAGAATGTGGACAACCGCCTTTACCAGTTGGGGGGAATTGTTTTCTTTGGAAGCCTGCTGGTAAATCTCCTCAACGACTTTAAACGCCGACTTTGGAAGCTGCCGTTCCTCCAGGTTTTGTACTTCCTTCCATTTCATTTCATAATCGAAACCAGGGAAGGAATTGTGTTGGGTAGGTTGAGAATAAGCAATAGAAATCAGGGTCAGAATGGAATAAAGAAAAAAGGACTGCATAGACATGTTGTTTAGTATGACAATTTACCCATCATAATTTTCATTTCGATAAAAAGTAACGAGAACTATGATCTAATTGGTAGATGCAGTCGCCAATCAGATTCCATAAAAAACGGATTCAACATTTTCATCTTTTAAATATCTCCCTGGAATAAGGGTGTATTTTAAAACTGAAGAAAATTCACTGTAAGTTGTTGTAAAGGTGGTTTTACCTTACACAAAAAGTAACAGTATGACGGCAATAATAGCAGGTAGTGCCTGTATAAAAAAGATCTTTTTGTTTGCCGTAAAAGCGCCGAATACTCCTGCTACCGCCACACATCCAAGAAAAAACATCGCAATTTGGTTTGCCCAGAATGCATCATTGACAAACAGTGACCAAACCAGTCCTGCGGCTAAAAATCCGTTGTACAGGCCCTGATTAGCCGCCAGGGTTTTGGTCTTTTCGAAATAGTCATCGGGAAATCCACGGAAGACCTTTTTGGCACGGGTAGTCCAGCCAAACATCTCCATCCAAAGAAAACCAAAGTGTTCAAGGGCAACAAAAACGATCAGGATATCAATCAGTAGCTTCATAACGGTCAATTTTTTTCCAAATTAAATAATTTATTTACCTCCAACGGATAAAACTTATTTTCTTGCCGTTAAAAACTCTAATTTTATTGATATTAAAAAATAAAGTATGCGCCAGGTACTTCACATTCTCTTAATCGTCATACTACCCATTGGCACTTTTTGCCAATCGCTGACTTCGCTGGAAAGTACCGTTGAAAACCAATATGGAAAGGAGAAACTGGAAACGCTCATCAAACTAGCGGAGGGATACCTTCACCAGGATACCAAAAAGGCGGTCAAATATGCCAAACAAGCTGCCGATCTTGCAGACAATGTGATCCAGTCTTCGAATACATTGATCGAACAGAAAGATCTAGTCCTTAGACCGCTTAGTTATCTGATACTCGGCAAAGCCTATTTTGAACGGGAACAATACCTGGAATCAAAAAATGCACTCATTACTGCGAAAATGGAATTTGAAAAGCTTAACGTTGATCAATATATTTCAGAAATTGATGAATACCTGGCCCGCATTGATGTCATTGCCCGCGAAGATGAAAAAGCAGTGGATGGCACCTTTTTCAAGAAGACTTTTGGCAATATGAAGATCGGGGAAATGATCAACGAAACCACTGATGATGTCACCATCAACAGTACCCTGAAAACCGGCGAGTCAAAGGAAAAATCCGGTCTCTACCTGGAAGCCATTGACGCCTACCAGAAAGCCATCAACCTGCTCCGAAACAAAGGAGACAGCCGCCAGATCACAAGCTTGCGGGTCCACATTGGCGACCTGTATGTCAAAGCAACGCATTACGACGATGCCTTGAACTACTTTGCACTCGCCAAACAAGACTTTACAAAGACCGGTGACAATACATCACTTGAATTGATCAATGAAAAGATAGATAACGCCCTGGCCATCAAAAAAGCCCACCAAGCCATCCCGATAAAAGTTCAAAACAACCTGAACATTGCCAATAAAGAGATTGAAACAAAGATCGACTCGATTAATCTGTCACAGAAAGACACCAAGGAAGAGTTAAGGAGAATAGCCGAAAAGCTGGAAAACGAACAGGATTTTGAAAAATCCCTGGAGTACTATAAACTGTACACCGAGCTGCAAAATAAGTATGAAGAGGAGGAACGTGCGAAGGAGCTGGCACTGCTGGAGCAGGAACGCATCCAGCAGGAGGTCACGCTACTCAAGCAGGACCAGGAAATTGCGCAATTAAAAATAGCACAAAGCGAAGCTGAGGTGGTGAGACAAACCAAGTTCAGAAACAATCTGCTTGTTGGTGCAGTCTTGTTAATTGGTCTTGCCATTGCTTTTTATTTATTGTACAAAAACAAAAAGCGCGATCATCAAAAACTACAACAAGCCTATTCTGATTTGGATCAGACCAAGTCGCAGTTGGAAATAGCTGAAAAGAAAATAAAGACCCTGCTCAACCAGCAGGTATCCGGGGCAGTAGCAACCGCACTACTAAAGGAAGAGATTTCCAATAAAATCGAACAACGATTTGTATGCGTCATGTTCCTTGACATCCGGGACTTTACCCCCTTCGTCGAAACAAAAAAACCTGAAGAGATCATTCAATACCAAAATGACGTGTTTGGCTTTATGATCGACACGGTGGAAAAACATCATGGAGTCATCAATCAATTGCTGGGGGATGGGTTTATGGCGACGTTTGGAGCACCGATATCCCACGACAATGATTGTCAAAATGCAGTAAACGCGGCAAAGGAAATTGTCCATAAACTTGAAACCAGGATAAGTTCCAATGAAATCCCACCTACTAAAGTGGGAATCGGACTACATGCGGGAAATGTAGTAACTGGCAATGTGGGCACTGAAGAACGAAAGCAATACAGCATCACCGGGAACACGGTGATCTCAGCGGCAAGAATAGAGCAGCTCACGAAGGAATTGCAAACACCGATTTTGATTTCAAAAGAAGTAGTGGAGCACCTTCCAGATTTTCATTTGAACGGCATCGAATTTAAGAAAGTGAGTATTAAGGGCCGAAATGAACCTATCGAAGTGTTGCCCCTGACCTGATCAGATGATATTGGCGAAAAAATAAAATGCCATCACCAGAGCTGCTATTAATTTCATTACTGTCCCAACAATGAACCCAATAAACGAACCTAACGCCGGACGTAATGCCTGATGAAAATCTTTTCCTCCTAATACTTCTCCCAAAAGAGCACCAATGAATGGGCCTAATATAATCCCTGGGATCCCAAAAAACAATCCAACGCCAAACCCCATAAAACAACCGATAATGCCCCAGCGAGAGCCACCATATTTTTTTGTTCCAATGGAAGGGAATATATAGTCGAGCACAGTAATCACCAAGGTAATGACGCCCCAGATAATGACAAACTTCCAGGTGAAGGCGGGTTCTTCCCTGAACTGAAGCAATAAGAGGCCAAAAAAACTCAGAGGTGGCCCGGGCAACACCGGAACAAGGCTACCCACAATGCCCACAATAATCAAAATGGTTCCAAATACGATGAAGATCCAATCCATAGAAATTCAAAATTTATTTTGATCAATTAATCTAAGCAATAACTTCGTCAAATCCTTTTTAGATTAAGCAAATGGACATCAAAGAAGAATTACAAAAAGACAGTAGCCCCCAACAGGTAGAGAGTATATCCGACTATGTACTGGGCAATCCCGAAACCTTTGATGAGCTGATGCAATGCTTTTTCAGCGAGGATTTCCGCCTGGCCCACTGGGCCTCCAATGTCGTCATCAAATGCGTCAAAAAGCAAAACAAATGGATTGACCCCTACCTGGAAAGGATTGTCAAAGACATGGAAAAACCCGGTGCCCGTGAAGCCAAGAAAAGAAATTGCGTTCGCCTTTTGCAGTTCGTAGAATTACCTGAAAAATACATGGGTGACGTCGCTGACACCTGCTTTAAATTTCTTGACTCGGCCAAGGAAGCCATCGCCGTCAGGGCCTTTTCGATGACCGTGCTATATAACATTACAAAGACCTACCCAGAGATAAAAAATGAATTGATCATGATGATTGAGGATCATTTACCATACGGCTCGGCGGGCATCAAGTCTCGAGGAAGAAATATTCTAAAGCAATTAAAAAAGAATTAAAACTCGGCCTTTCCCTTTTTTCCCTCATAAAATGCCTTAATAAGCGGCATATCTTTTTCGATATCCCCGGTAGTATAAAATGGCGCGGCGATCTCTACAATCTTTCTGGAATAGTCCAGTGAGGCCATCACTATCGGGATGTTGGCGCCGTGGGCAATGAAGTAAAATCCTGTCTTCCATTCCTGCACTTTTTTCCGGGTACCTTCCGGCGTCACGGCAATGCAAAAACGCTCTTTTGAATTATAGATTTCGACGACCTTGTCCACGAGTTTTGTACTCTTAGATCGATCCACCGCGTGTCCCCCCAAGGCTTTAAAAAACCATCCGTGCGGTGCTTTAAACAAGGCAGACTTCCCAAGAAAATTTGATCTCAACCGGGTGGCGCTCCTGACAAAAACTGCCAGTAAAAAGTCCCAGTTGCTGGTATGGGGTGCTACGATGATGATGTATTTCTTCAAGTCCGGGAATTTACCTACGACTCTCCATCCCCATATTGATAAACAAAATTTACTGAATAGCCGAAACATGTAGATTGATGTATGAAAAAAAAGCTTCTCAATCATTTGAGGAGCCTTTTTTCTTTGTCTTATTCAAACATACGAGGAATGTGCTAATATTCCATTGCTTGCCAAAATTTCTTTTCCTCAAAGCAGGCGCTACCACTCTCCCTCGCCAGGTTTTTCCAGTTTACTTTTCTTCAATTGAAAAACCCTGATCAGGTTAAACCCTAGATGGAGGTCACCCCCAAGGAAGTCCCCGTTGGTATTGGGTATAATTTCTTTCTCGATAATCCCTCTCGCGTTCGTCAAATGGATTTGAAACACGTGGCCACCTGTTTCAATATCTATGCCGACGCCGAGGGCATTATGATTTTCGAAAGGTGTGGTATTGTTGAATTGATAGTAGTATTCACATGTCAGGGCCGTTCTGTTAGTGATTTTCTGCCGCCCGGCAATTCCCAACGCATAGATATCGTTTTCGTCTTCGGGCGTAGACACCAGGTTTCGGTGCACCCAGACGGGATTTAATTGCATTGACAGGTTTTCGTTGAATTTTCTGGCAATCAATATTTCAGAGATATAGGACGTCTGGTGCAAATAATCAATATCAAGCCCGGCAGGTGGATCCTGCGTGTCCATGGCGGCGCTGAAGAACGCGGTGACTGACACCGGCGAACCTCCACCTACTTTCTGGTGCACCAATCTGTATTTTAAAAATCCGTCGTAAATCTTTTTATAAGAACTTCGCCCTACGCCCACGGTAAAATCGTCTGTAACAGCATAGTCAAACCCAAAACGGATATACGCATCGTCCAAGCCGAAAAAGTTTTCAATCCCCTCATTGATCCGTCCAAAGCGGTGGCTGATGATAAACTCCAGCGCGCCGGATTTGCGGGTCTCCACCGACTGCCCGTTGATGATCCTGGTGGACTTGAAGGTAGCTATGACAGGGTAGCTTTTTTGCTCACCTTCCAATTCATTTAGCAAGTCGTCTTGTCCGTAGGAATTAAAAATGGTTAGTATAAAAAGGCATAACACGGATGCACTTTTAATTGAAAGTTGTTTACATCTTTGCATAATCAAATAGTATGGTTACCTCAATAGTTTCTGCGATATTATATGCGACAATGCTCGGGATCTTGATATTGTGGTCTTCGAGCTTCACATCAAATTTTGATTTAATTTTTAGATAATTTGTGCTGATCTGAACCTGGCCTTCCACCTCCACTAACTGGGTCACGCCATGTATAGTCATTTTTCCGATGGCCTTTGCATTCTGCAAACCACTTTTATTTTTATCATAACCCGAAATCGTTCCCTGAAAGGTGGCGTTCGGATATTTGTGGGATTCCAGGTAATTCTCATTAAAATGTTCCTGCATTAATTTTTTTGCAAAATGGAACTCGCGGATGGGAATGGAAAAAGCAATTTCTCCTGTTTCGATATTTAAGATGCTGTTTGACTGAATGTTTACAGCTTCTATATCCTCAACAGGGGCGTCTGAAAAAAAACGAACGTAACTTTTTATCACTTTAAACTTTTGCGCACACACGCCAAAAGAAAAGGACAAAAAGATCAATACAAAAAACAGCTTTTTCATCTTTTCTTTCTTTATCTAAGGTCATTCCCTGGCCGAATAAGTAAACTCAACGGTCACTTCCACTACTTCAGCAATATTGTAAAATACCACTTTTGGAATCTCAATATCATAATCCGCAATTTCAATCTTAAAAACCGAGGACAAAATAGCTTTATCTTTTTCCAGCAGTATTTCACCGTCTATTGTCACATTTTTCTCCACACCGTGGATTTTCATTTTTCCGGTTGCCCTGGCTTTTTGCCGTTCGGTGGCATTCTTATCAAAACCGCTTATCTTTCCCTGAAAAGTTGCCGTGGGATATTTATCTGATTCCAGGTAGTTTTCGTTGAAGTGCTCCTGCATAAGGGACTTCTCAAACTGGAACCCCTTGATTGGAATTGAAAAGGCTATCTGGCTGGTTTCCAGGTTAAATAAACTGGTCCCTTCTTTATTCACCGCTTCAATATCTTCCAGTGGTGCGCTCGAAAAAAACCGAACATAACTTTTAACAGATTTGTATTTCTGGGCGCTGCATACCATTGGTATCACTAATAGCAGGACAGCAATAAATAAGTTTTTCATAATTTAAATGTTTAATTATTTGGGGTTCCTGAATTCACCCAACATGAGATCATTCTAACTTCTTCGATCGTTAATGACTTGCCGGAAAATGGCGGAGGCATCTCCCCTTCAAAGGTCTTTCGCCTGATTTCATCCGCATTCGCAACAAGGTTTTCGTATTTTGTCCAGTCCGGCAGTCCCGTTCCGGAAACATGACATCCTGATATGGCACAATTCGAGTTTATAATAGGAGCGATATTTTCAGAATAGCTTATTTCCATGCTTTCACAATCCACCACACCATAGTATTCTTCCAGATTATCAGACGTACAAGCAAAGAATAGTACAGGTAATAGTAAACCAAAAGTTTTTTCATAGTATTTCCTTTTTTTTTTATCAATTAATTATTCGGAGCGCCCACGTCCACCCAATTTCGGATAGTGGCTATCTCGCCATCCGAAAGGCTTATACCGGAGGAAGAAGGAGGCATTGTTTTTCCGGTGACCCGAAACCGTATGGCATCGGCATTGGCCGCGATAATGGTATAGCTGTCCCACTTTGGCAGACCGGGATTATCCAAATGACACCCCGATACCAGGCAATTGGATTGAATGATCGGGAACACATCATTGGCGAAGCTCACCTCCGGAAATTCCTTAATCTCGCTGGAGATCGTGCCTTCACACTCATTTTCATCCACCACCGTGATTGTATAGTTACCAGCGCCCAGGTCTTTAAACACTTTACTGCTGGCAAAATTCACACCATCAATCGAATACATCAGCACTCCATTTCCTCCACTTGTGCTGACTTCTATACT
>JBNLGG010000111.1:0-8152 GCA_050305935.1 Cyclobacteriaceae bacterium | reverse complement strand
ATACAGATAAGTTGCGGGCAACTCATGTGCTATCGGAAATGCAAAAGCTATATGATATAGAGCAGCAGGCAAGAGAGAAAAGCCTTGATCATGAAGCCAGGAAAGTACTACGGGATGAGAAATCATACCCCGTCATGAAAGAGCTCAAAAACTGGCTGTTGGAAAATGCTCCTGTAGAAGGATCGAAAGTGCTGCCGCAGAGCAAAATCGGCAAAGCGATATCCTACACGCTGGGCATGTGGGTGCGCCTGGAGCGATACCTGGAAGATGGCAGATATGAAATCGATAACAACTGGGTTGAAAACTCAATCCGGCCGGTAGCTTTGGGGAGAAAAAATTATCTCTTTGCCGGATCGCACGAGGCTGCCCAACGAGCGGCGATGATCTATTCACTCATAGGCACATGCAAAAAGAATGATGTAGACCCTTGCGAATGGCTTACCGATATCCTGACAAGGATACAGGATCATCCCATCAATAAAATCGACGACCTGCTTCCGGCAAATTGGAAAAACTATCCCTGCCAAAGATAACCGACAAATGACTTTAAAGATAGGTGTACTTTACAAGGTGGATACGTATTGTTAGTAACGGAATAAAGAACGCAATTTTGCTATGTTTACGAAGGTCCATTAGTATAAATATTGCTGGAATTAAAGCGAAGAATTGAGGTTGATATAGTGCAAATAAAGAAGTTTGAGTAACTGAACCAGATTCGTTTGATATTGTGTATAAGCTGGGAAATAAGTTTTGAGTTAGCTGCATGGCGATTAACATTAAAATGTATATCGCTCCATATTTGAATATGTACTTGTTAAAAAAGTTCATCTTGTACATGTGATTATTTTTTGTGCATAACATATTTATAGAAGATATGTCTTCCATATCTTTAATATATCTCCTACAAATCTAACAGATTTTTTAAGTTTCAATAACCATTAAAAATAGCATTGTCATGAACCGGCGTTTTGATCTAAAGCAAGGTCTCTACCCATTTTAACACTTGCCTTCCACCTGCTATTTTTCCTAAAATTGACATTTATCATAAAATCAAAAACCGGTCATTTGTAAATTCATTACACACTTTTTGATTCGTTATTCATCCAAAAAACAAGTATGATGAAAAAAACCATGGAATATACAGCTAAGGCGATTGAATACCTCGAAAGATGCGAGCTGGAATCTCCCTATAAAAATGTCGTTGATATTGAGCAGGCAAAAACAGCGTTGCAGATAGTGGAATTGGAACACAAAATGGAAGATGCGCGACAGCTTCATCGCTATGAGGATGCGGAAGAATACAAAGCCAAAATGGATGAATTAATGGAGAAAATTCAAATTAAAAACTAATCTGATTTTACCTCGATCTACTTTTTAAGTCGTAACTAATTATTTTTTATAAAAAAGCCCCTGTTCCCAGGGGCTTTTTAATTTACTGTTTAATTATACCTAGGTCACGATTTTCCGTGGTATTGATGTAGTAAATCTTTTCTTTATTATTAGCCTGGGCTCTTTTAATAAACACTTCTGCGATGTTCATGTATTCATCTTCCCGCATGGCATCCAGAACGAGTAGGTAGCCCATGACTATGTTTCCCGCCATCTCTACAAGACGTCGTGCATGAAAGTCAATTAATTCATCGTCTTTCATTTCTAAAATATTCTGCACCGTTTGTTCGTACTCATCGGTCATTTTGATGAGGATTTTTCTTAAGTAAACCAGCTCTGGCTTTAAAGGCTCTTTTTCATATTCCTTTATTTTATTCAGATAAGCTCCGGTTGTAACACCTTTGATGGCGGCAATTACCTGTAGCTGGGTAGTTCCTTCATATATAGAAGTGATCCTGGCATCCCGGTACAGCCTCTCCACAGGAAAATCTTTCATATAACCGGTGCCGCCATGAATTTGTATGGCATCATAGGCTATTTGGTTGCAGTACTCGCTGGAGACCATTTTAAGCAGCGGAGTGTAAATGTCTGCCAACCGTTGATTTTCTTTCATCTCAGCCCTTTCTTCCGGTTCCAGGGTTCGCTCTTCTGAGATCTTTTGATACGTTTTATATAGGTCTACCATGCGTGATGTCTCATAAAGCAGCGATCTGATGGCAAATAGTTTCCCCTTCATGACCGAAAGCATCTCATACACCGCCGGGAACTCAAAGATGTTTTTTCCAAACTGGCTTCGTTCGTGTGCATATTTAAAAGCTTCCCGGTAGGCGGCCTCTGCAATACCAACCGACTGGGCGCCAATGCCCAGACGAGCGGCATTCATCAGGCTCATAACATACTTGATCAACCCCAGCTTTCGCTGGCCGACGAGCTTTGCCGGGGCATTTTTAAATACCAGTTCACATGTGGGTGAGCCTTTGATCCCAAGCTTGTTTTCGATCCTTCTGATGGTAACAGCCTTGTGCTTTCTATCATATACAAATAATGACAAGCCTCTTCCATCATGCGACCCTTCTTCTGACCTGGCCAGTACCAGGGAAATATCTGCATCTCCATTGGTGATGAATCGCTTCACACCATTGAGGAGCCATTGATCATTTTCTTTGTCGTAAGTAGCTTTAAATTGTACTGCCTGCAAGTCTGAACCTGCATCCGGTTCGGTCAGGTCCATCGCTCCGGTGGCGCCTCCCAATGCGAATTTGGGTAAGAATTCTTGCTTGATATCTTCATCAGCGAATTCATTGATGGTCTCCGCGCAATCCTGTAGCCCCCAAATATTGGCAAATCCGGCATCCGCCCGGGAGACGATTTCATTGGCCATAACAAAGGCCACCGTTGCAAAATTTAGCCCGCCAAACCTCCTGGGTAATGACAATCCAAATAAGCCTGCCTGTTTGAGAGCTTCATAATTTCGCTGGGTGCCTTCCGCATACTTTACCTCGTTATCCACTATTTTAGGGCCTTCCTTGTCAACGGATTCTGCATTTTCTGCCACTATCTCACCGCATATTTCTCCGACTATTTCCAGCGTTTTATCGTAGTTGTCGATGGCGTCTTCAAAATCTATGGGAGCATAGTCAAACTGGTCTTTTTCGATAAAATTCCTTTCTCTCAATGATATGATCTTCTTCATAGTTGGATGTGAGAGATGAAATTTTAAATGTCTATTGTCAGTGTAAAAATTAGCCATTGTTGAATCTGTTATTTTTTGAATTGAATAGAATGAATGCTGTTATTTTGCATTTTTCTTGTAGTATCTGATCATTTTTGGCAATACCTCGCCCACATCACCAATGATGGCATAGTCCGCAATTTTATTGATAGGGGCATCTGTGTCCTTATTAATTGAAATGATCATGGACGATTCTTCCATACCGGCGCGATGTTGCACCGCTCCTGAAATTCCACAAGCGATATACAGGTGGGGTCTTACGGTCACTCCCGTTTGCCCAATTTGCCGTTCGCGTGTGATATAACCTGCATCAACGGCAGCCCTTGAACCGCCCACATCTCCACCCAACACATCCGCCAATTCAAAAAGTAGGTTAAAGTTCTCTTTCGAACCAACTCCATATCCACCTGAAACTATGATCTGAGAATTTTTGATATCTACTTTTTTCTTTTCAATATGGCGTTCAATGATCTTCACCACAAAGTCTTCCTGGTTGACATATTTATTAATATCCAACTGATTGATCTTTCCGCTGTAGGTGAGAGATTTTATTTCTTTTTTCATCACTCCTTCGCGGACAGTGGCCATCTGTGGGCGCGTTTCAGGATTTATGATATTGGCGATGATATTTCCGCCAAAGGCCGGTCTGATTTGATACAAAAGGTTTTTGTAAAGCTTTTTCTTTTTCTTATCCTCATGCTCCCCTATTTGCAAACTTGTGCAGTCGGCTGTCAACCCACATTTTAACTTCGAGGCAATTCGGGGGGCAAGATCTCTTCCGATGGAGGTAGCACCAAATAAGGCGACCTGCGGTTTTTCTTCTTCAAAAACTTTAGAGACAATACTTGCATGAGGTAACGTCTGATAGGGGTAGAGCCTTTTATCTTCTGCCACATGGATGACATCTACTCCATATGGAAAAATTTCCTTATCAAGTCCATTTAATTTGGAGTTGATGAGGATGGCTTCCAATTGACATTTTAATTCATCGGCAAGCTTTCTGCCCTTTGTTAAGAGTTCCAGACTAACATCAGCCAGGGTATTATCTTCTATTTCACAGTAAACAAATACATTATTCACGATCTTTTCATTTAGGTGTTGACACTAACCAATGGTATGGTTTTCCAGTAATTCTTTGATAAGTTCCTCGATTTCTCCGTCGGTTTCATTGAGAACTTTTGATTCTTTTGCAGTAAAGACAACATTTGTTACCTTCTTTACTTTAGTGGGTGAGCCGGATAATCCGAGCCATTCTTCATCTGCATTTAAATCATCTACTGTCCATTCCTGGATATTCAAATATGGCCGTTCATCGTGCAGGGCAAGGTAATCTTCCGTGTCATTCTGCATTTCCGTAACGGTTTCTGCATGTTTGTACTTCATGAATAACTTCGCATTTCTTGATCGGCACGAGGGGGCTGATCCGTGAACTGTCACTAGTGCGGGCATAGGGGTTTCCACTGTTTCAACTCCCCGTTCCAGTCTTCGCTTTATTTGTATGCTTTTATTGTTGAGGGAGACTATTTCTTCGCAATAAGTGACTTGAGGGATGCCGATCTTTTCTGCTGCCTGAGGCCCTACCTGGGCTGTGTCGCCGTCGATGGCTTGACGCCCACATAGGATAAGGTCAAAGGGAGCCATTTTTTTTGCCGCGAGTGATATGGCATAAGAGGTGGCCAGCGTGTCCGATCCGGCAAATTTTCTGTCTGTTATCAGCACCCCATTATCGGCACCCCGGTAAAGAGCTTCCCTTATTACTTCGGCGGCCCTTACCGGACCCATGGTCAGCACCGTAATGGTTGAATCAGGAAATCTATCCTTGATCCTTAATGCCTGCTCCAATGCCTGAAGATCTTCCGGATTGAAAACAGCAGGGAGAGCGGCTCTGTTAACTGTTCCATCAGCTTTCATTGCATCCTTGCCTACATTCCTGGTATCGGGAACCTGCTTGGCAAGCACAATGATTTTGTATCCTTTCATATGTCTGTTATTTAAGGTGAACTACACCATGTAAACAGCCGAAATGGGAATGAAAATCAAAGGTGGAATTTTCATAGCTGGATTCATGGTAGACTTCATTGGGTTTAGAAAAAAAATATTCCGATGAAGGTACTTTTTGTATTAGCTAAATAGTATGATGAAGATCAGGTAAAGGGAGGGAAATGTTGATAATCAAGCGTGTAGGTAAAAACGAAACAAAAAACCCCTTACTTTTTATGAAAAGCAAGGGGTTTGATATGATCTTAATTTCTTTTAAGCAGCTTCTTTCTTTTCTTCTTTTTTATCAAGGGAAACCTGCTTGCTGTATTCTTTAAGCTTGATCACCTTTAGTTTGTCAAGCAGAAGAATCACATAGTAGGTTGGGTCAAGCTCGTGCCACCTCACTCCCCCAAAGTTAGGTCGTGAACCATGCTTGTGGTGGTTGTTGTGGTAGCTTTCGCCCATCATGAGGAAATCAACCGGAAGGAAGTTTCTTGAGGTATCACCCACTTCAAAATTTCTGTAGCCATATTTGTGAGCAAACCAGTTGATGATCGCACCATGTACCGGGCTTAGGATAAACTGGATGGGTAACAGTAACCATAACCACCACACATCGGCAAAAAACCAATACACGGAAAAATACACCGCGCCCCACATTACTCTGGATATCCATGATCGGGCAATCTTATCAAAAGCTGTCCACTCTGGCACATCTTTGGTAAACCTTGGGTCTACCTCAATTTTTTTATTGGTAATGTCAGAATAGATGGTTTTTGTTTTCCACATCATGTTAAACAAAGTCTCATCGTACTTTGGTGAGTGTGGGTCATTGGGTGTATCCGCATAAGCATGGTGCATCCGGTGCATAATACCGTAGCCGTAAGCGCTCAGATAATTGGATCCCTGAAAGAACCACGTCAGTATAAAGAACACTTTCTCCGTTTTTTTCCCCATGGTGAATGCCATGTGCGAGGCATACCTGTGTAGGAAAAACGTCTGAAAAAATAGCGACAGATACCAGTGCGCTATAAAAAAGGGTATAATAACTTCCATCTCCGAATCTAGTTTTTAATAGTTTTTTTGAGTGTATATATAGGAAGACAAACCCGGAATGGATTTGTGACAAAAAAAGGAAAATTTATTTGTTGGATTTTAGGTGATCGATGAACTCGTTCATCTGACCTTTGCTAAAGGCGTTTTTAAAGGTATCAAACATACCTCCTTTAAACAGGTCGACGTGGATATTTATTTTAGGTGAGGATTGTGATAACTTCTGCTTTGCCCGGCAAAATAGCTGGCGACAATGATCTTTCTTTTTATCAAGTATTTCCTGAAGCTCGTCATATTCGTAATCAAAGCACTCTCTCAGTATAAAAACCGCTCTCTCAAGAGGTTCCAATTTTTTATGAAGCGTTGCAACGGCCACCTCAAATTCATGCTTGATGTCCAGGTGCGACAGGTCAATTTTCTCCATGAATTCAGGCAGCTTGATCGACTCCAGGTATTCTTTTTTCTTTTGCTTAAGCGAATTGATATGGTTCAGACAGTTGTTTGTGACGGATTTAATCAGGTAGGCTTTTGTGTTGTTGATTTTATTTCCGTCAATCGTGAGGTATTTCAGGAAAGTATCCTGCACGATGTCCTCCGCATCGTGCATAGAGCCAACTATCTTCATGGCAATGGCCTGAAGCATCGGCTGGTATAGCGCTATGGTTTGCTCGCGACTCATAGAATTGAGCAACGAAATTAAGGGTTTAATTCTACATTGGAAAATTAGAGGAATTTAATTTCAAACTATTCTCATTAAAAGTTCCACTTTATCCGGGCGAAGACAGCATTACCACTATTTTGAAAGGGTGAATCGCCATTTGATGTTGGCTGGGAGGCCCAGAAAAGCTGACCGACGAGATCCAGATTCAGATTTGCCTGAATAGAATAGGAAAGGGTAGGGAAAAAGATGAGCCATCTGATCCCAAACCCATAGATGGACGAAATATTTGCCGAAAACAGAGGGTTGAACATATAGCTGCCAGAGGCCAGAATCGTATGTTTGGAGGGCATCAGGTTTTTGGCATTGACCTGCTGTAATGTAAAATAATTAAAGTTAGATGGCTCGCTTGCTCCACTTGTATTGTAGAGATATGATCCTGACACATAAATACCATTTCTGAAAGAGTAATCTACTGTTGAAGAAAAACTAGCAAAGAGCTTGTCGTTCTCCTCAGAGAAGTCGTCAAACAATTGTAATTCACCTTTGAATCCCGCATTTTTTAAATTCCCTGCCCAACCCAGCCCCGCAGTCCAGTCCGGACCAAATTTTCCCGCGATCAATTGAATGTCGTATCCATTTGTATTAAAACCATATCTTAACCCAAAGACATCGTTTTCGCGTTCCGAAGCAAATTTATAGGCAGCATCAAGGTAGCTTTGTCCGGAAAGGTACCGCTGCACCCGTATCGCATCTGCGCCGGGACGCTCTTCGTAGTCAAAATCCAGGAAGTTGAATGTGTTAAACACGTCATTGGGATTCCAGGTGTCATTTATCCCCCAGTTTATTCGTTGGCGACCAAGGCGTATTTCCCATTTGTCGGAGGAATAATTTATGTATACCCGGTCGACAATTGTATTAAAAGCAAAGCTTGGCTGATCTACCCATAAAAATTCCAGTGGGAGTACACCGTCATATGAATTTTGTTGTTCTCCGTAATCAATTCCGAGACTGTTATACAGCCGGACAGTTTCCCCATAAAAGATCCTGTTCCTGAATTCGAGTACTCCGGACCAGTGATCTTTGTAATAGGTTTTAAAATTCAGCCGGTTGTGGATAAGATTATCCGTCAACAGCTCCATATCGGGACTCCAGGAGATGGTTTGCATGTATTTTAAATATCCATTGAAGGAGGAATCCCAATTCTTATCCCTGCTTTCTTCCTGTCCGAATAAAACACCCGTCGAGGCGAAAAGAAGGACAACCAAAAATGGATAAATCGAATGTTTCCTACTTCCACACATCGGAAATAACTTTTCCATCCTCCAAACTTATGACTC
>JBNLGG010000110.1:0-8172 GCA_050305935.1 Cyclobacteriaceae bacterium | reverse complement strand
TTCTTCTCCCCTTTTATCACTTCCCACAAATACACCGAAATCAGCACCGCCAGAAAGGGATACGCAGGCACGGTATAATTTGGAAGGCGAGTATCGGCCAAGGTAAAAAAAACAATAATAGTAAGAGCATATACGCCGCAAAAGAAAAGGAACTTATCTGCTCTCTTTTGCCACCAGCTTCGCAGGGATTGAATGAGAAACACCGACATGGGCAAAAGTCCGCTGACAACAAATATCCAGGTCTTAAAAAATGAACCACCATGGCCTTCCTTCGGGTCGGCAAAGCGATCAATGTTATGCTCCCATAAAAACCCTCTAATCCATTCCCAATCGGTTTTAATGCCAACCGCCAGATACCAGGGGAAAGCAATCAGCAATACAATCGGAATTCCTATAAGGGGCTTTAACTTTTTAATACTTCCAAGGTCAAAACTTCTGTTTAGCAGCAGAAAAACAAGCAAAGCCAATCCCGGCAGTACAATGGCGACAGGACCCTTGGCCAGTACACCAAACCCAATCGCGCTGTAAGCGATGACAAGCTGGAAATTATTTTGATGGATGATCCCGTCTATGAAGGCAAAACCTGCCAGTGTGAGAAAAAAAACCAGGTAGGGATCTGGCACGGCCAGGTGAAATTGTAAAATAAAATGCAGCGAGGAAATAAGCACAAAGGACGCTAAAAAAGCGACCGCTGTACTGTGCAGCTTCCTGGTATATAAAAAGGTGATAAGCACCGTTAACGCACCAAAAACGGATGAGAAAAATCTCGCACCAAAAGGGTTAACCCCAAAAAGCTTATAGCTTATCATCATAAAATAATAGTGCAAGGGAGGTTTATCGGTTCTTAGTTGATAATTGTAAGTAGGAACAATATGGTCGGCTGACTCCATCATCTCACGGGCACAGGTGGCATTTTTTGCTTCATCCAAAATATAGATAGATGGCCCCCAGATATTTTGCATGCAGAGGATTAATGCGATAATAAATACAAGGATTGGATAATTTATATTTATTTTGTGCATAGGGGTTGTTGGTGTTACTGGTTCAAAATAATAGCTTACACTTCGAATATGAAAGCCACGGCAATTACTTTATTTCTTTTCGCTTTTTTCAATGCGGGATCACCCTGGCTTCTCGATATCAATTCGGCGATGTACCAGGCAAATAGCGAAGACAAGCTTGTTTTGCTCTACTTCAGCGGCTCTGACTGGTGCAAACCCTGCATTCAGTTAAAAACCTACGTGCTCGAAACGGACGAGTTCAAAAATTTTGCAGATGGTCGCTTCGTACTGGTGCAGGCAGACTTCCCACGGTTGAAAAAAAACAGACTAAGTCCGGAGCAGGTAGCGCACAATGAAATCCTGGCTGAGAAGTATAATCCGAAAGGGGAATTTCCTTTGATTGTCGTGATGGATAAGAATGGCCGTGCCATGTTTAAAACAACTTACCAACATCAAAGCTGCGCGGACTTCATCTCCCAATTAGATCAAATAGAATATCCGAAGTGAAGCACTTCCTTCCCTTGATATTTTTCCTAACTCCTTTAATAGCCTTCAGCCAATGGCACCAGGCAGACACCGTACTTCTTTTAATGGGCTCCAGGTATGAGCTTAGTGCCGTCCATGAAGACAGCGTCCTGGCACAGCAATCCATCGAAGCGGGAATCAAAGAAATTCAACGCATCGAAAACCTTATCTCCTCCTGGAAAGAGGGCTCCCAAACTTCACTGGTTAATAAAAATGCAGGCGTACAAGCGATAACAGTAGATGAAGAATTGTTTAGCTTAATTCAGCGGTCTTTTAAAATATCAAACCTTACGGATGGATATTTCAATATTGCCTTTGAACCCCTGGCCGAACTGTGGTCAAAGAAAGGAAAAACCGGGCAATTGCCAACAACCGAAGAAATTGACTCCGCCAGGCAGTTGGTAGACATTAAAAACGTACTGATTGACAAGGAAAACAGCACGGTGTTTTTGAAACTAAAAGGAATGAAAATTGGCTTTGGAGCTATTGGAAAAGGGTATTCCGCTAACATGGCTAAAAAAGTTATGTTGGACCTTGGTATAAAAAATGGTATGGTAAACGCAGGGGGTGACCTATCGATTTGGGGAAACAACCTCGAAAATCAACCGTGGAAAATTGGCATTGCCGATCCCGATAAGAAGGAAAGTTTTGTTGCCTGGCTTGACCTGACCAATGCAAGCATCGTTACCTCCGGAAATTACGAGAAATTCATTGAGATCAAAGGAAAGCGTTATACGCATATTGTCAATCCAACAACCGGCTTTCCGGTGGAAGGGGTAAAAAGCGTAACCATAATTTCTCCTGACGCCGAGCTGTCAGATGCCCTGGCTACTTCAGTTTTTGTCATGGGTGTTGAAAAAGGATTGGAGTTGATCAATAGACTTAAAAATATAGAGTGCCTGATCATCGACGATCAAAACAAGTATTGGCAATCCAAAGGACTTAGACTGAACTTTTATTAAAATCATAATCATTTGTGAAGTATGGAAAAGGGAATTTTAAGTAAGTTGCAGCCCATGAAGAAACAAGCCTACCTTTCCCTTTTACTTTTTAGCACAATGACTTTTTCAGGTTGTGTGACAGTGAAGGACTACCAAAAAACCTACCTCAACGACGAGGAAATGAAGCTGGAGAACAGGAAAATTGATGTATTTGAATCTGATTTTCAGTCTTACAGGGAAGGGGCAGTAGGCGGAACAAACGGAAACAACGGAAGCGGATGCGGCTGCAATTAACTATACTGATCCTGTTGCTTTTGACAGAACAGGCGTTTTGTCAGCAAAAAACCGATGACAATTTGCCTCCTGCAGAAATAGACATCCTGTTTAGTTACTACCAACAGGACGGAGACAGCTCTGCCGTAACCGGTGGCGCAGGCACCGAAAAGCTGAATGATTATGCCAGCATAATCAACGTCTATGTTCCAAGAAAGAAAAACAAAGCATTAAATGTCGAAGCCGGTCTCAGCCATTACACTTCTGCCTCCAGCGATCGAATAGACCCAAACACCATTTCCAGTGCCTCGTCTTACAATTGGATCGGAAAAATAGAAGTTACTGCCTCAAAGCTAGACACCAGCAGAAACCTAAGTGGGGCGTTAAGTTTCAGAGGCACACTCCAAAACAATCTTTATTCCTTTGGCACAGGAGCATCTATCTCCAAATCAATGCCCGATAAAGGCAGAAGTTACACGCTAGCCGCCCAATTCAACTACGATAAATGGGCGATCATTTATCGGCTTTCCAAACTGTACCCAATTGAAATAAGATACTCCACTGAACCCCTACCCACAGACAGCCGGTTTTCCACTGACGGATCCATCACAATCAACCAGGTTATTAATCAGAAGATGCAGGGGATGATTTCCCTCGGTGTGATCTATCAATGGGGGCTTCTCTCCACTCCGTTCCATCGGGTTTACTTTCAGGAGCAGGAAAATCCAGATCTGGAGCGGCTTCCGGGAACGCGTATCAGGATACCGTTCGCTTTGCGCTTGAACTATTATATGAATGACTGGCTAATCCTTAGAACTTTTTACCGGTATTATATAGACGGTTTTGGGATTCAGGCAAATACCTTGCTGCTGGAAACTCCGTTAAAAATCACTAATTTCTTCTCTGTTTATCCCTATTACCGTTACTATACCCAAACCGCTTCCAGGTACTTTGCCGGATATAAAAAGCACCATGTCACTGAGCAATACCATACTTCTGACTATGATCTGTCCCGGTTTAACGCCCACATGCTAGGGGCCGGTTTGCGGTATTCGCCCCCCTTAGGCATCAATGCAAAAAGAATCGCCTCTCAAAAAACCAAAACTATTTTTAAAACAATCGAGTTCCGGTACGGACAATACTGGCGGTCAAATGGTCTCAGGTCACACATTTTCAGCTTAAATTTCTCATACTTGCGATAGGCATTTCGAAACCGCCTATTTCAAACCATCAAGGTTTTGAAAACCTTGATGGTTTCCGGGCAGATATTTATCTTCATTTGCATCAAGAAAAAGCTAAACCATTGTAAACCTGCAACGATTTCACTATTTTTAACAAATTTTAAGATGCTGAATGAAATATTTCTCGATCATATCAGTTGCTTTGTTTCTCTTCACTTTTAGTGAATCATTCAGTCAGTCTCTCCCTACCTCAGGCGATCCAGGCACTTTCACCCTTGAAAAAAAGCTTAAAGACTACATTGATTTTTACCCCAACCCATCCAATGGTTCATTCAAACTGAACATTAAAGAAGATGGGTTAGAGGAATTTAATGTCACTATTTTTGACCTGAAAGGCTCGATCGTTTTTGAAAAGACTTTTAAAGGCCTCTTTGCCGGAATTTCATTTGATATGAAATTAAAAAAGCCCGGCCTCTACCTCCTTAAAATCAACACCGAAAAAGAGCAAATGGTCGAGAAGATCATTGTGAATCCTTGATAAAACTTCTGAAAGGCACTTTTCTGGAAAAGGAGAAATCAAAAAGATAGGTAAACCCAATCACCATAGCTGTAAGCATGTCTTTAATCCAATTCTAACCTAACAACCTTTTGGTTTGAACCACTTGAAGAATGTATATTTACCCCAAAACTTTCCTTTGATAAAGTCTTTTTATATCCTCCTACTTTTCCTCCCAATAATCTTCACCACCGAAGCGCAGGTGGTCCGGGTGTTGGATGCGGGCAATGATCTCCCCGTAAGTGGGGTTGAATTAAAGTCGATATCGTCGGAAAAATTTGTCCTGACCAATCAGCAGGGAAAAGCAGATATTTCTGACCTCGAGGATTCTATCTCAGTACACCATCCTTCCTACCAGTCTAAATCGATCTCAAGGAAAGAAATCACTAGCTCCGGCAACATTATTTTCCTGGAACTAAAAACAATTGAGATCAGTGAGATCGTCATCTCCGCCAATCGCTGGGAGCAAAATCCGAAGGAAATCCCTAACCAGATTGTCGCCATTCCAAAAGAAGCTTCCGAATTTAATAATCCGCAAACTGCTGCTGACCTTCTGGAAAGCACCGGGAAAATCTTTGTGCAAAAAAGTCAGCTCGGCGGCGGAAGCCCCATGATCCGCGGGTTTGGCGCTAATGCTGTATTGATTGTAGTCGATGGCATCCGAATGAACAATGCCATTTTCCGAAGTGGCAATTTGCAGAACATTATCAACGTGGACCCAAATATGATGGAAGGCGCCGAGGTGATTGAAGGTCCGGGATCAGTGATCTACGGAAGTGATGCCCTCGGTGGTGTGATGGATTTTCATACGAAGGAGGTGGAGATCGGAACAGAAAAGGGAATCACTGGAAACACATTCTTTCGCTACTCCACAGCAAATAAAGAAAAGACCAGCCAGGTGCAATGGAACCTAGCCGGGCAGAAATTCGGATGGTTTGGAGGATTTACCTACAGCAATTTTGGCGACTTACGAGCGGGCAATAATCGCCCGGAAAAATACCCTGATCTGTACAAAAGAAATTTCTACGTAGAAAGGATCAATGGTGTGGATCAAATCATCCAAAATGACGATCCAAATATGCAAGTTCCTAGCGGCTACCAGACCTACAATTCCATTCAAAAATTAAAATGGCGTTGGAAGCCCGATCTTTCATTGGAATACATTTTCAATTTCAGCAATACGACTGACATTCCCCGGTATGATAGATTGGCAGAAGAAGAGAATGGTGAGCCCACCAGCGCTGAATGGTATTATGGACCTCAGTTCTGGATGATGAATGCGGTCAAAGTGAAACACGACTCAAGCAAGATCTGGGATGAAATGAAGTTGACGCTGGGCTGGCAACAATTCATAGAAAGCCGCCACGACAGGAAATTTCAGAACCCAGTACGGAGATCCCGCGAAGAAAAAGTGGGAATGTACTCCCTTAATCTGGATGCTTTCAAAAGCTGGAACTTAACGGATATTTTTTATGGGCTTGAGTTTGTGTACAATGATGTAAGTTCATCTGCCTTCGCCCAAAACCTGAATAACGGCGAATTCTCTTCTGCCACCACCCGCTACCCGGATGGCGGCGCCAACACCAAATCATTTGCCCTTTACCTTAACTCAAAAAGAAAGCTGTTTGCTTCCAGGATCTTTGTCAATGCAGGCCTGCGATTTAATTACTATTCCCTTTTTGCGCTGACCACGGACGAGCCGCTGCCCTTTGAGAAGCTGACCAATGAAAATCAGGCGCTGGTAGGAAACCTGGGGTTGGTGTGGCCGGCAAATGAAAAAATTAGCTGGAGTGTATTGGGCTCATCAGGTTTCCGTGCGCCCAACCTGGACGACATGGCAAAAGTATTTGATTCGGAGCCAGGCAATGTCATTGTTCCAAATCCCGACCTGAAGCCTGAGTATTCCTACAACCTGGAAAGCACAATAAATTGGAGGCCTACACAGAAAGCTTCACTGAAAGTTACAGGATTTCATTCCTGGTTGCGGGAGGCGATGGTGCGGACGGATTTCACATTCAATGGAAGCGATTCGATCATGTACGACGGTACATTGAGTAAAGTGCAGACCCTTACAAACACAGGAAAAGCAGTTGTTTATGGCCTAAATGCGGAATTCATTTATCAAATATCTGACCGTTGGAATTTTTCCTCTTACATCAACTGGATGAAAGGGGAAGACCTGATCACCGGGGAATCACTTCGACACGTAACACCTGCATTTGGCCTGACCTCAATTCGATACCAACACGAGAAATTAAAAGTGGAATTTTACTCCCGGTACAATGGTGCTATTCCATTCGAAGAGCTACCGCCCTCAGAACAGAACAAGCCAAACTTGTATACGAGTGAGGGTTCACTGGCCTGGTATACCCTGAACATTCGCACCGAATACAGGTTTAGTCATACCTTTTCGATGAATGCTTCCATGGAAAATATATTGGACAAACACTATTGCACCTATTCTTCGGGAATTTCCGCACCAGGCATTAATGGGATTTTGGCCTTGAGAATTCATTTTTAATATGCCGAAAATCAGCGTCATCATCCCCGTTTACCAAGCCGAACAATTCATTCAGGAAAGCATTCAAAGCGTGCTCCATCAAACTTTTCGAGACCTTGAATTAATCATTGTGGCCAATGGCAATCATTTGCCAACAATTGAAAAAATAAAGGAAATCAATGACCCAAGAATCCGGCATATATTTTTAGAGAAAGCGGATGTGGTCGAAGCAATAAATGCGGGTATTTCAAATTCAACATCAGAGTTCATTGCGAGACTGGATGCAGATGACACCATGCCCGAAGATCGCCTTCTGGCGCAATATGAATATTTAACCAATCAAAAGACAATGGATATTGTCTCTGGCAAGGTGGTTTATCAGGGAAACGAGACTGAAAATCAGGGCTATTACCTGCACGTGCAATGGCTTAATTCACTGGCAACTTGCGAAGATATTTATTCGAATCGCTTTGTGGATGCGCCGGTTGCCAATCCCTCTCTTATGATAAGGAAATCGGTTTTTGACAAATATGGATTGTATAAAAAAGGAACCTTTCCTGAAGACTACGAAATGATGTTGCGATGGCTGCATCATGGAATTAGGATTGGGAAGGTGGAGAGCACCGTGCTACACTGGAGGGACCACCCTGACAGGGCTACCCGAAACCATCCGATGTACAGCAGGGAGGCTTTTATGAGAGTCAAAGCCAGGTACCTTGCCCGATGGTTTGAAAAGAAAGGAAAGAAAAAAGATATCCTGATCTGGGGCATCAGCCGTGTTATCCGGCAGCTGACGAAAGAACTGGTAGACCAAGGTTTTGAAATCAAAGGCTTTATTGACATAAAAAGGCATGATAATTCTGATTTCGCAATTCCGATTTATCATTTTGAAGAAATCCCGAAAGGCCCCTTTATTCTCTCCATGGTGAGCGATCGAAATGGAAGAAAGGACATCCATCAATTCCTTATTGACCATGGATTTCAGGAAGGAGAAGACTTCTACATGCTGAGCTAGAAAGCCTCCCATTCCTCCTTTTTTGCGGCCTCTGCGTGTCTCTCCTTTGCGTGGAATAAGAAAATCAATTGGAAGTGTAAATTCAAAGGAAGCTCGGCTTTTATCCACGCAAAGGTATTATGTTTGAAGGAGCATAAGCTAAAATTCTTAACTTAATTGAAGTTCATAAACCATTAAGAA
>JBNLGG010000109.1:0-8480 GCA_050305935.1 Cyclobacteriaceae bacterium | reverse complement strand
AATCACACCCCTTCGTCATTTCCTTGTTTTAATACCTTTATCCATTATTCACAAACAACTTTAATTAAACATGAGATATATAAAGCAGTTGGTATTATGTTGTGCGATGGTTGCCTTTGTCTTCACTTCAAAAGCACAGGTATCCTTCGGACAAGCAGGGAAGATTAATAATGATTGGAAATTTATCCTTCAGGATATTGAAGGCGGGAAAAAAAGCTCCCTCGATGACAGCAAATGGAAGCCTGTCACCCTTCCACATGACTGGAGTGTGAGAAGCCAGCTCAGCCCAAACCTGGCGAGCGCATCGGGTTACCTGCCGGGCGGCATCGGATGGTATAGAAAGGATATCCAAATCCCCGACGATAAAAAAGGAGAAAAGATTTACCTCTACTTCGAAGGGATATACAACAGAAGCGAAGTATTCATCAATGGGCATTCGCTAGGTAAACGCCCCAACGGCTACATTTCCTTCATGTATGAAGCAACCCCTTATATAAAGTGGGGTGAAAAAAATACCATTGCCGTCAGGGTAGATCATAGCCGACAGGCAGATTCCAGGTGGTACACGGGGTCGGGTATTTACAGAAATGCCTGGATAATCTATGCCAATCCCGTCCATATAGCACAATGGGGAGTATTTGCCCATCCCGAGAATGTCACCACAAAAAAAGCAGACCTCACCATCGAGATTGAAATTGAAAATGGCACATCGGCCAATGTTGACCTAACCATTGTCAATGAGTTGGTTTCCCCGGAAGGAAATGTCGCAGCAAAAAACTCCCTGAAAACCAGCATTGGCGGAACACAATCAAAGAAACACCTGACAAAACTGACCGTCAAAAACCCGGAATTGTGGACCGAGGAAGATCCACGCCTGTACACATTAAAAACATCCGTAGTAAAAGATGGCGAAACTATTGATAAAACCATCACAAAGACCGGGTTTAGAAATCTTGAATTTGATGCTGACAAGGGATTTGCCCTCAATGGTAAATGGATGAAATTAAAAGGAGTTTGTCTCCACCACGATGCCGGGGTTCTTGGCTCAGCCGTGCCCAGGGAAGTATGGAAAAGGCGGATTCAAACCTTGAAGGAAATTGGGGTGAATGCCATCCGGACCAGCCACAATCCACAAGCACCTGATCTTTACGACCTTTGCGATGAATTAGGGGTGCTGGTGCTAAACGAAGCCTTTGACGAATGGGAATTCCCTAAAAGGAAGTGGCTCGAAGGATGGAACGTAGGCACTCCGGGCTTTGAGGGATCCTACGATTTCTTTGAAGAATGGGGGGAAACCGACCTGGCTGATATGGTGCGCCGCGACCGAAACCATATCTCCATATTTGCCTGGAGCATTGGCAACGAGGTTGATTATCCGAATGATCCGTATTCACACCCCATTTTGGATGGAAATGAAAAAGATGGCTTTACCCAGCCTATTTTTGGTGGCTATAAAAAGGAAGCGCCTGACGCAATGAGATTAGGCGATATCGCTAAAAAGCTCGTGGCCGTGGTTAAAAAATATGACACCTCACGTCCTGTAACGGCTGGCCTGGCAGGAGTCGCCATGTCAAATGAAACGGACTATCCGGCAGCACTGGATATCGCCGGGTATAACTATACAGAAAGCCGATATAAGAGCGACCATGAAAAATACCCCGGCAGAGTCATCTTTGGCAGCGAAAGCCGCCACGATCTGAATGCGTGGAAAGCCGTCACGGAGAACGAACATATTTTTGGTCAATTTTTATGGACAGGTATTGACTACCTGGGAGAATCCGGACCATGGCCCTCGCGGGGATTTTATTCGGGATTAATGGATTTTGGAGGTTTTATAAAACCACGCGGATACTTTAGGCAATCGCTGTGGTCAAACAAACCAATGATTTATGCTGGCACCTATCCGACACCTGGTACCACATCCGGAAGCCAATCCAATGACGTTTTATCTCAGTATGAAAATGACAGCGAACATTACGTAGAGAAGATACCCTCAATGGACGCCTGGTCGATATGGAATTATGAAAACGGCCAGTCCATTCGGGTGGTGTGCTACACCAATCACCCAAAAGCTAAATTAATGCTTAACGGAAAGCAGGTGGGAGACATCAAAGATTACGATCCTTCCACCGGGATCATTTATTGGGACATCCCGTTTCACGAAGGGAAGCTGGAAGCCATTGGGCTTGATCAAAACAATAAAGAAAAAGGAAGCTATGTTATTCAATCGTCTGGCGCACCTTACGCACTGAAAATCGTCTCCGGTGAAAAAGAAATTCAAAGTGAAAGCGGCATCGCACAGATTATTTTACAAGTGGTAGACCAGGATGGAATACCTGTAATGATCTCAGACAATGAAATCACCTGCCGCATCGAAGGCCCTGGTCGATTGCTGGGAATGGAGGCCAGCAACAACAGTGATATGACAGACTATACAGACAACAAACACCGGGCTTTCCACGGTAGGATTTTGACATATATTGAGGCGATTGGAAAAAGCGGTGAAATCAAAGTTTCGTTTTCTTCACCATGGCTTCAGCCAACAGAAACTACCATTAAAGTAATTGATGGAGAGAATGCAGGTGAAGCTTATCTGATAGAAAAACATTAACCAGCCTTTTTTTACACAATGAGTATTATAGTGAGAGATTTCACGCTGGCGACATAAATTAAATAGTGATTACCTAAGTGAGAATAGATAGTGTACCCATTCTGCACTATCTATTCTCTTTTCTTTTTTATAATTTTTGTCAAAATATACAGAAAGATGCGCTTCCATAATGTCCTGTTTTTTTCGGTAATAATATATCAAAGTTGTCAAAAGCCCTCTCAGTTTGAGCAAATGCCTGGTAGTAGCACCGGCATTGCTTTTAGGAATGAAATCGTTGAGACCCCGGCGCATAATATTTTAACCAATGATTACATATATAATGGAGCCGGAGTAGCTGTAGGTGATATCAACAATGACGGATGGAGTGACATCTATTTTTGTGGCAATAGTGTCGATAATAAACTATTCCTCAATAAAGGCAATTGGGTGTTTGAAGATATCACCGCAGCAAGTAAAACAAAGGGGAAACCGGGCTGGAAAACAGGTGTGACAATGGCAGATGTGAATGGGGACGGGTTTCTGGATATTTACGTTTGCTATTCCGGTAATTACGAAAATGAAGGCTATAACAAGCCCGTTATTGCCAACCACCCAAAAAGGGCCAACCAACTTTTCATCAATTCAGGGACCAGCAAGGGTGGGACTCCCGTGTTTACGGATCAGGCAAAAGAATTTGGGCTTGACCTCCCTGGCACCTTTTCCAATCAAGCCTATTTTTTTGATTTTGATAAGGACGGTGATCTTGATCTTTTGCTTTTAAACCACGCAAATACATTTTATGCGCCGTTCGAAAATACCAGGAAACTTAGGAGTTCCAGGCATCCTTACTTTGGCAATAAACTACTGGAAAACCGGGAAGGAAGATTTATTGAAATAAGCAAAGAAGCAGGTATTCACGGCAGCGGTTTGAATTTTGGCTTGAGCGCTTCCATATCGGATTTAAACAATGACAACTGGCCGGATATCTACGTCACAAACGATTATGACGAACAGGACTTCTGCTATATAAACAACAGAAACGGAACATTTACAGAAGTATCACACACCATTTTTAATCACCTGACCAAAAATGGAATGGGGTCTGACATTGCAGACATTAACAATGACGGGTTGCCTGAAATTATCGTGAGTGATATGTACCCAGAAGACAATTATCGGCAGAAACTGTTAAAGGGGCCGGTCAATTTTGATGGATACCAACTATCCGTTGACAGCGGTTTTCACCACCAATATATGCGCAATACCCTTCAGTTAAACCTTGGCTTCGCTGCCGACGGTTTGCCGAGGTTTAGCGAGGTTGGCCAGTTGGCCGGAATTTCCAATACAGACTGGAGCTGGACTACCAATTTCATTGATTTTGACAATGATGGCCTAAAAGATCTTTTTATCACCAATGGGTTTTTAAAAGATTTAACCGACCTCGATTTTTTAAAATTAGTGGAGATAGCATCGAAGGGATATGGGAGCAACAATCCGCTGGATCTAATCAAATACATGAATACCACCAAAATCAGCAATTATTGCTTTTCAAACACCAATGGCATCCAATTTAAAAATGTGACCGAAGAATGGGGCCTTGGAGTCAAAACGATCACTAATTCCGCCGCATTTGCTGACCTCGACAATGACGGAGATGTAGACATGGTATTTAATAACCTCAATGACGAAGCGATGGTTTTTCAGAACAACCTGCAAAAAGCCAACAGCAACCATTTCATTAAATTAAAACTTAAAGGCGCGCATAAAAACAGTTTCGGCATTGGCAGTAAGATCCGGGTGGAGTTGGATAAGGACACCTTGTACCATGAAGCCTACTACACGCGTGGATTTCTCTCCTCCCAGGAACCTGTCTTAACCATTGGGATCGGAAACCATACTCTTGTAAATAGGATTGTCGTTGTCTGGCCAGATGATCAGATCTCTACATTGACCAACATTGAGAGCAATCAAACCATCGTGATAGACCAACATGATGCGGGTGGATCAGGGGAATTTCTTACTCCCCCACCAGCCTCCCTGTTCAAAGACGTTACCCATGAGTCAGGACTGGATTTCGTCCATGTGGAAAATGAATTCAATGACTTTCACCTTCAAAACACACTTCTATACCAACCTTCCCGGCTTGGAGGGAAAATGGCTGTTGGCGATGTGAATAGTGACGGAAACGACGATGTTTTTTTGTGTGGAGCGGCTAATCAATCGTCTGCGTTGTACTTCGGGCAGGATGATGGTACACTTGCCATGTCAAATAGCCAACCCTGGCAACTTGAAAAGCGACAGGAAGATATAGACGCAATCTTTTTTGATGCGGACGGAGACAACGATCTGGACCTTTATGTAGTAAGTGGTGGAAGTGAATTTCCCAAGGATAGTCCTAACTACCAGGACCGGTTTTATGTAAACGACGGAAAAGGAAATTTTGAACTCATTCCCGAGGCTTTGCCCGCCGAATTCGCAGGTGGTGGCTGCGTTGCTGCGGGAGATTTTGATCAGGACGGGGACCTGGATCTTTTTGTGGGTGGGAGAATGGTACCAGGGGAATACCCTCAGACACCCAATAGCTACCTTTTAAGAAACGACACCGAAAACGGCAAAGTAAAGTTTAGGGATGCTACCCCGGAAGCCAATAAAGACCTCGCGAGTGTAGGTATGGTCACCGATGCAAGATGGACAGATATCAATAACGATGGATGGGTCGATTTGATGGTCGTAGGAGAATGGATGCCTGTCAGGCTTTTTTTGAATGAGAATGGCAAGCTAAAAGACTATTCGGCCCCAGCTGGTTTGGAAAATACAGAAGGGTGGTGGACGATGATTTTTGAAGATGATGTTGACGGCGATGGGGATATCGATTTTATGCTGGGAAATGCGGGAACAAACCTTCAGATACAAGCCAAGGTCAATGAACCATTGACTTTCTACCTACAGGATATTGATGGGAACGGATCAATCGATCCAATATTAGCCCACTACGTCCAGGGTGTTGAATACCCTCTGGCCCGGCGCGATGAGCTTATCGCACAGGTCGGAATGATGGCCGATGTTTTTAGTGGTTACCGGCAATATGCCAATACCACCATGCCTGAATTGATGAGTAAAATAAATACCGGCGATCAGAAAATTTTACCGACAAGGATACTAGCCTCTTCCTGCCTCATAAACAATGGCGATGGAACTTTCCGCTGCCAGCCGTTGCCATTGGAGGCTCAGTTTTCTATGGTCAATGGAGTGGTGAAGGAAGATTTTGACAGGGACGGATCCCCGGAATTTTTACTGGCTGGAAATTTTTATGCGTATAATGCTTTCTTAGGAAGAAGTGATGCCTCGACCGGAGTGCTTACGGAGTGGAAAAATGGCGGCTTTAAAGTGAAACGGCAGGAATCGCCTCTATTGAACTCCGACGATGTCAGGGATTTGACCGTATTAAAATTCAAGCACACTCCCTATAAGATTGTTACATCAGCTAATAATGGAGCGGCTAAGGTTTATGAGATCAGAGAGTGATAGATGACTTTTCATTAGGAAGCGGATGTTTGATGACGCATCAATCAAGTAAGAGCATTCTTTATTCCATCCAGTGGAATTATTTTACGCGATTTGCTTAACCTCTACCGACTGCATCTTTTGTGAGCATTCAACACACACATCGATAATCTTTCGTAGGATACCAAAAATGGTTCTGGCTTAATTGACGATCAAAAGAACCGTTATTACCTCTCACAAATTGTTAACGCCTTGAACCCTTTTTCCCTTTACAGACATACAATAATTCACTAAATTGATTGTGAGCCAATTGCACAAAATAGCCATAAGCATTACTTATAAGTAAATAAATTTTATAAATAAACATTATTATAGATTTGAACCTCAATCAAATTAAAATATAACATAAACATGGGAAACAACTCACATCCAGGCACCTCATCGAGTGCTACAACTGACGCAATCAAATGCCCTTTTTTGGGCGGAACGCTAAACCACGGCGCTGGTGGTGGTACTTCAAACCGCGACTGGTGGCCCAATCAATTAAATATCAACATCCTGCGACAAAACTCTTCCCTTACCGACCCGATGGACAAGGACTTTGACTATGCGAAAGAATTTAATAGCCTTGACCTGGGTGCGGTTAAAAAAGACCTCACAGATCTCATGACCGACTCCCAGGACTGGTGGCCGGCAGACTTTGGCCACTATGGCCCGCTCTTTATCAGAATGGCATGGCACAGCGCCGGCACCTACCGGATTGCGGATGGTCGTGGTGGTGGAAGCTCCGGAAGTCAGCGATTTGCTCCTCTCAATAGTTGGCCGGACAATGCCAATCTTGACAAAGCTAGGAGGCTTCTTTGGCCAATCAAACAAAAATACGGCAAACAAATTTCATGGGCTGACCTGATGATCCTCGCGGGAAATGTTGCTCTTGAATCCATGGGCTTCAAAACCTTTGGCTTTGGCGGCGGTCGTGAAGACGTCTGGCAGCCGGAAGAAGATATTTACTGGGGAATAGAAGGTGAATGGCTTGATGACAAACGATACACCGGCGAACGGGATTTAGAAAATCCATTGGCTGCCGTGCAAATGGGTTTAATTTATGTGAATCCTGAAGGCCCAAATGGCAATCCTGATCCGATCGCTGCTGCGAAAGATATTCGCGAAACCTTTGGCCGAATGGCTATGAATGATTATGAAACAGTAGCCTTAATCGCTGGAGGACACAGCTTTGGTAAAACACATGGCGCGGCTGATCCTGGTCAATACGTAGGCCCTGAACCAGAAGCAGCTTCCATTGAGGAACAAGGTCTTGGTTGGATGAACAGCTTTGGGTCAGGAAAAGGCGGAGATACGATCACCGGCGGACCGGAAGTTACCTGGACTGCTACGCCCACTAAATGGAGCAATAATTTCTTTGAAAACCTATTTAAGTACGAATGGGAATTAACAAAGAGCCCGGCAGGCGCTAAACAGTGGGTTGCTAAAAACTCCGAGAACGTGATACCGGATGCCCACAATTCCTCCGTGCATCATAAACCAACCATGCTAACCACTGACCTCTCGTTGAGGTTCGATCCGGAATACGAAAAAATCTCCAGACATTTCTTAGAAAATCCGGATGAATTTGCCGATGCTTTCGCCAGAGCATGGTTCAAATTAACGCATAGGGATATGGGACCACGTGCATTGTATCTCGGGCCGGAAGTTCCCAAGGAAGATCTTATCTGGCAGGATCCACTTCCGGAAGTTGACCACAAATTGATTGACGATAAGGATATCGCTGCACTAAAGGCTAACATACTTGCATCGGGATTGTCGGTATCGCAATTGGTAACGACTGCCTGGGCTTCCGCCTCCACTTTCCGTGGATCGGACAAGCGCGGTGGCGCTAACGGGGCACGCATCCAATTAGCTCCTCAAAAAAACTGGGAGGTAAATAATCCTGATCAACTGGCAAAAGTGCTGGATACGCTCAAAAGCATCCAACTGGAATTCAACAGCACAACATCGGGTGGCAAAAAAGTTAGCCTTGCCGATCTGATCGTGTTAGGCGGTTGTGCGGGCATTGAGAAGGCGGCTAAAAATGCCGGGCATGATATTAAGGTGCCTTTTACCACGGGACGGGTGGATGCAACACAGGATCAGACCGATGCAGAACAATTTGGATACCTGGAGCCCGCAGCAGATGGGTTCAGAAATTACTCAAAAACCAAATACACAGTTTCTGCTGAAGAAATGCTGGTAGACAAAGCACAATTGTTAACTCTAACTGCTCCTGAAATGACGGTTTTAGTTGGAGGAATGCGCGTCCTGAACACGAACTTTGATCAGTCGAAACACGGCGTTTTTTCAGATAAACCCGAAGCGCTAACCAACGACT
>JBNLGG010000108.1:0-8603 GCA_050305935.1 Cyclobacteriaceae bacterium | reverse complement strand
CTACATCGTAGACCGTCACGCGGGGGATGTAGGTGTCCATCCCTGTGTTTTGCACATAACCATTGATGGTGATGGTTTGTTTTTGGCCATCCCCTGGAGATTCAGAGGAACCGCCAGGATGGGAGAATTTGGTCTTTAAAATGATCAGGTGATTCCCGCTCATTTTCATTTCCAACTCATTGCCCAGCAGAATTCTTAGCACATCCTGGATACTGGAATTTTTGACGTTCAGAGAAAGTGTGCTGTCGATGGGCAGGAGATCCGGATTGTATGAAAAGGAAAAATTGCCAATATCCGCGATACGAAAAAGCACATCTTCCAAACGTTCATTTTCCACCCGGAAGTCGATGGTCTTTTTGAGGATATTGTTTTGGGCGGAAACGTTTATTCCAATGACTACAAAAAGAAAAAGAAGGAATTTAGTCTTGTTTGCAGCCATCAGAGGTAATGATGTATTTTCCATCTTCGCTGGTATATTCAAAATCCATCGAAACGGAAATATGTTGCAGGATTGTTTCAATCGGTTCGTCCCTAAACATCGCTGAGAGTCGGCAGTTAGAAATGGAAGCAGAATCATAGGAAATGGATATGTCAAACAAATCTTCCAATTCGGTGAAAACCTGGTGAAGTGGTTCCTGACGGTAGACGAGTCTCTTGTTTGCCCAATACAGTGCATTGAGACTGAGCACTTCCTCCTTCGTGATTTTCAATTCATCTAGCCGGAGTGTAGCCGACTCGTTTTTCTCAAGTACAACTGACTTTTGAGGGTCTTCACTCGAAGCCAGCTCAACAGATCCGCGCTCCACAGTTACCGTGATTTCATTTTTGATTTTTGAGTCGATCAGGAATGCCGTTCCCAGTACGGTGACAGCACCGCCGTCCATTTGAATAATGAAGGGCCTTTCCGGCATTTTTTGTACGTCAAAATACCCAAGGCCCGAAAGTGAAACCTGTCTGTCGTCTTTATTGTAGCTGACCGAAGCCACGAGGCTGGAATTATCTTTTAATACCACCCTGGAGCTGTCAGGAAGGTAGAAGGTATTGATCTCATTTTGGGCGACCGAATATTCTAGTTGCTGAGTCCTGTTCAGGTAGAAAAACAGTGTAATGCCCACGCCAACCACCAGGATGGCAGCTACTTTCCACATAAACTGGATGAAGCGCTGCTTTGGTTCAATGGGTGTAGTTTCCGAAGAGGGGAGGTCCAGTTGGCTTTTAACTTTCATCCAGGCGCTTTCCACATGAAAAGTGACAGGACTTTTGTCTTCCGGATCGATGATTTCCGCATTGAATAATTCGTCCCCCTGCCGTACAATCTTCCCGACCTCCTCATTCTCCGCAATGAGTTGTTCCACCACTGCAACTTCGTCCGCATTGCACTCTCCAGCGAGGTATTTCGCTATTAGATCAAAATCGATATGTGTGTCACCCCTGGCCATTTTCAAGTACTAGACAAGCAAGTTTATGTTTACCCCTATCCTCACCCTAATAAATTTTTTAAAAACTCTACGAACAACAAAATGGAGATGCTCAAATATTCTTTCAATTCTTCCCGGAGGTATTTGAGCGCTTTTCCCATCTGGTTTTCTACCGTTTTGACTGATATGTTCAATTCATCCGCAATTTCCTGGTATTTAAGTCCGCGGTAGCGACTAAGTAAAAAAATCTTTCGACGCTCTTTCGGCAGGCTGTCAATTGCCTTTTGGATATTTTGCTCCAGTTCTTTAGCAATTGCCGGGTCCTGATCAAAACTTTCCTGGTTTGATTGGAGATAGTCGGCCTGGTAATTTCTTTTGACTTCTTCGTGCTTGATCTGATTATAACAAGTGTTTTTGATGGACTGGAAGAGGTAGTTTTTGATGGAAGTATTGATGGAAAGTTCCTCCCGTCTGTTCCAAATTTTCACAAAGGTTTCCTGAACCACCTCTTCGGCCTCGTCCTTGTCGCGCAGTATTTTATAGGCCTGGAAACACAAATATTCGTAGTACTTTCGAAACACACCCTCAAAGGTCGCGATGTCTCCCGATTGAATTTTTTCAAAGTCTGTAGTTGGGGTGGTCTTCAAAAAAGTCGTTTTTACAAATATAGTAATTCAAAGGCAGTTACCGTCCTTTAAATTTTATGGTGGGCTTAGGTTTTTGCCTAGCCAAATGAAGCGTTAGTCGTCCGACGACTTTTCTGCATCAAAGCTTTCATTTGAATTTGTCCTCTTTGTCGTCGGACGACTAATATTCATAAACCACCTTCCAATCCCATCTATTATTTGACGCCTTTCATCTAGTGTGACTTACCGTTTATATAATTTGAATATGGAACAGTTGCATATGCAATTAAAAACGAAACATTATTCTAATTTTGCAGTCTGAAGTCCAAAGTAAATCTGATATGGGAGATATTCTGGAAAAATCGATTTTACCCTGGTTGGGCAAAACCATGAAGATGATCGACAACTATGTGCACGATAAGATGAAAATCAGCGGAATGGATTTGTCAAAAGAGCAATGGCTGCTTTTGAAAGTTCTGATCGATGAAGATGGACGACCACAGAATGAACTGGCATTTATCACCAACAGGGATAAAGGCTCACTTGCCAGGTTAGTCAATACCATGGAAGGTAGGAACCTAGTAGCACGAATTCCATCCAAAACAGACCGGCGGATCAATCACATTTATCTTACCAAACATGGTAGACAAACCTTTGAAAGTTCTAAGCCAATCTTTACCAGGATGGTGGGTGAAATTGAAAAGGGTATTTCAAAAAAGGAAAGGGAACAGTTGATCCTGATCCTTCAAAAAATAAGAGAAAACATAAAAACAGAAGAAGTTGTTGCAGTAGAAACTAAAATCAATCATGAATAAAGTAATTTCAATTGTATTGGGGATCCTCCTATTAGCAGGTGGATTTTTTGCTTTCAAAATGTTAGCAGGAACCGAAAAGAAAACAAAAGCCGATTCTGAAGAAATTATCCAAACGGTTTTTGTAAAAAAAGTGGAAAATTCGAATAATCCGGTCACCGTGGTTGAGAGTGGCCGCCTGGTGGCGAAGCACCGGATTGAGATATTTGCAGAAGTGCAGGGAGTGATGGAAACGAACGGGAAGGAATTCAAGCCGGGAGTCCATTACAGCAGGGGACAAACCATTGTCAAAATCAGGAGCAACGATTTTGCCGCCAACCTGCAGGCTCAAAAAAGCACATTGGTCAACCTGATTACTTCTATTCTTCCTGACATGAGGTTAGATTATCCGGATGCTTTTCAGAAGTGGGACAACTATGTGAAGAACTTCGACATGCATAAACCGGTGCCTGAATTACCGGAAGCCGACTCCGAAAAGGAAAAGTTCTTTCTCACCGGCAGGAATATCTACACTACCTACTACAATACAAAAAACATGGAGATTGTACTTTCGAAGTACAATTTAAGGGCCCCTTTTAATGGAATCCTGACGGAAGCGTTGGTAACACCCGGAACATTGGTGAGACAGGGTCAAAAGATTGGGGAATTCATTGACCCTTCGGTGTACGAATTGGAAGTAGCAATCAGCAAATCCCTTCTGTCTTCATTAGAAGTGGGAAAAAAAGTAACGGTGAGGGATGCTGAATCGACCGGAAAAGAATGGTCGGGAGAAGTGATCAGGATCAATGGACGGGTAGACCCGACCACACAAACCGTGCAGGTGTTCATCCAGGTGAAGGGCGACGGGCTGAGGGAAGGGATGTACCTGGAGGCTGTGATTGTGGGTGAAGAAAAGGAAAATACATTTGAGGTGGCAAGGAGCCTGTTGATCAATGATCTGGAGATCTATGTGGTGAAGGACAGCATATTGACACTGAAGCCTGTAACGCCGGTATTTTATGCGTCTAAATTTTCTTTGATCAGTGGCCTGGAAGATGGCGATCTCGTGATCAATCGCATTGTGCCGGGCGCTTATCCGGGCATGAAGGTAAACCCGATCATCCAAAACGATTAGCAAGATGCGCAAGGTAATTTCATATTTTATCAAATATCCCGTAGCTGCGAATGCGGTCATCCTTGGAGTATTCCTTCTTGGATTAGCGGGCATGTTACGGTTAAAGTCATCCTTTTTTCCGCTGAACGAATCGAGGATGATCTCGATCAGCGTGGTGTATCCGGGTGCTTCTCCGCAGGAAATGGAAGAAGGGGTGGTGCTCAAAATTGAAGACAATATCCGTGGTATCGTGGGGGTGGACCGTTTTACATCCACCTCGTCTGAGAACAGCGCCCGTATCATGATTGAGGTAGAAAAAGGGTATGATGTAGATGTTGTCCTTCAGGATATCAAAAATGCTGTGGACAGGGTGCCTTCCTACCCGATAGGCATGGAACCTCCCGTAATTTCAAAAGATATCTTCAGAACAGAAGCAATTTCATTAGTGGTCAGTGGGGAAAATATTTCGCTTAAATCGCTTAAAGATATTGCCCGTGAGGTGGAGACCGACTTGCGTGCGATAGATGGGATTTCACAGGTAGAAGTAACGGGTTACCCGGCTGAAGAGATAGAGATTGCGGTAAATGAAGATAAGCTTCGGGCTTACAATCTTACCTTCAGGGAGGTGGCCAATGCGGTGGCAAATACCAATATACTGGTTACCGGCGGGTCTATCAAGACCGAAACCGAAGAATACCTGATCCGGGTAAATAACAGGGTATATCACGGCGATGAGCTGAATTATGTAGTCGTCAAAGCCGATGGTTCAGGTAACAAGATCAGGCTGGGGGATGTGGCTGAGGTTCGTGACCGGTGGTCAGAAAATCCCGACCGGCTTTATTTTAACGGCGAGCCATCTGTGGCCATCACGGTCAGTACGACCAATTCCGAAGACATGGTTTTTGCCGCCCGTAATACGATGGACTACATCGAAAAATTTAATGATACCCATGAAAATGTCCATTTAAGTGTCACGTCTGACCGGTCGGATGTTATTGTACAGCGAACGAAGCTTCTACTGAAAAACGGAACAATGGGAGCCATTTTGGTCCTCATTTTTCTGGCTCTCTTTCTGAAGCCACGTCTGGCATTTTGGGTAGCTTTTGGCTTGCCAATTGCCTTTCTGGGAATGTTCATTTTTGCAAGTGGATTAGGTGTGACGATCAACGTGTTGTCACTTTTTGGGATGATCATCGTGATCGGTATCCTGGTGGATGATGGTATTGTCATTGCCGAAAATATTTATTTCCATTATGAACAGGGGAAAAATGCGATCAAGGCAGCCATTGATGGTACCATGGAAGTATTACCCGCCATTGTTTCCGCGATTTTGACTACCCTGGTAGCTTTCTCCACCTTTTTCTTTTTAGAGGGAAGGATTGGAGAATTCTTTGGGGAAGTTTCTGTTATTGTAATTCTTACCCTGTCTGTTTCCCTGATTGAAGCTGTCATTATTTTGCCCTCACATGTGGCGCATAGCAAGGCACTGACCAGGGAACAAAAAACTTACTGGTTTAATGCATGGGCCGAAAGATTTATGGATTGGATGCGGGATAAACTTTATGCCCCGTATTTGAAATTCTTTTTCAAGCATAAGTTTTTAGGTTTCGCCATTCCTATAGCCCTGCTATTGATAACAATGGGTGCGATAGGTGGTGGAATAATCAGAAGCCAATTTTTTCCGCAAGTAGCCAGTGACAGGGTGAGCATCACCCTGGAAATGCCGCAGGGGACAAATGAAATGCTTACTGACTCGGTCATTTCAATCGTTGAAAAAGCTGCCTGGGAAGTAAATGAAGAATTTACCAAACGGCAGTCGGAAGGCAAGCAGGTGGTCGAAAATGTTATCAAGCGAATTGGTCCAGGGACTTCCAATGCCTCACTCGATGTGAACTTATTGCCCGGTGAGGAGCGCGATTTTCCCTCCTTTATGATTGCGTCGGCGATCAGTGACAAGGTAGGCATCCTCCATGGAGTGGAAAGTATCGAGTTTGGCTCTGGTGGAAATTTCGGGGGTAAACCAATTTCTGTCTCGTTGATGGGTAATAATATTGCTGAATTAAAAGGGGCTAAAACAGAATTAAAAGAGCAGCTAAAGCACAATGGTCTCCTAAAAGATGTAGCGGACAATGATCCCGAAGGAATCAAGGAAATAAAGATCAAATTAAAGGAAAGCGCCTACCCCTTAGGCTTTCAGTTAAACGACGTGATCAGCCAGGTGCGAAGTGGTTTCTTTGGCCTGCAGGTACAGCGGTTTCAGCGACGACGCGATGAGATACGTGTGTGGGTGCGATATGATCGCGATACCCGGTCGTCGATCCAAAACCTAAGTGATATGCGTGTGGTGAGCCCGACAGGCCAGCGTGTTCCTTTGAAAGAAATTGCGAGCTATGAGATCATTCGAGGGGAGATATCTATTAATCACCTGGACGGAATTCGCGAGATCCGCGTAGATGCCGACCTGAAGGATCCATCAGTCAGCGCTACTGATATTATGACAGACGTAAAACAAAAAATCCTGCCAGCGATTTTGGCTAAATACCCGACGGTTAAACCTTCCTACGAAGGGCAAAACAGGGAGGCAAATAAAACGACTAGTTCTGCCAGAAAAGTATTGTGGGTGATTTTGTTTCTCATATTTATCATCATTGCCTTTACGTTCCGGTCATTTAGTCAGCCGCTGTTACTGATCCTGATGATCCCATTCAGTTTGATTGGAGTAGCCTGGGGACATTGGATCCATGGATTTCCAATTAACATCCTTTCTTTCCTGGGGATCATTGCGTTGATCGGTATTGTCGTCAATGACGGATTGGTATTGATCGGTAAGTTTAATGGTTTTTTGAAGGAGGGATTAAAATTTGAAGATGCCCTTTTTGAAGCCGGTAAATCAAGGTTTCGGGCGATTTTCCTTACCTCGCTCACAACAGTCGCCGGTATGGCGCCACTTATTTTTGAGAAAAGCCGCCAGGCACAGTTTCTTATTCCAATGGCAATCTCCATTGCCTATGGCATTATGATGGCCACGCTCCTTACGCTCGTCATGCTGCCCATGTTGCTGTCGCTTGGTAATAGCATAAAGGTACATTGGAAATGGATGTGGTCGGGCAATAAGCCCGGACCGGAAGAAGTAGAACGAGCTGTAATTGAACAAAAAGCTGAATATGATGAAGTACACTAATAGCATATATATAATCATTGTTTTCCTAAGCCTTGCCCAAATTGCATTGAGCCAGAGTGTTCTCACGAAGGAAGAGGCGATCAATATTGCTTTCGAAAACAACTATGACATTAAAATCGCCAATAACAACATGGAAGTGGCGGAGAACAATGCCGACATTTTAAACAGCGGGTATTTACCTACCCTTTCTGCGTCTGCCGGAGCCACCTATTCCAATAACAATATCACCAATAATTCAGACTCCGCAGTCACGAGGAATGTCACCGGAACTAACATGAGTTCGAATATTGCTCTTAACTATCGCCTATTTGATGGGATGAACAGGCGGTACAATTTTGAGCGATTGCAGGAACAAATGAATTTGTCGGAATTACAGGCCAGGCAAATTTCAGAGTCAACCATTTTGGAATTGTTCAGAGTGTACTACCAGGTAGCGCGGTTATCGGAAAATAAGACGAATCAGCTTCAAACCTTAGCGATATCACGGGAAAGGCTTTTGCGGGCGAAATATGGGTACGAATACGGGCAGAATACACAATTGGACGTATTAAATGCAGAAGTGGATTTTAACACAGACAGTATCAATTACCTGAATATTTCGCAGGAGCTCGATAACGTCAAGCGAAATCTCAATGTGATTTTGGCCAGGGACGTACAGATTGAATTTGATGTTGATACCACGATTAACTACATGGAGGGTCTGGACGAGGACGCACTGTTAGAAGATGCGCTGGACAATAACGTGTTTGTTATGCAAAACAGTTCGTTTGTTCGGCAGTCAGAATATGAAATAGGTATGGCCAGATCAGGCTATGTACCCAGGGTTGATCTGAACGCAGGATATCGATGGCAAAAAAGTCCTCCAAACAATTTTCTGCCATTTTCCCAAACTCAATCCGGAACCTCTGCCGGAGTGACTTTGAGCTGGAATATTTTTGATGGCGGAACGACTAGTACGAGGATCCAGAATTCCAGAATCAGTTTGGAAAACAACCAGATCATTGCAAAGCAGACCAAACAAGGCCTGGAAAGAGATGTGCACAATGCCTGGGGATTTTATCAAAATGCTTTATTTGTATTGAAGGCAGAAACAAAAAACCTGCAAACCAACGAGCGCAATTTCGACAGGACGGAGGAGCAAAATAAGCTGGGTCAGATCACCTCCATTGTCTTCCGTCAGGCACAGATTAATTTGCTCAATGCCAAGCTACGATTTAATCAGGCGAAATATGATGCAAAAATTGCTGAGCTAGCCCTACTGCAACTGGCCGGTCATCTGCTGGAAGCTGAGTATTAATATCAATCTGTAGGGTCACTTCATTTAGGGGTAAAGACTTCCTAGGATTGTAATCAATCAATTAATTTGAGTAACCACACCTTAAATACGGTGTACGACAAAATACCTTTTTACCTCTGATCCTGAGATGTGGAACTTCTTGAGAGAATTATAAAAATTCTTTTTTTTGACAACGA
>JBNLGG010000107.1:0-9203 GCA_050305935.1 Cyclobacteriaceae bacterium | reverse complement strand
AGGAAATATAGCCTGGGCGATAGAGAGGCAGTTCAAGACAGTGTGTTTTATGGAGGAAACCCCATCTGGAACCATTTGCAGGATTTCGGCATCAAAACGGCCACATGTTTCTGGGTAGGATCAGAAGCGCCGGTCAATGGCAGGTATGCCAATTACTGGAAAATTTACGATTACAAACTTTCTTACAAAAACCGGATGGATACCGTCCTTCATTGGCTGCAGCTTCCCGAAGAGAAGAGGCCCCACTTCCTTATGGGATATTTTTCTGAGCCTGACCATACCGGCCACGACGAAGGCCCCTTGGCACCACAAACCAAGCAACAGGTAGAATCGCTCGACTCGCTTTTGAGCTATTTTATCAAAAAACTAAAGACCTTGCCTTATGGAAATCAGGTGAATATCATCGTTACCTCTGATCATGGAATGGCCGCCGTGGATTCTGTCCATAATATTGTAGTAAGTGATTTTGTTCCCGATACGCTAATTAAAGCCTACAATGGCGGAAGCACATGCCTCTTTCTGGAACCACATCGGGGCTATACGGATTCTGTTTTTCACCTGGCAAGCCAAATCCCGAACGTGTCTGTCCACCGACGGGAAAATACTCCTGCTGATTGGCACTTTAATGACACCACCCGCATCGATCAACTCATTGTCCTGGTGGATAAGGGCTATGTGTTTCGGCATCCGGATCGTAAGGCTACAACCGGCGGTGCCCATGGCTATGACAATACATCGGAGGACATGAAGACTATTTTCTATGCCATTGGACCCGCTTTTAAAAAGGGATACCGGCAATCTGAATTTCAAAACGTAGACATATTCCCTCTGATGGAGGAAATATTCCAGCTACCCGAAAGGGAAACTACCGATGGGGATTTGTCTAATGTCATCAAGATGTTGATAGAAGATTAATGGTAAAAAGCGGAAGGAATAAAGGTAGCGCTTGCATGTAATTCCAATGTTACCAAACGTGAAAATCCATTTTATTTTCCGGTTATTTAATTGAGAATTTTCAACAAAACATTAACCCTGGCCTAATAAACTCTTAAAACATCCTACATCATTCCTTATCATCACTTACCTAGTTTTGCGCAAACAAAACAACAAAAAGATGAGAAGGATTTTACTAAGTATTTTATTGGTTTTGTTTGCTTTTTATTCTTTAAAAGCACAAAACGCTAGCATCGAAGGAATCGTCGTCGATGCAGACAACGGTGGCGCTTTGATCGGCACCAACGTGTTGATCAAAGGAACAAACCAGGGAGTCATCACTGATGTCGACGGAAAGTTTAAAATTGGCAACCTTTCGGAAGGAAAGCATGTGGTGGAGATCAACTACATTGGCTATGAAAACCTGGAAATGGACGCCTTCGTGATGGAAAATGAAACAGTTAATCTCGGCAAGATCCAATTGCTTTCTGCGCCAATCGGGTTACAGGAAATTGAAGTAATTGCCTCCTATGCCACTGACCGGAAAACACCCATTGCCTTCAGCACGATTGACAGCAAAAAAATAGAGACCAGGACCGGCAACCAGGAGTTTGTGGAAATCCTGAGAGAGGCGCCTTCGGTATATGTGACCAAACAAGGCGGCGGCTTCGGGGATTCCCGTATCAACGTGCGTGGCTTTGACCAGCGAAATACCGCAGTAATGATCAATGGTGTGCCTGTCAATGACATGGAAAACGGCTGGGTATACTGGTCCAACTGGGCAGGCTTAACTGACGTGGCAAGCTCAGTACAATACCAGCGGGGCCTTGGCGCCACCAAGCTGGCAGTTCCAACCGTGGGCGGGTCAATCAACATTGTGACCAATGCCGCCGAAAGGGAAAAAGGTGGCTACGCCTCCATTTCTATTGGAAATGATGGTTATACAAAATACGGTCTGGCGCTATCTACCGGATTATCGAAAAGCGGATGGGCGCTGACAGTTCAGGGCACCCACACCCGTGGCGATGGCTATGCAGATGGAACCTTGTTCAGGGCGTACTCCTATTTCGCTTCGATCGCAAAAAAATTCAACAGCGCACACACTCTTAATTTCAGCGTCGTTGGCGCCCCGCAGTGGCACTTCCAGCGAGAATACGGAAGCTATGATGGAGTAACCATTGAGTCTATCAAAGGCAATGAAATCACCGGCGCCACAGGAAGAGGAATTAAATACAACCCTCAATGGGGTTTTTATAGCCAAGGCGAATACAAAGACGATATGTTTTCGTGGAGAAAGAACTTCTACCACAAGCCTAAGATGTTCCTGAACCACTACTGGACCATCAGCGAGCGAACTGACCTGGCTACATCGGCTTATGCCTCCTTTGGCCGCGGTGGTGGAACCGGAGACCTGGGAAGGATCAATGGCAGATATAGAACGGACAGCCGATTTAAAGATGAAAATGGTATAGTGCGATGGAATGATATTCAATCCTGGAATACCGGTAATACCGTGGGGGATTTCGGCGCAGACCAGGTGCCATGGTCAGGTTCTGGTGTAACTACCGAAGATCCTGGTTACAACGGTCCTTTCGCAGGTCAAGGGGTTGCAGAATCCTGGAGAAACGGGATGATCCTTCGCTCATCGATGAACGAGCACAACTGGTACGGTATCATTTCCAACCTGACACATGAACTTACCTCTAACTGGACACTCGTAACCGGGATTGATGCCCGGTACTACAAAGGGCTTCACTACCGTAGAGTAGAAGATTTGATGGGACTGGATGCCTATTTTGATGATGACGACATCAATGTACCGGAAAAATACATCACAGATGAAGGCAGGGCTGATGACAATCAAATTGACTACAACAACGACGGTTTGGTCAACTGGCTGGGTCTCTACGGCCAGTTGGAATATTCCACAGATAAAATTAGCGCTTTCCTGTCATTGTCAGGATCCAATCAGGGCTTTAAGCGAATTGACTACTTCCTGTATGAAGATGATGATCCTGAGCAATCATCAGACTGGCAGAACTTCCTGGGTGGAACAGCCAAGACCGGCATCAACTACAATATCAATGACCATCACAATGTATTCGTCAACGCAGGTTACCTGTCACGCCAGCCCATCTTCGACAATGTGTTCCTGAATTTCTCGAATGACATAAATACGGATGTGAAAAATCAGGAGGTATACGCCCTGGAATTGGGTTACGGATTAAGAGGCAGATTTCTTAAAGCCAATGTAAATCTCTACCACACCTACTGGGGCAACCGGCAAATCTCACGGGGAAGCAGACAGACGCTAAATGAAATTGGAACCGGCAATCCTATCCAGGTAGATGGAAATGCAAATTATGAAGGTATTAACCAATTACACCAGGGAATTGAAGTAGACTTTGTAGCACAGCCAGTAGAAAGGTTATCGATCAACGGTATGTTTTCCTATGGCAACTGGAGGTATACTGACGACTTTTCTGCTACCTGGACGCCTGAGGATGCCGAATACCAAGATCAGACCAGGGAATTAACATTGTTCATGACCGATGTAAAAGTTCCTGATGCGGCGCAAATGACCTTTAGCCTTGGAGCTACCTTCGAGTTAATCAAAGGGCTGAACCTATATGCTGACTATTTTTACTACGACAAACTGTACGCCGACTTTGACCTGGCCAGTGACAACTCTTTCCTCACTGCGGGAAACCAGGCATGGAAACTCCCTTCGTACGGATTATTGGGAGCTGGAGTTTATTACAATTTCAAACTTGGATCCCTTAAAATGAGCGCCAATGTCAATGTAAACAATGTGCTAGATACGGAATACATTTCCGAATCAGAAACCAACCGGCTGTACGATCCCGAAGATGCAGAAGACGTTGAGATCGGTGACAACGGAAGCATCAGCAACATCGCCTACTATGGCTTTGGCAGGACCTGGAATGCAGGATTGAAAATCCAGTTTTAAATCTAAGCTGTACTAATACATATAATAGGCCAGGGCCCGGGGAATACGTTCCCGGGCTTTTTTGTTGTTGAATGACTTCCCTCTCATTTGGTGAATCCGAAATCTTGAAAATCGTTCCGAAGGGAGAAAAATATTTAATCATTCATTAACATACCCAAAGGTTAAAAACGTCTAAAGCGATATAATTTTACATGAATTTTATTCGAACACCCTACTATGAAATACATCTCATTATTTTTACTACTTTCGACCATTTTATTGACATCCATGGATTTTAAGAACAAGAAAATGTACGATCAGGTAACTGCTACGATCAAAGATTTACGTGCGGAATTCGAAGCGATTCCCATGGAGCGCAAGGAGCAACTTCAAATGCTTACCGATTACGTCAGTCAAAAAGTAGCCAATGACGAGGATGTCAATTTAATTTTTATTTGTACCCACAATTCCCGGCGAAGCCATATTTCCCAGATTTGGGCACAGGCTGCGGCGACTTATTACGGCATCCCTAATGTTCATTGCTATTCAGGCGGAACCGAAGCTACGGCATTTAATCCCAGGGCAATACGAGCCATGCAGGAAGCAGGCTTTCAAATTAGCAGAACTGCGGGTGAAGACAATAACCCGGTTTACGAGGTCACCTTTGCCGACGACCAGGAGCCGCTGATCGCCTTTTCCAAAAAATATGATGACGAGGAAAATCCGAAAAAGGAGTTCGCGGCCATTATGACCTGCTCTCATGCCGATAAAAACTGCCCACTGGTAGCCGGAGCCGAAGACCGTATACCGATTCCCTACGATTACCCTAAAGAATTTGACAATACCTCACAGGAAGAGGAGAAATATACAGTGCGCGTACATGAGATTGGGAGGGACATGCTTTTTGTATTTTCCAGCGTAAACCAACAATAAGTCTGATAGTCAACCAGGCAGTCAATTGGGTCGCCCCAGCCCAATGATGCACCAACTACACCCTGACGGAAATTATGAAGGTAGAAATCCGATATGCAACCATCGCCGGTCTTGTTTTTGGATCCATTTTAACTATTTTCTTTGATTTTCGATTTGAATGGAAAGTGGCAGCGGCTATTGGCTCTACTGCCGGAATTACGTTTGGGATTTTTATTTTCCTCTTTTTGAATTCAAAAAAGGTGCGCCGCCAAATAGAGTCAAAACACTTAAAAGGACAGAAAGTGATTTACTCAGGGGAGGCCAGTTATTTTTGCAGTGGCCTGAGCATCGGCGGAAACCTTTACCTGCTCCAGGAGAAATTACAATTCGAACTCCACCGATACTCTCCGGAAACTGAAAATAAAAAATGTATCGGATTGAGGAATATCTCGGAAGTTGGCTTTTTTTAATATCCTGGGAATCATCCCGACGGGCATTCTGATCTCATTGGAAACAGGCGATCAAAAAAAGTTTCTGGTGTACAACCGACGGCACTGGAAGGAGTTGATCCAGGACGCGCGGGAAATCCTTGGTTGATCCATTTCCCTGCGAAGCCTCCTGTTTTCTTATTGAACCTATAAAAAAGCCCATCCTGGTGCTATCAAATTATTAAGGTCTGCTGAAAAAGTCTCAGGTGTGTCAGATACAAAGCGGCAAAGTGAAGATGTATTGGTGTACTTCGAACTGAACCAACGAAGTAGCTGGCGTGCCTGAGACTAGCTTCAAATGATCGGTCAACGATCATTTGAAATGCATGGAAAATAATGAATAGGAACCAAAAGCCCTGCATTAATTGGATAAGCTGATATAAAATATCCTTCATTTGAGTAAAAAAGACCGGCATTTAGAGTACAAAAGCGTTTTTCAGCAGACCCTAATTAGCCAGAGACTAAAACCGTTAGTGAAGAGGCTATTTCAAACAAAACATTCATGAATTAAGGGAATTCACCCATAGGCGTGAAAGCCAGACCACTCCAAGTGGACGACTGGACTTTCAGAAAAAAAGAGATTTCGTAAATCGAGATCTGCCTAAATTAACGATTTATTAGCATTGGATTAAAATCTTAGGAATTCCTTAACGGTTTGTTCAATGTGGAGTCATAGGCCTCTGGTAAGTTTATAAAAACTTATTCCACATGTCGTTTATTGGTAAAATTTTAAAAAAGGGAATCGTCATGCGGCAAAGCCTTGACCAGAAATATTCCCACCCTTTTGACCTGCAAAAAAATGAATTGAAGAAACTTTTAATCGCTGCAAAGAATACGGAATTTGGCAAAGAATACAATTTCGATGTCATCCTCAATTCATTCCGGTTCAGGGAGCAGAAACCTTTCTACCAGGCTTTTCGCTATGGTGTCCCAGTTCACGACTATGATTTGATGTTTTCTAACTGGTGGCATAAGGCACGTTTTGGAAACAAAAATGTTTTTTGGCCTGGAAAAGTGAAGTACTTCGCTATGAGCTCTGGCACTTCGGGGGATTCATCAAAATATATTCCCGTGACGAAGGACATGCTCAAGGCCATCCGCCGAACAGGCATGCGGCAATTGCTCACCCTCGTTAACTACGACCTGCCCGCCCAGGTGTACAATAAAGGTAGCCTGATGCTCGGTGGTAGCACAGACCTCCGCAAGGCAGCCGATCACTATGACGGCGACCTCTCCGGCATCACTACCCGCAACATCCCCTTTTGGTTCCAGCGCTTCTACAAGCCCGGAAAGAAGATATCTGACATAAAGGTTTGGGGAAACAAACTGGACGAGATCACGAGAAATGCCAAGAATTGGGATATCGGCTACATTGTGGGTGTACCAGCCTGGATACAATTACTAATGGAAAAAATCATCCAATATTATGAGGTAGACCATATCCACGACATTTGGCCAAATCTTGCTGTGTTTGTCCATGGCGGTGTTTCCTTCGAGCCCTACAAACAGGAATTTGAAAAACTGCTGGGCAAACCCATTCATTATATCGAGACCTACCTCGCATCGGAAGGCTTTATGGCATTTCAGGCCGAACCTAATGCCAGCTCTATGAGGCTTGTGCTTAACAATGGAATATTCTTCGAATTTGTTCCTTTTGATAGCAGAAACTTTGACGCCGAAGGGAAGATCCATGAATTTCCGGAAACCTACCTGATCGACGAGGTTGAAGAAGGAAAGGAGTACGCCCTCCTCATTTCAACCTGTGCCGGCGCCTGGAGATACCTTATTGGCGATGTGGTGAAAATCATCAATAAGGAGCACGCGGAGATTACCATCACCGGCAGGACCAGCCATTTCTTAAACCTGTGCGGGGAACACCTGTCGGTTGCCAACATGAACCGGGCCATCGGCATGGTGGAAAATGAACTGAATATCGGCATTCGTGAGTTTACCGTAACGGGTGTCCCCTACTGTGGTACCTTCGCGCATCACTGGTACATAGGTTGTGACCACGAAGTAGACCAGCAAACGGTCAAGGTTGCCCTGGATGCCTCCCTGAAAAAAATCAATGATGACTACAAAACGGAACGATCCTATGCACTGAAAGAAGTATTTGTTGACATCGTGCCGAGCGAACTATTTTACAACTACATGAGAAAAAATGGAAAGGAGGGCGCTCAAAACAAATTCCCCCGGGTACTGAAAGGTGAAAAACTTCAGGGGTGGGAAGAATATCTGAGCTCTGCCTATTACATCTGAAAATGAGTAACTATTTTTTAGAAGGGCTGATGTTAGGGTTGATACTTTCATGTTCTTTAGGCCCCGTATTTTTTGGGATCGTTGAAACAAGCATAACCGAGGGATATACCAAGGCGATGTGTTTTGCTTTTGGCGTATTGGTGTGTGATATCTTATTCATTGTGATCTCCTACAAGTGTTCAGGTCTGGTACCGGAACTAAAGGGATACGTGGGCCTCATGACGTGGATTGCCGCAATCTTTTTCTTCGTGCTTGGGCTGAAAAAAGTCATTCGTCCAAAAAAAGACATACAAAAAAAGATCAGTGAATCCAATCCCGTCGGTTATTTACAACAGGTATTGAAAGGATTCCTGGTCAATGGATTTAATCCTGCGCTATTTATTTTCTGGCTGACGCTCACCAGTGTATATCAGTCAAAATCCCCCTCGGCGCCACTGTACTTTTTTTTCGGCGCATTGTCAGTGACTTTTGCGCTGGACCTGTGTAAATCAATCTTTGCCAGAAGGATTTTTAATTTCATCTCTTTTCTGAGCATTTCCAGGATGATCCGAATTTCCGGTATGGCATATATTTTTTTTGGACTGGTCATCGTGGTAAAGCAAATGTATGAAATGGCCTTCTGAAATGGACAAAAGAAATTAACAGTTGGCAGCGAAGCTAAAATGAAAATAGTCATCACTAAGAATATACCTACCTTGTTTAAAAACCTTATCAAAACCATGAGATTTGATGGCAACGAAGCACTGCCAATGAACCTTGAAATAAAGATACTGGACAAGAACGAGGTTGAGCGCTTCATTGATTTGATCCGTATTTTTGAGGATGTTTTTGAAATGGAAAGTTTTGTGATTCCTAGAAGTGAGCATCTGTGGGAGTTACTAAAACAGCCTGGTTTTACTGCCGCAGTGGCGCTCGGGGACGGCCAGGTGGTGGGCGGCCTTACCGCATATACCCTGCAACAATACTATTCCGAAAAACCACTGGCTTTTATCTACGACATCGCTGTCGATACCAAATATCAGGGACGAGGTGTTGGCACTAAACTGATGGAGCATTTTAGAAATTATTGCATTGAGATGAAGTATGACGAAGCCTTTCTTTTCGTCGATGAGAATGATAAGGAGACTGTCGAGTTCTACCGAAGATCATTCTCAACTGAGCATGAAAAAGTGCTGCACATTTATAAATCGTTCCAATAAATCCAACCAAATAATTGCGACTCGCAAATCAAAAGTAGATTAAATTTCTTCTTATTAACCAGATATTTTTTATGTCAAAACTTGCGCAGTTAAATGACTGCATATATATTTGCAGTCAAATAGCTGCGCAATGAAGTTAAGAAGAGATGTATTCCAGGCAATAGCAGATCCTACCCGACGGGCGATCATTACGCTGGTCGCACTCCAGGCCATGACCCCCGGGGCAATCGCTGAGAACTTTGATTCCTCGAGGCAAACCATTTCTAAACACATCCAGATCCTGACCGATTGCGAATTGCTCAGGCAAGAACAAAATGGACGGGAGATCTATTATCATTTGAATCCACAAAAGGTGAAGGAAATAGCCGATTTTGTGGAGCCCTTCCGCCAATTGTGGGAAGAACGGTTTAACAAATTGGAGGGTATTATGAAAAATTATAAAACAGATAAATAACCACTCAT
>JBNLGG010000106.1:0-9517 GCA_050305935.1 Cyclobacteriaceae bacterium | reverse complement strand
GGGGCACGTTTTTCTGTCAGCCAGATGGATTCACGTGCCACCGAAAAAGAAGAGGAGATGAATTTTGTGATCTATCCAAACCCTTCCTCTGGTGGAAAGTTCACAGTTGTCCTTCCTGAAATTGCCGGGAAGGCGACCGTTAGCATTTTTGATGGGCAAGGTAAATTGCTATACGAAAGGGCATTTAATAATGGTGGCAGATTAGATATAGATTCTGGTTTGAAATCAGGGATTTACATTGTTAATGCAAGATCTGAAGGTATGACCTTCACTAAAAAACTGATGATACAATAAAATTTAAAATTCAAAAGGCTAGATAAAACAGTCTATTCCGGGAGTTCAAAAAAACTCCCGGATTTTTACAAATTAAAAAGAATGAATAAGGAATTAATTTTGATATACCTTCATCACACAGGGCAAACGCATTTACCGTCATTCCAGTCCCGATAGCTATGCGGGATTGTTCTAATTTTATTTTAAAGAACAAAATTTGTCTGGAATCTATAAAATGACGTTGAATTGATTCCGGAATGACGAAGTTTCTTTATTAAATGCGTTTGCCCTGCTTTATCACACCATTATCAACAATCGTCGATACAGTTTAACGCAAAAATCTTTTGCCTTTCGTTAAGTCTGGTATTTCAGGGTTATGAGGCTACAGCCCAAACCGCAGAAGACTACAGTTGGAATAATGTAGCGATTCTTGGGGGGATTTGTGTCTGCTATTATCCCAGTAAAATAGAAAAGAACCTCGTCCATGTCAGGACAGACGTGGGGGAGCCTGCCGATGGTATACTTCCACTTCGAGTTGGGTTTCGTTGTTGGACAAACTCATAGTGCATTAGCCGACTGCTGAATTGTGTTTACAGAAAATTTGATTCACTACACAGAGACCGACTAAAAAGTGACCAAAAGTTGAAAGAATACATTTCTCAGCGTCTTCTCTACCGGCTAGTCGCGAGAGTTACATTGAGGTTTTTTTTAAGCCCATGTTCACCAATCATCTGATCGATTCGCAGCTGGGATATCAGTTTTTTGGCAGCTAATTTTTTGTTACGTTTAAACTGGTGAAATTGAAGGGTTAACATTTTAGCTTTGATCTTAATGAAGAAACCGATTATCGTTTTATTCTTTGTGTTTAATGCTTTTTTTTCTTTTTCACAGCATCTAACTGTTTTGTCGCCGAACGGTGAAGTCAGGATTAATTTGATCAATCAGCAAAACAGCAATACAGGTGAGTGGTACCTGAAACTTAGTCATAAAGGTAATGGAGAACCTCAAGAAGCCATACCAAGGATCGATTTAGGCTTGCTGCGCAGTGATCAGGATTTTTCAAAAGAACTTACAATTCTGAAAATCGGCAAACCAAACCTGGTCAATGAGTCTTACGATGCCCTGCACGGCAAACGCTCTCATTGTGTAAACGCTGCCAATGAAGTGATTGCCTATTTTGAAAATCCCGGCAAGGCAAAGATGAATGTGATTATCCGTGCTTATAACGATGGGGTAGCATTCCGATATGAATTCCCTGAAAAGGGAGATTCTTTCGTTGTAAAAGATGAAATGACCGCTTATACCATTCCTGACAGTACCAAACGCTGGCTGCAGAAGTTTAACCCGGCAAATGAAGGCTACTACCGTGAATCGAAGGACGGGAAGGTGCAGCAAGACTGGGCTTATCCTGCGCTGTTTCAAACACCTGATAGCTCGTGTTTCTACCTGGTTCACGAAGCTGATGTGAATCGCAATTACTGTGGTACGAAGTTGGCCAACACTGCTGAACCGTCAAAGTACAAACTTACCTTTCCCGACAATTGGAACGGAAGGGGCCAGGGACAGCGGGAGCCGTCTATTTCACTACCATGGAAATCTCCCTGGAGAGTTGTCATCGTGGGAAGCCTGGCAGATATCGTTGAATCCACATTGGTAGATGATGTTTCCACTCCATCGGTGCTGAAAGAAACCGACTGGATCAAACCCGGCCCGGTATCCTGGAATTATTGGTCACATAATCATGGTACCAAAGACTATCAGGTAGTGTGTGAATTTGCCGATCTGGCCGCACAGATGGGTTGGCCTTACACACTTCTCGACTGGGAATGGGACGCCATGGGAAATGGAGGTAATCTGGAGGATGCATTGAAATACATCCATTCAAAAGGAGTGAAACCTTTGATGTGGTATAATTCAGGAGGTGATCATACCTGGGTAAGCGCAACACCCAAAAACCGGATGCTTACCCACGAAAATCGGGTAAAGGAATTTTCCAAACTACAAAAACTAGGTGTTGTCGGTGTGAAGGTTGATTTTTTTGAGAGCGAGAAACAAGACATGATCAATTATTACCTGGATATTGTCGAAGACGCAGCTAAATATAAAATAATGGTTTATTTCCATGGCTGTCTGGTACCCAGGGGTTGGGCGCGTACCTATCCGAATCTGATGACCTACGAAGGAGTAAGGGGTGCCGAGTGGTATAACAATGTACCCGATTTTACCTATGAGGCCCCGATACACAATACCATTTTACCTTTCACCCGGAATGTTGTTGGCTCTATGGATTATACACCGGTTACGTTTACCAATTCCCAACATCCGCATATTACTTCTTACGGACATGAGCTCGCTTTAAGCGTTCTGTTTGAATCTGCTTTGCAGCACATGGCCGACCGGCCCGAGGGATATGAAGAATTGCCTTCTGCTGCTAAAACATTCCTGCGAAACATACCCACTGCCTGGGATGATACAAAGCTGTTGGAGGGTTATCCCGGCCAGGACGTCATGATTGCGCGACTTAAAAACAAATCGTGGTACATCGGTGGTATAAACGCTGAAGATAAAGAGAAACAGAAAATGATAAAGTTTGATTTCCTGCCTGAAGGAGTCTCATACAAACTGACGCTGATAGCCGATGGCAATCACGACAAAGCATTCTCTACCCGGTACACGGTAGTTGAAAAAACAAGTGCAATAGACGTTAACATGCTGCGTCGTGGTGGTTTTGCAGCCCTGTTGACGCCGGTTCGATGATGAAGGTGGAATATTGGAACTACCATTTTCCCTATTTCTATAAAAACAAAACTGAAATTTAAATACCTACTACAGATGCAACTCAAACTGACCATTTTTATTCTCGCCCTACTGGTCGCTGCATGCGGACAAAAAAAAAGGGTGTACAATTTAACAGATGATCGCCTTACTGTACAATTGAATGAAGGCACATTAAATATTATTCCTCTCGCCGATGATGCAATAAGGATCCGGGTAGAAAAAGCAGGCGTTAAAGAAGAGAAGGAGCTTATATTAGTCAATGAACTTCCTGTACCTGATTTTGATTTTTCGGAAGAAAAAGATAAGCTGAGGTTGAGCACCAAAACAATGACTGCTTTGTATGATATGGAAAGCGGCGTGATCGAATTTGCTGACAATACAGGCAGAATTTTCCTGAGTGAAGTACCCGGAAGCCGGAAAATGACTTTGGATTCAGTCATGGGCGAACCTTGTTTTTTGGTAGAGCAAAGCTTTGATTCGCCTGAGGATGAGTTTTTATTCGGCTTAGGACAATTCCAGGATGGTCATTACAACCTGCGAAACGTATCCAGAAGGCTTATCCAGGTGAACTCGCAAATCGCCATACCCTTTCTTTATTCAAGCAAAGGATATGGAATCCTCTGGCACCAATATGGACTAACCGAGTTTAATCCAACTGACAACCATATTCCACTAACAAAAGTTGAATCCTCGACTGATGAAAACCAGGAGGTCGAGGTGACCACAACTTCCGGCACGCAAAAAGTTTCACAGCGTCAATCGGTTTATACAGGAAAATTTACGCTGGATCGAGATGGAGAATATTCCATTATGCTTAATCTGGGGGATATGGATAACCGTCATCTACTGGTAATTGATGATTCGGCAATTATTGATCAAACGAATCTGTGGCTTCCGCCCGCCGTTAGCACCATTGCTCGACTGGAGGCCGGAGAGCATACAGTGCAAATTGTTTGTAATTCCTCAAATGTACCCAAGTTATCCTGGAAATTGACAGACAATACAACCTCATTTCGTTCACCACACGCCAGATCGCTGGATTATGTCGTATTTCATGGTGATAATGCTGATGAGGTGATAGCGGGTTATCGGAAACTGTCAGGAGATGCACCCATGCTGCCTTTATGGGCCTATGGATTCTGGCAATGCCGTGAACGATATAATTCGGCGGATCACCTGGTTAACACAGTGAAAGAATTCAGAAAAAGAAAATTGCCCATGGATGTCATTGTTCAGGATTGGCAGTATTGGGGAGACCGAGGTTGGGGAGTGCCTCAATTAGACGAAAACAGGTATCCCGATCCATCAGGATTCATTAAAGAATTGCACGATCTAAATGCTCATTTCACCATTTCAATTTGGTCTAATCCGGATAAGAATTCTGAAATCGGTAAATTATATGTAGAAAATGATCTCTTCATTCCTGATACTAAATGGTTGGATTATTTCAATCCCGAAACACGTCAAAGTTATTGGAATACCTTAAATGAAAACTTGTTTACACACGGAGTAGACGCCTGGTGGATGGATGCCACAGAACCGGAAAATGATGCCTTGACCGGTACCATGACCTACCAGGGTCCCGGGGACTTTTACCGGCTCACTTACCCGCTGTTCGTCAGCAAGTCTGTTTATGAAGGGCAACGAAATACAAATCCCGAAAAGCGAGTTTCTATCTTAACCCGGTCGGCATTTGCCGGTCAGCAGCGGTATGGCGCCATCAACTGGTCCGGGGACATCGCTGGAACCTGGGATGGTTTTAAAAGACAAATCATATCAGGGATGAACTATTCTTTAACAGGAATGCCTTATTGGACTACTGATATCGGGGGATTCTTCCGGCCGGGACCGGGTCAATATACCGACGACAGTTACCGTGAACTCCTCACCAGATGGTTTCAATGGGGAGCATTCAGCACCATTTTCAGGATTCATGGGTACCAGTCTGAAACAGAACCCTGGAAATTTGGTCCGGAGGTGGAGGAGAATATGCGAGAGATGTTAACCCTTCGCTATCGGCTGCTGCCCTACATTTATTCGGAGGCATGGAAAATTACGAACAATGGATCAACCATGATGCGTCCGCTGGTGATGGATTTCCAGAACGACCCAAAAGCGGTAAGTCAAGCGTTCGAGTACATGTTCGGCAAGTCCTTGCTTGTAACCCCGGTTACTGAAGCCGGAGCATCGGAAATGCCCGTCTATTTGCCGAGAGCAGCAGACTGGTTTGATTTCTGGACAAATGAAAAAATTTCAGGAGGGATAATGACAAAAAAGGCTACTCCGACAGATATAATTCCTATTTTTGTCAAAGGAGGTTCCATTATACCTTTTGGCCCGGAAGTTCAATATTCCGCCGAGAAGCCTTGGAATAATCTTGAAATCAGAGTGTACCCTGGAGAAGATGCATTTTTTCAACTGTATGAAGATGAGCATGATAACTACAATTACGAAAATGGGGCATATTCCACGATCAATTTCAAATGGAATGAAGGTGATCAGAAGCTAATTGTTGGGGCAAGAAAAGGGGGATTCGAGGGGATGCTAGTTGATCGCACATTTAATGTTGTTTTAATTAAGGGCCAGGGGGAAGAATTAACCAGGAGCATAGATTATACAGGCGATGAGATAGTAGTGGAATTCAAATAAAGATAAAAGGCAGAATGCGAAGCATATCGGTAGTGTCTCTTTTTATGATAAGCGTGACCAGTGGCATAGTCATTGCCCAACATCCTAATGTCCAAACAAATTATGCTGCAGATCCGGCACCGAGAGTGTGCATGGAAAGCTGTCTGACGCTATTACTTTTTTCGACTATTAAATGTTTTGATAAGCTACGTGACAATCCGGCCCAATTAACTATCGTTACCCTATGTCAATAATCGAACAGGATTTTTACAAAATTTCAATTTAATATTTAATACAATAAGATGGATTTACATTTAAAGGACAAAATTATTGTCATCACCGGGGGTGCCGGCAAGAATGGTAGCATCGGCGAGACCATTGTAAAACATGTTGTGCAGGAGGGAGGTATTCCAGTCATCATTGATAGAAACAGTCGTGGATTTCAAATGGAGAAAGAAATGCAGGACCAAGGTGTGGATGCCCTTTTTGCGCAAGCTGATTTAACAGACCCAAATGCCTGCAAAAGTGCAGTGGAAAAAGTAATAGAAAAATATGATCGCATAGATGTGCTAATCAATAATGTCGGGGTCAATGATGGCGTCGGGCTTGAGAGCTCGTATGAGGACTTTTTAGCGTCACTGAAATTAAACCTGATAAGCTATTTTTTAATTACCAAATATGCACTGAAAAAGATTAAGGAGTCGAAAGGTAATATCATCAATATAGGTTCCAAAGTCGCCATTACAGGTCAGGGTAAAACATCCGGATATGCCGCTTCAAAGGGTGGGGTGTTGGCGCTCACTCGCGAATGGGCCATAGATTTACTCGATGACGGTATCAGGGTCAATGCACTCATTATTGCAGAAAGCTGGACGCCTGCCTATGATGAGTGGCTTAAAACATTGCCGGATCCAGAGGAGACAAAGAAAAAAATTGTCTCGAAAATCCCTCTTGGCAACCGCATGACAACGCCTGATGAAATTGCTGACACCGTATTGTTTTTAGCGTCGGCGAAATCATCACATACTACGGGTCAGCTTGTATTTGTAGATGGGGGGTATGTACATTTGGACCGGGCATTGACTCACGAAAAAAATTAGGATAGGAATGAACACGATTATTTTAAAAGAACCAGGAGAGCTGGAGTATAAACAGGTGGAATTAGACACAAGCTTAAAGCCTGATGAGGCTTTGCTTAAAGTTCACAGAATAGGGGTTTGCGGGACCGACATGCATGCATTCCAGGGCAACCAACCATTTTTTTCCTATCCGAGAATTCTCGGACATGAGCTGGGGGTGGAAGTATTGGAAATTGGTAGTGACGTAACCAACGTTGCTGTTGGAGATAAATGTTCCGTTGAGCCCTATTTTAATTTTAAGGAAGACCAGGCGGTGCGCAGCGGCAAAACAAACTGTGGGGAGAATATCTCTGTTTTTGGTGTGCATGAAGATGGCGGCATGAGAGAGAGGATTAAGTTGCCTGCCAGATACCTGCATACGTCTTCCTTCCTCACCTATGATCAGCTAGCTTTGGTGGAGCCCCTGGGCATCGGCTGCCATGCGGTAAATCGTGCGGATATAAAGGAAGATGATAAGGTTTTAGTAATCGGTGCAGGTCCTATCGGACTGGCTACTATGCAATTTGCCACCATAAAAAAAGCAAAAGTCGTGGCGATGGACATCAATGATGAGCGGCTCAACTTTTGCAAACAGCAAATGCGAGTGGATGGAACCGTTAATGCAAGATCAGGTGATGTGGTTGAAATGTTGAGGAATGAGTTTGAAGGCGACCTACCCACGGTGGTATTGGACGCGACCGGCAACCCTCAGTCTATGAAAAACACTTTTGACTATGTAGCTCATGGTGGGAAAATCGTATTCATCGGTTTGTTTCAAGGGGATTTCACCTTTTTTGATCCACTTTTTCATAAAAAGGAAGTCACGCTAATGGCCAGTAGGAATGCTCTGGGGAAAGATTTTGATCAGATCATAAAGTTAATAGAGGAGGAGAAGGTTGATACCAAGCCCTGGATTACCCATCGCGTGGCATTTTCTGACGTAGTCGGGCAATTTGAAGCATTTTTAAAACCGGAATCACGGGTAATCAAAGCAATGATTGAATTATAAATTTTTTACAATGACAAAGGAAAAACTGGTTTCAAAAGAATATCTCGTTCCCTTTATTTTAGTGACATCGCTTTTTGCACTGTGGGGATTTGCCAATGACATTACAAATCCCATGGTGGCAGCATTTAGGACGGTCCTGGAAATATCGAATGCAAAAGCCGCGCTGGTCCAACTGGCATTTTATGGGGGATATTTTACAATGGCATTGCCTGCCGCATTGTTTATTAAAAAATACTCTTATAAAAAAGGGATATTGCTGGGACTGGCGCTTTACGCTATCGGAGCGTTGATGTTTTATCCGGCTGCTTCAACGGAAAAATTCGGGTTCTTTCTCATTGCCCTGTATATATTGACTTTTGGGCTGGCATTTTTAGAAACTACCGCCAACCCATTTATCCTCGCCATGGGGAATGAAAAAACGGCAACCCAGCGCTTAAACCTCGCCCAGGCTTTTAATCCTGTAGGCTCATTGCTGGGGATGATTGTAGCTTCCAATTTCATTTTAACCGCGCTACAGTCAGACAAAAGAGACGCCGAAGGGAATTTAATTTTTTCCACCCTAAATGAAGTACAAAAAGCGGGTATTCGAGCAGAGGATTTGATGGTGATCAGAAATCCTTATGTTATGCTGGGCGTTTTTGTGATCTTCATATTTATCGTCATAGCGATTTCCAAGATGCCCGGAAAACAGGATCAGGATCACCGCATCGCATTTCGAAGTACATTGAACAGGCTGTTGAAAAACAGGATATACACAGGTGGGGTGATTGCTCAGATGTTGTACGTAGGCGCTCAAATCATGTGCTGGACCTTTATAATACATTATGCAGAGAACCTTGGGTTAAGTAAAAGTACGGCGCAAAACTATAACATCATCGCGATGAGTATATTTCTGACCAGCAGGTTTATCAGTACCTGGTTGTTAAAATACGTCAGTGGGGCCAGGCTACTCATGCTTTTTGCCTTCGGCGGTATTGCTACCATACTCGGCACAATTTTCATACAAGGAATGGGCGGGCTATATTGTTTAATTGCCACTTCCGCATTTATGTCATTGATGTTTCCCACCATCTACGGTATAGCACTGGACGGACTGGGTGAAGACGCAAAATTAGCATCCGCAGGGCTGGTAATGGCTATCGTGGGTGGTGCGCTCACCCCACCATTGCAGGGCCTTATCATTGACCAGGGAATTTTATTTTCTATTCCGGCTGTTAACGTTTCTTTCGCGCTACCACTCCTTTGCTTTGTCGGGGTTAGCGTGTATGGCTACCGAAGTTGGAAAGCGATAAAACATTCCTGAGTTAAGGGAATTCACACGCAGAAATGAAAGTCGTCCGGTCGCTTCATGTGATCGGACGACCAGACTTTCAGAAAAAACAAATAATCAAAGGGGGATTTAAATTGAACCGATCGGTGAGGTGAACGGAAACCTTAGGTCGAAACGTGGTCTGCCTTGGTAACCCTGTGATCTTTGGTCCTTTCGTGGTCTCTGACGAAGACCCCGCCAGGACGTAAGGTAACTGGGATTAAGGGTGCTCAACGGTTTTTCTAATTACCCAGAAAATTCTCGGAATCCCTATCGAAAACCTTTATGGCTAGAAATGATGAAAAGCAAGCACTACCAGCTAACCTACTCAAAAACTAACCTCCGGGGCCTTTTCAGCGCCTTGATCTGAAGCGAAGTAGGGATATTCCTCAAAACCATACC
>JBNLGG010000105.1:0-9560 GCA_050305935.1 Cyclobacteriaceae bacterium | reverse complement strand
AAACGAAGAATGAACTTTCCCATATTTTACAGGATTTAATTTGTAAAACTGGCTAAATATAGCTTTGACTCCGCAATTCATTCAATTTTATTAATAATTATTTTAGTTTCGCCTTCATGAAAATCTTTGATGTCATCATCGTGGGCGCAGGGCCTTGTGGGCTGGCTTGTGGAATAGAAGCTGGAAAAAACAATCTTGACTATCTGATCATTGACAAAGGAAACATCACAGAATCCATCCGCAGGTATCCGGTCAATATGGTTTTTTTCTCAACCTCCGAAAATATTGAAATCGGGGATGTGCCATTTGTTTCAATGGGCATGAGACCAAACAGGACGGAAGCACTGAAATATTACCGGAAGGTAGTCCAACACTACCACATTAATCTTCAGCTTTTTACCCTCGTTACTGGCATCGAAAAAAAACAAGGGGTATTTGAAATCAACACATCTAAAGGACTTTTCAAGGCAAAAAAAGTCATCCTTTCTACCGGCTATTATGATGTACCAAAATACCTGAACATTCCAGGGGAAGACTTACCTCACGTAAGCCACTACTACGATGAAGCATTTAAATACACAAAAACGAATGTAGTCGTGGTGGGTGGCGCTAATTCAGCGATTGAAACCGCGCTTGACCTGTACAGAAATGGCGCCAATGTCACCATCGTTCACATCTATGATGGCCTCGACCGTAGGGCGAAATATTGGATTGTGCCCGATCTCGAAAACAGGATCAAAAAGGAAGAAGTCAAGGCCCATTTTAACACTGAGGTAATCAAAATCACCAATGAGGAGGTGACACTGAAAAATCTGAAGACTGGGCATAAACAAGAAATCAAAGCGGATTTTGTGTTTCTCATGACCGGATACCGGCCGGATGCGGAATTTCTGCAAAAAGTGGGAGTCAACCTCGTGGGCGAATACCTCATCCCGGAATTGAACCCGGATACATTCGAATCAAACATAGAGGGGATCTACCTCGGTGGTAGTATCATTGGCGGGGAGGAAACAGCCAAAGTCTTTATCGAAAACGGACGCCTCCATGCGGGGCCTATTATCAAGGATATTTTGGCAAAGCGGTCTGAAGGCTAATAAAAAGAAGCAGAAAAAGCGGTTTTATACCCAATCCGTCTGACCACATGGATGCTCACCGTCAGATGGCTGTGTCCCCTTCCATTTTCAAATCAATTCGCTTGAGCTCTGTATTCACCGTCAGACGGCTATCCCCAAATTTGGAAAATGGTTGCGGCTTCGGTTAAAGACGCTACTACCCTCGGTAAGCCACCTTATTCACCGTCAGACGGTTGACACCACACCATTACCCCTCCGTAAACCACTTCGAATATTTAATATAGTTTCCCGCGGTCCGCTCAAATACTTCGGCCATTTTTTCATCCACATCTTTTACCTTTTTAGCCGGAATACCCGCATAAATGCTGCCAGGAGGGATTTTTGTTCCAGCCAATACCACCGCGCCGGCGGCAATGATAGACCCCTCTCCCACGACCGCATCGTCCATCACGATCGCGCCCATCCCTATTAGCACATTATCCTCTACAACACAGCCATGCACAATGGCATTGTGGGCAATGGAAACATTATTCCCAATCGTTGTACTATATTTCTGATAGGTACAATGAATCACCGCACCATCCTGGATATTGGTTCTGTTACCAATTTTTATCGTATTTACATCGCCTCTTACTACTGCGTTAAACCAGACACTGCAATCGTCCCCCATTTCCACCTGGCCTACTACAGTAGCATTCTCTGCCAAAAAACAATTCTTTCCAAACTTGGGCTCCACCCCCTGAACCGGTAAAATCAACGCCATATTTTATTTCTGTTTAAACTGATATTCGAAAGCAATTTATAATTTTACCTCCTCAAATCGTAACATTAATTCGAATTGCCGTCTGAAATTTTACACGTGCCTCTTACCGAAGATTTTCTACTTAGAATGCTAAGCTGGGCAGAGGGTTATAAGTATTTTATCTATTACAATCCGAACGACCACCACAATGATTTTGGATGCTTTAAACACCAATTGGTTGTTTCCAATACCACTGTCCTCCATTCAAATGAAGGTAGTTTTGACAAATTGCAAAAACACATTGAGGGAAATTCTACTAACCTTTATGGTTTTTTTTCCTACGAATTAAAAGACGAACATCACCCTTTGGCAAAAAAAGAAGCCACAATTCCCTCTCCCCATGCCTTGTTTTTTGCGGCCGAAATAGTGATTGAATTCTTTGACGGAGAAATCAGAATTACTGGCACAAGTCCCAATGAAATATGGCAGGAAATCCAACAACAGGGTCTGAAAGAGCCTCCTACACACACACCCAATATTGAAATTAAATCGCGGACGACTAAAAACGAATACATTCGGAATTGCCAAAAAATAAAACAGGATATCGTAGAGGGCGAATACTATGAAATGAATTATTGCATTGAATATTATTCGGAAAACAGCGCCATTGACCCTATACACACATATATCCAATTGAACCAGATGTCCCCTATGCCATTTTCATGCCTTGGCAAATTCGATCATCTCTACACACTCTGCGCGAGTCCCGAACGGTTTATCAAAAAAAAGGGGCAAAAGCTGATCTCCCAACCCATCAAGGGAACCATCAGGCGGGGGAAAGATATTTCCGAAGATCAGCAGCTCAAAACCATTTTGAGAAACAGCCAAAAGGAAATAGCCGAAAATATGATGATCGTGGACCTCGTAAGGAACGACCTGAACAAAAGTTCTATTACCGGATCAGTAAAAGTGGAAGAGTTTTTCGGAATCTACACCTTCAAGCAAGTACACCAAATGATCTCCACCGTCACATCGCAGGCAAGGAAAAATATTCCATTAACGGATATCATTAAAAATGCCTATCCGATGGGCAGCATGACAGGGGCACCTAAGATCCGGGTAATGCAGGCAATTGATCATTATGAAAAAAGCCGGCGTGGCATTTATTCAGGGAGCATTGGCTACATAACGAATGAAGGAGATTTTGACTTTAATGTGGTCATAAGGAGCATCATTTACGATGTAAAATCCTCCAGGCTTTCCTTCCACGTGGGAAGCGCCATTACATATGACGCTGATCCGGAGTATGAATATGAGGAGTGCCTGCTCAAAGCCAAAAGCATGATGGAAATATTATCTCAAGAATAGGCTGACATAATGTCACAACTGCGGATATTATTCCCTATATTTGCGATTTGATTAGAAAAAAAGCCATTTATAAATCACAGAAGATGCCGGAAGAACTGATACGTGATATTGGAATATTGGAAAAGAAGGAAGTAGAATCCTGTGAAACAGTTAAGGTTTCAAAGAATACCCATACCGGAAAAGGTAGAAAATTATATATCGAAAGTTACGGCTGCCAGATGAATTTTTCTGACAGCGAGATCGTGACTTCGATCCTGACAGAAGAAGGCTTTGACACCACTTCTGACTTTGAAGAAGCAGATGTGATCCTGTTAAACACCTGCTCTATTCGTGAAAAGGCTGAACAGACCGTGCGAAACCGCCTGAACCAGTTTAACTCTGTTAAAAAGAAAAAACCGGAAATGCTGGTAGGCGTTCTCGGCTGCATGGCGGAGCGACTAAAAAGTAAATTGCTGGAAGAAGAAAAGATAGTCGACCTGGTGGCGGGGCCGGATTCTTACCGTGACCTTCCCAACCTCGTGAAACAGGTGGATGATGGGGCAAAAGCTGTCAACACCTTTTTAAGCCGGGAGGAAACCTATGCCGACATCAACCCGGTTCGGCTGAATTCCAATGGGATCACTGCCTTTATTTCCATCATGCGGGGCTGTGACAACATGTGTTCATTTTGTGTGGTGCCGTTCACCCGTGGCAGGGAGCGAAGCCGGGATCCATATTCGATTGTCAATGAAGCGAAAAGCCTTTTTGAAAACGGATACAGAGAAGTGACCTTACTTGGCCAGAATGTCGATTCCTATAAATGGTCGCCCGCAGAAGAATTGAAAGGTAAGGCTCAAATAGAAAAAGCCGAAAACATCGAGATCATCAACTTTGCACAACTTTTGGAAATGGTCGCCAAGGTACACCCCGATCTTCGCATTCGCTTTTCTACTTCCCACCCAAAGGATATCACAGACGAAGTGCTTAATACGATGAAAAAGCACGACAACATTTGCAAGTACATTCACCTCCCTGCTCAAAGTGGAAACTCAAGGGTGCTGGAATTGATGAACAGAACCTATTCGAGGGAATGGTACATCAACCGGGTAGATGCTATCCGTAATATCCTCGGTGAGGAATGTGGAATATCGTCCGACTGGATTGCCGGATTTTGCACGGAAACCGACGACGAACACAAGGATACGCTCACTCTCATGGACTATGTGCAATATGATTTCTCCTACATGTTTTATTATTCGGAGAGGCCGGGCACATTGGCTGAGAAGAAGCTAAAAGATGACATTTCATTGGATACCAAAAAGAAGAGGCTCCAGGAAATCATTAACAAGCAGCAGGAAATTTCCCTTCTTAGAAATAAAAAAGACATTGGTTCTACACAAAAGGTCTTAATTGAAGGATATTCAAAAAGGTCTAAAGAACATTTACAGGGTCGAAACAGCGCCAATAAAGTAGTCGTCTTCTCTAAGGGAACTAAAAATCCAGGCGAGTATGTAGAAGTGTTTATCAAGGATTGTACGGCTGCCACATTGTTTGGAGATGCTATCGCCTAAAAAAAGAATGAATGACAGATTCTGAGATTTTAAGTATAAAACAGCGATTTGGGATAATCGGTAATTCGCCCTCCTTAAACCATGCCATCGAAGTAGCTGCTCAGGTAGCGCCCACAGATATGACGGTATTGATCACGGGCGAAAGTGGTAGCGGAAAGGAGTCCTTTTCAAAAATAATCCATAACCTGAGCGCCCGAAAACACGGAAAATTCATCGCCATCAACTGCGGCGCTATTCCCGAAGGAACGATTGATTCTGAATTGTTTGGCCACGAAAGGGGATCTTTTACGGGCGCCCACGAAGCCCGTAAGGGGTATTTCGAAGTGACAGACGGAGGAACAATTTTTCTGGATGAAATCGCTGAAATGCCTTTAGGTACCCAGGCCCGTCTTTTACGTGTCCTGGAAAACGGTGAATTTATAAAAGTGGGCTCATCTAAAGTACAGAAGACCAATGTACGGGTGGTGGCGGCAACGAACGTAAACCTGTACGAAAATGTGCAGAACGGAAAGTTTCGGCAAGACCTCTACTATCGATTAAGCACGGTCCCTATTTTTGTCCCGCCGCTCAGGGAGCGGGGAGATGATATGCTCCTGCTATTCAGAAAATTTGCAACGGATTTTTCCGAAAAATACAATGTGAAGCCGATTAGCTTAACAGAGGATGCGAAACTTATCCTAAAAAAATGCAGGTTTCCAGGAAATATAAGGCAGCTAAAAAACCTGGTGGAGCAAATGTCAGCACTGGAAATGGAAAGGGGTATTGACCGTGAAAAACTGATCAAATACCTTCCGGAGGAAGCCAACTATTTGCCTGCCATCTATCGGCCTTCGGCTGATGAATCGTCCAAGGGGTCAAATTTCTCAGAAAGGGAATTACTTTACAAGATACTTTTTGAGTTACGAAAGGATGTAAGCGATCTGAAAAAAGTAGTATACGATTCCATTCAGGCGGATACCCTGGAGCCAAAAAGCTATGAAGGGAGAAATTTAAAGAATCCGGAGCGATTTGAAGACGATGTTCTCGAAACAGAAAATTATACTCCACAACCCTTCGTTATAGAAACACCATATTCACCGGGGAATAACATTGACTATAATAAAATTGAGGACATTGCGCACGAGCAGGAAAGAGATGATTCACTTTCCCTGGAAAAACAGGAAAAGGAAATGATCATCAAAGCCCTGAGGAAAAACAATAATAAAAGGAAATATGCCGCTATAGACCTGGGTATTTCCGAGCGAACCCTGTATCGAAAAATAAAACAGTACGAGATCAATGAATAAATTGGCGTTGGCGATCATACTGCTGATAACACTGGGCGTTCAGAGCTGCGGCGTATATTCATTTTCTGGGGCGTCGATTGATCCAAGGATCAAAACCATTTCCATCCAGTTTTTCTTTGACGAAGTGGGTGCGGGGCCTCCCACATTAAGTCAGCAGTTCACTGAAAAGCTAAGAGACTATTTTCAGCAAAACACTACCCTGAAGATGGTTGACTTTGGTGGAGATATTCAACTGGAAGGGAGTATTACCGGCTATAACACCCGGCCACTCGCAGCCCGGTCAGGCGGGAACCAAAACCCCGGTTTTGAAAATGCTGATGTCTCCGGACAGGAAAGGCTCACCATTAATGTTGGTGTGGGCTATGTCAATGTCATCGATGAAACAAAAGATTTTAACAAGAGCTTTTCATTCTACAGGGATTACGACCCTGAAAGGGAATCTTTAACAAATAATGAACAAGAATTTGTGGATGAGATCATTGAGCAAATTATTTTAGATATATTTAATGCTACAGTTTCCGATTGGTAAAAAAAATAATTGTGACCAAACAAGATTTAATCGAACTAATACAACAACCAGATAAAGCTTCTCAATTGAAAATCAACCAATTGGATGAAGCCATTAGGGAGTACCCTTATTTTCAGGCCTTGCACGTGCTGCGAGCCAAAATAAGCAGCGAACAAAATCAAAGCGACAAACAAATCCAGGTAGGAAAAGCGGCAATCCATACGGCAGATCGCAGCAACTTAAAAAGAATCCTCGAAGGAAAAACCACTGTGGGTATTTCAACAAATAAACCAATTGAACCCCCTGCAATAAAAGAGACCTTTGTCAAAACAATAGTTCCGAAAGAACAGGAACAAGAAATAAAAATTGAATATAGCTCCGACGAGAAGAATGAATCCAGCGAGGCGCTTTTTAAAGAAGTGATGGAAAACCTGAACACCCTTCACTCCCTTCGAAAAAAATATGAATTTCTGGAAGAACAGGCAGAAAAGGAAGAAAAAATAGCCCAAACAGAAGCTCCCACAAAAAAAAAGGGCAAGAAAAAGGTAGAAGAGGAAACAGATAAACCTGCTTCCGGAAAATCAAAGAGGAAAATTTCGTCAGAAAACAAACCCTCCGATGATGACGACGACCTTACACCCAACCATCCGCGAAAGAAGGAAATTAAGTCCCCGGTGATTAAGATTGACATCAGCGAACAAAACACGATCATCGAAAGTTTCATAAAAAAAGAAACCGAGATCAGTAAAAGACAACCCGAAAGGGACAGTACTCCAAAAGAAGACCTCTCGATAAACAGCACTATGATCAATGACGGTCTTGTAAGCGAAAACCTGGCTCAGATATTTGTAGAACAAGGAAAAACAGAAAGGGCGATCGACATTTATAAGAAATTAATTTGGAAATTTCCTCAAAAAAAGTCGTACTTTGCGTCCCGAATCGAGGAATTATCAAAATAAAGATATGTTAACATTTTTAATAGTATTAGTAATCATTGCCGCGGTGTTGTTGATTTTAGTAGTATTGGCACAAAACCCAAAAGGCGGCGGCTTGTCAAGTCAATTTGGCGGTACTGGTACCAGCCAGTTGATGGGTGTGAAAAGGACCGGTGACTTTCTGGAAAAAACCACGTGGGTTCTATCCTTGGTAATAGTTGCCATTTGCCTTACATCATTCATGTTTGTCGATCGGGTTGCTAAAAGTGGCCCCTCTGCCACTCCTGCGATGGAGCGCGCAAGTGAGCAGCAAATTCCGATTCCAGACCCAACTGCTGATGCACCTCTTGGTATCGAAGATGAAGCAGCTACAGAAACCCAGGATGAACCTATTGAAAACCTGGATGAGTTGCTGGATGATTCCGGAAATGAGAAATAATATTTGAGAAGAATATAAGTGCAAGGCGACCATATCAGGTCGCCTTTTTTGTTGCCATCCGGGTGCAATCTTAAAAGTCACTTTAAAAAAATGAGTGACATAAATGCTCCAGTCTTCACCCGGGAGTTACTTTGTGTTTTTACGGCCCGAGATATAAGCTGTATAGCGGGGAAGAAGAATATTGAAGGGAATATCGTAGTGCAGCGTAATGGCTTTGTCGGCAATTCAATTTACCCAATGGACACTGATTCACGTCAATGGGCGCTGGCTTAATAAGGCGCGATTTTGCATTTTGAAAGGATCAGCGTCTGGATAATATTGAGAAGTCAAGACAATGAATGAAAGTAATTCATGCCACCCACCACTCATGTCATTTCATTAAAAAAAAGCTTTCAGAGCAATAGCGGTGGCATGAATTAGTTTGCTTACGAATAAATCATCACACCAGGCTAGGGTAAAATAACTTTTATCACCGAATGAAGGCCACCTTGCCTTACCGACAAAAAGTAGATGCCCGATGGAAACAAACTGCCATCAATCGAGATCCCGTTGGCCAACTGATGCTGATCAAATTCATAGGAGCCAACTAAATTGCCCTGAAAATTATTCAGGGTTAGGAATACATTGGTATCCTGATCTGTAACAATTTTCAAATGCAAAACCTTGTTGGTGACGGGGTTGGGATATACATGTACCTGCCATGGTTCGAATGACCTCGTATGATCAACGTAGATGATTTTAGAATATTCATACGACCCGTCAAAATCGACCTGCTTTAAGCGGTAGTAGGTAATCCCATTATAAGGATTGAAATGACTGAAAGAATAATATTGGATCTCACGGGTTGTGCCACGTCCATCTACCTTGCCAACCGTGACAAAGCGTTGGCCATCCCTTGACATTTGAACTTCGAAATTGTCGTTATTGAGTTCAGTAGCCGTGATCCAGTCAAGAATAACCTGTTTTCCTTCCGACCTGCCCTTGAAATCGATTAGCTCAACTGGCAGGGGGGTATTGGAGTTATCCACAATCCCACCTCCGGAACCAGGAGTTCCCCCACCTGGAGGAGCGCTTGAGCTTCCTGAGCTATCGTTATCTCCACCAATGCCCGGATCTGTATTGGTTACAATGTTCGTTGAGGGAACGGGAATAGAATAGATCACCACACCCATTCCACCACCACCTCCACCACCATGTGTCCCGGTACCTTTGTCATCGACGTTTCCCCCATCGCCGCCATTGGCTTCTACAGTCAATTGGCAAGAAGCATTTACATTGTAATTTGGTATTTGCAGAACAATAGTACCTCCGCCTCCTGCGCCTCCCGCTCCGTCATTCCCTCCCGGATCGGGAGAATTATCACCATTCGCAGAAATAGAAACTCCCGAACAACCGGAAGTGGTCTGCAACGTGCTGGCAGCCAGCAGTATAATTCCGCCACCGTTTCCACCTGGTGAATTGTAAAAGTTATTACCTTCTCCGGCACCACCACCACCGCCCATAAATATTCTGGACGAAGAGATATAGGAACTCAGGGCTATACCACCGAGTCCACCAGCGGAAGGAGTGCAATTCTCCCATCCGGGGCCGCCAGCTCCACCTTCGGAATAATTCCCGCCGCCGGCTCCACCGGCATTGTGGCTATTGCCTCCTCCTCCA
>JBNLGG010000104.1:0-9779 GCA_050305935.1 Cyclobacteriaceae bacterium | reverse complement strand
AACAACTTGTTGAAAAATAAAATAAATCATGATAATCGAAATTACCACCTACAAACCAGCAGAAGGAGTTTCACACGAGGAACTGCTGCAAGCATCTGAAACATTTAATAAAAATTACTGCGCGCGATGTAAAGGGCTCATCAGCCGCCAATTTCTCAAGACCAAAGAGGGTTATATGGATATTTTCCAGTGGGAAAGCAAAGAGGATGTAGAGCATGTACAGGCAACCTTTATGCAGGATGATGATGCCCTTGCTTTTGCAAAATATCTTGACCCCCAAACGCTCACCATGAACAACTACGAGGTACTGGATACATTTGAAACTAAATATGAGTAAAAAACAAATACACGTTATCAATTCCATAGAAGTGCCTGAAGGCTTTGAAGATAAAGCGATTGAAGTAAGAGATGTATATGTGGAATATTTTAAGAAGAAACCCGGTTTTGTGAGTTCGACCTTTTATCGCACAATCAATCCTGAAAAGAATATATTCAATTTCGTAAATGTGGTCGTATGGGACTCTTATGAATCGTTTGAGGCTGTGGTAGATAGTGGTTTTAACAATGAAGACGGGCTTAGCGAGGACCAAATGAAGACCTTGGGAAAAGGCTTTCCGCATCCAATAAAGGTATCGCCCGGACAATTTGAAGTGATACGGGACGACAGACTATAAGCAAGAACAAAAGTGAAAGACAACCTGGAAAAAATGTAAACGTGTGGGAACACAGCCTAAGCGTAATGCGGGCAAACGGCTGGAATTGGGCGCTTTTGCTTCTAAAAACTTTTTTTCGGGTGACAAGGAATTGTTTCAAAACCCGCATACGCTCATACTTGACCATTGTAATGCTATTTGAAAAGCAAATAAACCGACTAATTTTCAACCTGGTATTCTAATGAAAAACAAAATCTTCCGTTTCCTTTCAAAGCCCTATTCAGTAATTATTGTGTTTGCACTAGCCACTTTACTGCATTTATCCGACCGTAATTTTGGTTATTTCTTTGGATTGGGAGTGGTCATTTTCCTTGTCTGGCAAAACAAATGGGACTGGGGTATTTTTGGCTTTGGACAAAAAATAAATCGAAAAACAATAGTAAAGGGACTTTTACTCACCATACCTATTTTCATTGGTTTAAACATTATTGAGCCAATTCTTCAACAGCAATTTGGGGCGCTCGACCTTAGTTCGGTAGATGATGTGAGAGGCGATATTGGCAATTATCTTTTCATCCTGTTTATAGTTTGGACATTTGCTGCGTTTGGTGAAGAATTGTTGTTCAGGGGATATTATATGCAGGGGTTCGCCAAGTTGTTTGGTGGTTCAAATGTAAGTTGGCTAATGGCTGCTTTTATCATATCCGCCTACTTTGGGTTTACCCATTCCTATCAGGGACCGGCAGGAGTAATAGCTGTTTTTTTAGGTGGATTTTATTTTTCCATGGTTTATTACTTTAACAGGAATAATTTAGTTGTTGGAGCCCTGGTTCATGGTTTTTACGATACCATTGCACTGACACTTATTTATTTAAATAAAGACGGGGTGTTTTCTGATTGGATCTTAAAATTATTTAGTCACTGAAATCGCACATAACAACAGTCAACAAAAAAGAGCCTACCGTAGGGATGTTTCAGTTCATGGAAAAAAAATTATGATGGGGACAACAACGAAGTAGAAACTTATATTTCAATATCTGAACACTTTGACCATACAACAATTACAACGCATAACATTAGACTGTCAGGGACTACTGCGAGCATCGTCATTCGGAAAAGGGAAAAATGCGGTGCTTAACGCATTGGAACATCTAGGATATTTACAGATAGACACGTTGTCGATCGTTGAACGGGCACACCATCATACGCTTTGGACAAGGATTCCAGGCTATAAAAAGGAGCATTTAAATGAATTGGTAAAAGAGCGCAAGGTCTTTGAGTATTGGTTTCACGCTGCTTCATATCTTCCTATGAAAGATTTTCGCTACGCCCTGCCTCAAATGCTGGATATCAAACGAAATGGATCATCCTACTACAATGCAGACCCAAAAGTCATGCAATATGTAATGGATACAATCCGCTCAGAAGGCCCCAAAAAGGCAAGAGATTTTGAAAGTGAAAGTAAAAAAAAAGGAAGTTGGTGGAGTTGGAAACCCACCAAGTTGGCTCTTGAGAGACTTTTTATGCAAGGAGATTTAATGATCTGCGACCGTCATGGCATGCAGAAAACATATGATATTGCTGAAAGAGTATTACCTGAAACCATTGACTTGACAGAACCAAGTCCGATGGAATTTGCTGAATATTTAGCAAAGACATATCTACGGGCTTATGGATTCACTACAATAAAGCAAATCACACACCTTAAAACCGGAGAAATATTGAGAAAAAATGTCGCCGATGTGTTAGAATCAATGCTTCACGAAGGCACAATACAAAAAGTCAATATTAAAGGCTTGCCTTCTGTCTTCATACAAAGTGATTTAATGGTAAAGGCAGCCAGAAAAAGCCGTTCCAACCTCCGGATCCTATCACCATTTGACAATTCAATCATTCATCGTGAACGCATCAAACTATTATTCGACTTCGATTTTCGCCTTGAATGTTACACACCTAAAGAGAATAGAAAATACGGTTACTTCTGTTTACCAATCTTATTTGGTGATACATTTGTAGGAAGAGCGGATTGCAAGTCGCATCGCAAAAGAAAACAATTTGAGATCATACTTTTGCACATTGAAAATCGAAAAATTAACGTTGAGTTATGGTCGCAACTTTTTGTAGAATCAATAAGACAGTTCGCGATTTTTAACGGGTGCGAATCTTTAAAACTGACTCAAGTAAGTCCATCAAATTTAACCGACACATTAAAAAGAGCAATACAAAATGCTGGCATATAAAACCGAAGTACAACAGCATTGATAAAATGAACAAATAATAAAATAATATGAAAAAACTATTTTTTTGGTTTCTTGATTTTAAACATCATTACCTCTTGCGGGAAGGAAGACGACCCCACTCCAAATGAGGAATTGTTAAACGGAAACAGTACTATTGTTGCTACTGTATTAAATAACAACGACCCGGTTGGAGCGGGTGTAACTGTAATAACAGATCCTTTCACCTACGAATTAACTACTGATGCCTTTGGGCAAGTAGAATTCGAAGACATCGCATCTGGTAAGTATGATGTGTATGCATACGTCAGGTCTTATGGTAGTGGAAAAAGTACTGTTGAATTAAAAAACGACTTGCAGCGAATTGACGTTGACCTGGTTCAGGGTGTTTTCATCCAACCTTACGTTGACATCATATCTCCGGAGTTTAATCAAGGATTTGCCGATAACGAAGAAATTGAATTCCTCGCTAATGTACATGATAATAATACTAACATCGAAGATCTAAACTTTGAATGGACAAGTAATGTGGATGGTGTGCTGGCTGGTGGTTCGTTATCTGCTGATGGAAAAATATCTTTGAAAACATCTACATTAACGAACGCCGAACACTATGTGAAACTAACGGTAACCAATCAACTGGGTATCTCCTCTTCTGATTCTGTGTTAATAAATACACTTTCACCAAAAAGTCTAAGCATAAACTTAACTCAAGACTCTGAGTTTAATGTTACAATTAACTGGAATGCTCCTGCAAACGATGTGAGCAGTTTAGAGGTTTTTAGATCTACTGACAAAAATAACTCAGCAACCAGTATCGCCACATTATCAGGTAGCGAATCCAGTTTTACTGATAACCTGGTTCCTTTTGCTGATTCTGTATTCTACTATATTAAATCCTTCAACAATGAAGGGTATTCAAGCAAGAGTAATGTAGCAGGAGCAAAAGGAATTCCATTATTTAAAATCAATCCGGAACAGGCTGAAATGCTGCTGACTGGTTCAATTATTTACTTCCGTTCTGGTAATCAAATAATAGGCATTGACTACGAGAACCTATCCATTACCAAGGAATCATCTTTTGATGGAAATATTGGATACTTTCATGTAGGCGACAATGGGTACGGTGATGAACTGTATATCCCAAACTCTGACGGTTGGTTATACATCTATGACTTAGCCAACTTCAGTTTGAAAGAAAGTATAAATGTTGGAGTTCCAGTGGAATGCGTCATAAGCGATGGATCAGGATTACTGTATACTTCCGTTTCTCCGTCTCCCTGGTGGGAGGATCCTCTTAGAGTTTTCAACAGAACAAGTTTGTCTTTTGTAGATGGTGGTGGAGATTTTAATGACGCTAGACTGAGGTTACTTCCGAGCGGAAACGAAATAATCGAAATCAGTACGAGCATTAGCCCGATAGATATGGACTATTATCTATTTGATGCTTCTGGCAATTTCTTACAACACACTAATGACAAATATCATGGTGATCATCCATTAGATCCAGATATATTCAAGGTAGCACCTCTAAATAATTTCTTGGTTACCTCGTCTGAGGGAGCTATTTACAATGCAAATTCTTCGATGACATATATTGGATCATTACCGCGTGGATCAAGCTCTTTTTCAGATTTTGAATTTAATTCAACAGCAACCTCTATATATGCCGGTTTGCGAACGCAAAAGGCTATTTACATTTATGATTCTCAGAGCCTTGATAAAACAGGTGAAATAGAAACTAAGGGATATCCTGTTTTCTTATTTAGAAAGGGAAACGAACTAATCGTTGTCAGTTCGCCTACTGAATTTAGCAACTTCAGCGGACCTCAGAGCATTGGGGTAGAAGTACATCAACTATAGAACAAATGATAAAAATGAGTATGCGAACTGGAACCCAACTTGCTTCTGGCAACCGGGAGGCATACTCATTTTTGTTGGGTGTTGTCAGTCATCGTGGAACGAGCCGAAAAAGCAAACTGGCAAAAATATATGAAAAAGGTAATTGCAGCATTTAATATAATACTTAGCCAGGGCAAACGCATTTAAAAAAGCAACTTCGCCATTCTGGAATGACGGTAAATGCATTTGCCCTGCTGGTGTAGTGCTTTTATGAAGAGACGCACTGTGGTTTCCTTAAGTTGGTGGTGCGAATGACTGTTGGGTATTTCAAATATTTCCATGCCCGGACAGCTACAACATGGTTTCATAGCATTTGGGTAAAATCCGGCCATACCATCCCCTGCTTTCGGTAAAGCTTTCCGAATACTACAGGAGTTTGATGTGTTTACGCATAGGCCAATATTGGTTTAAGCACTCAAAATTTCGCTTACAGTTTCAGCCGTATCCAAAATCATCTTTTTGAAAGGAATAGGCTTCCAATCAAAAACATCTTTTGTATCACTTATACTCGCCTCGTATTTTTTTCCCACATACGGCATCAATCCTTTCATTTCATCATTAAAGTTGGCCAAAATCTTAACCATGAAATTAGGCGCTACTTTTGTACTTACTTTTTCATAGCCATTCGATTTAAGAAGTGTTGATATTTCTTCATAGGAATGCGCTACGTCAGAAGCAACAATGAATCGCTTACCTCCTGCCTGCTCATTCTCGAGCGCCATGACATGAAGTTTAGCCACATCTCTAACATCAGACATATTAATGCTTGCATGAATCATTTGCTTTAATTCACCTGTTAAAACTCGTTTAATTAAAGTCATGGACTCTCCTGACAAATTACCGGAAAGTGTTGGGCCATATACTGGGCCCGGATGTATGGTGACCAATTCCATGTCTTTGTCTTTCACAAATTCCCAGGCACTTTTTTCTGCCAGTGTTTTACTTTTTAAGTAGGCCGTGGCATTCTTTGCGTTTACCCGTGTCCAACTGTTTTGGTCAATGTTGTTATCGCCTGTTACATCGCCAAGCATAGCCACCATCGATGAAGTCAAAACCACGCGCTTTATACCTGCTTTGTGAGCAGCTCTTAAAGCTCGTAGTGTTCCTTCAACTGCTGGTTTTATTAATTCGTTTTCATCTTTTGGCACTTTTGAAAAAAATGGAGATGCTACATGCATCACAAAATCACAGCCCGCCACTGCATCATCCCAGCCATGATCATTTAATAAGTCCAGCTCACAGAATTCTAAATTTCCCTTAGGATCAATATGCTTGCTAATAGAGTTGATAACATTATCCGCTTTGGACATGCTTCTAAGTGAACCGCGAACAGCGTAACCATTCCTTAATAACTCTACCGCACAATGCTCTCCAATAAACCCTGAAATACCTGTCAATAATACTTTTTTCATTTTTATTACTTTTATTTTGCAAGCAAAAATATTATTATTACTTTTGTTTTGCAAGTAATTAATAAGCTAATTATGAAAAATGATTTCCGATGCAAATGCCCTATCACCTCCGCTTTGGACATAATAGGAGATAAATGGTCTTTGGTTGTGATTAAGCAAATGCTCTTTGAGGGCAAAAGCACCTTTAAAGACTTTGTTGATAGTACAGAGTCCATAGCAACCAACATCTTATCGACCCGGTTGAAAATGCTAGAGAACTACGGAATCATAGATAAGGTGAAACTTCCAACAAATCAGAAAACGAACATCTATACATTAACTGAAAAAGGGCTGGCACTTACACCTGTCCTGATGGAATTGACCTTATGGAGTAAATACAACATCCAGGAATTTAATCCTGATCTGAATTTAGATAAAGACCTGGAAAAAGCCGAAAAGAACAAAGAAGAAGCTTATAAGCTGATTATCAATAAATATAATGAACACAAGCAATCAATATTAAATAAATAGCATTATGAAAAACGGAAAGCAAACTCCTCAAATTGAACTTAACAAACATATGCAAGAGCATTGGGAACAGCAGGAAAAAGAAAATGTGGCGATAGTGGTGGACTTCTTTCAGCGGTTAATGAACGAGCATGATTTCGAATATACCAGCAAAAAGTATGGAGGTGGCTCCTACACACAACATAATAGGGCTATCCCGAATGAAATTTCCGGACTTATCGGCTATGTCAAAAATATGGTCAAGAGGTTCCCTGAATATTCATTTGATGTAAAACGAATTTATGCTGATGGGGAATTTGTCATATTGCACAGTCATACTACCATGAAAGCAAAACACCGGGGAAATGAGAAAAAAGGATTCATCATTACCGATACATTTCGATTAAAAAATGGTCAATTGGCAGAGCATTGGGACGCCATTCAGCCCATTGATTTCTTTTCAAGGTTTTTGATGTTGGTAACAGGTGGAACGATAGGAAACAATAATCCAACATTTTAAACGCGGAACAAGTGCTGTATAAATCGACTTAACAAAGAAAACTGGCTACATCAATTGAGCTACAATGATGCGAAGTGAGACGTCGGTTTATGGTAGTCCGGATATATTGCATCGGGACTGGACTCAACCTCCGGTAGCGGTGCTGTTATGGGGACTAAATAATTATTTTCCTTTCTGGTGTAGTGCTTTTATGAGGAGAGGCACTGTGGTTTCCTTATGTTTGTGGTGCGAATGACTGGTAAAGATCATGAATAATTTTAATATTAAACTAAATCTAATCTTATGTATTGGCCTTGCAACCTTGATATCTTGCAAAAAGATAAGTATCAATTGCGGGGTCGATTGTGGTACACAAAGTGAAGAACTCCTGTTTCAGACAGGCTTTGAGGGAACTACCATCACTAGCGGAGACTACGAAAACGATAACTTATCCGGTACCGATCCTAATTATTCAACCGCCAGTTCCTGGGCAGATTTTAAAGCCAACTTGAAAATTGGCTTTGTTGAAATTAGTTATGAAGATGGTGATGACCACCAACGTAAGGCGTCTATTGTAGATGATCCTGACAGTGTAGGGAACAATGTGTTGAAATTTCAGATATTCGAACCCCACATAAAGGAAGGCTCAAATTATAAGGGGCGAATTCAATTGGCAGTTCACGACAATAACTGCATCAAAGAGATTTATCAAACAGTAAAACTCAAGTTACATCCTGATTTGATTCAATTTCAAAATAGAGCAGATCGGCTTTATTGGTTCACCCTTTTCGAATTTTGGAATAATGGAGCATGGACAAAGGAAAGATATCCGTTTAGGGTTTCGGTAAATTTGTTTAAAGAAGAGGGGGCAGGCAACCCATTAACCTTTAGAGTGAAGTCGGATTATTTTAAAACCCGAAAATGGCATGAAGTATGGGGAGAAACAGCTGGCACTTTTCCTGTACCATTTGGGGAATGGTTGGAAATTGAGCTATACATCAGGGAAGGTGATGAGAATGATGGTCATTTTTATTTGGCGGTTACTCCCGAAAATGGTATAAAGACAGTTCTTTTCGATATCGCCAACACAACACAGCATCCAAAAGAAAAATGCGCTGATGGATTCACACATTTTGAGGCGATGAAAATGTATCTTGGTGAGGACGATATTAATTATATGAAAGATGCTAATAAAAATCTCAGTATCTTTTGGGACGATTGGAAACTATTCATAAACAAACAGCCATAATTAGAATGTCACACAACCTAAACCGTATTAAAACACGGTTTATACTAACCGTTGAGCTCAATTTTTATTCAGACAGATATGTTTCATTGGTTAACCAAAGGAATTCCCAAGAGAATTAAGTTAAAGCGAGAGGAAGACTATCATACACACTACATCGGACAGGTTTGTGACGGCAGACAATTTTTTGGATATGAGACGTTTATTTTCCCCGATGGAGTACCGCAATCAGACGATTGGACAAAGAGTCGAGTGGAATATGTTGTACTGTACATTTTTGACAAGGACGGAAATCATTTAATGACAAAGCATTGGTGTGCCGGGACAACATCAGAAACGAATGACTCATTTACAAGAAATAAACTTGAAGAATTTATAAAAGAACTGGGAACAGTTGTATACAAGGACATAAAAGTAAAACCCTTTCAGTCAATCATTGACGGACATGTTTTCGGACTTGTACCAAACAAAGAATTTAAAACTGTGGACTTAGAACCAAGCTCAAATATTTCTTTTAGTTGGCCTTGGAATGGGGAATACGACACATAAAAACCGTACATAACAGCAGCTATTTACAACTGCAAATAGCCAAACGTAAGCCGTTGAATCTAGCATCTCAATACTCACATCTCATATCTAACATCCCTCTTCTAAAACCTCAAACTATCCCTTAACTTCACATAGCCGCTCTTGCTCACCGGCAGGGTCTTACCGTCTTTTAGCTTGACGATGTAGGATTCCTTTTCATAGAGCTCGATGGAATCCACAAACTGGATCCGCACGATGTAGGACCGATGAATGCGGACAAAATCTTTCGGGTCTAGTCGCGATTCATAAAACTTCATCGTCTTTTGCTTCAGGTGCTTTTCTTTTTCCAGATGGACGGCCACATAGTCGTCGTCTGCTTCCAGGTATTTGATTTCCTCTACAGGAATGATCCTGATCTTTTTGCCGGTTTTAACGACAATCCTGTCAATATAACCTTCCGCTTCCTCCAGCTTTTCCTGTAGCGCCGGGGCCTTGTGGCTGGTCTCGCCGCTGCTCAAGCGCTCCTCCGCTCTTTTTATTGCTTGGTGGAGTCGTTTAGACGTGAAGGGTTTCAATAAATAGTCGACGGCATTCAGCTCAAACGCATCCAGGGCATATTGGTCAAAAGCTGTGGTAAAGATGATTTCCGGCTTTTCATCCAGTAGTTCCAGCATCTCAAAGCCTGTTAATTTTGGCATCTGTACGTCAAGGAAAAGTAACTGTGGTTTCTTTTCGGAGATGAGCTTCAGGGCATCAAAGCCATTAGCGGCCTCTCCCACCACTTCTATGCCAGAAATCTCCCGAAGGCTTTCTTTT
>JBNLGG010000103.1:0-10002 GCA_050305935.1 Cyclobacteriaceae bacterium | reverse complement strand
AATAAAGACTTCCCATCCACCGGAACAATTTGGCAATCGGCCCTCCCAGGGGAAAAGTGAGTGCTATTACCTTCCGGCTCTTTTGAAGGGCATTTTTCAGTATCAATTCGTAATCGGGGTAGCAGCACACTACCTTATCCATTGTGACAAAGTCAAATGTATCAAGGTCATCGGCTACATCGGTAAAATCGCCTTGCCTGAAGAATGATGTTGATTCCCAACCCTTTGAGCTGGCATATTCACCGGCTATCTGTAAATACCCGGAAGACGCATCTACATCCGTCGTAGAACTGGCGCCCTGGTTATGAAAATGCCAGGCAATGGCTCCAATGCCGCCACCTACATCAAGCAGTGTTTTATCTTTTTTGTCAAATACCGACAGTGCCTGAATCAGTTTTTTAGTTACCCTGGAAGGCCCTGATTTGACATATTTTTTCAATTCCTTTTTTGCTCCTTTCAGGTCAAATAGTCTATCGGCTCCACAGCAATGTTCGCAATTCATATATGAGTTGTTTCAGGTTCTGTCAAGTTAAAAAAAATAGAACCAAGGCACCACAACCTTGAATGAATTAAATGGGTGATGTTGTAGTGAAAAGGAAATTTGAAATGGTAGAAACAAAAAAGCAGCAAACGAACGCCAGGGTCAATATTTACCCGAACCCAAGGGTAGAAAGTCATAATATCCGGCTCATGTCCGGCTCTTAGGAATTCTTAGGAATTTGTAATTCCTAAGTGGTATCATAGGATTTGAATCCGTATTAAACATCTCTATCTTCCTAAAATCGACTAAAATTGATTATCCTTTACCATTATTTGGAATTAAACTACACTGGTTTGTGGGTACATCGGACTACAAACCCTACGATCATTGTTCGACATTTCAGATGTCGAACAGCCAGGTGAATGCCTTGGCTCTAAAAATGTGAATTTGACAGGTACAAATAGAAAGGGGTGGACTTGTTTATCGAAGGAAGTAAAAGAATGAAAACCTCACTGGCTTAATTTAACCAGTGAGGCTTCTTGTCTTATCAGAAATTAAAACTCATATTGATAAAAGCATTCCTTCCGGGAGCATAGATTGGATCCTGTGTGCCACGCAAAGATCTATTCAGGTGCTCATAATAGTTTTTGTCAAGCAGGTTATTAATTCCGGCATTGACTCGAAAGTCATTGGTGATATTATACCTGACCTTGACATCCAGAAGGGCAAAGGAGGGAGTAGCTGTTTCGCCAAACTCCTCTGAAATCCTGGATTGTTCCATCACATACCGAAAAGCAATTTCCGGAATAAGTTTACCTTTCAAATGATTGCCACTCAATACATATCGAACATCCATCGGTGAAATTTCCGGAAGGGGTTCGTCGAGTTCTAAATCCTGGGCATAGGTGTAGGCAACAGCAATTTGCTGGTGTAAATTCAACGGTAGCCGTTGTGTCCAGCTTAGTTCAAAACCGGTTTTCAACGCCTTATCAATATTTACATATTGACGAACGCCCGGGCTTGTCGGAAGCACCGGTGAAAGCGAAGTGTCGATTACGGAGGAGATGTAATTTTGCAGATAGGAGCCAAATACATCGATATTAATGGCAGATCTTTGTGTTTTCCATTCCAATGTTACGTCCATCTGGTTATTTACTTCCGGTGAAAGCAGCGGATTACCAAGCATTTCGTATGGATCTTGCCCAACCGGGAAATAGTTGATGTATCGTTCTGTCAGGCTTCCGCTCCGTTGGGCCCTTCCCAGCCAGATCCCTGTAGTCCAATGTTTCGCCATGGTTTTTTGGGCACCAATACTGAAACTGGGGTTTAATTGATTTTTTTCAGTTTTTGGGTTTACCTGTAGGAATTTTTCTCCCGGATCGGATACATTGGCATTGTTCAGCTCTAACCGGCCTGAAAACAAATAGTGGAGTCTGTTGGCAGTTAAATGGTATTCCCCAAATAATCCGGTCTTGGTGATCCTTCCATTTTGCCAGGCATTGTCCTCAACAGTGTTTCCGGCTTTGGGTCCCATTAGAAAGGTCCTTTCGCGGATTCCTTTGGCGCCTTCTATTCTCAGATCCATTCCCCCGTAAAACTTGCTACTGGCGAATTGCCAGGTACCTTCTGTTCTACCTCCATGATGATAGGTCTGAGCGGCTGTGCTGGCATTCATCATCCTGGGATCAAGGGGCTTTAGCAGGTTATCCATCAGGTGATCTACAAAGGAACCAAATACAGTTGTATTCCAGCTTTCCAGGCTGCCCCGGTTGATTTGAATATCGTGATGGGCATTTACCAGCCATGTATCGTCCTTTCGCAAGTCCATCGGAAGGGCAGGGAAGTCTACGTCCCTCGCCATATTGTAGATGGCAGACACGCGTAATTGCTGTCTATTGGATAGTTTCAGGCCCAGGTTTGTCCCAAAGCTTCCACGGGTAAAATCTGCCTCGACAGGTTTATCATCTCCGGTTTTATAATCCGACCCAGTAGACCACGATCCAAAAAAGCTTAGGTCATAGCTATTGTTGCTGACTCCTATCTGTCCTTCTGTGCGATATACATTTCCGTTGCCTTCGTATCCTCCTGATATCCTCCCATACAGATTCGGTTCATGGGTGTAACGCAGTTTAGATGGAATGAAATTAATGGTGGCGCCTACTCCGGTACCATACCGCAAGGCATGAGGTCCTTTCAGTATCTCTATGCGATCCATCATATTGGGAGCCATCTGGCTGGTAGGTGGATCCATTCGGTTTGGGCAGGCGGCAGTGGCACCCTGCGCCCCATTTAATACGATGTTGAGCTGGTCATATTTGTACCCGCGAAAAACCGGTTCAAATCCATAAGCACCACTTTTTCTTATGCTGGTGAAAGCTGGTGTCTGGTTGAGAATGGCTGCAGCATCATGCTCCATGCGGTCCTGATGATCGATGGCGACCAGTTGATCAGGCCGGTGATCCTGATATTTAACAGCGATAATGGTCACGGGATATAAATGAACAGAGACAGATTGACAATAGAAGACCTGTCTTTCTACCACCTGCTTTAATTTTTGATGATCCCATTTCCAGGTACCATAGCTCAGGTGAGAAATAGTCATGGTATCTTCCCCGGAACTTTGAAAAGTGATTACCCCATTCTCATCGGATAACCCTTGCTGATCTCCATATGAAAATTTTGCCCCGATAATGGCTTGTGTATCATCTGCATCGAGCAATTTAATCTGATGCAGGGTTTGTCCAAATGATCTGCTTGAGGTAAAGCAGAAAAACAGGATAAGAATATGTTTAAAACTCATGTTGATTTATCATAAATAGTGAAAAATGACCCTTTCTCTTGATAGACAGGAGAGGGCAATACAGGCAACTCCATTTTATCGAAAAATGAATTGCGGGATTGAATAGATGAATAACCAGTGTAATGATTTGTTAATACGCAAACTGATACGTGCCATCACTATTTGCTTTGAAAGCTTCTTTTAATGAAATGACAGAAGTGGTGGCTCGAATAATTAAGCGCCTTTTTAATCCTGCTTTGCCATGCTACCTTTTACGTCCCGGTTCTGTGTCCTCACGAACCGGATAGTCCGAAGACACCTGTCTACCGCCAGGTAGGCAAGCCACCGCGGTAAGGATTAAATGTGACAAAGTAGCATTAGTGTTCATTACACTAGGTCAACAGAGTTTTTTTTTGGGGGGTGAAATATGCCCTTGAGATAGGAGAATTGATATAGAATAGGAATGTACTCAGAATTTGAAATGTTTTCTGTTATGGAAGGAGTACCCACGTGGATGGATTCGGTGAAGCGACAAATTAATATCTCCAATTTCTGATTTACAGAATTCGGAAGGTCTTTTTGTTCCTGCTCCTCCGCCATTTTCAATTTATTTGCCAGGAAACATTTTCCATAACACATGGTCATGGGTTCCTCCTTGTTGATACACCACGCTTCGGAGATAAAGTCCTGGTTGATCTTAAAGTTCAACAGTATTTCCAGTTTTACCAGCATAGGCAAAAGGAAAATAGACAGGAGCAATATGGAAAGGAGGTGTTTCATTGATTTTGCAAATGTAAATGTACAAGCATTAAGTTGAAATGTAATAGAGCAAAATTTGTACGGTAGAAACTAAAATGCAGCCATGGTAGTTAGGGGCAATATTATCAGGGTCATGTATGTAAATGATTTCAGGCTCCTTCCGAGAAAAAAATATCAAGTCACCATTGCCCATCTTCCAAAAAATCGTCGATGTTGTTAATACAAAATTTGATACTTTCTTTTCATTTTTGTCAAGGTTTTGCCCTAATCATTACAAGTATCTTAACAAATTTTAATATTTAAAACTTGTTTGACAAATCTTCTTCATATAGCTTTGTATCCCAAATGATAAAATCGGCAACAAAGTTTTTCGTTTCATTTGTTATCATCCTGCTTTGTGGGTACAGCTTATTACAATCAACAGTTGCTCCTGCAAGCCTGGAAATCCTGTCATTTGACCTCACGGAAATCGCCGACACATCTGTTAATTTTGATAGCAACAAATCGCTTGTTTCTCCTTATCTCCCAAACACTAATAAGGAAAGAGTAAGCATAGAAAGATCACTGGTAGAAAATGAGGAAGAGGATGAAGATGAATCCTCCCATAAGATTTATACCTTCACCGGCAGTCATTTTGCTACTTTATACAATGCAGAATCCTTCGCACAGTTATTCCAAAACATTCAGAAGTCTATACAATTAAGTAAGCTTCTCTACTCAAAAAACTCCGTTAAAAAATATATTCTGATCGAAGTCTTCAGAATATGATACATTTCTTTTTCAGGTAGATACCTGCCTGAACAATCCAATTTTAATTAATGCATCCTACACGCATCGCGTGCATCAGGCTGTACATCATCATTTTTCAATACCTCCAAAAGTTTAACTGAAAGCAAGTTTTAAATAATCTTAATAATGAAAAAAATTCTCATGTTGATCGGCGTGTGTGCCATCTTGTATCACACTGGCTGTAGCCCTAAGAAGGAAAAGAAGGAAGAGGAAACAAAATTTTTGGTTACAAGTCCTGCAAGAATGGATACTACGACCACCAAGGAATATGTTTGCCAGATCCACTCCATACAGCATATCGAACTGCGAGCCCAGGAGCGGGGATACCTTCAAAAGATTTATGTGGATGAAGGACAATCGGTAAAGAAAGGGCAATTGATGTTCAAGATCATGCCTACTCTTTATGAGGCAGAAAGGCAAAAAGCGCAGGCTGAAGTTAATTTCGCGGAAATTGAATATCAAAACACAAAAAGGCTGGCTGACAGCAACATCGTGGCGCCTAATGAGCTTGCCCTGGCGAAGGCCAAGTTTGATAAGGCAAAGGCCGAGTTGGCATTGGCACAAGTTCACCTCTCTTTTACGGAGATCAGGGCACCGTTTGACGGTATCATGGATCGCCTTCATGTGCGAAACGGAAGCCTCGTGGATGAAGGCGAATTGCTCACCACTTTGTCTGACAACAGCAAAATGTGGGTGTATTTTAATGTGCCAGAGGCAGAATACCTTGAGTATCAGACAAGCATTAAGAATGACAGCCCGTTAAAAGTCAATTTAGTGATGGCGAATGGTAAGCTGTTTAGCCAATCCGGAATCGTGGAAACGATTGAAAGTGAGTTTAATAATGAAACCGGTAACATCGCATTTAGAGCGACTTTCCCTAACCCTACCGGACTGTTACGTCACGGTCAGACGGGTAATATCCTGATTAACACGCCATACCAGGGCGCATTGCTCATACCACAGAAATCCACTTTTGAAATACTGGATAAGAAATATGTCTTTGTCATCGACGAAGAAAGCAGGGTTCGTACCAGGAAAGTCGATATCGCTGCTGAATTGCCACACATCTACATTATTCAGGGTGGTCTCGAAGAATCTGACAAGGTGCTGCTTGAGGGATTGCGACTTGTAAGGGAAAATGATGAGATCCATTACGAATTCGTCGAGCCGGTAGAGGCGCTGTCGCATTTGGAATTGTATGCTGAGTAATGTTGGTTTTTTAAAAGCTAAAAAAGATGTTTAACAATATTATTCACAGACCGGTTCTTGCCATTGTGATTTCGGTCGTTTTCATTTTTACGGGGATGCTGGCGATTAAGCAATTGCCCATTTCGCAGTTCCCGCAGATTGCTCCCACTACGGTAAGTATTTTTATTGCTTACCCTGGTTCTAGTGCTGATGTACTGATCAAATCCACACTTATTACGCTGGAAAACTCAATCAACGGTGTTCCCGGAATGAGATACATGGCGACGGACGCCACGAGTGCCGGTGAGGCAACTATCAACGTGATTTTTGAACCGGGTACTGATCCTAACCAGGCCGTTATTCAGGTGAAAACCAGGGTAGACCAGGTTATGCCGCTGCTTCCCGAATTGGTGCAGAAGGAAGGGGTGATTATCTCGCCCATCCAGCCCAGTATGTTGATGTATGTCAACCTGTATAGTCACGATGAACATACGGACGAAAAGTTCCTGTACAACTATGCCACTGTCTCTATGATCCCTGAAATCCAGCGGATCAAGGGGGTTGCCAGGGCGCAGATCCTGGGAAGCCGGAGGTACGCGATGCGTGTATGGCTAAATCCTGACAGGATGAGGGCTTATAGCATTTCGGTGGAAGACGTAATGGAAGCCATGGGCGAGCAAAGTATCATTGGCCGGCCCGGTAGGATAGGGCAAAGCTCGGGTATTGAAGCACAGTCCATGGAATATGTATTGACCTATAAGGGAAGATATAATCAGCCGGAGGAATACGAAGGAATTATCATCCGGGCAAATCCTGAAGGTGAGAGTATTCGGCTGAAAGACATTGCCACTGTTGAATTGGGTAGCGAGTTTTTTGATATTTATTCTAACCTGGATGGTCATCCATCTGCGGCGATAGTACTGAAACAGAACTATGGTAGTAATGCGAGCGAGGTAATCAAAGAGGTGAAAGGCCTGCTCGAAGAAATGAAAGGAAGCTTCCCTCCGGGAGTTGACTATAAGATCAGCTATGACGTTTCCCAGTTCCTGGATGCGTCTATCGAAAAGGTACTACACACCCTTGGTGAGGCCTTCATTTTAGTGGCGGTTGTGGTGTTCCTATTTTTGGGGGACTGGCGTTCCACCTTGATTCCAACACTGGCGGTTCCCGTTTCGCTGATTGGGGCCTTCTTTTTCATGCAATTCTTTGGACTTTCGATCAACCTGATCACACTGTTTGCATTGGTACTTGCGATTGGTATTGTGGTGGACAACGCGATTGTGGTGGTGGAGGCCGTCCACGCTAAGATGGAAGAAAAGAACCTTTCCCCCTACGCGGCAACGGAAGAAGTATTACATGAGATTAGCGGAGCTATCATCGCCATTACACTGGTAATGACGGCGGTGTTCGTACCCCTGGTATTTATGACAGGCCCGGTTGGGGTGTTCTATCGACAGTTTTCCATCACCATGGCGACGTCCATCGTCCTCTCAGGAGTTGTGGCGCTTACGCTGACTCCGGTGTTGTGTGCCATTATTTTGAAAAATAATCATGGCAAACCCAAGAAAACAGGAATCTTAACCAAAGCGCTGGACGGTTTCAACAATTGGTTCGAAAGAGTTACGGGTAGATATACAGGGATTTTAAGATTGATTGTCAACAGGAGGCTGCTGACCTTTGGAATATTGCTGGCGTTTTGCGCAGGTATATATGTGGAGAGCCAGGTGCTGCCTTCAGGTTTCATTCCTGGAGAAGACCAGGGAACGATATATGCGATTATCCAGACACCTCCGGGTGCTACCCTGGAGCGAACCAACCAGATTTCACAAAAGCTTCAAAAAATATGTGAAGAAGTTGAAGGAGTGGAATCGGTGTCTTCGCTGGCGGGATATGAGATCATGACAGAAGGTAGGGGTTCCAATGCAGGAACTTGTTTGATCAACTTGAAAAACTGGTCGGAGCGTAAGCATTCGGTGAAGGAAATCATGGAGGAACTCGAAGAAGAGTCAAAAGACCTTGGAGCCATCGTAGAATTTTTTGAACCACCTGCAGTTCCGGGATTCGGTTCTTCAGGAGGGTTTTCTTTGAGGCTTTTGGATAAAAACACCAATACGGATTATGCGGAGTTCGACCGGACAAACCAGCAATTTCTGGACAATCTTCGAAAACGTGAAGAGCTGACCGGATTGTTCACATTTTTCGCGGCGAATTATCCTCAGTACGAATTGATCATTGACAATGAGCTTGCCATGCAAAAAGGGGTGTCGATAGGTGATGCCATGGAAAACCTCAACATCATGATCGGAAGTACCTATGAGCAGGGATTCATCCGGTTTGGACGGTTTTTCAAAGTGTATGTCCAGTCGGCTCCTGAATTCAGAAGGCTGCCCTCTGATGTGTTAAACCTGTTTGTGAAAAATGAATCTGGTGAAATGGTGCCGTATTCAGCATTCATGAAGCTCGAAAAGAAGCAGGGGCCTAATGAGGTGACACGTTTTAACATGTACAATTCGGCTGCCATACGGGGACTTCCGGCAAAGGGATATACCACAGCCGACGCGATTCAGGCTATTCGTGAAGTTGCCAAGGAAACGCTACCAAAGGGCTATGACATTGCCTGGGAAGGCCTTTCCTATGATGAGTCCAAAAGTGGCAATGAAGCCATTTATATTTTCATCATTGTATTGGTATTTGTTTACCTGGTACTGGCAGCACAGTACGAAAGCTTCCTATTGCCTTTGGCGGTGATCTTTTCCCTGCCGGTCGGGGTATTTGGGTCGTTCCTGCTGTTAAAGCTCATGGGACTTGATAATGATATTTATGCACAGATCGGGCTCATCATGCTCGTAGGTTTGCTGGGTAAGAACGCGGTATTGATCGTGGAATTTGCCGTCCAGAAGCACCGGCATGGTGCTACCATATTTGAGGCGGCTGTAGAAGGAGCAAAAGTCAGGTTTCGTCCTATCTTGATGACTTCCTTTGCTTTTGTGGCTGGTTTGATCCCATTGGTGATCGCTACGGGAGCGGGTGCCATCGGTAACAGGACTATCGGTTCTTCCGCACTGGGAGGAATGCTTCTGGGAACGATCCTGGGAGTGCTCATCATCCCTGGCCTCTACTACATATTTGCAAAAATGGCAGAAGGTCGTCAGTTGATCAAAGACGAGTATACCCGACCACTGTCTGAAGAACATGTGCATTCCAAAACACAAGAAGAAAATGACTAGCATGAATAGAAGGATCATAGTTGGTGTAGTGGGTGTTGCCATATTGTCGGTGATGTTTTCGGCATGTACACCCTCACTGTATACCAAAAAGGAGGACAACACGGTGCCCGGGAGTTATAATGACTCCCAGGATACCACCAATGTGGCGAGCATCGATTGGAAGGAGTATTTCAATGACCCTTACCTGGCGGCCTTAATTGATACAGCTCTACATAACAACCAGGAGTTGAACATTGTCCTGCAGGAGATTGAAATTGCCCGCAATGAGGTAAGAGAGAAAAAGGGAGAGTACCTGCCCTTTGTTGGGGTGAGGGCTGGTGCTGGTACCGAGAAGGTAGGCCGCTATACGAGGAATGGTGCCGTGGAGTCAAATCTGGAAATCGAGCCGGGCAGGGAATTCCCCGAACCATTGGGAGATTACATGGTGGGTGCCTTTGCTACCTGGGAGCTGGACGTGTGGAAGAAACTGCGCAATGCAAAGAAATCTGCATTGACCAGGTACCTGTCATCTGTCGAGGGTAAGAATTTCATGGTAACTAACCTGATTGCGGAAATCGCCAATTCTTACTACGAGCTGCTGGCGCTGGATAATCAGCTGGCAATCGCCAAACGAAACATTGCCATCCAAAGTGATGTGCTTGATATCGTGAAGCTCCAGAAAGAATCGGCACGGGTGACTGAACTGGCGGTAAAGCGCTTTGAGGCGCAGGTATTAAGTACCAAGAGCATCCAGTACGACATCCAGCAGATGATCGTGGAGACAGAAAACAGGATTAATT
>JBNLGG010000102.1:0-10133 GCA_050305935.1 Cyclobacteriaceae bacterium | reverse complement strand
GGAACAACCCCATTCACTCCATTGACTATTATGTGCTGAAAATCAACACATCCGATTGGGAAAAAACAATTGCGGATCTTAAAAGCGTGAACGACAGCTTCGATCCGGAAACACCCATGGAGTTCAATATCCTGGGAGATAAATTTAATCGATTCATCGAAGTTGATCTGTTACGCTTTAATCTGTTAATATTCTTTTCAGGAGTCATCGTCTTCCTGGCATTCATGGGACTATTTGCTATGAGCGCTTTTGTGGCGAAAAGCCGGACAAAAGAAATTGGAATCCGGATGGTGTTGGGTTCAAATGTCATGGGCATCGTGCAATTACTGTCATCCGATTTTGTCAAATTGATGGGGAAAGGCCTGATGATCGCCACTCCCATCACCTGGTTTCTCATTCGCGAATGGCTGTCAGAGTTTGCCTATCACATTAATTTTAGCTGGTGGATGATCGCCCTATCGGGTATGGGATGTTTATTATTAACCCTTCTGACGGTAAGCTTTCAGTCTATTAAAGCAGCATTGGTTAATCCTGTTAAGTCAATAAGAACCGAATAATCATGATCAAAAACTACTTAAAAATTGCCATAAGAAGCCTGACAAAGCATAAACAATATTCGCTCATCAATATTTCCGGTCTGGCATTGGGAATGTGCTGTAGCCTTTTTATATGGCTTTGGATACAAGACGAGTTGAATTTTGACGGATTTCATCAAAAAAAAGACCGTATACATATAGTCATAAATCACATGGAAAATGGCTTGTGGTCTGCCAGTCCGTGGGCTTTATCTCCTATTTTAAAGAAAGACTTTCCGGAAATTGAAAAGTCCACGAGAGTTTACGGGCAGAAATTATTGGTTAAATACGAGGAAGAGCGTTTCTATGAATCGATTGCATTTGTCGATCCGGACTTTCTTGAAATGTTTTCCTTTCCCCTGGAACAGGGCGATCTTGAATCAGCACTGATTGATAAGCAATCTGTTGTGATATCGGAAAAGGCAGCCTTAAAGTACTTTCCCAACCAAAACCCAATGGGAAAAAATTTACAAGTCGATCATGAACTAAACTTAACTGTAACTGGAGTGGTAAAAAAATATCCGGACAATTCATCCATCGGATTTGATATGCTGGTTCCCATTAATAATCTGGGTGAAGATCGACTGGCAACCTGGTCTTATGAAGCACCTGCCTTTGTCTTGGTCAAAGAAAACACCAACCTCGATAATCTTCAGGCAAAAATTTCTGGAACCACAAAAAAATATGACGCACGTACCGACTTCAATGACGTCGTTGTTGATCTTTTCCCATTTTCCCAGTTGCGATTGCGCGGATTGTATAACAATGGGACATCACAGTATGTTTACATTTTCTCTGCCATTGCGCTTCTTGTATTGATTATTGCTAGTATCAATTTCATCAACCTTGTGACGGCCAAAGCATCGGCCCGACCAAAAGAAATAGGTATGAGGAAAGTTCTTGGAGCTAATAAAAGACATATTATATGGCACTTTTTCGGGGAAACCCTGATACTATCCCTGACGGCTTTTCTGTTGGCATTGACAATCGTAAAAGTACTATTACCATCATTTAATTCTATCGCCGATAAACAAATAAGGCTTGATTTATATAACCCCCTTCTTATTCTGGGTTCGGCGTCAATTATTTTCATCACGGCATTCCTTTCTTGCAGTTATCCCATATTGAAATTTACTGCATTGCGTCCCGTACGGGTTCTAAAAAATGCTTTTTCACCACAGATAAAAAAGATAGGAACTCACTGGTCCCTGGTAGTGTTACAATTTTCGATTTCAATCACCCTCATTGTTGTCACCATTACGATGGCCCGGCAGATTGACTTCATACAAAGTAAAAATCTGGGCTTTAACCGTGGACAGGTTATTTCCATTTCCCTCAATAATGACTCAAGAAACAGATATGAGGTATTTAAGAATGAATTGCTTCAAGACCCAAATGTTACGCATGTTACAGCCAGCTCAAACAGCCCAAATGACATCTCCTCCAACAATCCTGTTTATTGGGAAGGAGGCGGACCGGATCAATATACAAACATGCGGTACCTGGTCATGGATTATGACTTCCTGGAAACATTTGAAATTGAATTGGTTGAAGGACGGACCTTCACCAGGGATTTCAGAACCGACCAGGAAAACTACATTGTTAATGAAGCTGCTGTCGATCTCATGAAAATGAATTCACCCATCGGGAAATTGTTTTCAATGTGGCAAGCCGAAGGAAAAATAATCGGTGTTGTAAAAGACTTTAACTTTTCGACATTGCACAATGAGGTGGCCCCACTTGTAATCACCATGCGACGGCCAATTCCCCTGTCCCAAATTTTCATTCGCGTCAAACCTGAAGATGTCAGGGGTTCACTTGCATCGATTGAAAATACCTGGAATGAGATTCTACCTGAATATCCTTTTCAGTATGAATTTTTGGATGAATCATTCCATAAACAATATGAGAGCGAAGATCGCTTAAAATCTATTTTCCAATACTTTAGCCTGTTAGCCATTTTAATCTCTTGTATTGGTCTTTTTGGATTGACGGCATTTACCACTCAAAATAGGGTGAAGGAAATCGGAATTCGGAAAGTTAATGGCGCCAAAATATTTGAAGTGCTGACGTTGCTAAACAAAGACCTGGTCAAATGGGTGGCTATTGCTTTTGTGATCGCTACTCCGATTGCTTTTTTATTTATGAACAAATGGCTCGAAAACTTCGCCTACAAAACCGAATTGAGTTGGTGGATATTTGCGCTGGCGGGAGCATTGGCGATGATGATTGCTTTACTAACGGTAAGCTGGCAAAGTTGGAAAGCAGCGACGAGGAACCCGGTCGAAGCGTTGAGATATGAATAATGCAAAACTAGTATGCTAAAAAACTACTTAAAAATCGCATGGAGAAGTCTCCTTAAAAACAAAGGCTTATTCGCTATCAATACCACAGGATTGGCTATCGGTATCGCTGCCTGCCTGGTCATTATGCTTTTTGTGATTGATGAACTGAGCTATGATCGGTATAATGAAAAAGCGGATCAGATCGTACGTGTGGTGTTAAAAGGAAAGGTAAATGGTGAATCCATAAAAGAAGCCGTCGTGATGGCACCTGTGGCGGAAACATTATTGAATGATTTTCCTGAAGTAGAACAGGCAACCCGGTTGCGAAATTTTGGCAATCAATTGGTCATTTATGGAAATAAAAGATACAGGGAAAACAGGTCTGCATTTGTAGATCCTAATTTCTTCGATGTTTTTACGCTGCCATTTATTAAAGGTGATCCTTCGACTGCATTGCAAGAACCCAATACCATTGTGTTGACGGAGGATCAGGCGAAGGTCTACTTTGGTGAGCAGGAACCCATGGGCAAAGTATTGACTATTGACAACATGGGTGGCGAGTATCGGGTGACCGGTGTTATCAAGAATATTCCGGATAATTCACATTTTCATTTTGACCAGCTCGCTTCCATGTCGGGAATGGCACAAGCACAAAGTCATAGTTGGATGGAATCATATTTCTTCTGCTACCTGGTACTTCGGAAAGGTTTTGACTATAAAATATTAGAAGCCAAACTGCCCCAGGTTGTGGAGAAGAACATGTTCGAACAATTGCAAAAGGCGCTGGGCATGTCATTTGCGGAATTTAGGGAACATGGAAATGATATTGGATTATTCCTACAGCCACTGACTGACATTCATCTCTTTTCTGACTTTTCCAGTGCAACGGAACTGGAGCAGGGAGGGGACATAAAATCGGTCTATATTTTTAGTGCCATTGCGCTATTTATGCTGCTGATAGCCTGCATCAATTTCATGAACCTATCAACTGCTGGTGCTTCAAAAAGAGGCAAAGAAGTAGGTATTAAGAAAGTATTGGGATCAAAAAGAAAACAATTGATCGGCCAGTTTTTATCGGAGTCAATGATCGCTACTATTATTGCAATGCTCATTGGATTAACATTGGTATTAGTTACCCTCCCGCTATTCAATAGTTTATCCGGCAAGTCCTTGCAAGCCGGTTTCCTTCTGAACCCATCCGTCTTATTTGTGCTACTAATATTGGGAATTTTCATCAGTCTTTTGGCGGGAACTTATCCGGCTTTTGTGCTTTCCTCATTTAATCCCTTGTCGGCGTTGAGCAGTAAATTTTCTGACATTGGGAACAAGCTGGGGATTAGAAGTGGCTTGGTGGTATTTCAATTTGTCGTTTCCGTATGCCTCATCATTGGTACACTCGTAGTGGATCAGCAAATGTCCTTTATTCAACATAAAAATCTGGGTTATGACCAATCGCAAATACTAGTCATTAGGGATTCCAGGTTTTTGGGTGACAAAGAAACCGTATTCAAAGACCAGTTATTGAATGATCCAAGGATTGAAAACATAACCATGTCAGGATTTGTTCCTGCCGGCCCAACGAATATCTCCATGTCTGGCGTGTACCCGAATGAAAATTCAGATGACTTTAGACGCACACTTTATTATGATATCGATGAGCAATACCTGCCGACGATGGGAATGGAGCTGGTGAAAGGAAGAAACTTCTCTAAAGACTTTGGCACAGAATCCAACAATATAATAATTAATGAAACCGCTGTAAAGACTTTTGGACTCGGAGAGGATGTCATTGGAAAAGTACTTACCAGGGCAATAGACAATGAAGGCGGTAGGGAATCCCTTACCATTATCGGTGTGGTGAAAGATTTTCACTTCAGATCTTTGCATCAGCAGATCGAGCCATTGATGTTACTGATGAGGCCCAGTTCGGGTCTGATCATCCGTGCCAATACACAGGATATGCCCGGACTTATTTCTGACATGGGCATACTCTGGAATCAGATGAGCATTGACGAACCATTTAATTATTTGTTATTGGACGATGCTTATCATCAGACCTATTTGTCAGACCTAACCATGGGAACGCTTCTCAGGATTTTTGCCTTGATCACCATTTTTGTGGCTTGTTTGGGTTTGTTTGGGTTGGTCACTTTTACCACAGAACAGCGGGTAAAAGAGATCGGTATTAGAAAAGTATTGGGATCGACCGTATTCCAGATCGTATCAATGCTTTCCAAGGATTTTATCAAGCTCGTTTTCATTTCGTTTATCATCGCTTTCCCGCTGGGCTATTATCTGATGGATAGCTGGTTGGAGGGATTTGCTTATCAGGTTCAGATTGGTTGGTGGATATACGCATTGGCTGGGGTGATCACCTTGCTCATTGCCTTTCTCACCATCAGCTTCAATAGCATTAAGTCGGCTTTAGCCAATCCGGTTAAGTCTCTAAGAACCGAATAATTATGATGAAGAACTACCTCAAATTCGCCTGGAGAAACATTATAACCAACAAGGTATTCTCCCTGATCAATATTGCTGGACTAGCACTAGGTATTGCAGCTTGTGTTCTAATTTTAAAGTACGTCAGCTACGAATTAAGCTATGATCAATTCCATGAGCACAAGGACAATATCTATCGGGTACATCTAAACATCATTAAGAATGGCAGGAACGAAACCCAAAGTGCCCGGGTATCACCTGCCGTTGCTTCAGCATTTCAAAAAGAACTTCCCGGAATTGAAAATTACACCCGGATGGTTATTCTGGGACCAGATGGAGTCCTTACGTATGAAAACCAATTTACCGGCGAATCCGATATCTTTCTGGCAGATTCCGCTTTCTTTGATGTTTTCTCATATGAACTTATTCGCGGAAATAAACAGGAGGTTTTTAACGAACCGTTTTGCATTGTCATCACAGAAAGTACGGCAAAGACACTATTTAAAGACAAAGATCCGATAGGTGAAAGTATCGTCATCAATGCAAAAAACTTTGATGGTACATCCATACCATTTAAAGTGACCGGGATTATTGCAGACTTCCCTGAAAACACCCACCTGAAGCCCGGGGTTTTAGTCTCCTACCCTACCCTTTTTGAGTTTGTGGGTCATCAGTTTGATGAATCCTGGCAATGGAATGAGACTTATACCTATGTTCAGCTTCAGGACAAAATAGATCCCGCTGCGCTGGAAGCAAGATTTCCAGCCATCGTTCATCAATTCAATGAACAATTGGCTGCTCAGAATCTGGATTGGCTGTATGGTCTACAGCCTGTCACCGACATTCACCTGCATTCAGACCTGCAATTTGAAATTTCCGAGAACGGAAAGTCAATCTACGTTTATTTTCTGGCGATCGTAGGCATCCTTATTCTCATTATCGCCTATGTAAACTCTATCAATCTAACGACAGTCAAATCTTTGGATCGAGCAAAAGAAATGGGTGTGAGGAAAATATCGGGAGCCCATCGCAAACATCTGATCTTCCAGGTTTTCAGTGAAGCCCTGTTGGTGAATGGCCTGGCTTTCTTATTGGCTTTTACCCTGCTTTATTTGATAAATCCTTATGTATCCAATCTGTTTGATATCAGGCTTATTTTCATTGCAAGCTATCACCCTGAATTATGGATAGGATTTGCCGTGTTCATATCTCTTCTGGTCATTTTAAGTGGGTTTTATCCTGCCTTTGTCCTTTCCGGCTATGAACCGGCCAAAGTCCTAAAAGGGAATTTCGCAAAAAGTAAATCCGGGCTTCTCTTACGAAAGTCATTGGTCACTACCCAGTTTGCCATTGCATTGGTTTTGATAGCCATCACGATGACGGCGAAAAAGCAGGTAAATTTTATGCAACAGCAATCGCTTGGCTTTGACCCGGAACAAATCCTCGTTGTCAAATCACCCAAGGACTTTAACTATGGATATGGAACCAATTTCACAGGATTTCAGGAAAGGATAAACACATTGGCACATGTCAGGAATGTTGCCGGATCGAATGTGGTCCCGGGTCAGGAAATCTATTGGTATGATGACAATGTCACACTGAATGGAGAACAAACCTCGGGCGTCTTCTCGATGCTGGCCGTTGCTCCTGAATACTTTTCACAATACAATATTCCACTTATTGCGGGGCGGCTCTTCACCAAAGAAGAAGCCGATCAGAACAACTGGATCATTAATGAATCAGCCATTCATCTTCTGGGCTTTGAAAATGAGTCTGATGCTATTGGCCAGAAGCTAAACGATGGTCACATTATTGGCGTGGTGAAGGACTTCCACCATGAAAGCTTAAAAACAGCCATCCCTCCCATCCTTTTCAATTGCGGTCAGGCATTCAATTATTATACGGTTAAACTGGAAACAAGCCAATTGAATAACACAATGGAAGAAATTAAGGCTGAATATGAAAGCCTGTTCCCCGGAAGCCCGTACGAATATTTCTTCCTGGATGAGTTCTTCAATCGTCAGTACAAAGCCGAGCAGCAATTCAATGCCCTGTTCGGGCTATTTTCCGGACTGGCTATCTTCATTGCATGCCTGGGTATATTCGGACTTTCTATCTATACCACGGCGCAGCGCACAAAGGAAATCGGTGTACGAAAAGTCTCAGGGGCATCGGCAGGTAGCATTGTTTTATTACTGTCAAAAGAAACGCTGGTGTTAGTGTTGACAGCCTGTCTTGTGGGCTTGCCCATTGCTTACTTTGTCATACAAAAGTGGCTGGAAAACTATGCCACCAGGATACAGATTGACGGATGGGTGTTATTGATTCCGGCGGCAGCAATATGCATGATTAGCTTGCTGACCGTTAGCTTTCAATCTATAAAAGCCGCTCTGACCAATCCGACGAGGTCGCTGAGGTATGAGTAGGGAGTGGATGATATGTTGGGGAGATAACATGTCTGCCCGGACGACTTTATGCAAAGTAGATACAACTTTTTTACTTCACATGGTGTTGTTATATTTGTCTATTACTTAGATTCCATGAAACAGATCACTTTAAATATCCCAGACAACAAATACTCCTTTTTCCTTGAACTGGTCAAAAACCTTGGGTTAGAAAAAGTGAAAGAAGAACCTGTAAGCGCTGACGAAGATGTATTAAGCGATCTTGAGCAGGGATTCAAAGAAGTAAAACTGGTACAAGAGGGTAAACTAAAATCCCGCCCTTTGAAAAATTTCCTTGATGAGCTATAAGGTTGAGGCCATCCCTAATTTCGAAAAGGAAGCCAGGAAGCTCATCAAGAAGTACCCCTCTTTAAAAGTCGAACTTTACTCTCTTGGCAAAGAACTGGAAAACAACCCCACAATTGGTACTGACCTTGGTCATGGCATTTACAAAATACGCCTAGCTATCAAATCCAAAGGAAAAGGCAAATCCGGGGGTGCAAGGATCATATCCTACGTGAAAGTTGTCCGGGAGGTAGTTTATCTGGTTTCCATTTATGACAAAAACCAAGTCGACAACGTGACCAAAGACCAGATACTCAAGCTACTGAAAAAGACAGGTTTGATCGATTGAAAGTACACCTGCCAGTAGATGTGTACAATATCAAAATAATATCACCCCTTCGGGGTTGGGTTTAATTTTTTACCGATTGGTTAGAGTAATGTCATCCCTTCGGGATTAGTTTCTTTCCTGGACTAATTATATTTCAAATAATTTTTTTTGGCATTTTTCCCCGGGTAATAAAATTGAATCATGGTAAACCTCCAGTATTGTTCTTATACCTATTCTATTCGTGTTCTCTCTTGACTTTCGCAGATTGTACACATTCTATACAAAGCGCTGTCAATCTTTTTTACAACACCTTTCCTTTTCTATTTTTAAATCCCTGAAAATAAATTGATTAGCTTTCAGGCACAATATTTAAATGTTCATTCTACAATCGAACCGACAACGGATAACTGTCAACCGTTAAGCCTATGCTCAAAAACTACCTAACCATTGCCTGGAGAAATATTACCAACAACAAGGTTAATTCTTTGATTAACATCCTAGGGCTAGCCATTGGGATTACCTGCTGCATCGTGATTACCATTTTTGTAAGGTATGAATACAGTTTCGATGGGTTCCACAGGCTTTCAGACCGAACCTATCGGGTGGTACAGCACACGAAAAGGCCTGAGCAAACGCTCCATTGGAATACCACAGCCTATCCGTTGGCGGAAGCGTTAAGAAATGATTTCCCCGAGATTGAGCTAGTGACGCAATCCGCGGGACCCGTCAACCGCATGTTTAGCTTCGAAAAGGACAATGGAAATGTTTTTCGTTTCGAACAAAACTACGTTTTGTTTGTGGATTCCAATTACCCAAAAGTGTTTGATTTCATATGGATTCAGGGCAGCCCCTCAAGCTCTTTGAACGATCCGGACGCGATTATTTTGACGGAAGAGGTCGTAGAGAAGGTTTTTGGGAAGGACATGTCTGCAAGCCCCTCAATTCTTGGAAAGACCATCATGTTGAATGGAAAGGATCCTCTTACCATCGCGGGCGTTGTCAAAAACCCTCCGGCAAATATCAACCTGCGCTTTAGCATGCTTGTTTCCTACGAGTTTTTTAAAAAGCACAATCAATACCGTGTAAATAACTGGTCTGGCAATTACCAGGGTACTACTTTTCTTGTGTTACCGGAAGAAAGCAAAAAAAGTGACGTACAATCCAAAATTGCAGGATGGAAGAAGAAGTACCTCAAACCGGAAGACGACAGTCGAATTACGTATGAACTTCAACCTCTTTCAGAAGCCCATATTGAAACACTCTATGGCAGCAGCCCAGGCGGATATACGATGCCTCAATACCTTCTGCGAACTGCTCTTATCGTGGCAATATTTATCCTGATCATCGGCATCGCCAATTTTGTGAATCTCACCACCGCAAAGTCCGCAACCCGGGCAAAGGAAGTGGGCATCCGAAAAACCGTTGGAAGTACCCGGTTAGAATTGATCAAACAGTTCACTTTCGAGAATGTCATCATCGTAATGATAGCCCTCAGTTTATCAGCAGGAATGGTGCATTTTTCACTTCACCAACTCAATGAATACCTATCGATCATTAATCTTCAGCTATCCTTCGAGTGGAGCGACGTTGGTTTAGTAGTGCTTATCGGGTGTTTGACCGTTTGTCTGGCGGCCATTTATCCCGCATTTGTTTTGTCCTCTTTTAAACCCATATCAGCCATTAAAAATCTGATCCTTCCACGAACTGTAGGAGGATTGAATCTTCGCAGATCGTTGACCGTCTTTCAATTCCTGATTGTGCAGCTTTTTGTTGTTGC
>JBNLGG010000101.1:0-10847 GCA_050305935.1 Cyclobacteriaceae bacterium | reverse complement strand
ATTATCGCAGTACAAGTACAGTACGGCTTCATTGATATAAAAATCATCGGCACTACCCTCCGTATCAGGATTGTCAAGATAGGGAAGCATGGATTCATCAATATTGTCAAAACGGATTACCGGATCCAGGTATATTTCCGGATCACTTGAGTAACCAATCCACATGGATTTCTCACTACCATAGTTGGTTGTCTGATTGTCGGAATTGATGTAGGTGTCTATGGCCCCGGTATAGCCTTTAAAGCCATGTTGAAAATAGAATGTTTTATTAGGAGAATCCGTCCCATCTGCTCCGTCTGTTCCATTCGCGCCATCCAGTCCATCCTCACCGTCTATTCCGTCTTTTCCATCCAGGCCGGGTTCTCCCTGCTCGCCTTGTTCTCCCTGAGGCCCTTCAGGTCCGGGGTCGCCTTCACAGCCCATCAATGATATGCTTAAGCCAAGCACTATAGCTAATACTAACTGTTTCATAATTGATAATTTTTTCATGATTGTTCAATTTGTTGCTATTATTAAAAGCTCTAAAGTAGTGAGCCTCAGCGAACCTGGTGCTGGCAAATTGTTAGATGCGGGATCGGGATTGACGGAAGGTGGCTCTCAATTGACGGGATGCAAGGCTGGGCACTTAATTGAAAATTGATTATCGAAAGTTGAAAGTTGAGCGTTGAACATTCCGGAAACACAAAATGGTTAAATGTTCAATACCCAATGAGCAATGCTCGATGTTCAATTTGGATCACGCCACAAATAAAACATCAAAAAAAGCTTGAATATGTTTTAAGATTGGTAATTCGGCAGCTCAAACGTTCAATACAAAATTTTTTGATCGAAAAAAGCGATGATCAAACTGGAGCATAACCTCACTGACGCTATTAACGAAACCGAAGAACTAATTGCAATTGTCGCGAAAGGTAGGGTACGGCAAAAAAATAATAGAAGAAGCCATTAGCCAAATGGCACCTCATAAATTGAATATTGAAAGTTGAAAGTTGAGCGTTGAACATTCCGGAAACACAAAATGGTTAAATGTTCAATAACCAATGAGCAATGCTCAATATTCAGTTATTGCCTCTATTAACCCAAAATCCCTATCCATCAATTCGAATACATCATCCATCAATTCATCAAGGCTGGAAATTGATTTACCCATTTTATTGCGTCAGAATTTAAACTCAAAGCAATATGAACAAGATTAATTTTTTAGCAGCAGGTATATTATTGTTTGTGATATCCTGTAAAAAGTCAGACGACCCAATTCCTGTAAACAAAGAACCCAGCGCCTCTATCAATATTGAAAGCGTTTCTGAAACGCTGTGGAATGAGGTAAAGGTTGTTGTAAATGCTACGGATGCCGATGGAAGTATTGCATCTGTAGAACTCTACGCAGACGGTCAATGGATTGGAAGCGACGCCGAAGCCCCGTATGAATTCTCCTGGAACACCAAAGATTTTCAAGACGGCGAGGTAGAACTGAAGGCAGTTGCAACCGACGACCTGGAAGCCACTACAGAAACCCTTAAAACGGTGGAAGTTATGAACACATTGATCGATTACGATCTTTATGAAGGCTACCTGGCTATGTCGCCAGACTACAAGTATTTCACCTACATTACCAGCAAAAGCAGGGAGGTATTGTACTTTGAACAGATAGAAACTTTACCCTACAAATCCACGGTAGTAAGACCAGATGATTTTGACGATGCAGAATTTGACGTTCATTTTGTAAAAGCCAATGGCGTTGCCGGCCAGATTACCTCTTATGCCGATATTACTCCAGGCAAATTCGCACCAGTTAATGATGATCTCAGGGGTGCAGTCATTGGCAAAACGGACATGACTTTTACAGACATACCCGACCATAATTATTATACATTTGGCATTTATTCCGGTAGTGGCACACTCAAAACTGACAAAATCTACAATGCCAATGTATATGAAAACCTTGACCTCTCTTATGTTTATCTCCGTACCGAAAGCCAAGGCCTTTATAAAATGATCACCCTGACCGACGGCAATGAAGCCACTTCCCTTTCCGCCACGGGTTTTGAAATGGGAGAACATACATTGAAAATTGCAGACAACCTCGCCGTATTTAGCATGTATGTGAACGGGCATACAAGCACAGAAGCCGATGCACCTGCGGTCAGGTTGTTCAGCAACTATAAATCGGGCGAACTGGCGGGATATGAGGTGTCTTACCATACACCTGATAATGAAACAGCATTTGATCACTACTCAAATTGGTTGGGCCTGTTTTACGCCGATGGAAAAAGCTATATCAATGAATACTATTTTGATATCATCACCGACCCGGTAAAACCCAATATCAATTTCACATTGAATGGCAATGCTCTCAATAATATTGATCTCACAGTTTCGGGCGATTCTTACGACCTCCTGATTGGCAACTATTATGTCGAAAACAATGGGTTTACACTTCAATGGATCTCGCATTCATCTGACGATGACCTTGAGTTTCCGGTTATAGCGATGGAATTAACCAGCGCTTTTCCCAAGTTCAGCAGCTCAAACCTCGTATTTACAGATGGCAACGTAAACTTTCAGGCACAAAATTTTGACCATCTTGAGGGTTACGATGCTTACCTGGAGACAATATCAGGGCGAAACGGAAAAACCTTAAAGGATGGAGGAACCTTTAATACAAAGGTAGGCCAAACTTTCATACCATAGTATCGAGCCTTAAACGCTGTTGAATAGTGGGAACATATTAAAAACAACATCAACTTCCCGCTATTCAACAGCATCTTTTTTCACTTCGACCAAACCACCTTTGCCATGTAAAGCAATCTGATAATCCTTCGCATTAATTACTTAAACAGAATGAACACAACCTACACCAACAGCGAATTCCAGGATATCCTGATCTATTTTGCCAATTCCATTTTTGGCCAGAATACAGAGGAGGAGATTGCCTGGGACCTGGCAAAAAATTGTATCTCCAGCCTGGGCTTCGAAGATTGTGTGGTTTATTTCGTTGATGAATCTGATGGAGTCCTCATCCAAAAGGCTGCCTATGGGCCCAAAAACCCTCGTCAATTTGAGATTGCCAATCCGATCACGATCCTCATGGGTCAGGGCATAACAGGCAACGCTGCCAAAAATGCCCGATCAGAATTGATAGGCGATACCTCGCTAGACAACCGGTATATTGTGGATGACGTCAGAAGGTTTTCGGAAATAACGGTGCCGATTGTGATAGAAGGAAGGGTATTTGGAGTGATTGATTGCGAGCATTCAGAGAAGCATTTTTTTAATGATCAGCATTTAAAGATCCTGGAGGCCATTGCATCTATCTGTTCAGTCAAAATAAGCAAAGTGAGGGCTGAAAGGATCAGCAAGGAAAAAGAACGGCACCTGCTAAATATTCAGAAGGAGCTTTTGACTTTAAAGATCGAAGCCCTGAGAACGCAAATAAATCCTCATTTTTTGTTTAATGCCATCAGTTCCATTCAATATTTCATCACCATCGGAGATAAAAAGTCTGCTTTAACTTTCTTAAGCATATTTAGCAAACTGATCCGCTACTACCTGAATCATTTTGAAAAAGACGAAGTGACGATCGGAGGAGAATTGCAGCTTATGCAGTGGTACCTTGCCCTGCAAAAAATGCGGTACACTGACAAGTTTGACTTTAAAATACACTCCCTTATAAATGACCACCAGGCATCTCAAAAGGTGCCCTCCATGATCCTGGGTTCCTTTACGGAGAGTATCCTGGAGACATCTGTTTTTGACAATGTGGCGCGCGGAAAGATAAAAATAAAGATCAAATGCTCAGGTGAAAAGCTCTACGTTACGGCACTTCACATATTGTCTAAAAACAATGAAGAGGGCCGGCTGGTGAACTACCGCAAAAATATGGCATCATGGGAGGAGCAGGTTAGCCTGCTCAACCGGTTGAGAAACCTGGCCATCGAAAAGGATATCACCCGCCGTCTTAGTTTTGATAAAAGTTTTTATATTGAAAAGATCAATATTGTTATACCTGTTATTGAATAAGATGAACTTGTCACTTTTCCGCTTTCTCATCCTTTTGGCATTGTTTTTTATCATTTTTCAAAAATCATATAGTTCTGCAGACCGCAAAAACAAAGAGCTGGACAGTCTTGTTCAGGTACTTAACAGAAGTAAAACAAAAGACACTACCTATCTGGAAACGCTGATCACTGTGGCACGTAAGATTCGGACCGAAGATTTTGATCAGTCGGAGGTTTACTTTAAGCAGGCTATCGAATTAAGTCGCAAATTATCAGCCACTCATAAACTGATCCGGTCGCTTAATGGCATAGGCATCACTTATGGCATGTATGATAAATATGCAGATGCCATCCGGTATTTCAATGAAGCAGCCCAAACGGCATTAGACAATAAACTTCCGGAGGATTTGGAAATAAGCTATAGCAGCCTGGGCATTGTATACAAACGGATGGGCGAATACCCCACCAGCCTTTCATACTATATTAAATCCATGGCGTTAAATGACTCCCTTAACAACCAGGAAGGTGCTGCTTCTACAAGTCAAAACCTCGGGGTATTGTTTGATATGATGAAAGAGCCTGACAAAGCCATGGACTACTACAGTAAGTCTCTTAATTGGTACCAAAAGCAAAATGACAAAAAAAAAATAGCCAGCCTCCAAAACAATATCGGCGCTGCCTATTTGATAAAAGAAGATTATGATCGGGCGCTTCAGTTTCTAAATGCCTCATTAAAAGAGAACGATGACCCATATACCACTTTAGATGCAAGAATAAATATCGGGTACACCTATTATAAAAAAGGTGAATATGACAAGGCGGAAAGTTACTTACGGCCTGCATTAACGGATGCCGAAAATTATAAGCTTATACAGGCAAAATGTACGGCATTGGCCACTCTGGCAAAAATAAAAGCGCTACAAAAAGATCATGCTCAAAGCATTGCCCTGGCTGAACTGTCCAAAATAACAGCCGACTCTATCAACAGCTTCCATATTAGAAGCCAGGCCGAGGAACTCCTTTCCTTTGTATATGAAAAAGCCGGTCGACCATGGAAAGCCCTGGAACATCAGAAAAACTACAACGCCCTAAAAGATAGTATTTTTAATGAAACCAAAGCCAAGAGCTACAAAAACCAGCAAGTAATGCTGGAGGTTCATGAAAAAGACAAACAATTGGAAGCTCAAAACATCCGCCTGGCATTTCTCAACCAGAAGATTGTGCTGGAAAACAGGTGGAAATGGACACTTGGGTTTGCATGCGTATTTCTGTTTGCCGCAGGTACCCTTTACTATCAAAAATACCGACAGCGGAGACGATATTCCCACGATCTGGAAGCTAAGAACAATATAATCGTGAAACAGAAAAAAGAAATTGAGGATATTAATTTACAGTTGGAAAAGCGAATGCTCAGGGCGCAGATGAACCCTCACTTTATCTTTAACGCTTTAAGTTCAATTCAACATTTTATTACCATCAATGACAGAGTCTCTGCACTCCACTACCTCTCTCATTTCTCAAATATGCTCAGGCAAATCCTTGAAACTTCTGTCAATGTGAATATGGTCCTGAAAGATGAGATTGAGTTGATCAAAATATATCTTGAGCTTGAGGCGCTGCGGTTTGAAAGAAATTTCAGCTATAAAATCAACCTTGACGATGAGCTGAATGCGGAGGCGCATGAAATACCGACCATGATCATACAACCTTTTGTGGAAAATGCCATTTTACACGGATTGACGCCAAAACAGGGCGAGAGGAAGTTATTTATCGATATCAAAGAGAATGGCCCGTCAATTATTTGCAACATAACGGACAATGGTGTTGGACGCGAAGCCGCAGAACAGCTCAACAAAGCTAAAACAGGTAAATCCAGATCCAGGGGCATTTCAGTAACGAGGCAGCGGCTCGATCTGCTGGCAAGAAATTACGGGGTTAAAACAGACATTCGGTACAACGATCTTAAAGATAAAAACGGAAAAGCCATGGGCACAAAAGTAGAAATAAACATTGCAAAACAAGAACTGTAAAATGATACGTGTAGTAATTGTAGAAGATGAAAAACACAGCCGGGAAACGCTGAAAAACCTGCTGAATGAATTTTGCAACAATGTTGAAATCGTTGGGATGGCGGGATCTGTAGAAGAAGCCATTTCGGTTATTTCGAATACAAGGCCCGAGCTGGTATTCCTGGACATCGAGCTACAAACGGGCACGGGGTTCGATGTGCTGAACCGCCTGAACGATCTGCATTTCGAAGTGGTGTTTACAACAGCATTTGAGCATTATGCCATCAAGGCGATCAAATTCAGTTCCCTTGATTATCTGTTGAAGCCTATTGACATCTATGAGCTCAATGTAGCGGTCGAAAAGGCCAAAGAAAAGAAGGATGATGCCAGCAATCAAAAAAAACTGGAGGTATTGCTCAATAACATAAAAGCGCAGCCTGAGGGTGAGCGAAAGATCTGCCTGGCTACCCAGGAGAGCATCGAGTTTATCAATATCAGGGAGATCAGCTACTGTGAAGCAAGTGGCTCATACACCCGGTTTTACCTGAAAGACGGCTCAAAATTGCTGGTGAGCAAAAACCTCAAAGAGTATGAAAGCATGTTGACAGAATACCATTTCATGCGCGTGCACAACAGCTACGTTATAAACCTTCGTGAAGTAAAGAGCCTGGTTAAAAGCGAAGGCGGCTACATCCTCATGAACGACAATTCACAGATCAGCATCTCACCAAAAAAACGGGATGTTTTTATGGAAAAGATGGCCGCATTGTATTGAGGGTGAAATCGGCTATAACTAAAAAAAAATTCAAGTGATAGTGCCAATTTTTTTCTGTGAAGCCGAGGCGGATCGGACAAACTGAGATTCATGAGCACCTGGTGAGGGATCCGTAACATGACGGCGGGGAAGCCTTTCACCCGTCCCATTGATAGCCCACAGCTATAATGATTTAACGATTGCCAAGGTCTACGACCGTTGGCAACGTCTTGAACCCGCAACCCCAACCGACCACTGATACTATTTCTATTTCCAGGTGGCTGAATTCAACTACAAAATGGACTTGTCAATTTTGATATCGGATAATTTCCACGCCATTTCATATTCCTTCTTAATATCTTTCGCTTTTTGTGTTTTTCCCTGTGCGATTAAGCTGTTATGTAATCCCATCAATGACCATCCGTTTTGACGCAGCTTTTTGAGGTCTTCCATGTATACTTTTTCAGCTTCCATATATTTTCCCGCATTCATATATACTTCACCCAGGGTTTGCCTCACGGGTACGTGCCAGGCAGCAGGCTCGCTGTAGTTCAAATCATCTTCATATTCGACGCCTTTCTTCAAATGTTCAATTGCTTTCTCGGTATTACCTTCTGCCGCAGCAATTTCCCCGGCTACTACCTCATAAGCTACCTTGGCTATTTTTGAAGAGGGGTTGGTGTAATTGGCAATCAGGTTTTCCAGGTCCGGATCTTCCTTCATTTTGGCAAGCGCATCCAATTCTTCTTTTGCTTCTTTTAGATTGTCTTTTCTGACAAATGCAATTCCCCGTGCATAATGCCAGATCAGTTTCACGTGTTTAAAATCGTCGCCCGGATAGGGAATTGTCAGTATCTCATTCCACTTGCCAAATCGGACATAGGCCTGCATGGGAGTAGAGGCATAATCCTGTAAAAAAGTTAATGTCGTCATTTCACCGATTGGAACTTTTTCTGCGGTTTTTTTGGCCGCGGCTATGGCCGTTTCACTGTCACCGAGTAAACTCGATGCCGACCATAGGAAATGGATGTTATGGGGATAATACCCCAAGGGATACATTCCCTGGGAATAACACTGCGATATATAATCTTCATCGGCTTCGATCGCATTAATATTGGCCTTAACCGCATCTTCATACCTACCGACCCGGATGTAAATATGAGAAGGCATGTGTACCAGATGACCGGCAGAAGGCATCAATTCACCCAGTTTATCGGCGCTTGGCACTGCCTTATCCGGGAACGGCAATTCCACCATGTGAATGTAGAGGTGGTGAACTCCCGTTTGCCCAGGGTCATCAGCTTACTTTGGTTGTCACGGTAGTCCCGGTACCCGAAGGTGACCTTGTCACGATCAATCGAGTGGATCCGGTGGTAGGTGATGGCCGTACGGTGGGTATAGCGCCCAAGATAGCTGACCACCTGCTGTGGCCCGCCAAAAGGGGCTTTGGCATAGACCTTCCATTTTTTCTTTCCCGAAGCATCAATCGCCTGATCAATTTGTTTAGGGTCTACAGGTATGTCCTGCCTTCGCTCTCGGACCAACCGGAGGAAAATAGCCTTATATACCTCTTTCATTGCCTCCGGGGGAAACAGGAATTTGCCATTGTTTCTTTTGGGGGCTACCCACTGTCCACTTTTGATGCCGCCACCACTGACAATGCAATGCAGGTGCACGTGGTAATCGAGTGTTTGACCCCAGGTATGTAGTACACTGGTGATTCCCGGTATGGCACCCAGGTACTTTTTATTTTGACCGAAGGTTAACAGGCACCCTGAGGCAGCATCGAAGAGGATCTTGTACATGATGGCCGGCGCCTGCATCATCACGGTGTTCCACTCATGAGGGATGGTAAAGACCATATGATAATAAGGGCATGGCAGCAGGTCGTCCACCCTGTCTTCTACCCACTGGTCTTTTTTAAGCGTCCCACAGAAGGTGCAGTGCCTGTTGCCACAACTGTGATATTGCAACTGCATGTGCCCACAGTCCCGATTGCTGCATTGATAGCAATGATAACCCTGGGCAGCGGTATGGCAGGAATGGATTTTGGCGGCTACAGCCCTGGTGTAGCTGTTTTTCCAGGCAAAGTCATGGGGATCAAACAATGCCTGGAAGCCTGTCTTAATCGTTGTTGACATCGCCCCGGGCATTTAGTTGATCATAAGGGGATACCAGGGCTGCCCTTTTGCACTCCTGTAGATGCAGGTAAACCATGGTGGTCTCGATTTTAGAGTGCCCGAGAAGTACCTTGATGGTATGCAGGTCTACGCCCTGATCCAGCAGGTGGGTAGCAAATGAATGTCTCAGGCTATGTGCCGAGTACATTCCCTTCTCAAAGCCGGCAGCAGACATGGCATTGCGGACGATGACCTGCATGGAGCCATTGCCCATGGGCTTGCCGACTCTACGGCCTTCAAAGAGAAAATTTTTCGGGCGGAATTTCATGTAATAGCTTCTCAGATCAGGAAGCAGGCTTTCCGGCAGTATGGAGATGCGGTCCTTGTTGCCCTTGCCTTTAATCACCTTTACTTCCAGCTTTTTTGAGTCGATACTATTGATCTTCAGGTGCACCATCTCATCCAGGCGCAAGCCGGTACCATAGAACATACCCAGGATGCATTTGTACTTCAGGTTTGGGGTGCTGTTGAGCAAGTGCCTGATCTGTTCCTGGTTGAGGATATTGGGCAGCTTGTACTCCCGCCGGGGGTAGAAAGCACTTGGCACCACGAAAGGCACCCTTAGGATGTTTTTATAAAAGAAGCTGCAAGACTGGGCTACCATCCGGCATTTATCGTACCCGGAGGCAAACTGCTTTTTTATAAAGTTGATGTAGGCAATGATATCCTCCTGGTTGATCAGCGCAGGGTCCTTGTGGTTGTAATAGGAGAAGATGTAGCGCATCTCCGAGGTATAGTTGCGCACCGTACGCGGGGAATAGTTTTTAGCGGAGAGAAAGTCTGCCAGCTTAAGGATGAGCCCTTCGGCTTGGGGATTTAAGGGTACTCTCCCTAAGTCCTCACTTTTTTAAATTGATCCATAATGTATATTTGTTAAATGAAACATTAACAAATTTAACAAGTTTGAATTGACCCTCCACCGCAGGTGTTCGGTTCAACATCGCATATACCTAATGGCGGTTTTACTGTACTTTGCAAGGCTTTTTGCCCGCTCAAACTTATTCACGGTTTGACAGTTGAATCGCCCGCAATCCGCCACTAGGCATATGCGTAACGTTGTGCCTTATGCGAAAAAGACAACACTACGACCCGTATTAGATATTATATTTACATAATTAACGCAAATTAAACCCCTAATCCTTGTTGGTATATCGTTTAAAAACGATATTTGCACAAAAACAATAAAATGCTAATACGTTTTAGTGTAAAGAACTTCAGGTCAATTCGTGATAACGTTGAACTTTCGTTAACAAAGACAAGTCTTCGAGGTTTAAAATCGAATACCTTCCAGAGAGGAAATAATACGTTAATCAAATCAGCTGTTATTTATGGCCCAAATGCTTCAGGTAAGAGTGGACTCCTTCGAGCATTTAAAGCACTTGAATTTTTAGTTCGAAGATCTTCCAGTTTTAAACCTGATGACAGAATTGCGCCTTATGAGCCATTCAAACTAAACATTCAAAATTCGAAAGCTCCTGTTTCAATGGAAATAGAGTTCTCTCACGAGAGCAGCCAATACTATTATCATATTGAGTTCACTGAGGAAAAAATTGAATTTGAAGAACTTTACCATTACCCTAACTCTATTCGGACACTTCTATACACCAGAAAGAATGGCAGTTCAATAAAATTTGGTGAATCTTATAAGGGTGGAAAAAAAACCATTGAAAAATTATTATTACCTAATCAACTATTCCTCTCTAAAGCAGCGGAAAATAATGTAGAGTCCTTGCTTCCTGCATTTTCGTTTTTTGGAAAAGGCATGATGGTTTTTCCTTTTCTCGAGGAATACCGAGAAACCTCATTGAGCAAGCTTTATGCAAAAAGATTAGCGGAAAATAAAAACTCCAACTTTTCTAAGAGATTTAACAAACTCATTTGCGCTTTGGACATCGGTATTACAGGA
>JBNLGG010000100.1:0-11169 GCA_050305935.1 Cyclobacteriaceae bacterium | reverse complement strand
TTCCTCTTTTTACTCAGTTGATTGTCGAACGGAAGCTTGATGGTCTGCAATACTTTCTTGCTGCCATCGGGAAGTGTGATGCTTTGCTTGGGCAGCCTTACCTGTTCACCTTTTTCCAACACCTGGTGATCAGATGCCTTAATTGCATTCAGTTCTTTGCGATCCTTAATAAAATGATCGTCACTAGCACCTAACATTTGATCCACGTGATAGCCATAAAGTGCAGCTTCCGCCTTATTCACGATGATATAGTTACCGGCCTCGTCCTTGAGAAACACAGGATAAGGCAGACGGTCAATGATCCCCGTCATCATATCTTTGACAGCCTCTGTCTCCTTTTGTTTGCGGTTCATTTCCTCCTGTGTTGCCGCTAGTTCTTCCATGTTTTGGCGGAGCTCCTCTTCCTGGGCTTTCATTTCATCGGCCTGGCTTTGCGTTTGTTCAAGCAATACCCTGGTCTTTTCCTGAGTGGTAAGGGAAAAATATGCGGTAGCTATCCTGTCCGCAATTTTTAACACCAGGTCAATTTGATACTCGTCCAGGACGTGAAATGAAGCAATTTCAACGGCGCCGAGTACCTTTTCATCATTGATGATTGGCACTACCAAAAGGCTGGTCGGGTTGGCATCGCCTAGCCCGGAGGTAATATTGATATAGTTGTCCGGTATTTCCGTAAGGTAGATGTATTCCTTCTCCAGCCAGCATCCCCCTACAATACCCTCTCCCCTGATGATCTCTTTTTTCAAAAACTTCTTCCGGTCAAATGCAAAAGCCCCATGAAGATCCATTTTGGTCGGTGCATCAACATCATCGACAAAAAAGGCACCCCCCTGGTTGGCTCCCAGGTACTTCACAAGTTTTGCAATGATCTGATAAGAAAACTCTTCCAGGTTATTTTCATACCGCTTCATGATGTCAGAAAAAATGGTCAGTCCTTCCGCGACCCACTTGCGCTTTTTCTCCTCTCCCGATGCCTTTTCCAGCTCCTTGTTTTTCAGGGATATCTCGTCCAGGTGGGACTGAATCGACTTCATCATCTTGATGAAATTTTTGGCCAATGCACCGATTTCATCCCGGCTCTTGATGTGTTCCAATTTTTGTAGCTCACCCTTCTCTCCCTGTATGATGTGTCCTATGCTCTCATTTAGCGAGGCAAGGGGTTTTGCCAATACTCTGGTAAGGAAAACTGCCAGGAAAAAACCTATGACGCAGGGCAAAAGGATGGATAGAATTAATAAAATCTTTGCCCGATATTCCAAAGCTGCTCTTTGTGCATTTACCTCACCTAATAAACCCTTGATAACCGGCGAAATAGCCGCAGAGCTCTGATTAACTTCCGCCAATAAACCGCTTTGCTGATCCAGGCCGATGGCTTTCTCAATGTCCACCAGGTGCTTAAATTTTTTATGGTAAGATGATATTGTATTAATGATCCCCATCTTGTATTCACTTGTCATATGTGGAGCGGAAGATTTTTGAATAAATTCAATAAACTCCTGGGTGGTCTGCGTTAGGCGGTCATAATATTTTAGGTTTTTACGCAGCATGAAGTCTTTTTCATGTCGCCTTAAGGAAAATGCCAGTACCTTTTCCTGGTCGCTCTTGCAATTCTGTAGCTCATGAACATCATCCCGCATAGAGCCCTCAACGCCGTAGTCCTGGAATCCACGTTCGTAAAGTAGTTTTTTGATATTATTAAAATTGATCGAATACTGGTTTATGGCATTTTCAATTTTATTAACCTCACTTTCGAGGTGATAGTCGTAAATGATTTTTTCCTTCCTCAATCCTGAAACCGCGCCAAGCAACTGGCTAATGTATGACTGGTGTTGTCTTGTCAATTCATTGTCTCCTGTCTTCAGAAATTCCTCCTGTTTCCACCCATAATTCAAGAAATCTTTTTCCAGTTTCTGTGCACTTTCCAGTTGCATTAGAATCTGGTAAACACTTTCCTTGTTTTGAAGGTAATGTGCCGATTTAGAGAGCATTTGATACGAAAAAAAACCGCCTGAAGAGGAGACAATTACCAAAGCCAAAAACGCCAATAACAACTTGTTTTTGATATTCATTAAAAAAATAATTAGGTGAAAATAGTTGTTTCCAGTATAGCAAAAAGTGATATGGGATCTTAAAAAAATAAGGTGACCAATAATAGCGTTGGCAAAAAAATGGAATCAATCGCAATAGAACAAGCAAAATGTGATTAATAATAATTATTTAACGTCATAGTAAGCTTTTGAAATATACTATGGCCTTTCCAATTTAATAAAAAAGTTAACTATTTGATAATCAGCTGTAAAGATCAAAAACACACATTTGTCTGACCGCCATACCAAGGCTCAAATATCACAAAACCTTTTTATTTTTTTCAGGTACACTGCTATTCCCGACCCATTTATCCACTCAAGCAGATTTCACCCTGGATTAAGTTTAAAGGCATACTATCGTCAATTCCAATATTGTTTTTTTCCCTGCCAGGTCGGCCAATATTCAGTCAGATTAGAATGGGGAATGGCCTCTATCCAGGGAAGTTTTTCTCACACATTGTTTGACCGGAAAACGAACATATACCTTGGCAGCTTTACCATCGGTGAAAAGGACAACATCGACGGCGTAGAAGAAACAGACGGACTGGATATATTTTCCGGTTTATTTGGTAGCCAGTTCCCCGATGGAATCGCCGTCGTCCAGGATGGGTTTAATTATGATGATAGAGTAATGGCAGCCAGAATTTTAAATTTATTTCCTTGAAAGAAGTTACCGGATTATTTAGCGGAACAGTAGAAAAGGAATTGTAAAACACTCGACGAGTATAGCTGAAAATTTCTGTATTCCGTCAAGAAACAACTTTGTGCCTTTGTTTCTTCCTGGCAAAAAAAATCAGACCACACAGACTCGAAGGCACGAAGCTTTTAAAGAAGGTACTATATCAGTCGGCCCGACAGTAGAAAAAGAATTATATAACTCGGAAGAGTATGCATAAAAACCCCTGGGAAAACAACTTTGTGCCCTTGTGTCTTCGTGGCAAAAAAATCAGGCCACAAAGGCTCGAAGGCACGAAGCTTTTAAGGGCGACCAGGTGACACCGATGGAAGCGGTTATGTTTTACTGTTCTGCCTTTTCATTTGATGGCTACCATATCGGTTTTCTCATCGGATCATTCATGGTTTTGGATCATTGGGATGGTAAGTAATGCTTTCATTGCAAAGGGGACGTCCTGCTTTTCCAGTGCTTTTTTGGCGGCTGTTTCCAGGAGGCTCATGGCCCTTTCTTTTTCCTCAACGGGAAGGGAGAAAGCCACGCCGCAAATTCTCCTGTAATCCTGTGCCTGCAAAAGGTCTTGACTATAATCCGTATTGACGGTTTTGAACGAATGCATAAAGTCGACAACTGATTCTTTCGGAGGTAGTGCTGTCATGCCACCGAGCTGCGCGAGATTGCGGGCGGTTAGCACGTTTGATCGTTTAATATGCTCCGGCAATTGATCGATACCAATGCCGATGCCCTGCGGCTTTTGTATTTCAAAAATCGCTTTGCCGGAGGCGCGGGTATAATAGTTGGCCGAATTTCTCCCCACCAGGTCGATAAGTTGAGGGTCGATCATTCCATTTTTATAAATCTCCTCACTTACGTGAAATAATATCACCCGGCATAAAACCAGGTTTCCCGAGGCCTTCTCGCCTCCAAGCGGAATTATCTGCTCCACACGACATTCCATCTGGAACGGCGATTCCTTTACTCGTTTGGCTTTTACTAACACAGAGTTGATCGGCGTAAGTCCGCTTTTAACAAATTCATCAATGTCTTTAGGATAGGTCGTAGAGGCAAGGTTCACCTGTTCCGCCAAATCATACGTCACGGCCTGGATCACGCATTCTGGGATCTTTTTTACATTCTCCAGTGTATCTTTTGCGGAACCATCTTTGCCGCTAAATGAAGGAGAGAATGCCACACAAGGAGGGTTGGCGCCAAACGCATTGAAGAATGAAAATGGAGCGAGATTATTGATTCCTTCTTCCGAAATGGAAGACACCAGTGCAATCGGCCTGGGCGCTACGCCGCCAAGTAGAAGATTGTGAACAATTCTAAGCTCGGACTCTTTAGGGTTGATGGCAATAAATTTTGACATAGAGCCTTTTAATGATATTGCGTTTTCTTCTTTTTCTCCAATATCGAATGATGATCCTTCGACCTGACAATCTTATTCGATAGTGTCCCCAAACCCTCAATGGTGAGTTCGATGGTATCGCCTTCCTGTAGCCATATCGGAGTGAAGTCTTCGTTTCTTTCTTTGGCCTCCAATGCCCAGGTACCGTTGAGTTCGAGGTAACAGCCGGTGCCCACCGTGCCAGATCCTATTACATCTCCCGGGTAAATTTCGGTGCCATACGAAGCCCGCTCAATGATCTCTGCAAAGGTCCAGTTCATGTCTTTCATGTTCCCCTCAGATATTTGCTTGCCATTATGAAAAGCCTGCATTCGCAAACTAAAAGTGCTGCCGAATTCCGTATCAACTTTGTGGGCCATCAGTTCGTCGGGAGTGACCATCCATGGGCCAATGGTGGTGGCAAAGTCTTTTCCTTTTGCAGGACCCAGGTTGAGCTTCATTTCTTCCATTTGGAAGAGCCTGGCTGAAAAATCGTTCATAATGGTAAATCCTGCAATGTACTCATCGGCTTTGGCGGAAGGAATATTTTTCCCGCGCTTGCCTATAACCGCCGCTACTTCCAGTTCAAAATCCAGCTTGTGCAGATGATCATCTTCCACAATAATTTCGCCCTCTCCATAGATAGCATTGTGGTTGGTGAAGTAGAAAACCGGATATTCATCAAATTCCGGGATCATCGGCACGCCACGATTGCGCCTGGCGGTAGCCACATGCTGCCTGAAGGCATAAGCATCGCGGCACGAAGGAGGATTGGGAATAGGAGCAACTAATTTCGCACTTGCAACGAAGCTGCTCTTTTTCCCTTCTAAGATAGCTTCATGCAGCCGTTTCGCCAGGTAGATACCCTCTTCCTCCAGATTGAGTAATTCAAGCATGGTTGATGGCAGCTCAATGCCGTTGGTCTTCCCGTTTTTCTGCAGGTCGTAGACTTTGTCATCAATGAAAAGCCCACTGCGGATTTTCTTATCTTTCTTGTAGGATACTAATTTCAATTTGAGTCGATTTTATGTTCTTCCAAAAGAGTACAGTATACTTCACTGATTATGTCGGTTGCAAATTCAGTTTCTTCGATGGTCCCGGAATTGATCCTGATCCCATTGGGAATACCAAAAGTGTCTACATGCCTTACGATCAATCCCCTGTTCAGACATTCCGCAGCAAAATCACTGGCAAATGTTTCCGATGGCATGAGGATCAAAATAAAGTTGGTGCTGGATTTCACATGCGGAACGTTATTCTGCTCAAAACAGTCGTACAGGATAGCCAATGATCGTTTGTTCAGTTCTATGCTTCGGTTCAGAAAGTCTTCGTCATCCAGAGCGGCAATGGCGGCCTGTTGCGCCAGAAGATTGGGCTCAAACGGAAGCTTTACCTTATATAAAGCCTCTATCACCTGGTCAGGCCCTACGGCAAACCCAATTCTCAACCCGGCAAGGCCATAAGCTTTCGAAAAGGTTCTGGTGACCACCATGTTTTCATAATCGTAGCTCACTCCATTGGGATAGTCAGGAATTTCCGAAGCATAAGCGGTATAAGCTTCATCCAGTATCACCATGATGTGGTCAGGAACCATTGCCATAAAATCTTCAAACTCCCTGCGGGCGATCATGGTGCCGGTTGGATTATTCGGGTTAGCGAGGTAGATCATGGTGGTTTTGTCGGTAATAGCTTCCAGTATAGCCTTCAGGTCAAAACCGTAGTTTTTCATCGGTATGCGTCTTAGCTTTCTTCCCGTTTTTCTAACGGTGACATAGATGCCAATAAATGTGCCTTCGGAGGTCAGGATCTCATCATCTTCCGTTGTAAAAGCACTGACGATATAAGCAAGCAAAGAATCCGTGCCATGGCCACAGATGACATGCCGGGGCTGCACATTGTATTTTTTTGCGATGGCTTGCACCAGGTTGTAAGATGCCGGATCGGTATACCGGTTCAACCCCATTACACTGTTTTTTATTGCTTCAACGGCTTTCGGACTAGGGCCGAGAGGGTTTTCTGCCGAAGCCAGTTTCACGATCCGCGACAATTTCTTTTCGCGCGCCAGCTCGTCGATCGGCTTGCCTGCCTTGTAGGGCACCAGGTTTTGTACGAACGGCGGGATTTTTATCATATGCTATAACCAGGATTTAGCGTAATCTTTATCAATCGTATCACGGACTTTGGTAGTGGGTCTAAGGGGTTCGTAAGTATCTACCATAATGGCATATTCGTCAGTTTTTCTGGCGCCAATTGATGCTTCGGTTTTACCCGGTTGCGGACCATGAGGCATGCCTCCGGGGTGCAATGTGATAGAACCCTCCATTACCCCCTTACGCGACATAAAATCCCCGTCCACATAGTAAAGCACCTCGTCGCTGTCGATGTTGGAATGGAAATAGGGAGCAGGAACAGCCGATTCGTGAAAATCAAACAATCGAGGTACAAAATTGCATACGACAAAAGAACCCGTTTTGTACAGCAGGTGAACGGGAGGCGGTAGGTGAATGCGACCCACTTTCGGATGATAGTCTTTGATGTTGAAGGTGAAAGGGTATAAATAACCATCCCAGCCTACCACGCCAAAGGGATGGTGCGGAACGATGTGCTCGAAGTAGCGATCCTTCATTTTTACCACAATCCTGAAATCGCCGGAATCAGTGTTGGGCTCCAGGTATTCAGGAGGCCGGAAGTCGCGCTCACTGTAGGGCGCATGTTCGGTCATCTGCCCGTACTCATTTTTGTAATGACCGGGAATTTCGAATGGAGTGTCAGATTCGATGAACATTAATTTGTTTCGTTTAAAGTCATCGAACTTGATCTGATAGGTGGTAGCACGTGGTACTATGATCTGATCACCGGGCCCAAATGGATTCTTCCCGTATTGGCTATACAAAACACCCGAACCGTGATGGATGAAAATGTACTCTGAAGCTCCGCCGTTCCTGTAGAAATCATCTGTGTCTTCAGTCACCCTTGCGCAAGAGATCTTACAGGAACTGTTGACGAGGAATTCATCCCGTCCGGTAATGAAATTGCCGGTCTTTGTATCCTGATCAGTAAAACAATGATAATATAGTGCCGGTGCCTCTGGCCATGACAGGTCTTCCTGAAATTTAATTTCCTTCACAGATTTCACGGCGGTTGGCAGAAAATGGTGATAGACAAGTGAGTAAATACCAGAAAAGCCCTTGCTCGACACCAACTCTTCGCGATATAGCGTTTTGCCATCCGGCTGATAGAATGTGGTGTGCTTTACACGCGGTATTTCGCCTAAGCTATGGTAAAATGGCATACGATTTTCTTTTGGTTTAACATGGAGGCAACACCTCTTCCGGCTTTCTGTCGAGATTGCCCCTTAGTTTCTGATCAAGCTCGATGGACTCAAAGAGCGCCTGGAAATTTCCTTTCCCGAATCCTTCCGCACCTTCTCGTTGAATGAACTCAAAAAAGAAAGTAGGCCGGTCGCCGATCGGTTTGGTAAACAACTGAAGCAGGTAGCCGGTGGATTCTTTGTCGCAGAGTATTTTCAGTCTCTGCAGATCGTCGATGTTCTCTTTGAGCTGAATATCATCCCTTTTGCGAAGCATATCGTAGTACGTATCCGGCACGGTTAAAAACTCCATCCCGTTTTTTCGCAGTGCAGTTACTGTTTTTACAATGTCTTTGGTTTTTAGGGCAATGTGCTGCACGCCGGAACCGTGGTACTGCTCGATGTATTCCTCGATTTGCGATTTCTTTTCGGCGGCGTAAGGTTCATTGATCGGATTTTTGATCACGGAATCTGAAGAACGGACAACCTTAGATAAAAGCGCAGAATATTTTGTGCCAATATCTCCTGGTTTGAAATCGACGAACGTTTCAAAACTCATGGCCTTGTTAAAATAGTCGGCCCAGAGGTTCATTTCGTTTTCACGAACATTGCCCACAATATGGTCTATGCCGATGATGCCGGTGTCTTCACATTCTATATTAATGTTTTGCCTTGGCTCACAGAAACCCGGGCGAAAGATGTGGCTGAAGTGATCGTGGTTCACGTAGACGAGCTCCGTGTCGTCGTAAAGCCTGATAGCCGCTTCTATCACGTAGCCATGTTTGTCTTCTATGGCTTCCGGCCTACGAACCATTACAGCCCCATGTTGCGTAGCGTAGCGAAAAGCCTTTTCCACATCATCCACTTCCACGGCCCACCGTTTTACGCCGTCTCCATGCATATCGATAAAATTGAGTACCTCATAGCACGATGGCTGCACTGCAGAGGTGATCACTATTTTAAAATCATTTTTAGTGAGGTAGTATGATGTACGGTCGCGTGTGCCTGTTTCCGGTCCCAAGTAGCCCTTCATTTTCATGCCGAGCGCTTTAGCATACCAATAAGCCACCATTTTGGCAGACCCTACATAAAACTCCACATAATCATAACCTCTTATTCCAAGAATGTTTGCCATAGTTGTTTTGTTTTGGTTAGAAGTCCGAAGACGGAAGACCGAAGTTTACTGCCGTCTTCCGCCTTCGGGCTTCGGTCCTTTTCACTTTTCTTGTAATTGCATTGTTTTTATTAAATCAACGCCGCTATCTATTAAATGCTTTTTATTAGGCAGCGCGGTTTTCTTTTCTTCCAGGTAACGATGAATTTCTTCACTCAGCATCAGGTCATCTTGGGTAACCTCATAGAGTTCTATGGGCAATAACCAATCTTCAGGATGATTTCGCTTCAATGATTCGTAAACCTCCCGCAGATTTACCGTTTTGTTCCTGCCTTCCCTGAACTCCCTGACCCGCTGATACAGGTTTTCCAGGTCGATCTGTTTACCTGATTTTTTAATCCTTATCGTTTCCTCAGTCGGTACATGGGCATCCAGCACAAAGCTGTCGAGATCCGCAGAGCCGTTAAAGGCGGACATCACTTTTTTGCCAACGGCCATATTATAAATTCCCTGCTCCGGTTTGTAGAGCACTTTATCACGATATTTAACGGTGCAATTTTTTAGGCTGACCAGCATGATCTTGCCCTGTAGGTTTCGCTTGCCGGTAATCACTTCGCCGACAACTGTGACACCTCCCTCAAATTCAATATGGGCTGTTTCTCCTTCGTAGATGTTGTAGGCCATCAGATCGCGCGGGCTCATGTCTTCAATGGCTAGGTTGATACCTTTGAGCTTTCCCACAGGCGATCCAAACCCGTTTTTATAATGATCCCGTCCGTGACCTATCAGTTCTTTTTCGCGGTGTGCGAGTGCTGCTTCACCCTGCGTTTGGAAGTAAACAGGTTTGCCATCCCCTTCCATCACATCCGTAAACATACCGGAAACCTGGAGGCCTGTGCTCAATTCTATGGTGCCAACGGCACTCGAGCCGATGAGTTTTTTTATGCCGGATAAGCCGCCTTTGCGCATGGCCAGGGTATTGGAGAACTCTTCCAAAACCAGGCTCAGGTGAGCAAAATCGGGCGTTACAAAGAGCTGGGGTTGGGGTTTGGTAATGTCATAATCCTGGTAGGCCGCTTCTATAGTCAGCGGCAATTTCTTCACCTTATCGGTCATGCACCAGGTGCTTTCTCCGATAGAAGATAGCAAACCTGCCCCATAGATTTTAGGGTTTTCCAATGTGCCAATCAACCCGTATTCTACCGTCCACCAGTGAAGCGTACGCAACAACGCCATTTCGCTAGGCTCACCCATATTGGCCGACAACCTGGCGATCTTTTCCTCTGTTTCTTTGATGTCCTTTTCCGGTGTGCCCGGGGCTTCCTTAATGATGGACAGGTGCCGGATGGCCTCGTACAGTTCATAGTCTTTTTTATTGGAAATGGCCTTGCCACCGATTTCGCCGAAGTGCCTCAGGAATTCACTGTATTCAGGATTGGCGATGATAGGCGCATGGCCGGCCGATTCGTGGATGATGTCAGGTGCAGGAGTATATTCTATGTTTTCCAGTTTTCGGATGTCAGACGCGATAACGAGCACATTGTAAGCCTGGAAATCCATAAAAGCTGCGGGAGGAATAAAGCCATCAACGGCGATGGCGGCCCAGCCGATTTTTTTCAGAATGCGGTTCATGCCGTACATGCTTGGGATGTGCTCAATAGATATCCCAGTTTCCTTAAGCCCCCGCAGGTAGGACTCGTGTGCCACATCCTTCAGGTAATTCACATTTTTGCGCATCACATAGCGCCAGACCGCCTGATCGATTGCCGAATACTGGTCATAGTTTTGCGGCTTAATAAACTGCCTGAGATGAGCAGGTAGCCTGTCCAGAACCGGATTACCGATGTATGACTTGTTAGCGCTCATGTTAAAATGTTCTTATTCAATTTAATTAATTCTTTGAAAGAAGACAATCGAAGTCAGGTTAGTGCCAGGGCTGCATGGACGACCGAAAACGCGTGAGATAATTATTGATACGTCGTATGCAAATTGACGGTTTGGTTTTGAAAGGGATGTCTTAGGCTCTTCGTGCCTTGGTGGCCTGTATTTTTGCTACGAAGGCACAAAGGCACGAGGTTTTTTTAAGGCATCACCAACCGCATACCTGAATAAGTTGCACTTTTTACTTTAAGAATCCGTTACGGATCAGAGTGATATTTAATACATCCTTGAAGTCATTTATAGCGGAGCATAACACGGACCGGTTATTTTTGCAGCAGTTTTTATCAGACTGTTTTTATCAACCTAAATTAAATGAATACAATGTCGTTTCAATGGATTATCAAAGAACCTGCCCAACATGTAGGCCGGTTCGACATGAACAGGTTGGATTTTCAGGACATCGACTCCAGCGTGAAATTGCAAAAGTATTTCCATCGCGGAGAGCTTGTGAAAATCCTCCTGATGCCCAGGGAATTTGGCGGTCAGGACACCGCTTTAAACACTTTATTTGTTACCGAATCGGCCAGAAATGAAAAACAGGACTTTGACAACAAGGTACTGCAAATTGCCGGAAGCGGAAAAAAGCTTTTTTACAATGTCAGTCCTGAATACAAAGGAAGAAGCATGATCGCTTCCAAACTCCACCTAAGCATCATC
>JBNLGG010000099.1:0-12164 GCA_050305935.1 Cyclobacteriaceae bacterium | reverse complement strand
TGTCGTGCAAACGCTTTCCAAGGTGGAGCCTGATGGTATCGATTTGTGACAGAAGAAAGTCATGCAGATCTGCACGATGAATTGTAAAGTTATCTTCATCAAATGAGGCATTCGGGGTAAGTCCTGAATTGACCCAGCGAATGACCGACGAACGAAGGGGTGAAATTGACCTTGCTTTTTTGTTTGATGTAGCCCGAATAGGACGGGACAACTGGATTCAAAATGAATGGACTTTACCAGAGTGGAAAGCCTTATTCACTATGCAAAGTGCACTGGACCGCTTCCATTGGCCAACGGTGTTTCTCACCAATCACGATAACCCCAGAAGCGTAACCAAGTACGGAAATGACTCGCCTCAACATAGAGTAGCTTCGGCGAAATTGCTTGCCATGCTCCTTTTAACGCAACGCGGGACTCCTTTTATGTATCAAGGGGAAGAGATCGGCATGATTAACTATCCTTTTACTTCTTTTGATCAATTTGATGATGTTGAAATCAGGGGGAATTATGATGATGTTTTAGCCAGTGGTGTCAGCGCCGAAACCTACCTGGCCGAGTTAAACAAGACAAGTAGGGACCATGCACGTACCCCTATGCAATGGTCAGATGATGATCTGGGAGGGTTCACAGATGGCGGAAAAAGTTGGTTAGCCGTAAATCCGAACTACGATGAAATAAACGCTGAGCGTGATTTAGCCGATCCGAATTCTGTTTTCCACTTTTACCGGCAGCTTTTGGACATCCGAAGAGGCAACGAAAGCCTGATCTATGGTGAGTACCTGGATATCGACCCTGAGCATGATCAGGTGTTTGCCTATACCAGGAGCGGGGTAGGTGATTCCTATCTGGTCGTTCTCAATATGTCTGATAAAGCGGTGGACTTTGCTATCGATAATGTTTTTATTGGATATGATCTGGTCATTGGCAACCAGGAACAAGAGCGTAAACAGGTTGATTCGAATGTATTGAATCTTAAACCATGGGAAGCCCGATTGTACAAAAGCAATAGAAAACGCCCCACGAGAAACATAAAAATGATTATGTGAACAATGCTGTTTGAAATGTCTTGGTACGGCACAAACTTCATCGTTTCTTACAACTGGGGTACATATTTATGTTGGCCAAATGTTCTATAGTTCCAAACCCTCACCAAATATTGGTTTAAAATTAATCGCCCATTTTATTTCTGACTTTACTTTTCAGTCAATGAAAATCGTGCAAGGTCGCCCAGGCAAGTCTACTCTTAATCGCTGTTTAATACACCACGGAGATTTATTCATCTCACCACTTCCCGCCAGGCATACGTCCATCCAGTGGTGGGATGAAGATTGTGGGTAGTATGAAGACCACGCCCCGGATCAACGATTGCCAAGGTTTTAACCGTTGGCAACGTTTCAACCGCCAACTGACAACCGCCAACAGATAACCGACAACTACAACATTTTCCCCTTCCGGCATTTGATTTCCCTGCTTCAAGCGTTAACTTATTTAAAAAACGCCAACTCCCATGAAACGAGTACTCTCCTTCACTCCCCATATTCTTTTAATTTTCATGTTGACGACCCACATCGCCTGCTCGCAACAAGCCGCTGAAACAGAATTGGACAAAAAAGTAAAAGCATTTCTCGACAAGCATAAATCGTCCTGGAGGGATTTAAATGTGCCCTATCAGGATGGGCAAGTATTACATGATATTATTCTGGAAAAGGGTTATATGTCTGCACTCGAAATTGGTACCTCGACGGGTCATTCTACGATCTGGATTGCCTGGGCCATGAGCAAGACCGGCGGAAAAGTGACCACCATAGAGATTGATGAAGGAAGGCACAGGGAAGCGCTGAAAAACATCGAAGAAGCCGGGCTTTCCGCCTACGTGGATGCCAGGCTTGCCGATGCCCACAAACTGGTGCCACAATTAAAAGGCCCTTTTGATTTTGTGTTTTCTGACGCGGATAAGGATTGGTATACTCAATACTTTATAGACGTGGATCCAAACTTAAAAATGGGGGGGTGCTTTACCGCTCATAATGTGAGGAATGGTTTTAGCGGTGCGAATGAATTTGTCGAATATGTAAAGTCCCTGAATAACTATACCACGACCATCGATACTTCCAGCCGGTCTGGGATATCCATCAGCTATAAACAATCCCGATAGACCTTGGGCAAGCCTTCTGACGACCACCTGCAACGCAAAGTCGGGCTCTTTACTGCCAGTAATATTGTCATTGCCAATATGATCGGTGCAGGCATTTTCACCACTTCAGGGTTATTGATGCAAAACCTGAAAGACCCAACCCTGATGATCATTTTATGGGGGGTGGGTGGCATCATTGCATTGGCTGGTGCCTTGTGTTATGGAGAGGTGGGAGCCCATATCCCAAAAGCGGGTGGCGAGTATGTGTATCTTAGTGAATTGTTCCATCCATTACTGGGATTTCTTAGCGGATGGGTTTCGTTTCTTGTAGGATTTTCAGCTCCTATCGCTGCTTCCGCCATTGGACTCAGTGCCTATTTTTACCGGGCACTGCCTGCGTATGGCTTGCTGGACGCGGTGTCTGTCGAGGTACAAAAGAAGGTGCTGGCGATCCTGGTTATCCTTGTTTTTACGGTAATCCATTTGCGCGGATTGAAACTCGGGTCTATTATACAGAATTCCTTTACCCTTTATAAGATACTCCTGATGGCGGGTATTGTGGTCATAGGTTTTTTTTTAGGGAATGGTAGCTGGGACCATTTTGGAGTGCAGGAAATTTCTCACGGACTTCCAGATTGGAAAAGCATTGCTTTGTCGCTGATGTGGATCATGTTTGCTTACAGTGGGTGGAATGCTTCGGCTTATATTGGTTCTGAAATTAAAGATCCCACCAGAAATTTACCCGGATCCTTATTGATAGGTACTGTGGTGGTGACCGTCATTTATGTATGTCTTAATGTGCTGTATGTATTTGCGGTTTCTCCCGGAGAGATGGAGGGCGTTATTTCCGTGGGAGGATTGACGATGAAAAATCTGTTTGGGGAAATGATTGAAAAGGTGTTTTCCATATTGATTGCCGTGGCATTGCTTTCATCCATCAGCGCCTTTATTATTATTGGTCCGAGGGTATATTATGCCATGGCGAAGGATGGCTACTTTTTTAAGTTTGCTGCCCAGGTTCATCCAAAATACAAGGTACCGCATTGGTCGATCATTTTCCAGGCCATTATTTCCTGTGTGATCATACTGACGGGTACGCTGGACCAAATATTTACATATATAGGATTTGCGTTGGGGATATTTCCTTTGTTTGTAATTGCCGGATTAATAAAACTACGAATAGAAAAAAAATCAACTAGCAGGATCCCAGGATACCCAATCAGTGCCATTGTTTTTTTTGTTGTGAGCATTACCATTTTGATCCTTTCTTTACTCGAGCGACCTTTCGAATCGGGCATGGCGATTGGGACGATTTTGCTTGGGGTGCCGTTTTACTATGCCTTGAAGAAAAAAGTGTGAATATGACCTTCTTCAGACAGAGAGGTGTGGAATAAAACAGGATTTTTATAATCCGATTTCGTACCTCAACCCTAGATTGACCATCCTATTTTTGGCTTCATAAGATCGTACCCCAAGACCGGTATTTGGATTATGGATACTTGTCAAGCCTTGAGTAAAGCTGCTCGTCACCCAAAGCTGTTTAAAAAATTTGTATTTGAGGCTGACATTTAGATTGAAGAGTACTTGGGTATAGGGTGCCTTTGATGATGAGACTTCTTTTACTTCTTCGAAAGCAAAAATACCATTTTGACTATATGCATATTGGAGTCTGTTTTTCACATCATGTACGTGTACTAAAATATTAGTCGAATAGCTTGCCCCAATTTTAAGTTTGTTTTCAATGATATGATAATTAACCGTTAAGGGAAGATTTATGTAAGTCAGCTCTGTTTTGTCTTGATCCACATTAGAATTAACTGGTGGGGTTGGGTTTTCAGAATTGATGTCAGAGAATCGCCATCCTCCAATAGTAGATGCAGAATCATTGATTAAAAAGCGCCTTTTGTTTAATAGTTCTTGAAAAGAACTATTGCTACCAGAGGGATAATTGATTTTAACTTCATTCGACAGTCTAAAGCTTAAAATAGAAATTCCTATCCCCGTTTCTAGTTCGAATTTTTTCGAAACAATCGCATTAAGGCCCACAGAGAAATCAAAACCGGGTTTTGAATCATAGTCGTCAATGATTGTTGAAGAGCTGGTATAAGATGTGAAGTAGGTAGTGGACGGAATTAGCGGCGAATAGTTCACGGTTGATTCATCGTCTGGTATCAAGGTATAATTGATGCCTCCTTCCAGAAATATGTTTGGTTTTACTTGGCCAAAAGAATTGTAGGAGGCGAGAAGACTTAGCAGCAAAATAAAAAATACAGCTTTCATTTTTAAAAAATTGTGTATCAAATTTAGCAAAAAAAAGAAGTTGGGGATAACAAGGGTCTTGGGTTTATTTTTTGATTAAAATAAAGTTGATCATTTCCATGGAGACAAGCGGTATCTCGTGAACCAATCTGGATTTTGTTTTACTTGCGCAGAGGTTTCGATAGAGAGCAGGTCGTCGTTCCTGTGAAGACAGCCAGCCTTGTTGGTTATGCTGGGAATCTTAGGCAATCCACCTGGTTTTGAAGGGAGTATTTGTGGCTTCCACACCCTTACTCAGGTTATCTCATTCGTATCAGGAAATTCACGGAAGGCCCCTGCCTGCGCAGGGGTGACGTACTCGAGTAGATGCAATGCCTTGAAAGTGGCGAACTTATAGTGAGTCGTCATTCCTGTGAAGGCAGCCAGTCTCGTCGGCTAGGTGGGGAATCTTAGGCAATCTGCATAACTCAAATGTGGATTTTTGGGCTTTGGTTATCCTTGCATCCAACACCACTTCTGTGTCAGGAGGTTCATGGAAGGCCCCTGCCTGCGCAGGGGTGACGTGTAGGGCGGTTTGTTGTCCAACTTGCTCGGGTGTGACGATAGAGGGTGTGTCGTCATTCCTGCGAAGGGGTGACGGTGTTGAAAGCCTGTCGTCATTCCCGCGCAGGCGGGAATCTTAGGCAATCTACCTGGTTTTGAAGGGGGTATTTGTGGCTTCCCTACCCTTGCTCAAGTTACCTCATTCGTATCAGGAGATTCATGGAAAGCCCCTGCCTGGGCAGGGGTGACGTACTCGAGTAGATGCAATGCATGGCAAGCAGTGAAATTAAAGCATAACTCGTTCCTAATCAGTTATAAGGTCATAGAAAGCCTTCTTAACTATGAAGTAGTGACGTGATAGGAATCGTCATTCCTGCGAAGGCTGGAATCTTTGACCGACTAACTAATTCGGAAGCGTATTGCTGGCTTTCCATTCCCTTGCTTTAATCACCTTACCTGTGTTCGGTAGTTCATTGAAGGCCCCTGCCTGCGCAGGGGTGACGTTTTAATTTGAATATTTCTTTAAAGGTCATATCGTAATTTTCTATTTATCTTATATGCCTTGTTTTATTGAATTGCTTTATATTATTATTCAATTCAAATGAATATCATGTATGAACTCAAAAGGTGGCTATGTTTATATAATGGCAAATTATGATCGCACGGTTTTATACATTGGTGTAACATCAAATCTCCATTCCAGGGTTTATGACCACAGAGAGGGAAATGGATCTTTGTTTACCAAAAAGTATAAATGCAAATATTTGGTTTTCTATGAATTCATTGAAGATATAGAATCTGCCATTTTGCGCGAAAAGCAAATGAAAAAATGGAAGCGGGAGTGGAAAATCAATTTGATAACGTCTATGAATCCGGGGATGGAGGATCTTTCCAATAAAGTATTTGACATGCAATAATACCAATGATCGTCATTCCCGCACAGGCAGCCAGCCTCGTCGGCTAGGCGGGGAACCTTAGGCAATGTGCCCAATGTAAATGGAGATTTTTGGTTTTTGGTTATCCTTGCATCCAACACCACTTCTGTGTCAGGAGGTTCATGGAAGGCCCCTGCCTGCGCAGGGGTGACGTGTAGGGCGGTTTGTTGTCCAACTTGCTCGGGTGTGACGATAGAGGGTGTGTCGTCATTCCTGCGAAGGAAGTCAGCCTTGCTGGTCAGGCGGGGAATCTTAGACAGTCTACCAAGTTTTGAATAGGTGATATGTGGCTTTCGCTATCCTTGCTCACTTTACCTCAAAGTAGTTTGGAAGTTTACGGAAGACCCCTGCCTGCGCAGGGGTGACGTGTAGTGGGTGGATGCTGTTTTACCTGTATATGGGTTTCTATAGAGAGCAGGTCGTCATTCCCGCGCAGGCGGCCAGCCTCGCCGGCTAGGCGGGGAATCTTAGGCAATCCACCTGGTTTTGAAGGGGGTATTTGTGGCTTCCCTACCCTTGCTCAAGTTACCTCATTCGTATCAGGAGATTCACGGAAGGCCCCTGCCTGCGCAGGGGTGACGATAGGAGGTGCGTCGTTATTCCGGTGGATAGGAGACTTCGATAAAAGGATCCTACCCAAAAATCTGCTTCAAATGATGCTTCAAATGTTCGGTGTAGTCATCCACATGCCATTGAATCGTTACTTGGTCACCGGCAACTCTGCAGGGCAGGGAGAGGTTTTCTTCCGGCATGGCATCCCAGATGTGGGTGATCTGTAGATTCAGGAGTTTCCATAGTTCGATCAACTCTGTCTCGTCCTTTTTCTGGTAATTATTCAAGCTGACCCAGTCGTCCTGGCCATACATCAGATAGGGGTTGTCCTCATACTGCCCGCGGATAAAGCGCTGAATATTGTTTTGAGCGGAATCAATCAAATGACCCAGGATTTCCTTTTTCGACCATTTGTGTGGAAGAGGTCTTGCCTTATAATCTTCGGAGGAAATGCCTTGAAATCTAGGGTAATAATCGGCGATGATCTGCCGGAGTTCGTCGGTACGGTTTGTCATGATTTGCATTTTGTTTAGCCGGATTAATTAGTATGAAATGTAATCACGAATCCACGTCATTTTTGTTCCCCGCCTTGCGAAAAATACCGGCAATGATACTTCCTAAAATGCAATGCATAGCACTGGACAAAGCAGATGGAATGGCGGTGGCTGGATTAGCAAAGTTAGCCCGCGCCAGGTAGGCGCCCAATCCCGAATTTTGCATGCCCACCTCAATACAAACCGTCCTCCTGACCGTTTCATTTTTAATTATCACCTTTGTGAAGAAATAGCCCAACAAGAACCCGGCGCCATGCAACAGAAAGACAGCAGCTAGTAGCATCATTCCCGACTCCAGGATCTCCTTTTTCCCCTGTCCGATAATGCTGGCCACGATCAGCACAATGGCGATCACGGCGACAGGCGGTGAATAAGGGATGATTCGTTTGGTCAGCTTCGGGAAAAACCAATTCAAGGAAACACCAAGTAATATAGGTAGCAATACCACTTTGGCAGTTCCCCAGAATAATTGCCAGGCATCCACTGGTACACGGTCACCGATGAGAAAGGAGGTTAGCATAGGTGTCAGGGCAATGGCCAGGAGGGTGGAAACTGCCGTCATAGCCACGCTAAGTGCCACGTTGGCTCTTGCCAGAAAGGCAATGACATTGGAAGCTGTTCCTCCCGGGCAGCAGGAAACGATGATCAATCCGACGGCAAATGGCGTAGGGAGTTTAAGTAGAATGCCAATTAACCACCCGAAAAAAGGCATGATGGTAAATTGCAGCACAGCACCCGTGAGTATCCATTTAGGAGTTTTAGCTACCTGCCGGAAGTCCTCTGGTCGGAGGGTCAAGCCCATTCCCAGCATGATCACTCCCAGTCCGTAGGTGATAAAATCGCCAGTAAACCAGGTGAATATCCCTGGTCGGTAAAGTGCAATAAGACTGCATGCTAAGATCCAAAGTGGAAATGCATTATTAAAAAATGAAATGAATCGATGCATAAAAATGAACGATTGATCAGAGTTTGTAATAGCTCATGATCATTTTCTCAAATAGAAAGTCAGGTAATAGTTTCTTCAGTTTGACAGAGAGTTTTTGGGTAAAATGGCCCACATAATAATTTCGCTTTACATTTTCGGACTGGATGATTTTTTCAATGACCGGACCGAACTTTTCCGGTTTAATTCCCTTCCTGACATCGCTGTTCATCTGTTCATAAATCCGCTCGAAGGTTTGTCCATACACATCGTCTTTTTCATTTACTGCTACCAGGCGGTGGTCATTGATCGGGGTATCGACATCACCAGGATGAACAAGGCAAACCTTGATCCCAAATCCTTTCACCTCCATTCGAAGCGCTTCGGTCATGATATCCACAGACGCTTTGGTGGCACTGTAGAAACCGCGGTAGGGGAGCCCCATTACCGAACCAATGGAAGAAATATTGATGATATGCCCCTTCTTTTCCTTTCGCATAAAGGGCAACACCTGCTGGCAGACGTTGATGGTACCATAAAAATTCACTTCCATCGCCTTGCGGATCTCTTCCGCCTTGCTGGTTTCAAATGGGCCGGCTACGCCCAGCCCGGCATTATTTACCACAACATCTATCCGCCCTTCATTGATAAATATTTTCGAGACGACGGTCTCCACGTCCTGGCGATTGGAAACGTCCATGCTCACAGAAGTAAAATGTTTGGATTCAACAGTGGACCGGCTGCATCCATACACATGGTGGCCTGTTTTGCCTAAATATTCTGCAATAGCCCTCCCTATTCCCGATGACGCCCCTGTGACGATAATAACTTTGTGCATAGCAATAAAAAATTTGGGCTAATATAGGGGATTAAGTCGGAAGACGGAAGACCGATGTCCGATGTCCGAAGACCGAAGTGGGAAGACCGAAGTGGGAAGACGGAAGACGGAAGACCGGAGTCCGAAGACCGGAGATGGAAGTCGGAAGTCGGAAGATGGAAGTCGGGAGTCAATAGATGGACGTCAGTAGATGGAAGTCAGTAGATGGAAGTCGGAAGATGGATGGCAGAAGAACGGAGATAGAAGTATGAAAAAAAAAAGTTTCCAGGATGATATGCCTGGAAACTCTTTTTAAAATATTTTTCCTGTTTTCCGGAAACCGACAACAGAAAACTGACAACGGAAAACCGCTTAAAACTCTATTTCGTGTGCTTCCTTGGCTCCCCGTGGGTATCGGATAAATTCTACCATATCCTGGACATCCTGGGGAGGGGAGGGGGTGAATTTCATCACGATAAATGAAACAATAAAATTCAAAAACATACCCACGAAGCCGATTCCCGTTGGAGAAATGCCAAACAGCCAGTTGTCGCTGGTATTGGCTTCCAGGTTAATGAATTTAAAGTAAATGATGTAGGCCGAGGTAAATAGGATACCAGCCACCATCCCCGCAATGGCTCCCTCCTTATTCATTTTCTTGCTGAATATGCCCATGATAATGATCGGGAAGAAGGAGGCGGCAGCCAGACCAAATGCAAATGCGACTGTATCCGCAACATACGCCGGAGGATTCACACCAAAGTGACCCGCAAGGATCACAGCGACACCGGCGGTAATTCGTGCTACAATCAATTCACCTTTTTCGGTAATATCCGGCTTGATCTGTTTTTTGATAAGGTCGTGGGAAATGGAGGCTGAGATGACCAGTAGTAATCCTGCTGCTGTCGATAAGGCAGCCGCCAGTCCGCCGGCTGCTACCAGGGCGACAACCCAGCTGGGAAGCTTTGCAATCTCCGGATTGGCTAAAACCATGATATCCCGGTCGATGGTCAATTCATTCTTTTCAGCATCAGCCAGGTACTGTACGCTGCCATCTTCATTTTTATCGTCAAATTCAATGAGGCCAGTTTGTTCCCATTTATTAAACCACTCAGGTAGGGAAGAGTATTCCTTGTTGTTAACTGTTTCAATCAGGTTAGTTCGGGCGAATGCAGAAATCGCCGGGGCAGTGGTATACAGTATGGCAATGAAAATCAATGCGTATCCAGCAGAGAGCCGGGCATCTTTTACTTTTGGCACTGTGAAAAATCGAACAATTACGTGCGGAAGGCCGGCAGTACCCACCATCAGGGCAAAGGTAATGGCAAACATATCGATGCCGCTTTTCTTCCCTTCGGTGTATGGCGCGAAGCCTAATTCCTTGTGTAGCCCGTCCAGTTTATCCAATAGATAGGTGCCATCAGCCAGTGACCCGCCAAATCCCATCTGGGGAATGACGTGATCAGTCATCATGATGGAAATGAAAATGGCGGGTACCATAAAGGCGAAAATGAGGATACAATATTGTGCAACCTGGGTGTAGGTAATTCCTTTCATGCCACCAAGGACAGCGTAGAAAAATACGATAAACATTCCGATGATGACACCGATATTTACATCCACTTCCAGGAATCGGGAAAAGACAACGCCGACGCCGCGCATCTGGCCGGCGACGTAAGTAAACGAAATAAAGAGGGCACAAAGCACCGCCACTGTGCGGGCGATATTGGAATAATACCTTTCCCCGACAAAATCAGGCACGGTGAATTTTCCATATTTTCTTAAGTAAGGTGCAAGTAGCAAGGCAAGTAACACATAACCACCCGTCCATCCCATCAGGTAAACGGAGCCGCCATATCCCATAAAGGAAATCAATCCCGCCATGGAGATAAACGACGCGGCTGACATCCAGTCGGCGGCAGTGGCCATGCCGTTAGCAAGAGGAGGTACACCACCGCCCGCTACGTAAAAGTCACCGGTCGATTTAGCGCGCGACCAAATGGCGATGGCTATATATATAACAAAAGTAAATGTGACAATCACATAGGTCCATGCTTGAACATCCATAGTAATAATTGGTTAAAAAAGTGAAGAATTATTTTTCGTCCAGGTCGAATCGCTTGTCCAGGCGGTTCATCAGATAGACATACACAAAAATCAAAATGACAAAAGCGTAGATGGATCCTTGCTGGGCAAACCAGAATCCTAATTTAAATCCACCAAGTTTAAATTGATTTAGCTGATCCACGCAGAGTATTCCGCATACGAAGGAGACGATAAACCAGATGCTCAATAAAATAAGGAGGTATTTCAGGTTGGCCTTCCAGTAGGCCTTTAATTGTTCTTTTTCCATTGTTAATTTAGGGTTAGTGTATTGAATACAAAAAAGTCGAATTTTAAATATATTAATTTTAGTTTGATTAGCAATTAAATTAGTGCGCCGATGGTTGAATACCCCACTAGTCATTCCAGAAAATTTTGTTCTACTTTTTCAAAGAACAAAATTTGTCTGGAATCTATGAGATGGCGAGGTGTTTTTTAAAAATGTCTTCGTCTAAGGTGGGGGGGCATCAAAAGAAATGCTTAACAGATAAAAAAGGTGGATATTAAATCATTTACCGACCCCTCACTGCCATTTACCGATTTTCAGTTCGGATAATGCCGATAATATCTCAAATTTGAACAGAACTTAAAAACAGATTCTATGGAACCAGTAGTTAAAGATAAGAGATACCTGATCGGGTTAATATTAATCGCCGTCGGTACGATCTTGACCCTTGAAAGAATGAACATTATGTTTTTTCCTGATTGGTTGATAAGCTGGCAGATGCTGTTAATCACTATCGGCACTTTCTCGATCCTCGTGAACGGCAGGCCCGTACCCGGTGTCATCCTAATGGCTGTGGGAGGCTTCTTTCTTTTTCAGGAATTTACAAGTCTTAATATGTTTGCTATTTGGCCATTGTTCCTGATAGTGGCAGGTATCATTGTCATCATCTCGATTTCCACCAGTCCGAGAGGCGGTGGTGGCCGCCATCGACGGGGGCGAAGGGATCGATGGACTTCTGACAACACCGAAACAGAATCCGAAAAAAAAAATGATGGAGTAGCCAATGTGGACTATGTCGATGATGTAGCCATATTTGGCGGTGGTCATAAGAGGATCCATTCAGAGAGCTTCTCAGGAGGCAAAATGACCGCCATTTTTGGGGGGGCGGAATTAGACCTGACAGATGCCGAGCTGGCGGAAGGTACCAGCCACCTGGAAGTCGTAGCTATGTTTGGGGGTTGGGAACTCCACGTGCCTGCCCATTGGAATGTCGAGATTAAGGTTACGCCGATCTTTGGCGGATTTGATGATAAACGCAGGAAGATGTCGAACGAGCCGGTAGATAATACCAGAAAACTTGTTGTAACGGGAGTTGTGATTTTTGGCGGGGGCGAGATC
>JBNLGG010000098.1:0-12532 GCA_050305935.1 Cyclobacteriaceae bacterium | reverse complement strand
TTTTGTGCAGACAAAGTACCAAACCATGGAAACATTTGCGTCAAAGAAAACCTTGCTTTTTGTGGGCCTACCCTTGTTTCCACTGGCGAAACGAAATATCCAAATGAAAGAGTCGGATCGGGGAGGCTTCCTACTTGGGATGCTTTCTGCATGGCTGCTTCGAAGGCTTTGTATTTTGCCTGCAGTCCCGGATTGTTTTCAGCGGCGATCTTGTAGTAATCGTCGAGGGATTGGGCATTTGATTGGAATTGAAAGATCATTGATAAGCCTATTACTATTAAGCAAATGATTGTTCCAGATCGAAGCGGGAGGCTAGAAGTTAGAAGTTGGATCAGAGACCTGACAATTCCTTTTTTGAAATCCAGCTTCCAACTTCTAATTTCCAACTTCTTGTTATCATTCGGATTACCTTTCATAGCTTGTCCAGTTTTGGTGTAACTTGGTCAACATTTTACCAATAATATTTACTTCCCCTATTAATGCCTCATACTGAGGCTGATCGATATATTTATATTCAAAAGCGAAGGACAACCAGTTTTCAGTTTCTGTATTTGAGCCAAGTGAATTGATCAAGTGTTGTTTAAATACATTGTCAAACTGCCTTTTTGCCCATCCTTCTGATATGTTGGAGCTAATAGATCTTGAAGACCGATTTATTTGGGATGTAAGTGAATCAGTTTCCTCCTTTGGGAATTTGCGGCTTAGCCAAAAAATATCCATGGCCAACTTGAATGATCTCTTGTATACTTCTAAATCTTTATAGGACTTTATCATAATTCAATATTCTTAAGTCTAATTACTTGTCTTTTATTTACCCAACTTCCAACTTCCATTTTCTAACTTCCAGCCTCTACCTTCCTAATTCTACTTTCCTCCCTCCAGCAATAAAGCACCGGAACAATGAATATACTTATCAAAGCTACTGCCATCCCACCAAAAGAGGGAATAGCCATAGGCACCATGATATCTGAACCGCGACCGGTGGAAGTGAGTACCGGCAGGAGGGCAATCATAGTCGTGCCTACCGTCATCAACGCGGGTTTGATCCTTCGCAATCCGGCATCAACCACCGCTTTTCTGACTTCTTGTATATTGGCAGGTTTATTCCGGTCAAAACTTTGATCCAGGTAGGTAGCAATCAGTACGCCGTCATCGGTAGCGATTCCAAACAATGCGATAAATCCTACCCAAACAGCCACACTTAGATTAATGGTATGCATTTGGAAAAGATCCCTGAAATTGGTGCCAAAAAGCGTGAAATCAGCAAACCAACCCTGACCATACAACCAAATCATTATGAACCCGCCACTGAAAGCCATGGCAATACCTGAAAAGACCATTAGAGAAGTTGAGACAGATTTGAATTGGAAATAGAGGATTAGGAAAACAATGATCAGCACAACCGGTACGATAATCGAGAGTCTCTTTTCTGCCCTTACCTGGTTCTCATAGCTTCCTGAGAATTTGTAACTTACGCCATCGGGCACTTTTAAATGTCCTTCTTTGATATGCCTTTCAATAGTTTCACGTGCGTCATTTACAACGGTGACTTCAGCAAATCCTTCTTTCTTGTCGAAGAGAACATATCCGACCAAAAATGTTTCTTCACTTTTAATTGCCTGAGGCCCCCTGACATATTCAACATCGACAATTTGTTTGAGAGGGATTTGTACACCGGTAGGTGTAGGAACAAGAATATTACCAAGGGCTTCCGGGTCGTCACGTAGTTCTCTTGGATACCTGACCCTGATGGGATACCGTTCACGACCTTCCACAGTAGTCGACAGACCAATGCCACCGATGGCTGTTTCGATCGTCTGTTGAACGTCGGTGATATTTAATCCGTATCGGGCAATTTCCTCCCGGTCTATGTTCAGCTGTAAGTAGGGCTTTCCGACGATCCTGTCCGCAAAAACAGCTTCCGATTTGACAGAGGGAACTTGCTGAAGGATGTTTTCAAGTTGAATTCCAAAGTTTTGAATGGTCGTCAGATCAGGACCGTAGACTTTAATACCCATAGGCGCACGCATCCCTGTCTGTAACATCACCAGCCTCGTTTCAATAGGTTGCAGTTTTGGAGCGGAGGTTACACCAGGTATTTTTGTAACTCTTACGATCTCATCCCAGATGTCATCAGGAGAATGAATGTGATCACGCCAGTTCCTGAAATACTGACCATTTTCATCTGGGATTAATTGATCGGCTTTAATTCCTGCTTGTAATCCTTCTGCATTAGAGACAGTGTCACCCTCTATAGTAATGAATCGTTTCTTTCTGTCAACTTTAAATCGTTGGCGATGTCCTTTTTTATTGAGAAGGTATTCCGGCTTGTAATTAATAATGTTCTCGAACATACTGATAGGAGCGGGGTCGAGGGCCGACTCAACCCTTCCGGCCTTCCCAACAGTCAATTCCACTTCCGGAATGCTAGTCAGCAACATGTCTAATTGTCCCAGTACGCGCCGGTTATATTCGATCCCAGAATGGGGCATGGAAGTGGGCATCAGTAAAAAACTTCCTTCATCAAGTGATGGCATGAATTCCTTTCCAATTCCCGGAAGGGTATGGGATAAACCAGACCAGACAGCAGTTTCTTCAATTTTCCATCCAATGGCGTTAGCGCTCTTTTTTAAGAATCCAAAGATCCCGGGATATCCAATCCAGATGGTGATTCCAAAAAGGATTAAAGTAGTAGGTATTAGGAGGAATGTGATTTTGTTATTGAGGCACCAGGTAAGGATAGGGCGATAGTATTTTTCCAAAAGTGTAAAGGCTCCTAAAATCAGGCCCACGATCGAGGCAACAAAAAAGAAGTTTAAAAACAGTGATTTTGATGGGCCAAGAGGAAGCCAGTATTTAGCTAACAACCATATTGTGCCTATGAGGACGACGGCCAATTCACCTTTGTCCAGCAATCTTGATACAAAAGGTGAAGTTGAAATTTGCTTATGGCGCAGGTAGATTTTAGTTATTCCCAGCACACCTAAAAACAAAAGAAGTATTCCCGCCCAGATGTGCGAAGTAATCAAAAATACAATTCCGAGAATGGTAAGGCCACCATTAATAAAGATCTTCAGTTTTTGAGATTTTACCCTCCACCCAAAAAACCAGTGAGCTAATGTTGGCAGAATTAGTAATGCTACGATTAATGCTGCTATTAATGCGAAAGATTTGGTAAATGCCAGTGGTCCAAACAATTTCCCTTCAGCAGCTTGCATGGTGAAAACCGGAATGAAGCTCACGATGGTGGTGGAAACAGCAGTAAGAATAGCTGCAGAAACCTCCGATGCACCATTATAAATAGTTGTGACTAACGGTTGGTCGGGAGGGGCCTCATCTAAATGCTTAATAATGTTTTCCGATAATATGATGCCCAAGTCGACCATGGTGCCAATGGCGATGGCAATACCGGAGAGAGCAACAATATTGGCGTCCACCCCAAAATGGCGCATAGCGATGAAGACCATCAACACGGCTATTGGAAGCAGGCTTGAGATGAGGAAAGATGCTCTTAGATTGTAGACCATAACAATTACCACCAGGATCGTAATTAAAATTTCCAGCGACAGTGCTTCTTCCAGCGTTCCCAGGGTTTCATAAATCAATTCGGAACGGTCATAAAACGGGACGATTGTTAATTGGCTTTCGGTGCCATCTGACAAGGTCTTTTTTGGTAAACCAGGAGCAATCTCCTTAATCTTCTCCTTTACATTGTTGATGACTTCGAGTGGGTTGGCCCCGTACCGGGCCACGACGACTCCACCCACTACCTCGGCGCCATCTTTGTCCAGGATTCCCCTTCTACTGGCCGGGCCCAGTGTAACGACACCAATGTCTTTGATCCTGATGGGGACATTATCCTGAACAGCCACCACAGCCTTTTCAATATCCTCGACCGTCTTTACATACCCAAGCCCGCGCACCAGGTACTCCGCCTGGTTGATTTCAATGGTTTTGGCGCCTACATCCTTGTTCGATTTTTGCACTGCCTGCATGACTACGTGCAGTGGGATATTAAACGCCTTCAGCGCATCAGGATTAACGTCTACCTGGTACTCCTTTACAAATCCTCCAATAGAAGCAACTTCCGACACACCTTCCGCAGCATTCAGTCCATACTTGACATAAAAATCCTGTGCCGTGCGTATTTCATGCAGATCCCAGCCGCCTGTTGGATTTCCCTCTTTGTCCCGTCCTTCAAGGGTGTACCAATAAATTTGACCTAAGGCAGTGGCATCAGGCCCCAACGACGGTTGGACACCATCTGGCAATAAACCGGAGGGTAGAGAATTGAGCTTTTCCAGGATCCTGGAACGCGACCAGTAGAATTCAATATCCTCCTTAAAAATGACATAGATACTGGAGAATCCAAATATCGAGGTGCTTCGAATCGACTTCACCCCGGGGATTCCCAACAAATAAGTGGTTAACGGATAGGAAATCTGATCTTCGATATCCTGGGGGGATCTACCCGGCCATTTTGTAAAAACGATCTGCTGGTTTTCGCCAATATCGGGAATAGCATCTACGGGTACAGGATCTGATGGCAGTATTTTCAGATCCCAATTAAAAGGTGCGGTAACAACTCCCCAAGTGACAAAACCAAGCAATACCAGAACAGTCACCAGCTTGTTTTCAAGAAAGTATTTAATGATACGGTTAATCATTTGAATACATTTTCAATGTTCACGAATGTATTTGATAATAATTGGTGGATTGTGAATGTGTATTCACAAAAGAATTATCACCATCGATCCACGGGAATCGATGTGATCGCGGGAAGGAATCCCTTTATGAAATTCTAAAGAAGAAAACTCTGCACCTCTATGGGAATATCTGATATGAGGGGTGGAGGCGAGTAATCGGAATAAGTTAATTGATAATCATTATCTAATGTAAAAAGGTCTGCAATAAAAGTGTATTCTGGAAGTACAATGGAAAAATCAGCCTCTACATTAAATTTTTGTATATTTTCTTTAACAAAGTCGTCATCAAGTTGCAATACAATCGACTCGTCATGGCAACAGCCCATCATACTTTTGCCATCCTCTCTGTCACAGCATGGACTTGCATCCAGGTAAACCGAAAGCGATGCCAGGTAATCTCCGCAATAGTGGCTATTGATCTGTATCCCTGCTGTGTTGATCAGAAGGATGAAAGCAAAAACGATATGTGTGGCTTGCCTTAACACGCTTTAAAGATAGGAAAAATATTTTTTTTAATTCCTTACCAGTTTGATACGTCAAATTTCAATTGATTATTGCTAATAGTAATTACAATATTTTGGATTATAGTTAATGAATTAAGGGGTAAAAAAATTGAATGGCTACTGACATAGGGGTGTCACACAGGGGTATTTTCTTTGGAAAACAAACATGTTTTATTCAAAAATAATACGATCATGCAAGACAAAAATGTTAACCCCATCACCGTCTTCTTTCATAAGGAGACTACGACACTCAAAAAAATCAATGAAGTTGCCAATCGGGAGATCCCAAAGCTTTACGAGGAAATCGAAAAGCTGGGCTTGAAGGAAATAGCGCCCATGCAGTTCAGATACCTGGGTTGCGATGCAAATCCTGACAAGGAATTTGAATTAGAAATTGGTGTCGTGGTAGACCGGGTAAAAGATTATGATGGAAAATATGACTTTAAGGAATGGGGGCCGCTCAAGTGCGTTTCCCATGAATTTACCGGTCCGATTAGTAAACTGGGGGAAGAGTATGACAGAATATTTCCACAAATCCTCCAGTCAGGAAAACGCCCTACTGACGAAGTGCGTGAAGTTTATACCAAATACATCGAGATTGAGTCACCTGAGAATATCACTGAAATTCAGATTGGGGTAAACTAAAACAAAAAAGTCGGGCTTGGCCCGACTTTAAATTTCTTTCTTAATCATCCCAGTCTTTAAAGGAATCGTTATCGTCTTCCTCCTCACTGTCCCAGTCGTCAAGGTCTTCGAGGTCCTGATCCTTTTCATCCATCTCAAATTTATCCCAATCCAGTTCTTCCTCATTGAAATCATCTGAATTTGTTTCTTCGAAATCGTCATCATAAGAATCGTCCTCATCGTCCTCTTCTTCATCGTAGTCATCAAAATCATCGTCAAAAGCCAGGGCCTTAACGGAGATGTGTTGTAATGTGGATACATCTTCAAACTGTTTGAAGTCGTTTTCCGGGTAAGTTGCAATTTTCATCTTAGTATAAATTCAGATGTTTGAATTTAACTACTGTTAACAATTGATTCTCAATTAGGTTAAAGTGTCTTTTAATTCGCTCCTGTTATAAACTTAATTCGGGGTTAAAAATAAAATTCTTTTTAAATATCAAATAATAAAAAGTGATCGATTTTTAATAAAAAACATTACACCTCCATTATCTTTTTTTTTAAATAAAAGTTGAATCTTTTTTTTATCGGCTGCACTGTGGTAATTTTATTTTCAATTCGAAATTGTGAAATAAAAATCTGGATAATTCTACAACATTTAAAAGCAAATCAACGATGAAAATTGGATTTATAGGCTTGGGTAAAATGGGGGGCAAAATGGTGGAACGATTACTCAATGACGGTCATGAAGTGGTGGTTTACAACTTAACGAAAAAGGAAATCGATGAAGCTGTCAGCCATGGAGCGGTAGCCTCTACCAGCATTGCGGACCTTACCGGTAAATTAAGGGATAGGAAAGTAGTATGGCTGATGGTTCCGGCGGGTGCTCCGGTGGATCAAAGCATTATCGAATTGGAGGAATCCCTTGAGCCGGGCGATATCATCATCGATGGTGGGAACAGCTACTGGAGGGAGAGTATAAAAAGATATGAAAAACTTCAGGACAAGGGAATTCATTACATTGATTGCGGTACGAGTGGAGGTGTTTGGGGTCTTCAGAATGGATATTGCCTGATGTACGGAGGTGACAAGGATGCTTGTATTTATACCGAACCGATATTTAAATCGCTGGCGCCGAAGGACGGATATATCTATTGCGGCGGAAGCGGGTCAGGCCACATGGTAAAGATGGTCCACAATGGCATCGAATATGGAATGATGCAAGCCTATGCCGAAGGATTTGAAATACTTAAAGAATCTCCTTATGATATAGATCTTGAAAAAGTTTCTAAAACATGGATGCAAGGCAGTGTGGTTCGTTCCTGGCTTCTGGAGTTGATAGGAAATGCGCTGGAGGATGATGCCAATCTCGACAATCTGGAAGCCTATGTTTCGGATAGCGGGGAAGGACGATGGACCGTGCAAACGGCTATTGACTTTGATGTACCGGCGCATGTCATCACTGCTTCACTGTTTACCAGGTTCCAGTCACGACAGGAAGGTTCATTTGCCATGAAGATGTTGGCCGCGATGCGCAACCAGTTTGGGGGGCACGCAGTAAAAAAGGCGAAAGAATAAATCCAACATAAGTATGGCCACCCCAAAAAACCAGGTATTAGTCATTTTTGGCGCCTCAGGTGATTTAACATATAGAAAGCTGCTCCCGGCAATATTTGATCTGCATATCCAGAAACTGCTGCCCGCTAATTTTGCTGTTTTGGGCGTAAGCCGGAGCGAACTCTCAGACGATGAATTCCGGAAAAAAATGATCGCTGGTATTAAAGAGTTTTCCTATCACAAAAGTGAGAATGAGGCGGAAATGAGTGACTTTAGTACGCGACTTTTTTATCAGGCGATCGATACAAAAAATGCCGACGATTACAAGCTGCTTAAAGAACGTCTGGAAAAGATCAATAACCAATTTAGCACAGATGGAAACTATATCTTTTATTTGTCCACGCCTCCGTCGCTCTATACCATTATTCCGGAATACCTGAGCAGGCATGGTTTAAATAAAGGAGAACGTTCGTTCAGGAGGTTGATCATAGAAAAACCCTTCGGTACTGACCTTGACTCTTCAATATCCCTCAATAAGTCGTTGCTGAAGTATTTTAACGAAGATCAATTGTACAGGATTGATCACTATTTGGGTAAGGAAACAGTGCAAAACCTTCTGGTAACGCGTTTTGCCAACAGTATTTATGAGCCCCTGTGGAACCGGAATTATATTCAGCATGTGGAGATTACCGGTGCAGAGAACATTGGTGTGGGAAGCAGGGGAGGATATTATGATGATTCGGGCGCGCTTCGCGATATGCTTCAGAACCACCTGCTACAGGTACTGGCACTCGTAGCGATGGAGCCTCCCATGGAAATATCTGATGTAGCCATTCGAAACGAGAAAATGAAGGTCTTTCAGTCACTCCGGCCAATCAGGAACAATGATCTTTTCAGGAATGTGATCCGGGGGCAGTATTTGGCGGCGAATGTACGGGGCGAATACGTAAAGGGCTATCGGGAGGAGCACGGGGTGAACGACGACTCCCGGACAGAAACCTATGTAGCCATGAAGATTTTTATTGACAACTGGCGATGGGGTGGCGTACCCTTTTATGTGCGTACCGGAAAACGGCTACCTACCCGCGTAACGGAAGTGGTCATTCACTTTAAACCCACTCCACATAAGCTTTTCATTGAGAACCAGGAATTTTGCGCGGACGGTAATTTATTGGTGATCCGTATTCAGCCAGATGAGGGCATATTGTTGAAAACAGGAATGAAAATTCCCGGTGCAGGATTCAATGTGAAGAATGTGAACATGGATTTTCACTATAAAGACCTTCAGGAAACCCACATCCCAAGCGCCTACGAACGCTTGCTACTGGATTGTATGGTAGGGGATGCGACCCTTTATTCTCGAGGCGACAGTGTAGAAGAAGCCTGGAAATTTGTGCAACCGGTCCTGGATTTTTGGAAAGAAAATAAGGAAGCGCCTTTATACGGATATCCTGCAGGTACCTGGGGACCGGAAGTGGCGGATTCCCTGATCGAGCAGAAAGAAATTGCCTGGCGCTACCCCTGTAAAAACCTGGTCGACGACGGCCTGTATTGCGAATTATAACCTATGGATAAACTCAATATTTTTTCTTCGAAAGACGAATTGTTTAAATCATACACCGATTTATTAGTTGATCAGTTAAAAAACAAAAACCAGGTCAATCTATGCTTGTCTGGCGGATCTACGCCGAAGGCACTTTTTTCTTATTGGGCAGAAAATCATAAAAAAGATATTCCCTGGTCAAAGGTTCGTCTCTTTTGGGGAGACGAGCGATGCGTACCTCCTGAGCACGAGGAAAGCAATTTTGGTATGACAAAAAAGTACCTCCTGGACGAGATTGACATTCCACAGGAAAATGTTTTCCGGATACTCGGAGAGAACGACCCGGTGGAGGAAGCCTATCGATATGGGGTGATCCTGGATGATGTGCTTCCCTTGGTTAACGGATTGCCGTCATTCGACATCATGATGTTAGGCTTGGGTGATGACGGGCATACAGCTTCCATTTTTCCTCATCAGATCCACCTGTGGGAAAGTGAAGGCAACTGTGTGGTGGCAACGCATCCCATTTCAGGCCAAAAACGGGTAAGCCTGACGGGAAGGATTATCAACAATTCCCAAATAATTACTTTCCTGGTCACAGGAGCAGGAAAGGCCACCATGGTGAAATTTAATATTACGCCAGCTAGTGAAGAAAAAAAGCTTTTTCCAGCCGCACTTGTAAAACCGGCCCATGGCTCTCTGGGATGGTTTTTAGATAGTGATGCCGCGGAATTAATTATATGAGCAGGCAAAGGGTGCTTTTACTGGCTATGGCTACTCTTGTCGTAATGGGTGGCATTGGTCTTTATTTTATCCCAACTGTCAGGGGAGTAGCGAGCAGCACCTTTTTACAGGGGAAATTCCCACTGCTTAAACAGATATTATTCGGCAGTGCTGTAGGTTTATCGATATCTATCCTTGGCTGGCAAATAATTATGACTCGATTTCTTGGCCCGGTAAGGAACTTTTTTACCAATATCATTGGCGGAATACGATTGAATATCTTTCAAATTATTTTCGTCAGTCTTTGCGCCGGAATAGGTGAGGAATTGCTTTTCCGGGGAACCATCCAGCCTCTTCTTGGCATTTGGGTCACTTCCATTGTTTTTGTATTTATACATGGATACCTTAATCCTTTTAACAGGCCTTTATTTGTATATGGTATTTTCATGACACTTTCCATTGCATTTATTGGATACATTACCGAGATGGTGGGCATAGCCGCTTCCATGGCAGCCCACACGATGGTCGATATAGTGCTGCTATATAAGCTTACTTATCCGGCTAACAAATAATATTAATTGGGTAAGGCAACCATCCTGAAACCATGAATGTATAGGCAACAAAAGTAAAGACATCTTTGTCCTCCTTAGACAACCATATTGAAATTAAAAAGCTGCTCAAAGAGTGCATGAAATCCGACCGAAGGAGTCAGCAGGCACTCTATAAACTGTTTTATTCATACGGGATGAGCATCTGTATCAGGTATGCAGGCGATAGAGAGGAGGCAGTGGAGATACTAAATGAGGGGTTTATGAAAATATTTGAAAACTTACGAAAATTTGATCTTTCGCTACCATTCAAGCCTTGGTTCAGGAAAATATTGGTGAATTGTGCCATCAATAACTTTAAATGGAAACAACGAAAATTCAGAGAAGAAAAATTTGATCAGGTGCCGGAAGATTCTGGCACCGAAGATATATTAAGCGGTATCTCTTACCAGGAGATAATTGATATGATCCAAAAACTTTCCCCGGCATATCGCACAGTATTTAATTTATATGTGATAGAAGGGTATAAGCATGAAGAAATAGCTGATATGCTGGGGATATCCGTTGGTGCAAGTAAATCCAATTTATCAAAGGCCAAGGCCAATTTAAGGGAAATACTAAAGGAATTTTTTCGGGAAGATTATGTCAGAACGAAATAAAGACAGACTGGAAAACTTTTTTATTAAGGGCACTCATAAATATGATTTTGAGTATCAGGAAGCCGATTGGCAGAAACTCGCTAAAAAACTGGATGAGGCGGAGAAGGGTATGGTATGGCCGTTTTTTAGGTCAAATGGACTAAAAATTATAACAGGTGTAATGATTGCCGGCCTGGCCATTTACCTGATACTTTCACAGGTAAGTGAGCCTGTCGCGACGGAGATGACCTCCTCCGAATCTAAGGTAGAAATGCCTGAAGGAGAACAAGAGTTAGAAGTGAATCGATCCGTTGAAAATAGCGATGATCCATCAGAACATCCGGCAAACAGTGATGTTCCTCCTAATGCCGAAAACACATTGGTTGATAATTCAAAGGGGATTCAGGAAAATGGTTTAACGAATACTGATTCAAACACAAGGCCGACTTCAAGTACCAACTCAAAAGCACAACCCCATTCAAATGGGGAGCATGAAGTGGTAAATAAGTCGCAAAGCGGGGAAATTGTTGTGCAATCCGGGCAACCTGTTGGCGTTGTAGACGACGTGGAAAATAGAGAAACAGATACTAATCTTGAAGCGATGCTAGGTGAGGGGTATGGAGACAGGCAGTTGTTTTACCGAATTTCTCCGATGGGACTACCGCTTTTAGCTTACCAATACAGCGGATATGATATTCAGCCCATTGGATTAGGGGAAGACACGGAACTCTTGCCCGAAAAAGCAAGCGACAGACCGGCACCAGCGCTTGTGCTCTCCCTGATGTATTCCCCCGACCTAAGTAGTGTAGGGTTGGGTGATTTCTCGGATACCGGTGCGAGGATGGGCGGCTATCTGTCCTATTCGTTCAACCGAATCATCACTTTGCGGGTGGGTGCAGTTAAGATAAAAAATTATTATACGGCTGACGGCAGCCAATACAAACCTTCTGGATTTGGGACATATTCACAATTTTCTGCGATCAGCGCCACTGGGCAATGCGAGATTTTAGAAATCCCGATTAACATACGCCTCAATTATCTGAACCGAAATAAACATCACCTGTTTTTAACAGGTGGTCTGTCCAGCTACATTATGATGGATGAGCAATATGAGTTTGAGTATGGGTACAATCCACCACCAAATGCAATGGAATCATGGCGATCAAATGGGACGAGTTCCCACATCCTGGGCGTTTTAAATTTATCTACCGGGTATGAATATGACCTGGCGCGAAGGTGGTCACTTCAGGTGGAGCCTTTTATTAATATTCCAATTACCGGAATTGGCTGGGGTAATGTAAACCTCTACTCGGTAGGGTCTTATTTCACCATCAATTATGTCATCATGCCGAAAAAGCAAACCAACATAAAACACATTCCATGAAAACAACAAACAAAATGACAAAAGGAAAACAGGACATTTTTAATTCCGAATAGCTTCCATGTGATCGATAATTGATCGCCTTTTTCACATAGGAATTTGAATTATAGAATAAAGGCTATTAGCAGAGAAGATAATGTTACGGTGACTGTTAAATTGGACCGTACATGCACTCTTTAGTCAGAATTTTAATGTTTGCAAAACTTTAATATTAAATGAACCAGTATTTTATAAAACTTTCAGGTTATATATTTTTTCTGTCAGTCTTGTCCCTGGCGCTACATTCCTGCGACAACGGGGAGAATGGGCCTA
>JBNLGG010000097.1:0-12600 GCA_050305935.1 Cyclobacteriaceae bacterium | reverse complement strand
GACTACGCGTGTCATCTCTGTTTCGTCCTGAATGTATAGCTGTGTGTTCCGGGCTATTCTTGCAGAGAAGTCGGTTGGTAGAGCGATCGCTTCGTCCAGGGCATTGGTGTGCAATGATTGCGTGTGCCCGCAGGCGGCAGCCATTGCCTCAATACAGGTTCTGGCCACATTGTTAAATGGATCCTGCTCGCTCAGACTCCATCCGGAGGTTTGAGAGTGGGTCCTCAAGGCCATTGATTTTGGATTTTTCGGATCAAACTGTTTCACCAGTTTAGCCCAGAGCATCCTGCCGGCCCGCATTTTGGCAATCTCCATAAAATGGTTCATTCCTATCGCCCAGAAGAATGAAAGGCGAGGGGCAAAATCGTCTATTTTCAAACCGGCTTCTATTCCTGTGCGAATGTATTCCAGACCATCAGCCAGGGTGTATGCTAGTTCAATGTCAGCCGTAGCACCCGCTTCCTGCATGTGGTAACCCGATATGGATATCGAATTAAATTTTGGCATATGCTGGCTTGTAAACCGGAAAATATCGCCAATAATTTTCATCGAAGGTTTAGGTGGATAGATATAGGTGTTTCGCACCATGAACTCCTTCAAAATATCATTTTGGATCGTACCGCTTAATTTATCCATGCTCACTCCCTGCTCTTCAGCCGCTACGATATAAAAAGCCATGACAGGGATAACAGCCCCATTCATGGTCATACTCACTGACATCTTATCCAATGGGATCTGGTCGAAAAGGACTTTCATGTCGAGAATAGAGTCAATAGCAACACCTGCTTTACCCACGTCGCCAACTACCCGTGGATGATCGGAATCATAGCCACGGTGAGTTGCCAGGTCGAAGGCCACTGATAAACCTTTTTGGCCGGCGGCCAGGTTCCTTCGGTAGAAGGCATTCGACTCTTCGGCGGTGGAAAAGCCCGCATATTGCCTGATGGTCCAGGGCCGCATGACATACATGGTAGAGTAGGGGCCCCGGAGGTAGGGAGCAATGCCGGCAGCAAATTGCAATTGGTCTTTATCTGAAATATCCTCTGGTATAAAAACCGGCTTTACAGGTATCTTTTCCGCAGTTTCCCAAAAGGTGCTATCGGAAGATTTTAATGATCCTTTTTTTGCTTTGCTGAGATCTATTTTTGAAAAATCTGGTTTCATAATTCTTTCATTTACATCATTAAGACAATCCCTTTTGTAATTCACTGATAAACTCAATGACATTGGTTTTGACATGGATGAAGGAGTCAACACCTGATGTCTGAAGTTGATCAATAATTTCTGTAGGGTATCCTGCCACAATCAGTTTTTTATTGCTACTCAGCTTTCTGAACATTTTTGAGAAATCGACTCCTTGAGTGGCATACTCTTCATCAGAGGAGCATAGCACGACAATGTCTGCGTCTCCGGCAGCGATTTCATTGGCAGCTTTTTCCATATTGTCAAAGAAAGATTCTCCTAACACATGGAATCCCGCTGTCCCAAAAAATTCAGATGAAAACGAAGCACGAGCTTTCCTCATGGCCAGGTTGCCAAAACAAACCAGAGCAACCTTGGGGACTTTTCCACTTTTTATGGTGTTAATGCGGAGCTGATCGAAATCTTTTGTCATCCGTTGTGGCACGAGCAATTGCAATCCATCTTTTTCTGATGGGATACGCAAAGATTTGTCACTTATTTCCTTTTCGCTTTGATCAGGGTATTTGTTGGTTCCTACCAGCACCCTTTTTCTTGTCGCATAGTCTGTTTCCTTTTTGGCCCTGGTCTGGCTGACCAATACCTGGATTTTCCCTGACCGGAACGTTTCAATGAACCCATTCTGCTTTTCAATTTCCTGAAAAAGTGTGTAGGATTTTTCTGCAATTTCCTTGGTGATTTCCTCGATGTAGTACGACCCGGCGGCCGGGTCTACTACTTTGTCAAAATAAGATTCCTCTTTCAGCAGAGCGGAAATATTCAATGCAATTCGATGACTAAATTCGTTCGATTCCTTGAAACTGCTGTCGTGAGGATTGATCAGGATGTCGTTTGTCCCCCCAAGAATAGCCGACATGGCTTCTGTCGTATTCCGAAGCATATTGACATTGGAATCAAACAACGATTTCGACCATTGAGATGAAGAACTCAGTGTGCTGATATCGGTCGACTTAACACCGAAGCAGGAAATTATTTCGCCAGCCAGTACCTTGAAGGCGCGCAGCTTGGCTATTTCGAAGAAGTAATTGCCACCTATGGAAAGGTGAAAATGAAGTTCTTTTGCCAAATCCTCGGGTGAAATTCCTTCCTGCGATAACTTATCAAAATGGTCGCTTACTTTATTAAGAGTGAAAGCGAGTTCCTGAACAATATTAGCACCTGCATTGGCGAAAGCATGTGAGCAAATGGTAAGACCTTTGAAATTGACAGCTTTGGATGAAACTTTGATCATCTCTGCCAAACCGGCAATATCAGGCTCAATACCTTTAGTGATCCATTCTTCCAGTGGATCTGCTTCCACAAACCCTTTTATATCCGCCAGGTTGACGTCATTTGCCTCCAGATAGTTAAAATAGGAAGAAATGAATTTAGCCGACGGTGCTTCAAGCTTGAAGGAAAGGTTTAATGAAGCCGGATCAAGGTCTTTTAATAACACCTGAAAATCGACCTCAGTTTTTGTTAGTTTGAAAAGGATGCCCTGGATATCAAATTCCTTTAAGCGGACAGCCAGTTGGTTTGCCTTTTCCTCATCGTCGCCATCCAGTGAAATATAATTGCTCCAGTGGCGGGATGTATTGTCAATGCCAAATACGGAGGGGTCATATTTTTCCCGGTCCTCATCGGTATAAAATGGCTGAACCTGGATCCCTTCGTCGGTTTTCCAGACCAACTTTTTTTCAAAATCAGCTCCCTTTAAATCCTTCGTGGCCTGATCGATCCACTCTTTCCTGGTAACGGGTGAAAATTCTGAAAACAATTTCGAATTTATTGCCATGTTGTTAATTCTTGATTTTTTCGAAATACCTGTTTTTGACTTTAAATTTGCTCAATATAAAAAAGTTTGACCCACAGTCTAACTATTCTTTTTTTTTTGAAAAAAAAACTCTAGTTCGCTGCTCCGGCTAAACTCAGATTATTAAACGAAAAGAAACTATTCCCAAAGCGTTCCCGGGCGGCTTTTTCCAATTCTTCTCTTGCAGAAGGGTGGGCCACATCAATCAGGGCTTTTGCTCTTTGGGCCAGGTTTCTTCCTTTAAGCTCTGCGATTCCATATTCTGTTACCACGTATTGCGCATGTGCTCGTGTTGTGACCACTCCGGCGCCCTCTTTGAGGGTAGGAGTAATTTTTGACACCCCCTTGTTTGTTGCCGAAGGGAGGGCACAAATAGCTTTTCCACCTGGAGACAATGCCGCTCCACGCATGAAGTCCATTTGACCACCCACACCGGAATACATTTTTGTGCCAATGCTATCGGCACAGATCTGGCCCGTCAAATCCACTTCTATGGCCGAATTGATGGCGATTACTTTAGGATTTCGCCGGATAACTGCTGTATCGTTCACAAAGGAAATATCCATCATCAATACTTCAGGGTTGTCATCCATAAAATCATAGAGCTTTCTGGAACCCATGGCAAAACCCGAAACAATTTTGTTGGGCAGGACGGCTTTTTTTGCGCCGTTTACTACACCTTTATCAATGAGCGGTAGGATGCCTTCGCTAAACATTTCAGTGTGGACGCCCAGGTCTTTGTGATTGCCCAGGCAGCTTAGCACTGAGTTAGGGATACCGCCGATTCCCATTTGGAGCGTCGACCCATCTTCGATCATGCCTGCGATGTGTTTACCAATGTTGGTTTCCTCCGGGGTGGGTTCGCCCATGATCAATTCGTACAGCGGCTCATCGACTTCCACACAGGCGTCAAACCGGCTGATATGAATGATGCCATCACCCATGGTTCTCGGCATTTGCGGATTGATCTGGGCTATAATTGTTTTAGCCGTTTCCAATCCGCCCACCATGACATCCACTGACACACCTAGTGAGCAATATCCATGTTTGTCAGGAGGGGAAACATTCAGCAAGACAACATCTAACGGAAGTGTTCCATTTCTAAATAAATGTGGTATATCGCTTAGAAAAACCGGGTTGTATTGGGCGCTTCCGATCTGCACATACTTACGTGCATTGCCTCCAATGAAAAAACAACTGGTTTTAAAACTTTCTGAATATTCAGGTTTTGCATAGTCAATGTAGCCTTCGGTATGAATATGGATCACTTCCACATTGCGCAATTCCGAGGCGCGACCTACCATCGCTTTCAATAGCGTTTGCGGTGTAGCGGATGCAGCCTGAACCAGCACCCTGTCACCGGATTTTATCAATTTTACCGCTTCGTCTGCGGACATATAATTACCCATGATACACTTAATTTTAATTTTTAACCTAAGAAACTCAATAATATACCTGCTGCTACAGCGCTGCCTATTACTCCTGCAACATTTGGCGCCATGGCATGCATTAACAAATGATTGTTTTTGTCATATCGCAATCCTTCCATCTGAACTACCCGTGCACTATCTGGCACAGCAGAGACTCCGGCAGCTCCAATGAGCGGATTGATTTTATTGTCACCTTTTAAGAAAAGGTTCATAAACTTCGCAAATAGCAAACCTCCCATGGTGGCCACGACAAATGATGCAGCACCCAGGAAGAATATTTTCATGGAACTCATTGTTAAAAACACATCCGCCTGGGTGGAGGCCCCCACCGTAACACCTAAGAGGATCGTCACGATGTCAATCATTTTTGTCCTGGCGGTGTCAGCCAATCGCTCCGTTCTTCCAGATTCTTTTAAAATATTGCCAAAGAAAAGCATTCCCAAAAGAGGTAGCGCCGATGGAGCAATAAAGGTGGTCAATAATAATCCCAGGATAGGGAAGAAAATCTTTTCACGTTTTGATACGGCGCGAGGTGGCTTCATTTTAATAACCCTTTCCTTCTTCGATATCAGCAATCGCATGATCGGCGGCTGTATTACCGGTACCAATGCCATGTAAGAATAGGCTGCGATGGCAATGGGGCCAATCAGGTTCGTTGTTCCGTTTAATCCATTTGCCAGTTTTGACGAAAGAAAAATCGCTGTTGGTCCGTCTGCCCCACCAATGATCCCGATGGCTCCCGATTCAGAAAGACTAAATCCTAGCAAAATTGCACCAAAGAAGGTAAGGAACACGCCTATTTGGGCAGCTGCACCCAATAACATCAATTTCGGATTGGAAATAAGAGAGGAAAAGTCAGTCATCGCCCCAATGCCCAAAAAGATCAGGGGAGGGTATACCCCTTTTACTACACCAAAATAAAGGTAGTTTAATACAGATCCAGATTCGTAGATTCCAATTTGATTACCCGCAACAAACGGGATATTGCCTATTAATATTCCTGTGCCAATGGGAACCAGCAACAATGGTTCGTAGTCAAATTGTATTGCAAGGTAAATAAACACAAGGCCTACAATGATCATCACAAAGTGACCTAATGTGATATTGGCAAATCCAGTGTAACTCAAAAAAACACCGATGCCATGAATAGCCTCTTGCATGAGGCCGCCATATTCCTCACCGCTGCCGGCAGTTCCGTCTGTCATTTGTGCAAAGGCAAAGCTGACAGAAAATACCGCCAAAAGTGCGATGACTATATATTTAAAAATATTCTTCATGATTTTCTCTTTAAACAATTTCCATTAGGTCGTCGCCCTGCAATACACTTTCATTGGCGCCCCTGAAGATTTTACCAATAGTTCCTGCGTATTCCGCCAGAATGGTGTTTTCCATCTTCATGGCTTCCAGAATCAACAATTCGTCGCCTGTCTTTACCTGATCGCCTTCCTTGACTAAAACTTTTAGCAAGGTACCAGGTAATGGCGCGGTAATCTTTTTGGTCGATTTTTGTGTTTTCAGACTTTCTACTGCCTGTACAGGCTTAGGCTCGGACCGCACCAGGGTAGGGGTCTTGGTGGTTTTGACCTCGGCTTCCATTTCCACATCGTAGCTGGACCCATTAACTTCCAGGTTGATGAAGTTGCCATCTGCATTTTTTATATCGACGTGATAAGAATTGCCGTTTATTTTTATTTTATACTTTTTCATATGTTTATTTTTGTCTGTTTTCAGCGGTATCCCGGTTGTTATCGGGAGAACCTCACATTTACAATCATTACTTTTATAGCGTTGACGTCATTCTCGGTTTCATTTCTTATTCAATTTTGAAATATCATTACCTTACCTTGTGTGTAGCATAAATCTTAGAGCTCCACGGCGAATACATTTTTGGGGATTTATTTATCGTAAGAATGGCGTTTTCTTCGTCATGCGCTTCTTCCATAAATAAATAGATTGCTGCGCAAACCGCCGCCATTTCTTCACCGCTTCCCGATGACACGTCACGTTCTTTGTTGGCAACTGTCAATGGGTTCTTTTTTCTTTTTAAAAAGCTGTCGATTAACCATGGCACCAGATATTGAAATACCAGAAAAAGTGCCAGGAGCGAAAGGAAAACAATTCCCATACCGATAAGCAGGATGATGGTACCCTCTTCCAGGGGTGTGCTGACTAAAATATACATAACTCTCTTTCTGGTTAAAGTGGCAAATTATCATGCTTTTTGGCTGGGTTCATTTCCTTTTTGGTGGAAAGGGACTCCAGCGCCCTGATGATCCTGAACCTTGTGTTCCTTGGTTCGATGATGTCGTCAATAAATCCGTACTTAGCGGCCTGATAAGGATTAGCGAAGCGTTCTACATATTCATCTTCTTTTTCCTTTATGTATTTCACTTTTTCCTCACTACTTTCAATTTTTGCAATGTTTCTTCCTTCCAATACTTCAATAGCTCCTTTGGCTCCCATCACTGCAATCTCTGCCGTAGGCCAGGCATAGTTCAAATCCCCCCGGAGTTGCTTGCAACTCATCACATCGTGCGCACCGCCATAGGATTTTCTCAGGGTAATGGTCACCTTAGGAACCGTAGCTTCACCATAGGCATAAAGAAGTTTCGCGCCGTGAATGATGATTCCACCATATTCCTGTCCGCTTCCCGGTAAAAATCCTGGAACATCGACCAGGGTTACGATTGGGATGTTAAAGGCATCGCAGAAGCGAACAAAGCGGGCTGCCTTTCTGGAAGCATCGATATCAAGAACACCAGCTAAAAACATAGGCTGATTGGCAACTATGCCCACCGGACGTCCATTATATCTGGCAAACCCAATGACAATGTTTTTGGCATAATTCCTTTGTATTTCCAGGAAATCACCATTATCCGCGGTTGCCCTGATTACATCTTTTATATTATAAGGCTTGTTGGGGTTATCGGGGATTATCTCGTTCAAGCTGTCTTCCAGCCTGTCAATGGGGTCAGAGTTATTGATTACCGGAGGATCTTCCAGGTTATTTTGAGGGAGATAGCTAAATAGCTTTCTGATAAGCAATATTCCTTCTTCTTCTGTTTCTGTCAAAAAGTGGGTAACCCCCGACTTGGTAGCGTGCACATTGGCACCACCCAGGTCTTCTGTTGAAATAACTTCACCTGTAACGGTCTGTACAACCTTTGGGCCAGTAACGAACATATAGGAAGTCTTCTCCGTCATCGTTATAAAATCCGTCAACGCCGGAGAATAAACTGCTCCTCCCGCACATGGTCCGAATATCGCAGATATCTGGGGTATCACGCCCGATGCCAGGATGTTGCGTTGAAATATTTCAGCATAACCCGCCAAAGAGCGAACCCCTTCCTGGATCCGGGCACCGCCAGAATCGTTTAGTCCAATGACGGGGGCGCCAACTTTCATCGCCTGATCAAGTATCTTACATATTTTCAAAGCAAAGGTCTCTGAAAGAGACCCGCCAAAAACTGTAAAATCCTGTGAGAAGACGTAAACCAAACGACCGTCAATGGTGCCGCGGCCGGTGACTACTCCGTCAGAATAATACTTTTCTTTGTCGAGCCCGAAAGAAAATGTACGATGCGTCACAAACATATCGTATTCCTCAAAGCTACCTTCATCCAGCAGGAGGTGGATACGTTCCCTTGCAGTAAATTTTCCTTTTTCGTGTTGGGCATTAATTCTTTTCTCACCACCACCCAGGCGGGCCTCTTCGCGTTTGCTTACAAGCTCCCTGATTTTTTCTGTATTAATTGACATGTTCTGTTTTTTGAAGTGTTATATAATTGAGCGCCTCCCAGGTAGGAAGGCGATGCAATTATTTACCGTTTTTGTTTTCGCATAATTCCGTCAAGACACCCAGTGTCGATTTAGGATGTAAAAAGGCGATATCCAGTCCTTCAGCTCCTTTTCTTGGAGTTTTGTCGATCAGCAAAATCTCATTCTCCTCAGCTAATTGAAGTTGCTTTTCAAGATTATTGACCGAGAATGCAATATGGTGGACACCTTCTCCTCTTTTTTCTATAAACCTTCCTATAGGCCCATCGGGTGAAGTACTTTCAAGTAATTCCAGCTTCGTTTGACCAATTTTAAAAAAAGCTGTTTTTACTTTTTGCTCTTCTACTTCTTCTATAGAATAACATTTGAGGCCTAGTTTTTCTTCATAAAATTTAATAGATGTTTCAAGGTCTTTTACCGCTATGCCGATGTGTTCTATATAGTTTAAATCCATTTGGTTGAATATTTAGTTTTGTTTAAGTTCGCATGCATAATTTAACGATTTTTCCTGCCTTTTTTTCGATTCGTAATTTATAAATGATTCTATGGCTGATAGCTGCTTTTTATCAGCTTTTTACATAATTTTTATCATGAAGAATTTGAAATCCAGTTTTAAAAAGACCCGTTTAAGTCCCGAAAAGTATGTAGAAGGAATACTGAAGGGTGACAGGAATATATTAAGTCGTGCCATTACCCTCGTTGAAAGTAAACTGTATTCGGATAACGAACTGGCCGAGGTAGTGCTAGGCAAAATCATAAAACACACGGGCAATTCCCTGAGAATTGGGATAACAGGAGTTCCGGGAGTGGGCAAGAGTTCATTTATAGAATCTTTTGGAAAATACCTGACTTCCAGAAATAAGAAAATTGCCATACTGACCATCGATCCTTCCAGCCAGCGAACCCAAGGCAGCATTCTGGGTGACAAAACCAGGATGGAGGAACTCGCGAATGATCCCAATGCCTTTGTACGTCCATCTGCCTCTGGGAACACACTGGGAGGTGTGCATTCCAGAACCCGGGAAACGATGCTGATGTGTGAGGCGGCAGGATTTGAAATTATCATCATTGAAACTGTGGGTGTTGGGCAAAGCGAGACGGCGGTGAAAGGTATGGTGGATTTCTTTTTGCTACTGATGCTAGCGGGGGCGGGAGATGAGCTTCAGGGAATAAAAAAGGGAATAATGGAGATGGCCGATGGAATAGCTATCAACAAGGCTGATGGTGACAATATAAGGAAAGCCGAAATGGCAAAAAGGGAATACCAGAATGCGCTTCATATGTTTCCACCCAATGAAAGCGGCTGGTATCCTAAAGTAATGACCTGTTCGGCGCTAAACAAAGCAGGGATAGCTGAGATTTGGGATATGATCCTGGAATTTGAGTCTTCGATGAAGGAAAAAGGCTATTTTGAAAGTAACCGAAGACATCAAAATATTTCCTGGACGAAAGAAACAATAGCCTATTACCTGGAAGCCGATTTTTACAATCAGCCTTATATTAAAGAGGAGTTTAGAAAGAAAATCAGCCTGGTAGAAACCGAAAAACTTCCCGCTATCACGGCAGCTAAGGAATTGCTGACATTGTTTTACAAAGAAAAAAGGGGCGGTTTTTAGCCTCTTTTTTTTGGATTTGTCACCATGTACTAAAACATCGGTTTGTGAAGCGATAGTAAAACATTCCTCAAAAAAGATGTTTAAAAGGCTTTTTATTCCGTCCATAAGTATTTGTGTTCGACGAATAAGTCTGAATTTCAACCAACTGCTCATAAAAAATCACATCTGGTAATTTCCAGATTCATTGCCTCTTTGTTACCCCGTCATGGTTGTTGCCGATTAAAAGGTATCTCAAACAAATCGTGATATGCAATCTAGAAGCTTACTTTTTACCATGGCCTTGATAATCACAGCAAATTTGGCCAATGCACAGGTTCGGGCCCACTTTGGCGCCAATACCGGGATCACCACGACCTTTCTATTTGATGAAGGAGTAAAAACCGACCCGCAATACGTTTCAGTTCAAACATTCGAAATGGCACCCGTGGGGTTTTCATTTGGAGTCGATGTTTCGAATAAATTTGGTCTCCAACTGGAGTCAATCCTGGCAAACCAACAAATGATATTTGAAATTGCCGATGCGGTTAAAACTTCCGTTGGTGAGCGAAAGATCGATATGAGCTATATTCATATTCCTATGCTGTTCAAATTCATGGGGGGCGGGGACAATAAAGCGCGAATGAATTTCAATTTTGGCCCTCAGCTATCCATTTTACAGGGAGGTTTGGAATCTTTTAATGTAAATGAGCCCGGATCGATTATCAAAGTGCCGGAGGGAGCCGTTGACAACCTACCAGAGGGTTCCATTAACAATGGGGATGGCACATACACTCTTCCGGATAACCTTCCTCCCGAAGGATTTTCAGCAGACCTGTTAAAAAAGAATGCCGAAAACCAGATAGAATCTTTTAAAAACAAGGAATTTCACATTGTTGGTGGCTTTGGACTGGACGTAGACCTTTCCAGGCATTTATACATGGGGATCAATGTTCGCGCCGACTATTCCATTACAGATATGCGTAACGGGGATTTGATTAACCAATTAAAAGATGGGACCATTAATGAGATTTTCAATAAGAGATCAACTTTAAATGTAGGGGCTCAAATAAGCCTGAATTTTATGATTGGCGGTGTGCGTTCTTTTAGCAAGAAAGCAATGGAGCAGGAAGGCGAACTGGAATTCAGATAGCATTTTAGGTTATATTAGCATACATAGGGGCGGACATTTGTTCGCCTTTTCTTTTTTTTATGTTTGGCTGCATGGTATCCGAAGTGCACGGGGGAGGTTGTAATCGCTAACCACTTAGTCGAAAGCAAGAGGGTGCCCATCGCCAGGTTGATGTTCCTTTAAGTTGTGTCAGTTAATATATATATGTCGGGACATAACCAGATGCGTTTTTCGTGGGACAATGAAAAATGGTTTCCAGGAATTCCAACTAGCAATCTTTCGGCTTGTTCGTGGCGTCACTTTAAGGCCATTTGTGAACATCTCATTATTGTATTTTTCTAGCAATTATAGGTGACTAAAAAGATATGTGCATACGAGTATGGTTGTATGTCAGGGTAAACGCATTTAATAAAGCAACTTCGTCATTCCGGAATCTATTCAAGGTCATTTTATAGATTCCGGACAAATTTTGTTCTTTAAAATAAAATTAGAACAATCCCGCATAGCTATCGGGACTGGAATGACGGTAAATGCGTTTGCCCTGGGTTGTATGTACATACGATTGAATCTATATGTACATAGGAAAGGGCTTGTATGTACATTGGTTTTGCCTCAGGTACAGGGCTTTGGCCAGGTCATAAGTTTAAATTTCTGTTAAGAAGATGTAATAACAGTTAAGTTTTGCGAGCGATTAATGTGTTGTGATTATTTAAACTATTTGGTGACTAGAGTTTGAATGAGCTGAATATAAGCTCATTAGATTGGATTATTTTGACGACGAACGACATTGTTTGCCGGATGAACCGAAAAAAAAAACGAAGCACCTTATTGTACACCTTGTAATGTCTTGTTATTATTGCGTAGTTTTTTTTGTTTAGACCACAACCATTTTTTTATGAAAAATCTCACTAAACAACTTTTCCAGTTAATTATTTTCTTTGGAGTTTTTTTTACTGGTTTTTCAGTAATTGCACAAAGTGACACTACAATCTATGAAATAGAAGATATTTTTACGGTAGTAACAGACGCAGGTACGACGGGGAATGTCGTATCTGTATCCAGCTCACCCAGTGATAATGGACGGGCGGTCCAGTTTGGAGATGCCAATGATGAGATTTCATTTCCGTTTGCAATAAGCCAGGCAGGGACTTACACACTTCAACTTCATTTGCGATGCGGTAATTCAGCCAATAGCACGGCATATTGGCCAAATGGATATACGTTTTCCATTGAGGGGATAGGGACGGTGGATTTTGTGGGTGACCCTTCAACAGTGAAAGGCCCATTCAGTGCACATGGCACATCTTATTTTGGGATCATGGAAGCGGAGGTGACTTTTACCACTTCAGGTACGCAAACAATGCATATTGTATCCAATGGGAGTTGGCGGTTTGCAGACCACCTGAAAGTGATAGGGGGAGGAAGTAGCCCGCTAACGACGCCACAAGCGCCATCGGGACTCACTGCCAGTGAGGTAAACGGGGATGTCCAACTCACCTGGACGGATAATTCAGATAACGAGGATGGGTTTGTTATTGAAAGGAATGAGAATGCTACGGGGTTCCAATACTTTGATTCTCTAACTGTCAATACGACAAACTATAGTGATACAGCCGTAACAGCGGGTAATAGTTATGCTTATCGCATCAGCGCTTACAATGTAGGAGGAACATCCAC
>JBNLGG010000096.1:0-12630 GCA_050305935.1 Cyclobacteriaceae bacterium | reverse complement strand
ATTCCTTGATCATGGCCATGTTCTCAGGATTATGCTCGTCGATGGGAGGATTGTAATTAGAACGGATAAAAAGAAGGAGGTAGCTGGAAAACCCAAGAACCAAAAAGACAAACGACCAAATCCCCACTTTCCATTTCTGCTTTTTACTCAATAGCAGGAAAACGCCCATACCGATCAGCAGAATAAACAAAATCACGCCCGAGTAAAAAGCAAGCCCGAACACATTAACCGCCATCAAGTCAAAATAAAATGCCATTTCAAACATGCTTACTGCCACCAGGCGGTTGATAACCAACAGCACTCCGAACCCAAGAAGGATCGAAACCAGCAAATTTCTTGCAGTAAATTCTTTTTGCCGTAGATACCACACCATCCCGATGAAGGGAATCGCGAGCAGGCACATCGGATGGACGCAGTAGGACAACCCGACGACATAGGCGGTTAATATCTTCCATCTTTTATTTACTTCAGGATCTTTGATTTTTAAACTAACCAATCCCAGCCAGGCATTGAAGAAAAGAAAAAAACTGGCGGCCGCATAGATCTCCGCTTCCACCGCAGAAAACCAAAACGTATCGATAAAGGCCATAGACATCGCCCCGGAAAAAGATGCCATTGTGATGATCCAATCAGGCAGGTTGGCTTTAGCACCAATTCCATTTAACAACATCCAGATCATATGGAACAAAATCAAAACTGCCAGCGAAGAAAAAACAGCGCTCATCACATTCAGGGCCACTGCTACCCGGTAAACATCGCCGAAAGAAAACATGGCAAAAACCCTCCCAATGAGCAAAAACAAAGGATTTCCCGGAGTATGGGGGACCTGAAGTTTATAGGCTGCCGCAATAAATTCGGAGCAGTCCCATAAACTGGCTGTGGGCTCCATGGTCAATAAATAGACCACCAGTGATAAAGCAAAAGCGATAATACCTGCCACTACCGGAAGGGCACGTCCTTTCGGCCTGACCTTTATGTTAGACATCAAAAATTCATTTTTAAAAAACTGAATGCCCAAAATCCCAATTACGGGAGTACTAAATCCCAGCAGCAACAAAACAGGGGCTATCCAAAGCGTAAGAACCCCGAAACCATTTTCGTCTGGATCCAGGCCCATACATAAAAAGCCTGAGGCTAAAAGAAAAAGTCCGACGAAAAATGAAATGTAGTCTCTATTCTGAAATCTGAAGGATGCTTGCATGGATTGAAAAATTTATTTCTGCAAGCATAGTGTATAATGTATCTCACAACTGTTAAGAAGTGTAAAACAGTGTTAATGGAGTGTTAAAGTTGATTAAATGCTGCATGATGTGACTGGGATGCATTATTTTTACCTTATAAAGTAAAATCAATGAAGCATAAACACCTTCGACATATCATCATCTTTGGGTCGCTCGTGCTTTCCCTCCTCCTGGTGGTGCAGGTGTACTGGTTTAAGCGGGCCTTCGATATCTCAGAAAAACAGTTTGATTTTACGGTTCAGATAGCTCTGAAAAAAGTCGCAGATTCTGTATTGGATAATTCAGAGACAAATGTGGAAGTGCAAAAACTTTCCTCCAATTTTTTCTTCATCCATTGTGAAGGCCCCCTGGAAGCAAACCATGTAGAGCAACTAATCCAGCGGGAATTTTCATTGAGAAACCTCGATCTTGACTATGAGTTGGGGATCTACCGGGCCGATAAAGACACGTTGGTGTACGGCAATTATATCCAATCCACGACGGCACGTATGCTGGAAGAAGAAATTGCAAAAGGAAGGTTCAACCAGCCACCACTTAACAACTTCGCCGTTTATTTTCCGCACAAGACCAGTTACCTCGCTGCCGAAATGGATATTTGGATCCTTTCCACCCTCGCGCTGGCATTGATGATTATATTCTTTGCCTGGGCAATATTTTCATTGTTGAGAGAAAAAAGGTATGCGGATGTGAAAACCGACTTTATCAACAACATGACCCATGAGTTTAAAACCCCGGTCACCAATATCGCCCTTGCAAGTGAAGTGTTGAAATCGAAATACGGCACTTCCGCAGAAGACCTTGTCTACTTCAAAATCCTCGAAAAAGAAAACAAAAAGCTGCAGCAAAAAATTGATCGTCTGCTTTCTTCTGCAGTGTTTGAGAAGACCAGCATTACCACATTTGAAAAAATAAACCTTCGCCATATTCTGACGGAATGCGCACAGACGTTTGAGATGAAGATTAAGGAACGTGGTGGCATCATCCATATTGACCTCCCCGAAAAGGACGTTCAGGTATATGGCGATTCAGGATTACTGCTTCAGGCATTTTCCAATATCATCGACAATGCCGAAAAATATTCATTGCACAATCCTTCCATTCATATAAAAAGCATTTTGGAGGAAAAAGGGATTATTATTTCGTTCACAGATGCGGGTATTGGAATTCCCGGTAAATGGCACAGAAAAGTATTCGACAAATTCTTCCGCTTCCGGCAGGGAAATGTTCACAATGTCAAAGGGTTTGGCCTGGGACTGCATTTTGTTAGGGATGTGATCAAAGCCCACCAGGGAAAAATCCTCTTGAAAAGCGCTACCAACCAGGGAACTACGGTCAGCATTTTTTTGCCGGTAGTATGATATGTCGGAGCTGCAAAAATCCATATTGCTGGTAGAAGACGACGAAAGCCTCGGGTTTTTAATCCGCGAGAGCCTCACCCAGGCGGGGTATCAGGTCACCCTTTCCACCAATGGTGAAAAAGGTCTCAATGCATTTCACAACTATTCCTTTGATCTTTGCATTCTGGATGTCATGCTGCCATTTAAAGATGGGTTTCAGGTAGCCGAAGAAATCAAAAAATATGACCAGCATATCCCCATCATTTTCCTCACGGCTAAAAACCAAACCAAAGATAAAATTGCAGGATTCCGGATCGGTGCGGACGATTATGTGACCAAACCATTTAATATGGAGGAATTTCTATACCGGGTCGAAGCCATTTTAAAGAGAACATATACCCAAACCGCCACTTCCGGAAATAAGATGATCAGGGTAGGGCAATCCATTCTTAACCCTAATAATTTGCTGCTTGATTGCCAGGGAAATAAATACCAGCTTACACACAAGGAAATGAAGGTCTTGCAGCTTTTTTTTAAACATCCAAATCAATTAATAGAGCGTTCGGTCTTTTTAAAATCTATCTGGGAAGACGATGGATTTTTTGTGGCCCGCAGCATGGACGTTTTTGTTTCGCGTTTGCGCAAATACCTGCAAGATGATCCGTGCATTAAGATCGAAAATGTGCGGGGAGTCGGTTATATTTTAAAAACCTGATCGTTGTTATGACAATTGTCATTTGTCAAAGACTGTATTCCGCTTAAAATTGCTACCGGAATTTAAGGGACGATTTACTCACATTTATTGTTGTAATTTAAAGAACATTCGTTTTTTAAGTTTAAATAAAGTGACCAAATTGACCCTTCACAACTTAAACTCCAAAACCTGGCAAATTCTATCTATAACTGGCATTGACATTCTTTTTGCATTGATCACCCATTGCAAAAAAAGTGATATAAAAGATTAAATATGAACCTTCTTCAGAAAATCAGGGAAAACGCAAAACAGTATCAGCAGCAAATTGTATTGCCAGAGGGCAATGAAGAAAGAACATTAAAAGCGGCCGATACTATTTTAAAGGAAGGATTGGCAAAGTTGATCCTCATCGGCAATGAAGACGAGATCCTTAACAAAGCCGACGAATTAAAACTACCTTCCATCGATAAGGCCACCATCGTCGACCCCTTTTTCAATCCCAAAAAAGAACAATACATCGATCTGATGATCGAGCTGCGTAAAAGCAAAGGCCTTACCAGAGACGAAGCCGAAAAGCTTTTGCAAAATCCGCTGTACCTGGCGACGATCATGATAAAAAATGAGGATGCCGATGGCGAGGTAGCCGGGGCGATCAATGCCACCGGCGACGTACTTCGACCGGCATTTCAATTTGTCAAAACCCTCCCGGGAATAAGCGTGGTCTCCGGCGCTTTTATTATGATCCTTCCAAATAAGAATTTTGGGGAAAACGGCATCCTGGTATTTGCCGACTGTGCTGTTCACCCTGTACCGGACGCTCGCCAATTGGGCGAAATAGCCGTTGCCACGGCACAGACTGCGAAGGCCATCGCGGGTATTGATCCGCGGGTAGCCATGCTGAGCTTCTCCTCGAAAGGAAGTGCAAAGCACGAGACGGTGGACAAAGTGATCGAGGCCACAGCCATCGCAAAAGAAATAGACCCAACGATCCAAATAGATGGCGAATTGCAGGCCGATGCGGCCATTGTGGAAACGATCGGAAAAAGTAAAGCTCCCGGAAGTGATATAGCCGGCAAAGCAAATGTGCTGGTCTTTCCAAGCCTGGAGTCCGGAAACATTGCCTATAAATTAGTGCAGAGACTCGCGGGCGCAGAGGCCATCGGACCAATACTTCAAGGAATGGCCGCACCTATTAACGACCTGTCGCGAGGCTGCTCAGTGGATGACATTGTCAATATGGTCGCTATCACCTCTAACCAGGCATTTGCCAGAAAATCAATTGTATAACCAAACCTCAAAATTAACATGTCAACACCTGTTGAACCCATAGACAATTATGCTTTAAAGGTTGCCGCTAAACCATCCAAAACTACTTCCGGGGCTTTCAAGAAAGTTGGTATCGTCGGTTGTGGCATCCTCGGCCAGGAAATCACCCGAATGGTAAGCGGTAACGGAATAGAAGTCCGGTTCATTGAAATCTCGCAGGAAAAGATCGATCAGGCATTAAGAGAAATCGCTCGCGAACTGGACAGGATGATCCAGCGCTGGGGTATGACAGAAAGTGAAAAGCGGGCAATTTTATCGCGGATCAAAGGCGCTACGAATTATCAACTGCTGGAGGGCTGCGATATCGTAATAGAAGCAGTAAAATCCCGTTCCAGGGAAGACAGTGTAGAGTTGCGAAAGAAGATCTTCAGGGAAATAGAAAACCACACCAGTGAGAGCTGCCTCATTTGTACCAACTCCACCACCCTTGTCATCACGGAGCTTTCGTCTGAGTTAAAGCGACCGGATCGCTGCGTTAGTATCCACTTCCTTTCACCGGCGGATACAGCCGAAGTGGTAGAGATCGCCAGGGGTCTAAATACAAGTGATGAAACCTATGAGCGCGTCTGCAAGTTTGCGCGGATGTTTGGTAAAAAGGTAATCCCCGTTGTAGAATCCCCAGGCGTTATCAGCACCAGGCTCATAGCCCCCATTATAAATGAGGCCTGTGAGATCTTAATGGAAGGCGTGGGGTCTTTGGAAAATATTGACCTTACCATGAAACTTGGCTTCGGATTCCCTCTTGGTCCTTTCGAGATCGCCGATAAAATCGGTCTCGATACGGTGGTGAGATGGCTGGAAAACATGTATAAGGAATATGGCGACCTTAAATACAAAGCCAGCCCATTGTTGAAGAAAATGGTGAGGGCCAATCATTTAGGACGGGATACCGGCATTGGTTTTTATAAATATGACAGCGAAGGAAGAAAAATTGTAAAAAGTTAGATGTCCGAAGTCCGATGTCGGAAGTATGTATTAAAAACTACCGTCTTCGATCATCGGTCATCGGTCATCCGACTTCTATCGTCTCAATACTCAAGTCTAAATACTAACATCTAAACATGAAAATACTTGTCTTAAATTCCGGAAGTTCATCCATCAAATACCAGCTTTTTGACATGGAATCGCAGGTGGTAATTACGAAGGGACTGGTGGATAAAATCGGACTTGCGGGCTCTAACCTGACCAACAAGCGAAGTGATTGTGATGAGGTGAGGCTGGAAGGCGAAATAGTGGACCATCAGGCGGGGATAGAATTTATCCTGGGCGTCATTACCAGCGAGAAACATGGCAGCATAAAAAGCCTGGATGAAATAGATGCCGTAGGCCACCGGGTAGTGCATGGAGGTGAATTTTTCAAGGACAGTGTGTTGCTTGATAACTCCGCTATCTCAAAAATTGAAAAATGTTCACAACTGGCGCCCCTTCACAATCCACCAAATTTAAAAGGTATTTATGCCATGAAGGAATTTCTTCCCACCGTTCCCCAGGCAGCGATTTTTGATACCGCATTTCACCAGACCATGCCAAATTATGCCTACACCTATGCCATTCCGTTTTCATTGTACAAAAAGTACGGTTTGCGGAGATACGGATTTCATGGCACCAGCCATTCCTATGTTTCCAAAAAAGCATGTGACTTTCTGAACGTAAAAATTGAAACTCAAAAGATTATCACCTGCCACCTGGGAAATGGCGCATCAATAGCGGCAATAAAAGGTGGCAAATCTATCGATACGTCGATGGGATTGACTCCCGTGGAAGGAACGATGATGGGCACCCGGTCCGGAGATCTTGACCTGGGTGTACTTACCTATATCATTGAAAAGGAGGAACTGAATGTGGCGGCGGCAAATACGCTCATCAATAAGCATAGTGGATTATTGGGATTGTCTGGCGTATCGTCCGATATGCGGGAAGTAGAAATGGCTGCTGAAAATGGCAACGACCGGGCAAAACTCGCCCTGGACGTATATTTCTATCGAATTCTGAAATATATTGGCTCCTACTCCGCGGTTATGGGTGGAGTAGACATCATTGTCTTTACAGGTGGCATCGGCGAAAATTCATCGTTGACAAGACAGAAAATATGCAAACGCCTCGACTACCTGGGCTTGAAATTTGACTTTACTAAAAATGAAACTGTCCGGAGCGAATTGGCGGACATTTCCCTGAAGGACTCTAAAGTCAAAGTTTTAGTGGTGCCCACGAACGAAGAACTGGTCATTGCGCGGGAAACCCTTAAGCTTTTGAACTGAAAATAATTTGGAATCAATCTTTTTTTAATGAATCCAATTGTAAGTCTTTATTGGGAGTCTTCATCGAATAGACCACGCCAAGTGTGGTGAAAATCACCCAAAGGATCATCCCGCCAAACTGTTTGAAAAAATCCTGAAGGACACTCGATAAAGAGGAATTCACAATAAAAGTTTCAATTAAACCTAGAGAAAGAGGAATAGCCAAAGCACTCAAAAGGAAAATAAAAACACTCGTTTTCCAGTTTATCGTAATGCTTTTAATAAATAAACCATTTACCACCAGCACAAGGACTCCGGCAATACCTTCGGCAATCGTCGGGAACACATATTTGTCATAGGGAAGGTTTAACAATACCAAAACCTCCAGTAAAAACACAATCAAATTAATGAAGGTGATTAACACGACCAATGCTATTTTCTTCATAGGAGGTCGCTCAAGATTGACAAGAGGTATCCCAACGCCAAATACAATGGGAACGATGACGATCCACCCTGTAATAAAAGCAACAATAGCACCTACAATCGTGAGAGGTACAATAACAACGATAGTTGTAAATCTTTTTGACATCTTCTTCCGAAGTTAAATATTCGACGGTTTATCTGCATAAAATTCCTGACGAAAGTGATTTTTCACTTACCGTTATTCTTACTAATCCCAGACAAAACGCCAGTTACCATCTTCCTGACGTTTCCAGACGGTATGAAATACTCCTGCTGCGTGTAGCGTGTCTCCATTGGCGTCAATTGCAGAAAACACATAATCCCCATAGGTATAACCCAGATCACCTGAAGTAGAAACATCCACAAAATCCGGTTCCCAATCCAACTCCACGTTTTTCAGAGTCTGCCGATCGAAATATTCCTGAATCCCTTCAAGGCCGTGAAACAGCATATCTCCCCGGCTAATGGTGGCATCTTTAGCGGCAAAAGCGAGAAATGCGCTAGCAACTCCCTCCTCTTTCGCCATTTGTGCAAATTCTTTCTCGACATTAATCAATTCCGCTTTATACACTTCTAATTGATCAGTTTTAACCACTTTTTTACACGATATTAAAAGTAAAGTTGCAAACAGCAATGATATGATAATCCGAAACATAAGTCTAACAATTGAACAAGGTAAGATAGTGATTTGCGATGTAAAAAATTAATCTATTTCAATACGACTTCTCTTGACATCACCTGAAACTCATCACAGTTATCCAATCGATGGATCGATTTAAATTGATGTCTTAAAGTTTAGTGATTTGACCTTCACAGATTTTGAATTGAAAGTATTTAAATGGAAACCCTAATCGATTTTTTTTCAATAAAATATTCGAATGGGAAAAAAGAACCGAATCTGAAGTAGGGTCATTTATTTTCGATTTCACCAAAAATTGAAATCCCGTATATTTGCTTTAGCTCACAAAATGACCCCTTCGAATGGAATCCAACCAGGCTAGGACTGTCCATCGTCAAAAAGTACGTGGAGGCCATGACCAGACAGGTCTGGGTGGAGAGGAACGCCAAAGAAGGCTTTGTGTTTTTTGTAAAGTTGCCGAAAGCAGCCCGGGTATTTAGTGATTGGGTGATTTGGTGAATAAGTGATCGGAAATTGGAATTGTATATTCGTCCAACCACTGAGTTGAGCGAAGGCTTCCGTGAGTTGGTCGGACGAATGAGGTCAAGAGAATTATTGTTCATTTTCAATAGAGTCAGTTTAGTTTTGCCCACATGAATAAATCTACATTGATAATTTCTTTGTTGCTGTTGGTTTTTTGCCTTTCCTGTGGTCAGGGTGGAAGAAAAGAACAAACAGGAAAATCCCGTTTGCTCATCTTTGCTGCGGCCAGCCTGACGGACTTGCTCACGGAAGTAGCCGATTCATTTGAGGTGAGATACCCATTCGAGGTGACGTTTAACTTCGCCTCAAGCGGTACACTGGCCAGACAAATTGAGCAGGGCGCAGCGCCAGATGTCTTTATATCGGCAAGTGAGCGTTGGGCAGCCTACCTTGACAGTCTGGGGTATTTAAAGAAAAACTATCAGGGTGTAGTGGCGCAAAATGAATTAGTGGTGGTTTCCCCGATAAATAGGACGATGATGATCGACAGCCTGGATCCGGGCCCGGACATCAATTCACTGATTGGAAAAAACCGATTATCAATAGGTGATCCCGCGCATGTTCCGGCTGGAAAATATGCCATGCAGGTGCTGGAAAATCTTGGCATTTATAATGATTTAAAGGAAAAGCTTCTTCCGACTACAGATGTGCGTTCGGCCTTGATGGTGGTCGAGATGGAGGAGGCTCCATTGGGCATCGTTTATAAAACAGATGCCATAAAATCTGATAAAGTAAAATTGGTTTATACCTTCCCTCCTACGTCCCACGAACCAATTGTCTACATCGCCGGAGCTTGTAACGATAAACAGCCAGTCATTGATTTTTACAAATTTCTCCTTTCAGAAGAAGTCAAACCAATTTTCATGAAATATGGGTTCAAGAAATAGAGCATTTTCTGCATCCACCTGACTGGAAAACATTTCTCTCCGAAATCAAAATCGTCCCTCTATGCAACTGCTTTTTTCCACGCAAAGTACGCAAAGTTTAAAAAACGCGAAGGCCGCAGAGAGTATCCAATTGAAGAGTTTACAGATTATTCACTATCCGATGAATTTCATTTTTTAAAATTTTAGTATTAAAGTTGATTAGCAAACCAAGCTTCATATTTGATAATTTAAGGTAGGTCAGTAGTTGTGCAAAATGAACGGGGGCGAGACTTTCTACTGCTTTGATTTCAACAATCACTTTATGGTTGACCACCAAATCCAAACGATAGCCGATCTCTTGTTTCACATCCTTATATACAAAAGGCATGGGTACCTGTTGTTGCACGTAGAGTTGCATTTCCCTTAGGTCGTGCGCCAACGCATTCTCGTAGGCCGATTCTAATAGTCCCGGCCCAATATTTTTGTGAAGATCAATAGCAGCTCCAATGATTTTAAAAGAAAGGTCGTTTTCAAGCATGATGTCAATGTTTAAAAAATATGGAAAATGAAAAATAGCTTTCTTATCGTAAACAGTTCTAAACTTCAATCCATTCTTAGCGTTCTCTGCGTATTTCTCCTTTGCGATCTCTGCGTGGAATAAGAAAGCTAGACGAAAGATTGAACTCAAATACCAAGTAGGTCTTTCCTACACTATGCTATGTATTCTGGTTTTTGATTTTTTGCTTACTTTGTGCACAATCTTTTAAATCATGGGCGAACTATTCACTTTTAATGATGCCGAGCTACAAGCCATTTGGCTTTCGGTGAAAGTAGCTGTGTATTGTTCGCTGATTTCGCTTCCCATTGCGCTGGCGGTTGGCTACTTCATGGCACGCCGCGATTTTTATGGAAAACCGGTAATCGAAAGTCTTATCCATCTTCCTTTGGTCATGCCGCCGGTAACGACGGGGTATTTACTCTTGTTATTACTTGGTTCCCGAAGCTGGCTGGGGGAATGGCTGTACGATATTTTCGGAATTAAAATAGCTTTTACCTTTTATGCCGCTGTGATCGCATCGGTCTTTGTTTCTTTTCCATTGATTGTACGCTCCATCCGCACCTCCATGGAAATGGTAGACACAGGGTTGGAAGAAGCCTCCCGCATCCTGGGAGCAGGAAAACTAAAGACCTTTTTTAAGGTGACCGTTCCCCTCGCCTTGCCGGGAATCATAGCAGGAACGATTCTCGCATTTGCCAGGTCCCTGGGGGAATTTGGCGCTACCATCACCTTCGCCGGCAACATTGCAGGTGAAACGCAAACACTTCCTCTCGCCATCTATGCCTACATGCAGGTGCCCGGCCAGGAAAATGCAACATTAAGATTGGTGGTGGTTTCCATTCTCATTTCGTTCATTGCCATGGCACTTTCAGAGTGGTACATCAAAAAAATGAGGCATGACAGAAATTAATATCCATCTTCCACGAAAGACTTTTGATGTCATCATCCACGAACATTTTTCCGATGGCATTACCGGTATCTTCGGTCCCAGTGGAGCAGGGAAGACATCTCTTCTGCATGCTATTTCCGGCCTGGAAACCCCCGCTGAAGGAAAGATTATCATCGAAGGTCAGCCTGTTTTTGATTCAAAACAAAAGACCAATCTTCCTGTAGAAAAGAGGAACATTGGCTATGTTTTCCAGGAAGGGCGTTTATTTCCCCACATGAGTATTGAAAAAAACCTGCTTTACGGTTTTAAAAAAAATGGCCACAACAAAGTCGTCTTCAATGAGGTGGTAGAACTGCTTCAACTCGAACACCTGCTCCAAAGAAGACCCTCCCAAATCTCCGGGGGTGAAAGGCAACGTGCTGCCCTCGGCCGCTCCCTCTTATCCTCTCCTGATATCCTATTGCTCGATGAGCCATTTTCTGCCGTCGATGTGAATTTACGGGAGCAGATCCTCCCCTACATAATTAGTGTGCAAAAGAAGGTTAACATCCCGATCCTGGTGGTAAGCCATGACCTCGAGGATCTGTTAAAACTCTCCAATACCCTCTTTATCATCCGGAGGGGTAAATGCCTGGGACATGGTGACTACTATGATTTGCTAAAAGAAAAGTCCATTTCCGATCTCTTTGGATCAAAAGCATTGATCAACTCCATCCCCATGACCGTCGTGGAATGCAATGCCCAAAAAGGGCTGACGCGCCTCGCCTGGAGACAAAAAGATCATGAGGTGCTGATCAATAGCAGCAGAAATAAAAGATCATTTACAAAAGGACAGGAAATTAAAATATTCATCCACGCGGATGACATCGCCCTTTCTTTGGAACGCTTGCCCAATATTACCATCCAAAACCAGGTGAAGGGAAGAGTAACCGACATCCTGCCACGCGAAAACAGCCTACTGTGCATCATTGACGCTGGTTTCAAACTGGTTGTTGAAATCACAGCCGATTCACAACAGCGAATGAATATCCAGGTGGGAAGCCCCGTCTGGTGTTTGTTTAAATCGGTGGCAATTGATGTGGTGGGCTAAGGCAATGCGCTTTTTCCACGCAAAGGACGTTAAGGTTTTTCGCAATGCTCGCGGAAGGTTTCTTCTTCAATTAATTACTTTGCGGTCTCCGCGTGTTTTTTCCTCTGCGATCTTTGCATCTAATAAGAAAGAGATCTATCGAATGGTAGTTGGAACTTTTTCCACGCAAAGTACGCGAAGTTTTAAAACGCAAAGAGCACAAAGAAATAACTGGTGACAATTAAATCCTCCGCGTTCTCCACGTGTTTTTTCCTCTGCGCATACTGCCCCAAAAAGTGTGTCTATAAGAATTGAAAAAGGGTTTCCCACAATTAACTTCATAATAATAAATAACGACATAAATTATTATGGAAAAATTAAAGCAGGAAACCGGATTAAAATTAAGCAAATCACAACTTCAAAGTGTTATTAATGACCATATTATTAAAGAGAACGGATTAAACGATCTATTCTCTCTGATGGTCAATGGCCTGATGTATAGCGAACGGGCAGCGTTTTTATCAACAGATCAGACCGAGGGAAATAAAGGGAATGGCTATCGTCATGCAATCAGGTCGGGCATAGGTTCCAAACTTCAAATAAAGATTCCACGCGACCGAATGGGCGTCTTTAAACCAATTATACTAGGTTTACTCGATGAGCAGGAAGAACAAATAAAGGACCTTTGTTTTGAGCTATATGGCAAGGGGTTGACTACAAGACAAATAGAGGAAGTAATCACCAAGATATATGGCTCTTCCTATAGCAAAAGCAGTGTATCAAGGATT
>JBNLGG010000095.1:0-13029 GCA_050305935.1 Cyclobacteriaceae bacterium | reverse complement strand
TTCATTTTGAAGCCAAGGTGTAGCAATGAGCGTAAGAGCGCAGGCCTGGACCAAAAGCGGGGGTGCGTTGGGTTGAGCGGGGAAGCATTTTTGGTCCTAGACTTTTTGGATACTTTTGTGGCAATGACAAATGCACAGCATTCATGAACACCTTTGAAAAATAATTATAGTTTGTGAACTAAAAGTATCTGCCCGTCCGGCATGAGGACAGATAAATTGACGCAACGCTCTTTGTTAACGTGGGGCGAATTGAAAATTCAAATATAAATATTCCCAGATAATCCACAGAATTTCAGATTGCTCCAAAACTCAATTCCCAACGCCTAACGCCCAATGCCCAATTATACGCAGTTCGTCGTATTGATTGGGCATCCTTTTCAGCAAATCTTTGTACCGGTTGAAATTCTCAAATTAAAATTCAAATTATGAAATCGACAATTCTATTTTTAGCATGTGTATTATTTGCAAGCGCATCCCTGTTTGGTCAGACCGACTGGAGCAAGGTAGATTTTACCAAAAAGTACAAAGGCACATTTAAAATCGCCGGTGCGTCAGCCAAATCATTGAAAAATAATAAGACATTTGTCAACGGCTACACCGTCTCCCAAGCCACCACGATGAAAGGTTCTGAAAGCTCTGCCACCAAGGCAGTTTTCTCTGAGGTAAGCCTTGGCGGCCTGGACAATGCGTCTTATCAACAAATGGTCAATGAGCTCTACCAAGACCTGATGAAAGAACTAAAGGGCGCCGGTCTTAAAGTTACAGAAGGGGAAGATGTGATGGCCTCCTCGTTTGTTCAGGACAAAATGGGAAAAGACAAAAAGGATCAGCAAATTGGCCCGATGGGAACAAACACCATGTATGAAGGCAAGAAAAAAATCACTGATGGCAATATGCCGGGCTACCGCGTCTGGGCAGTGTTCAACGATGTGAGTTTTATTCCGCAGAATAAGATCGTTTACACGACCAGCAATTATGTTACATCGGGAAACTTTTATCAGAAGCTGGCGACCAAAGAAAATATAAATCTCCTGTCCATTGGCTATAATGTGACTTTTGCTTCATTCGACGGAGGGCGTGGCTACAAGGACATTAAGCTGGCTACCAAGCCCGTTGTAGCCGTTTCGGTAACGGTAATGCTGGTCACACCCAATGGATCATATAACAAGGTCTTTTATAACAAAATGCCCGTTTGGGGCAGCGACAAATGGTCTGAAGGCATCGAAAAAGGGAAAGACAATAAGAACACGGCCGAATTTCTCGGTTTGGCCCGCTCGGCAGAATATGAAATAACGGCCAACTCAGACAAATACCTGGATGAGGTCAGAGCCATTATAACCAGCCTGCAGAAAGATGTAGTCAAAGGCATCAAAGGATCACTATAATCCGGCAATCATGCAACATTTAAAGATCTTATTTGCTTTAACAATAGCTATTGCGGGGGCCATGCTGTCAGGCTGCGGGGACGAAGAAGTGATCCCCGCGGAAAGCCAGCCGAAACTGGAGTTGAAATTCACACAGGTGCTTTCCAAAAACGACATCCCTGAAGGGGAGGTTAAATCGTTCAGGGATGCGATCCGGGTTTCTGAGTCGCGGTTGCTGGTAATCATTGTCAACAAGCTTTTCTCGGTGGACAACGGCATATTCACCGAGCTTATGACGGGAGTTTACGGTATCGATCAATCGTCTGACGGAAAGATATATGTGCTGGGTGCCGATGCGCTACACATCAGCGACAACGGAGGGGACAGCTTTACCAGCACCAATAAATTCATTTCACAAAACGGGATCGCCTTTTACAACAACTACCCCAATAACCTGGTGGTAAGAAAAACCAATTCCGGGCTATACGTATTGTGGATCTATAATCGCTATACCTATAACCTGGGAGGTACCGGTTTTAGCATGGACAGGTATGAAAACTATCTGTTTACCTCTGAGGACGGCCTTAGCTGGGAATATCATTCCTACGCCTTCACCGAGTCGGCAAATTACTATCCGGCATCCATCGATAACGATGGGATTATTTTCTTTGACCAGATACAGACCGATGCACAGACCTACACTTTTCACGACCTGTACAGGTCGGATGATACAGGTAAGACCCGGGAACTTGTGGAAGAAAAAGCAACCATTCCTAACGCAATTTCATTTACTAGCCAGGTTTACAGCATAGACTACGTGGGTCCGGCAGACATTACCTATAAACCTGTTATGGCGTGGGACGGATCAGGATGGAAAGAAGTAACTGTGACAATTGATAAGGGTGCCTTTGCAGAAAAAGTGCATTTTACCCTGGATGGCAAAATGTTCGTTGTGGGCGTCAATGGCTTGTATATTTCTGACTGATTGGCGAACCCAAGGTGTCCTCCGCAGGGTGGCGGATGTGCGGAATTGACTGGATACCGGCGGAAGATGTGGACGGGAATACCCTGCCCTAACATTATTCCGGCGAGACCTTTATCATCTATCCTCTCCCCAAGCTTGGATGAATGTCAACCTGGGACTGTATTCACGGAACACAGGTTACGATTAGCATCTTATAGAAACCAGCGTTGACATTAAAAAACGGTCATTTCAGACATTGAAATGACCGTTTTTTATAGCTTCTTTTTCCTCCTATTAAAGTTTCTGGTAAATAACTCACATCTGTTTTGTCAAACCTATAAAACAGATAGGATTCTCTTTACCCTCTGTAAGACTCAACATTTTGAAAAATGCTCCTTCTCTACCTCCCAAACGTGCCGTACCACCTTTTGCATCGATACAAGTTTATTTGAAAACAATGGTATTATTACCACTTTTTAATAATCTTTCCTCCCGTAAAAAAATCGTGACGCTTTGTATAGCCAAGCCGCTACTATGAACCTCCGCTCTCTTATCGCATTATTATTTTTATTGTTTTCAAGTGTCGCTCCATTTCACAGCTTTTCTCAAACAGAAGGACTCAGACAAATAAAAACATACTATGAGGAGCAAGCGCCTGATTCATGTGTGATCATTTTCAATGGTCCCGCGCTGCACATTGACCAGATCGTATTAATCAGACACGGCAAACCGGACCTGGCCAAAAAAGGCTGGTATAACCGAACTGCTGCCAAAAAATACATGCATGATTATGATAGCGTCCCTGTCATCCCGTTCAAGGTCATGCCCCTATGCGAACAAACCTTAGCCCTTGACACAGTTTTCAGCAGTAACATTCCCAGGGCGTCAAGTACGGCCAACCTGATGTTCGGAGGTCAATATGAAATTTATGAAGACAGGCGGTTCAGGGAGTTTGAAAGAAAAATCATGAATTTTATCAACATAAAATTGCCCCTGGGGTTTTGGAAAAGTTTCTCCAGGGGACTTTGGCTCGTAGGGTTGAACGACAAGGGAATTGAATCATTCAAAGAGGCAAAGCAACGATCTGAAGGAAATGCTGATTTTTTGATCGAACAGGCACACTCAAAGCATTTGGTGATATTGGTGGCACACGGTTTTCATAATAAGTATGTCATGAAAAACCTGAAAAAAACTGGCTGGGAGGTGGTTCGCAAGGGTGGGAAAGATTATGGCCCGTTAATGTCATGGTGAAAATGCGGCCCTAGTGTACGAAATTCAGATTGAGTCGCCTGACTGTTCTTGGTTGTTCGACATTTGAAATGTCGAATCTCTATCATAGGATTTGTAATATGGATTATTGACCAGGTAGTGCAGATGATTTTGAAAAAAACGGGGAGCAAATCCTGTGATACAAATTCCAACACAAGAAATAAGATATCGATGCAATTTATCGTAAAGTTAGAGGCACAAATAGAGCATTGATTAGGGGTACCATAGCATGGGTTTACCCCTCCTGGTAAAAAGCGATTACCTAAAAGATAGCATGTATGTCAATGCGACCACCCATGGCACCATTGAAAGTCCTCACCTAATCCCTTCGCTGTTTTTGTCTACCATACAAATGACTATACACGTCTACTTAAAAAAAGCATATATAATCACTGATTTAAGGGAATATCAAAGGAAAAAAGAGACTTCACTCGCTATCACAAAGTCCAATCACTAAACTTTTCTTTAATCGATTCCCGGTATCTGACACCAATCATGAGCTTTTTCCCGTTTCGGGTTTCAATCATATTGCCCTCCAACAATTTTATTTGGGAAAGTTGTACAATAAAGGAGCGATTAATGCGGATAAAATCAGGAGTGGGAAGCAATCCTTCAATTTTGGTCATGGTGGAGTGCGTAATAACACAACGGTCATGGAAATGGATCTTCACATAATCTTTCATGCCTTCCACATACACAATGTCCTCCAGATTAATTTTTATCAATTTTTTATCCGCCTTTACCATAAAAAACTTGTCGCTTGCTGACAGGTCCTCGTTGGTTCTGCCATTTAAAGACCCATTACCAACTAATTCCTTTTCAGCATAAATATCTTTTTCTTCAGATGATGGCACAAAATTCAACTTTACTAACGCTTTGTGAATGGCTTTCATAAAGCGACTAAATGCTACCGGTTTTAACAAATAATCGACGGCGTCATATTCAAACCCATCGAGTGCATACTGTGAGTGGGCCGAGATCAGAATGACCGTGGGGTGATACTCTCCAAAAGATTGTAGAAGCTCAACTCCCGTCATTTCTGGCATCTGCACATCGAGAAAAACGATATCCGGTTTTAGAATGGAAATTTTGCCAATGGCTTCAACAGCATTATCAAACTTCTCCAGCAATGAAAGATAAGAGACCCTCTTGATGAACTTTTCAATAAGTTCCTGGGCCAGGGGCTCGTCATCTATTATTATGCAATTCAGGCACTTCTTCATATAGTTGTATTTGTAGTTCTACTTCATATTGTAGTGGGTCATTCTTTATTTTTAATTCGTGTCGATCTTTGTACAACATGTCCAGCCTTCGTTTGGCATTCGCAATACCGATACCGCCCCGAACATTTTCTTTTACCCGCTTTTTGGGCTTACTATTATCCACCTTAAACAGCAATTCGCCATCGGCAATTTCTATGTTGATAGTAACCCACGAGGCCTCGATCGTATTATTCACGCCGTGCTTAAAAGCATTTTCAATAAAAGTGACCATAATTAGCGGGGGAATTTCAAGGTTGCCAGGATCCCCTTTCTCTTGCAACCCGATGGTCACATGATCTTTATGCCGTATTTTTTCCAGGAAAACATAGTCCCGGATAAACTCAAGTTCCTTTTTTAGAGGGATCTTTTCACTGGACGACTCATAAAGGGTATAGCGCATCAGCCCGGAAAGTCTCACGACAATGTCGGCCGCGATCTCATCTTTATCCACAATCAGCGAATAGATGTTATTGAACGTGTTGAAAAAAAAATGAGGGTTGACCTGTGACTTCAGAAAATTAAGCTCCAGTTGAATATTTTCCTTCTCCAGCTTCAGGTTTTCCTTTTCCAGGTTTAGTTTTTGGAAGGTTGAGATAAAAAACTCTTTGGTAATCTTAATTAGTATCGCATAAAATAAAGTTGCATGGAGCAACATCAGGTTATAAATCATCAATGGCTGATACAATGCAGCTATAAAGCCAAATTTCGTATAATAATTGACCATTTTATTCATTCCTTCCGGAACTGTATCATTAATTTTTAAATAATAAAAAGTATAATAGGTGCCTGCTCTCATAAACACATAAACCAATAACAAATAACCTATAAAACTGACCCACTTTCTGGTTAAAAGTAGTTTCGGAACTGCATAATACATCAAAAGATAGTACACCAGGGCAATGGTGATAATCTTCCGCAACGTAAATGGAATAAACAAGGAAGTACTAAAAGGTAAAGTAGTGTTAGTTTGCACCCCCTCATAACAAAAGGCGATCAACCAAAAGATAACATGAATCGTTATACGTCTCCACCCATTGTACCATGAAAAGTCCTTACTAAATGGCATCATTATTTTGTCTATCAAACAATATAGCAACTATTTTAAAATGAGGCTTCCTTTCTTAAAACAGTAGGGTGAGATCTAATCCGCAGGTCGCGCAAAGTTGGTTTTTCAATTGTATGCGATATGAAACGGTCATAATACACATTTGACGGTTTGGAGCAATAACCCAGACCCAGGTTATAGGTATATAATTCCACCGTTAGAAAATATTTATTAAGTAACAGGGAACTTAAAGCTCAACTCATCGGATGAAACCTGACAGCTACCCATCCTCCCTTAAGTTCCAAAATTTTCCACGAGATCGCCCGGAAGGTCTGTACAGCTTTCTTGTTTCAAATCAATCTTTTCCCATTCTCCCTTTGACGTCTTCATTTCCCAGGCTATTTCGTCTTTCATCTTTTACCGTCTTTCTGCCAAAACTACATGAAAAAGCTATAATCACTCTTTGGCTATCATTATATGACCTACTGCTGAGATTAACGGCTCCATAGTTGGCGCTAAAAATCTCTCTTCTGGTCCTAAACATATCGTTAAAGGTAAGACGCATATAGCCATTTTTGATTACTTCTTTGTTCAAACCAACGGCTACCCAGTATTGCGCACCGGATTTAAGAATGCTATATTGGTATGGAGAGGTATAGTAAAAGCTGAATTCAGCTTTCCAGAATTTAGGCAGCAGGAAAAAATTAGTCGTGTTCAGGATTGCGCCTGTCGAGCTCAACTTATACCCCGCAATTTCCTCCACCTGTGTATTTACTGCCGATCTGAGAACCATAAGGTTGCTATTGGTTTGCCACCATTTTGTAATATCTGCCGAGAGGTTTAAACCAGCGTAAGCATTATGGAATAAATCAATATTGCCTGTATATTGTGTATAAATTTTTGTATCAGGATCCACTACTATTATCGGAATATTAGAATCAGTAGTTCTTGTATAGTTGGCAAAAAAAGTTAGTTTTCCTAAAACCAAATAGCCGTCAAACGAGTTTGAAAATTGAGGTCTGAGTTTGGGATTCCCCTCTACTATGGAATAGGGATCTACAATATATCTATATGGTACAAGTTCGCCCAACCGGGGCCGCATGATTTTCCGGCTATAGGACACGCTGAAAGATTTTCCTTTTCCCACAACCCTGTTTATTCCAACGCTTGGAAACAATCCGAAATAGTCTCTCATGATGTCCGATTCCATCAGCTTTTGTTGTGAATGTTCGGCCCTTAAACCCGCCTGAACGTTCCAGTGCTCTAACAATGTGCTACTATAATTGGTGTAAGCTGCCAGGGTGTATTCTTCATATTTATCGCTGAGTGAGAACTCAGGATCTGTTTGATATGTACCGTCCGCTAAAGTCTCCTGAAGCAATTTGTTGTCATTCCCAACATACATGTACTTGGCGCCGAATTCTAATTTTGTCTTTGAAATGGGTAAAGTAAAATCGGCCTGACTTATAAGACTTTGTTGTTCATAAGGATTTGTTATTCGTAATATGGTGGGATTGCCACTTGCTTCACTTTCCGAACTGATCTCTCCATAACTTATGTCTTGAAATGATTCCTGGTTTAAAAATGTTTGGGTGACGTTCACAGCTAATTCTTTTCCGGTATTGTCAAACTTGTTTACATAGTTAAAGTTTATATCGTACGAATGACGGTTACTTTTGCTTGCGTTGTCTGTGAGTATATCGTCACCATTAGGGGCACCTGCTGCATCTTGAAAAAGAGATAGTGTTGTTTCATTAGCACGATCTTTCGCCCAATTTCCATTTAACCGTATGCCGACAACCTGGTTTTTTGTAGGGAAAAAATCGATGCCGGTAAACGTAGAAAAGCTTTTATCTTTATCCCTGCGTTCGTTTTCATTATTCAAACCACTATTGTCCGGATAAAAACGTTCTAACGACTGTTCACGGTAGAAATTTGTCCACCTGTAATTTACGCTACCAAACAGATTCCATTTGTCGCTTCGATAGTTGAGGGAGGTATTGGGAATGGTGCGTCCGGCTGTGCCTTGAGAATAAGATAGAGACGAACGCCCTTTCAGACCCCTTTCCAGGCTTTTTTTCGTCACGATGTTAATGACTGATTTAAAGCTGGCGTCGTATTTAGCGGAGGGATTAGTAATAACTTCTACTTTCAGAATATCTTCCGCAGAATAATTCTTTAAAAAATTATCCAATGCGGACCTACCCATATCGCGGCCATCCACCAGGATCAATACGTTACCATTATTGGCAACTTTAACCGCGCCGTTAACATCCACATTCACCAATGGGGCGTATTGAAGCAGGTCAACAACCATATTCCCTTTTGTGATCACGCTATTTTCAACATTCAATACCAGGCGGTCAGGGAGATGTTCTACCAAAGGTCGTTGTGCAGTTACAGTGACTTCAGATAAGGTCTGGACGTCTTCCTTAAGAACAAGGCTTCCAATGTTAACAGACAGGTTTTGAGAAGACAAAACGAATTTTTCGGAATTTGTTTGCTGATATCCCACGTATTGCACACGCAAAAAATAAGCCCCTTCATTTATATTTGAAATTTGAAACGCACCTTTTCCATCAGATACCGATCCTTTAACAATGGACGAATCTTTTTCGGAATGCAGGCCTACTGCTGCAAAAGCAATAGACTCTTGAGACTCATTCAATAAATGTCCACTCACTGAATATTGGGCAGTTGCCCAATTTGACAGAGTCAGTGACACAAGTACCAGATATAAAATCTTCATGATGCAATGATTTTGATAATTAGAAAAAATTAGAAATACGACTTACGAACAAGCAATTACTTAGACTGATTGGTCAGGTTACACTACTAATTATTTTATCTTTTTTACTTTAATATTGGAAACATCGGATTCTGATAAGGATACCATCCCACGGTCACCATAAAACGTTACTTTACTCCCTCCAATCGACGCAATAGAAGATTTGCCTTCGGCCGTGATAGAGGCTTTAGATCCTCCGGAAACTCTGGCCTGAGCATTTGTAGCTATCAGATCTTTGCCATTGAACTTTGCCCCACCGGAAATATTTAAATTAAATGAGTCCACCTTGCCGGTTACATTAAAAATACTACCTGCCTTCAGATCTGCAGAATACTCCGTAAAAGACAACCCTCCATCGAAATTACTTCCTGCTGTGAAATAACAGACCAGCCTCTCGCCTGAAAGAGTACCCTCAACAGTTACGCTACTTCCCGCTGTTGCCCGAATGCCTTTAACAGATGGTGAGACCAGGAATACTTTGATGGGTTTAATTCTTTCAAAACCGACGTCTGAAAGCAAACGAATTTTCAGGGTGTCATTGACGACCTCGGTGGATATATGCTCCAGAATATTGTCTTCTGCTTCAATTTTAATTTCCGCGCTTTCGCCCTGCTTTAAAAACACGTCAACGGCCTTTACGTCCAGAAACTCAAATTTTTCAACATCCCTGGTTTCGGTTTTCACAATACCGTTACCAGATACAGGCATCATTTTTTGTTGTGAAAACACATTCCCTGCAAAAATGGCCACCATAGCCCAAAGCAAACATAATCTCTTTTTCATCTTTTTATATTTTTGTTTTTCAATCGTTAGATGCCTGTCGGCAGACAGGGAACCTTGTATGTTAAAAATTATCGTTGTCTTGTGTGTTATTGATTATTTTTAACATGTCGGTTTCATCGTGTTAAAGTTTTAGCCAAACTACCTTTCCAGCGTTTAGCCGGAAAATTCTTTAGACAAATTATGTGATCGGTTCGACGAAGTTTACAATCCGAGGAAATGAATTAAAGGGGGAAAAGCTGAATCCATAGCGATTTATGCGACCAAATTTTGATATGGTTTTCCTGGTACGTTTGGTTGGTTGTTCGACTTTTAATATATGGGTCCACTACCGAAGGATTTGTAATCCGGCATTTTAAGCGAGTGATACAGGTGATAATGGATAATTGTGGATTGTAAATCCTTTGATACAACTTCAGAATTACAAATCTTGAAGTGCACATTGGAAGGATCAATAACAGACATTATAAATGCAAAACAAGATTTCTTTTAATTAGCAAATGCTGACGAGCAAACTTTTCTCCCGTTTTTCACTACATTCCCTCTGATATTTAGCATTATTGGTTTTTATGAGAAAAATACTTTTTGTTCTAATCCTTTCCGGCTTCTCAATTGCTTTACGTGCACAATCTCCTGATATCGACAGTTTAATCAACGCCGTCAGCCATATATCAGGAAAGGAAAAAGTTATGCTGCTTTCCGATATCAGCTATTATTCGAGCTTCAGCGATACAGATCTCTCAGTGGAATACGGCAAAAAATGCATCGAAGCAGCAAATAAAACCGGCGATTCACTGCTCATCGCTGAAGGTTATAACACACTGGCCATAGCCCTGATCGCAAGGAGTGATTATCGCGGGGCCCTGGAAAACAACGAGAAGGCGCTTAGGATTCGGCTGCGTCACGGCGATCCATACAGCCTGTTATCAAGCTACAGCAAGATGGGCAACTGCCTTTATGAACTGGGCAAAAATGACGATGCTCTCTCCTATTATTTAAAAAGCCTGAAAATAGCCGAAGACGAAGGATTGACCAGGCACATTGGCCTCATCAACAATAATATTGCACAAATATTTATGGATCAAAAAGACCATAAAAAAGCCAGGAAATATTATTTGAGTTCAATTGAGATCGCCCAAACTTCAGAGGATACGCTCGGTTTGACAAAGGCGGTCATCAACCTGGGAATATCTTATATGAGGGAGGGCGAATTTGAACCGGCTGATTCCCTCTTCCAGACAGCTTTTTCGTTGATTGAAGGGAAGGATTTTTTGGATGTGGAGGCAGGGCTGCTCATCAATTTTGGTGTTTTATACAAGGATTGGGGAAAACCCGAAAAAAGCATACCCTACTATAAAAAGGCTATGAATATTTATTTGAAGACAGGCGAGGCCCATGGCCTTTCCATTGTCTACTCCAATCTTGGCAATTCGTTTTTAGAACATGGGGTTTATGATTCGGCGCTTGCCTATTACAAAAAGGGAATAGAATTGGCGAAGGCCACGAATTCCCTGACCCGACTGAAATTCGCATACGAAAGTATCTCCAATTATTACCGGATTACTCGTGATTATAGAACCGCTTTTGCCTACGATAGCCTTTCCGATGCTTTGAGAGATTCTGTGTTCAATATTGAAAATTCGAGAATAATAGAGGAACTGAATACACAGTACGAAACGGAAAAGAAGGAGAAGCAACTGGCTGAGCAAAAAGCAGCCCTGGCAGAGCAGGAACTAAAAGTGCAACGCCAGAACGTTCAGTTGACAGCGGCAGCCGGCGGCATATTCATTCTCTTTCTGGCGGCAACATTTATTTATCGAAACCAAAAAAACAAGCAGGAAAAACTCCGCCAGCAGGTGGCGCTTGAACGAGCAGAATCGATCAACAAGATACAGGATGAAAAACTTCGCATCTCGCGTGATCTACACGACAACATCGGTTCGCAACTGACTTTTGTTGTCTCTGCGCTTGACAACCTGAACTATGTTCCCGATGAGGCGAAGCGGAAAGAAAAATTATCACAGCTCGGAGACTTCACCAAGGACACAATCTCCCAATTGCGTGAAACGATCTGGGCACTAAAATCGGAAAACATTACCGTAGAGCAGTTGGCCTCAAAATTAGCAGAGTTCATCGCCCAGGCCAAAACGACCTACCCGGAAATAAACTTTGCAATTGAAAAAACACCTTCTGACAAGGAGCTGAATGCCAACCAGGCCGTCAATGTGTATAGAACCCTGCAGGAGGCCTTACACAATGCCATTAAATATTCGAACGCCAAAAACATTTCCTTAAGATGTTCGGAGAGCGAATTGACAGTCGAAGATGACGGAATTGGTTTTGACCGGGGAACCGTGACCGAGGGGAACGGCTTGTCAAATATGGAAGCAAGGATGAAAGAGGTAGGATTTAAAGCAGTCATTTCGTCAAAAGAAGGAAGTGGTACAAAGGTATCTGTATTGCTTTCGTAGCTAAAGAATACGAAGATCATCGTATTAACAATTAAAAATTTCAGACGTAATTTAGCCGAAATATTTTATCATGATAAAGGTCGTCATCGCAGAAGACAATGGTTTCTTAGCCCAATCTATTGAAGAAAAGATTTCTTTTTTCGATGACTTAAAATACAAATTCAGAGGTAAAAATGGCGCTGAACTCATCGGGAAGCTGGAGGCTGACCATAATGTTGATGTCATCCTGATGGATATTCAAATGCCCGAAATGGATGGCATAAAGGCAACCGAACTGATCAAAACGAGGTTTCCTCACATCAAAATCATCATGCTCACTGTGTTTGATGACGTCGACAATATTTTCAAGGCCATCAGGGCCGGGGCAAACGGCTACCTTCTAAAGGATGAGAATGCTGAAAATCTTCATAAAGGCATTGTTGAAATAATGAATAGCGGCGCGCCCATGTCCCCATCCATCGCATTAAAAACGCTTAAACTGCTGAGGGAGCCCGTAGAAAGTGACTCAAAAGACACTCCCAATGATTACCAACTCACTAAAAGGGAGGTCGAGATCCTGGAACAATTAAGCAAAGGGCTGAATTATGGCGAGATCAGCGATAACTTGAACATAAGCCCTGCCACCGTGCGAAAACACGTTGAAAACACCTATCGAAAGCTACAAGTCCACAACAAGATGGAAGCCGTCAACCTCGCTAGAAAAGAAAGATTGATCTGAAGTACATTAAATTGTTTATCTGTTGATTTGTTTAACTGTTTAATTGCTGAATTGAAGCTATTGACCACCCTGGATTAACCAATTAAACAACTCCCCAATGCCTAAGCCCTGATTCCTAAATTTCCAACGCCATTCCAGATCAACCATTGTTAAGGTCTGCGACCGTTAACAAGGAACCCCCAAAACTCAGGATCAAGCAAAATATCTGGGGAGTAATTGTATTTTTTCATTAAATGCCAGGTAACACCAACTGAACATAATTGCATTATACTATCTCGTTTTGCGAAAGCCTTCATTTTGAAGCCAAGGTGTAGCAATGAGCGTAAGAGCGCAGGCCTGGACCAAAAGCGGGGGTGCGTTGGGTTGAG
>JBNLGG010000094.1:0-13065 GCA_050305935.1 Cyclobacteriaceae bacterium | reverse complement strand
AGAAGGCGATCAACACGAACATAGTCGTCACCATCACCGGCGAGACAGGTACAGGCAAAGAGCTTGTCGCCAAAGCGATCCACTACAATTCCAATCGAAGGAGGAAACCATTTGTGCCAATTAACATGGCTGCCATCCCAAGGGATTTATTGGAAAGTGAGCTGTTTGGCCACGAAAAGGGCTCATTCACCAGTGCGCAAAACACCCGAATCGGAAAGTTTGAGGAAGCCAGCGGAGGAACATTGTTTCTGGATGAAATTGGCGAAATGGATGTTACCCTTCAGGCCAAACTACTTAGGGCATTGCAGGAAAAGGAGATCACAAGGGTGGGGAGCAACAAGGCAATCAAGATCGATTGCAGGATCATCGTCGCTACTAACAGAAACCTCCAGCAGGAAGTGAAAGAAAAAAAATTCCGGGACGATCTGTATTACCGTCTGTACGGGATAACAATTGAAATGCCACCACTGCGCTTGCGCGACAATGATGTGCTGATCCTTTCCAAATTTTTCATAAAAGAATATAGTAACGAATCAGGCCTTCCGGAAAAAAATCTCAGCCGGGAAGCACAAAAGAAATTGATGAATTATTCTTTTCCGGGCAATATACGGGAATTGAAATCCGTGATCGAGCTGGCCATGGTGATGTCAAATACAGATATTATTGAAGCAGATGATATTAGCTTTGGCAGTATTGAATCAGATCCCGCATTTCTCAACCATGACCTCACCCTTCGCGAGCACAATTACAATATTGTAAAATCGTATCTCAAAAAATACGATGACAACGTGAAGCTGGCCGCAGAAAAACTGGGCATTGGATTTTCTACCATCTACCGGATGTTAAAGGAAGAAGAGCCTGCCTGATTTTTCATTGGAACAAAAATTTTGTCAATATGACAATTTTTCACGCGGCTGACTTTCATAAATAATTGTTTTTCAGAGCTTTAATTTTTTGGCAATCTTTTGGCACATAGGAGAGTGTATTTCAAAATATACTCAAAATGAAACTCAAACTATTTATTTTAAGTGCCACCGTAGTACTAGCAGCCGCTTGTACTGACAAAGAAAAAATTGCCCAAATGCAAGGCAGTATTGATAGCTTGAAAACGGAACTTGGCAACAGGGACACTGAATTGACCGAGTACTTCACACTTGTTTCTGACATCGAAAGTAATATCGCTGAGATCAAAGAAAGAGAAAACATGATCTCACTGGAGCAGGAGTCAAATCCAACAGCAGATTTAGCTTCAAAAAAACAAATGGTAGAAGATCTAAAAGCGATCAACACCCTTATGGTTGAAAACAAGGCTAAATTGGAAGAGCTTAATAAGAAGTTGCAAAGCTCTTACTACCAAACTGGAAAATTCAAAAAAATGGTAGCTCAATTAGAAGAAAAGGTTAGTGTACAGGAAACAGATATTCAAAACCTAACTGTACAAGTTTCTGAACTTACTGCTAAAAACGAAACATTAAACCAGACAGTAGACTCCCTATTCACAGAAAACACAAGCAAATCTGAAATGATCGCAGAAAAAGACGGTCAGATAAGTGAAATGGATGAGCAACTACATACCGCTTACTATACAACCGGAACAGCTTCGGAATTGGAAGAAAAAGAAATCATCACTAAAGAAGGCGGATTTATCGGAATCGGTTCAGTTGAGCAATTAAGCCCAACTTTCGACAAAAGCGACTTCACTTTAGTAGATATAAGGAAAGTAAATACCATCCCTCTTAACAGCAAAAAGGCAGAATTGGTAACTAACCACCCACAAGGCTCTTATGAAATCGTGATGAACGAAGAGGCCAGGCAGGTCGACAAATTAGTGATCCTGGATCCTGATAAGTTCTGGGCATCATCAAAATACCTGGTAATCGCTAAGAAATAAAAGACACAACAGCTAACTAACGATTATCAGTCAACTCCCTCAATAATTCCCGTTACAAAAAAGGCTACCTTCCCAGGGTAGTCTTTTTTACTTTCATGAAAATCAAACCACCAAGGTTTTGAAAACCTTGGTGGTTTCCTCATTTTATAATTCTATCGTCTTTTCCAATCGAATATCATTAGACGCACTCCCCACAAAAATTGTAAATGTTCCGGGCTCTAATACCCACTCACCTTTATTATCATCAAAGTATTTAAAGGCATCTTCGTTTAGTTCGAGATTGATGGTCACAGTTTCTCCCGGGCTGACAGACACCTTTTTGAACGCTTTTAACTCCTTCACAGGGCGCTCTAAAGTAGCTTCCTCATCCTGTACATAAACCTGAGCTACTTCCTTTCCACCCATTTCCCCGGTATTCGTAATCTTAAAAGAAACGGTAGCTGAATTTCCAGTGGCATTTACTTGAATATCAGAATATTCAAAAGTAGTATAAGACAGACCGTGTCCAAATGCGAATTCCGGCTCAACATCGTATGAGTCAAAATATCTGTAGCCAACAAATATTCCCTCGTTGTAATTGATGGTCAAGTCTTTTCCGGGATATTCGCCTAAAGCGTGTGCCGGACTGTCTTCCAATTTTTTGGGAAAAGTCATCGGTAATTTCCCACTGGGGTTTATGTCACCAAATAAGACTTTCGCCAGTGCATTTCCTCCTTCCATTCCACCGTACCAGGCCTGTACAATTCCCTTTGCATCGTCTACCCAGGCAGACATGTCTACCGGCCCACCGCCTACGATGGTTACGATCGTATTTGGATTGGCTTTCAAAACCGCTTTTATCAATTCATCCTGTCCAAAAGGCAAAACAATCCCAGGCTTATCATGATCCTCCGCATCGAAGGCATTTTCTTCCCAGGCATCAGAATATCCTCTGATCCACCCTACCACCAGAATTGCCTGATCCGAGACTTTGGCATTTGCGACGGCCGCTTTAATCATCTCGGGGTTTGAAGTGCCATCCCTTTCGATCACATACCCCGGAGAATAATTCACCTCGATAGATTCACCTACTAAGTTTTGAATTCCCTCCAATGGAGTTACTTCATAATATGCTTTCACCTGCGAACTTCCCCCGGCACCAGCATGCTTGCGTGTAGCGTTGGCGCCGATTACTACCAGCGTTTTAATCCCATCTTTCTTTAAAGGCAGGACGCTTTCGTTTTTCAAGAGAGTAACCGCCTCGCTGGCGATTTCAAATGCGGTCTGCTGATGTTCCGGAGTATTATATTCCCCTTTTACTCTTTCACCAAATTTGTTGATGGCAAACATTACCCGAAGAATTCGTCTTACTTTTTCATCTATGATAGATTCTGCTACCGCACCATTTTTGACGAGCGTCACTACGGTGTCCCCCAAATAAAATTTACCGTAATCGGGATTTGGCCTCATCCCCAGATCTGTTCCCATTTCCAGATCAAGACCGTTATTGATCGCCTCCAAGGTATTGTGTGTAGCTTCCCAGTCGCTCATCACAAAACCTTCAAATCCAAGTTCTTCTTTAAGGATGTCATTCAATAAGAAATCATTGTGTGAGCAAAACTGCCCTCTGAACTTATTATATGCTCCCATAACAGTTAGTGCTTCCCCTTCCTGGACGGCAGCCTTGAAGCCCGGCAGATAGATCTCCCTGAAAGCACGATCACTCATTTCAATATTGACGCGATAGCGCTCATACTCCTGGTTATTGGCGATGTAGTGTTTCGCGCAGGCGGCGATTCCCTGGTCCTGTACACCATGAATATAGCCTATTACCATTTTAGAATTTAAATATGGGTCTTCCGTCATGTATTCAAAATTCCTTCCATTGAGAGGCGTTCTGATAATATTGAGGCCAGGCCCGAGGATAATATCTTTTCCTCTGAAATTGGCTTCAGACCCCAGCACTTTTCCAAATTCATATCCAAGTTCAGGGTTCCAGGTGGCAGCAAGCGCGGTCCCTGTGGGAAGATAGCTACCACTATCCAGCACATTGTCGTCTTTGTCCCAATCGCGGCCGTGCTCATGGCGTACCCCATGCGGGCCATCTGACGTAACTAATTCGGGAATTCCAAGTCTTTCTACTCCACCGTTGGTAAAAGATGAACTAGCGTGGATCATATTGACCTTTTCCTCAATGGTCATGAGGCTAATCAAACTATCAATCTTTGCTTCTATCTTTGATGTTTCTGATTGCTTCTCTTTTTTTCCATTGCAGCCGAACACAATTATTCCTGCCAACAGGAATAAGAATTGAAATATTCTAAATGTTAAATGCATAAAAATGGATTATTTTGTTTAAGTCGCAACAAAGATAACCCATTCACTAAAATTGTCTAATGTCCTCTGAATGGTAGAACTATTTCACCTAGCGTTTGGAAACAATCAGATACCAAGGGGTAAAAAGGCTATTTCAAAACATCCAAAACACTTTGCGAGACAGGAAGCGCTCTTTTTGCGTCGGGGTCATTTACAGGCGGCTGTGGCATTAGCTTTAATGGAAGTTCTCCGGCCCAAACATCCAAGTCATAATCTTCAGGTTCATCGATGGGCTTGCCGGTACGGATTTTTGCAGAGACTTCTTCCAGCTTTATTTTCAGGACTTTCGTAATCTTGAGTTCTTTTTCATTGGGTTCACGCACTTCTTCCCACCTCCCTTTTAATACCTGGTCAGAAATGGCTTTCAATGCCTTCATTTTTTCATCATTAGATTCCACCAGGGTCGCCTTTCCGAAGACGACTACCGAACGATAATTCACCGAATGATGAAATGCAGACCTGGCCAGCACTAATCCGTCCAAATGAGTTACATTCAATGAGATGTCGATGCCCTGCTCCAGGTTTTTTAACATGCGGCTACCCACAGCGCCGTGAATGTACAGCGTATCGCCATCCCGGCCAAAAATAGTAGGAATCACCACCGGATAATCTTCGTGGATAAAACCAACATGGCAAATGCAGGCCTCGTCCAAAATTGAATAAATAGTTTCCCGGTTGTAATGAGCTCTTTTAGAAGAGATTTTGACTTTGTTTTTTGAGGTTATGGGAAATTCAGACATGATTGATGTTATTAATAATTGCTAAATGCGACCCACATATACTTTGAATTCAAAAATCAGGTTACAATATTTCAAAATATTTTGAGTAATAAGTTCTATGAGTGAATTTTGTTCCCTGAAACACATCGCATGAAAATAACCTCACTCACTGGAATCCGCAAATTTGATATTATTGAAAAACCAAGACCTGTGATTCAATCCGCAACGGATATTTTAGTCAAAATAAACCAGGTGGGGGTGTGCGGATCGGATATTCACTATTTTACAACAGGCAGGATTGGCGAACAAATCATTGACTTTCCTTTCATTGTCGGCCATGAAGCGATGGGAATAATAGAGGAAGTTGGCGGCGGGGTGGAAGGGCTAAAGAAAGGCCAGCGAATCGCCATCGAACCTGCTGTCCATTGTGGGGAGTGTGATCAATGCAAGGCGGGTCGAATGAATACCTGCAGAAAAAGCCTATTCCTGGGCTGCCCCGGCCAATTAAATGGAGCACTACAGGAATACATGATACTTCAACCTCAGAATTGCATTGCCATCGACGATCAGATTTCTGATGACGAAGCCGTCATTTCAGAGCCAATGTCCATTGGGGTTTACACCGTAAAACGCTCTGGTATCAGCAAAGGACAGTCAGCGGCCATTATGGGATATGGTCCTATCGGGCAAAGTTTGGCACTGTCCCTTCAGGCAGCTTCCATTATACCAGCACTGGTGGTTGAAAGGTTAAACTATCGAAAGGAATTGGCCAAAATGGAAGGAATTCGACAGGTATTAAGCCCAGACAATCAAAATCAATTCGTCAATTTGGAAACACCCGGCTTTGACGTAGTCTACGAATGCAGCGGCGACCAGCAGGCGATCTATGATGGAATTCAACTGCTGAAGCCAGGCGGAAAACTGGTAATTGTAGGCATTCCCGACTCGATGGAAATCCATTTGCCAATTCATACTTTGCGAAGAAAGGAAATCGACATCATCAATATCCGCAGGCAGGTAGGCTGCGTGGAGGAGTCATTGGAACTAATGAAAAACAAGAAGATAGATATCAAAAATATGGCGACACATTATTTTGGAATGGAGGAAGTACAAAAAGCTTTCGAGCTCGTTGCCAACTACCAGGACGGAGTAATGAAGGCGATGATTAAAATTCCGTAATGCGGGCAATATTTTCAGTGATAATTCCTTTAATGCTTTAAACCCGCATTTTGCTCTAGCAAAAGCGGGAGTTAATAGAAAATTAGTTATTGAGTCAATAGGCTCAATATTTTGAGTAAATTCTGTCGAACTATACCAAAACCAATTTGGGTATTTTTTTAAAAAGCAGGGTTCTCTATAAGTATTTGGCTTTAAACTCAATAACCCTATCTGCCGACAGGCAGGTAATTAATCATTAACTTATAACTCCTGAATTGCATAATTCAGGCTAAACCACAAACTCCTTGAAATCAAATTCTAAAAGAAGAAAAAAAACAGGCGCAAGAAGTAAAAAGAAAACGAACAGGAAGCTCCCGGTTCTTCGAATGACTCTTTACCTGATCTTGCTATTGCTGGCAGTTCCCGTCGCATTATTCTGCTATGTATATTTCGAAATCCCGGCTCCTCTGCCCAATGAGGAAGCGCTCCAACAAATTGAAAACCCCGATGCATCTATCGTCTTTGATATAAACAATGAACAGCTAGGCAAATATTTTATTTATGAGCGAACCACTGTTCCTTTTGAAAAGATAAGCCCAAACATAGTCCAGGCACTGGTAGCTACTGAAGACTCCCGGTTTTATGAACATTCGGGCGTAGACTACCGAAGCCTGTTCCGGGTGCTCTTCAAAACAATTCTACTGGGAAATGAAGGCTCAGGAGGTGGCAGCACCATCAGCCAGCAATTGGCGAAAAACCTGTTTCAACGCCGGGATTTTCCTTTTTTAAGCATGCCCGTCAATAAGATCAGGGAAATGATCATTGCCACGCGCCTTGAAAAGGTTTATTCTAAGGAAGAAATCATTGCCATTTATTTGAATACCGTTCCTTTTGGTGATAACACATTCGGCATTGAATCGGCTTCCGGGCATTTTTTCAGCACAGGATGCAGCAGCCTTTCCGACGACCAGGCAGCTGTCCTTGTGGGGATGTTAAAAGGAAATTCACTATACAATCCCCGCATTAATCCTGACCTGGCACTGAATCGAAGGAATGTGGTGCTGGAACTGATGTTGAAAGAAGGGTTTATTACAGCCCAACAAAAAGAAATTGCTATCTCAAAACAATTAAACCTTAAGGTTTCCGACCACAAGCAGAACGATTTTGCCGGCTATTTTTTGGATCGCCTGGCAATGGACGTGAAGCGAATCCTTGAAGAAAAAAACGGGGATAGCGACCAATTAAACATCTACACCAGTGGATTAAAAATTTACACCACGCTGGATAAAAACCTACAGATCTATGCCGAAAAAGCGGTGAAGAAACATTTGGCAAAATTGCAAAATGACCTTGATTCCCACTGGGGCAAGGCCAAACCCTGGGATAATAACAAAGAAATACTGCAGCGGGCCATTCATAATTCACCGGAATATGAAAAATGGAAACAACGTGGGTTATCAGAAAAGCAGATCCTGGACAGCATGAGTGTGAAGAAAAGGATGGAAATTTTCTCGTGGCAGGGTCCTCAGGAAGTCACAATCTCTTCCATCGATTCAATCAAATATTATCAAATGATCCTTCAGGCGGGGTTCATTGCCGTCAATCCGACAGACGGCCAGGTGAAAGCGTGGGTCGGTGGGGTCGACCACCGTTTTTTTAAATTCGACCATGTTAACATTAACACCAAGCGCCAGGTAGGGTCTACATTTAAGCCATTTGTTTACGCCACCGCCCTGGATGAAGGTGCTTCTCCTTGTTCTTATTACAAAGCTTCCCAGGCCACTTATGAAGAAAACAAGGATGAATGGACACCCTCAAACGCAGATGGTGACTACGATGGTAAATACAGTATGGAAGGAGCCTTACAGAATTCCGTGAATACGGTTTCGGTAAAAATCCTGGAAGACGTAGGCGTCGATGAAATAATCGAACGGTGCAGAATGATGGGTATCGAGAGCGATATCCCGCCCTACCCGTCCATCGCTCTGGGAACACCTTCCATCTCCCTCACCGAAATGGCGGGTGCTTATGGCAGCCTGGCCAATCAGGGAAATTCTGTCCACCCTCATTACTTGTTAAAAATCGAGGATGCCGAAGGAAATATCCTTTGGGAAAATGAAGGCTATTCCTCTGAAAGAATTTTCAGTTCAGAAACAACCGCCCTGATGGTGGAAATGATGAAAGGCGTAGTAAATGAAGGGACGGCCGTGCGACTGAGAAGTACCTACGGTTTGTCTAATGATTTTGCAGGCAAAACCGGCACCACCCAAAACAACGCCGATGGATGGTTTATAGGCATGTTACCGGAACTAGTTGTAGCCGTGTGGGTGGGAGCCGACAATCCGGCCATCCACTTCAGAAGTACTGCCCTGGGACAGGGAGCAAACACAGCTCTTCCAGTATTTGCTGAATTCTACAAGCAGGTGAATATCGATAAGGATTTTTACAAACTTTCCCGAAGCAAATTCCCTGCACTGCCTTCCAACCTTGCCAAAAAAATGGACTGTGATCCTTTTAAAGAAGAATCCAGGTTTTTTGATTTTTTATTTGGCAGAAAGAAAAAAGAAAAGAAGGCTGAGGGGGATGACCAGCCAATAGAAAAAAAGGATGGCCTCTTAAAGCGAATCTTTGGAAAAAAGAAAGGGGATTAATATTCCGCCATCCCCTTTTTGAATTTTTTGATCATGTTACTGGTAACATTAACCAGCGTGTCTTCCTCGTGTTCCCGGATGCCCGCACCATACAACATCCTGTTTTTCTTTCGGATGACTTCCACCAGTTCCTCACAGACACTGATGAGTTTGTGATAATTATTGCCCACCTCGACAATATACTCAGCACTTTCCTGATCTAAGATGCCATTGTGATTGGCTACTTCCTGGCCGTTACAATCAAGGATTTCATGATAACGCCTCCCTACCAAGCTGTGGTCGCGATAGCCGGAATAGCTCCAAGGTAAAAATTTACTCATGTTTTGGTCTTTTGTACCCTAAACTAGGTCATTTTTCAACAAATAACCACTCCTGCCCCGAAAGAAAAATTATCGCGTCAGGCGGCGTTCACCCTAAGCTTGTGCCCGTTATAACGTTTGTTTTTGAAGCTCTTGATAATTTTATCATGGAATTTCTCATCCACATCGATAAAAGAGTACTTCTCAAACATGCGAACGCTTTTGATCTTGTCCTGCTCCGTTCTGCTTTGGCTGGACACAAAGTCCTTTAACTCCCTCTTGCTAATCCCATCCATGGATCCCAAATTGATGAATAGCGAAGGCCCTTCGGTTTTTGTTCTATTGTTGGAAGAACTTTTAGGCTCTTCTTTGTGCTTAGATATCTCTTTACCTACTTTAATTCCTTTCAGTTCTTTCGCCAAAAGCCTTTTGACAAGTTCTTCTTTAGATAGAAACTGCAGCATTTCGAGTGCTCTGTCTACAATTTTCTCATCCAATTTTACCTCGCCAAGATCAGCCAGACCTTCCGCCCAATTCGACACCCTGACATTTAGCAGCTCAAAATGATCGGGCACCTGGATCTGCCTGAAACTAATTTTCAGGCTTTTCTCTATTTTTTTCAGCTTCGAGACATTGTTCTTTTCGATCAGTGCTAATGAAATTCCTTCTTTACCTGCCCTGGCGGTCCGACCACTTCGATGGGTATAATACGAAAGATCGTCCGGCAACGAATGGTGAATTACGTGCGTCAGGTTATTCACATCTATTCCCCTTGCCGCAACATCGGTGGCGATTAAAACTTCCAACTGATGTAGTTTAAACCGCTGCATCACCACGTCGCGTTGTTTTTGGCTAAGGTCGCCGTGTAGCGCTTCTGCCTTAATCCCCTGGCGCATCAATTCATTGCAAAGCTCTTGGGTAATTACCTTGGTCCTGCAAAAAACAACGCCCCTGAAGTCCGGGTTGATGGTGATAAACCGGCTTAAGGCCTCTACCTTTTCCGAAGATTTCAGGACGACATATTGATGGTCAATATTCTCGTTAACCATGACGCCGGTATGAACCGATATCTCCTGCGGATTATCCATATACTGGTGGACGATCCTTTTGATTTCCTTTGGCATGGTAGCTGAAAACAGCCATGTGTTTTTATCTGCGGGAGTTTTTGAAAGGATCAAATCAAGATCATCCTTAAAACCCATGTTCAGCATTTCATCAGCCTCATCCAGCACGACGTTTTGTATTTCGTCCAGTGTCAATGCCTTCCTTTTCAATAGGTCAATTAACCTACCCGGAGTGGCCACGACGATCTGTGCCCCTTTCTTCAGGTCTTTGATTTGACCGACAATATTCGCTCCACCGTACACTACGACGATGTTGGCTTTTTTGTGATACTTCGCAAAAGCCTGTAGCTGATGCGCAATCTGCTGGCCCAATTCGCGCGTGGGCGCCAATACCAGCGCCTGTGTTGTATTTACTGAATAATCAATATTTTCTAATAAAGGCAACCCGAATGCGGCTGTCTTCCCTGTTCCTGTATTGGCCAGGCCAATAAAATCGCTGTTATTTTCAATGAGAATGGGAATGGCTTCTTTTTGAATCTCCGTCGGCACGACAAACCCCAACTCCGGAAGGACTTTCAATAATTGCGCTGAAAGTCCTAATTCTTCAAATGTATTCAAAGATAATTTTTTAAGTGAGCCGCAAAGATACGGCTAAATCTTTGATAAATAAGATGGTACGTGCTAAATAATTTAATTTTTAGACAATTAACGGACCGCGGCAGCCCCTTCCTCCGGCTTGAGATAATCAATAAAAACCACGATCCCGATTCCGGTAAAAAGCATGATCAGGCTATAAATCGCACCGGTGGTAACAATTAAAATCCTTTCTCTACATCCTCACGTTTGGAAAACCGTCGAAACTAAAAACTAAGCGTTCGAATCAAAGTTTTTATTAAAAATTACCCTACTATATAGGGTGACCGAAAATAAACTATTTGTCTTTGATTTTTGGAAAACCCAGAAAGACCCTTCAAAAAACCAATACATTTAAGGAGTGTTTAGCTACAATTACGCCACATGCCTACCCCTGAGGTTTATTTCTGATTGATTCGATCCAAAAAAGAATAAAACTGTCCCTCTATATACCTATTCACCTGATCATTCCCACTGTCCATTTCTTCGCACGCGTTTAGCATTGAGAAGTGCGCCGCCGCTTTATTGGCGACCATTTTTGCTTTCTCGCTTTCTCCCAGGGCCAGGAGCACCTGGACGGCTTGCAGATCAACATAAGTGCCGGGCAAATGATCATGGTGGAATAGATCCATATAATTATACATCACTTCTCTGGCAGCATCAGGGTTTCCTGAATTGAAATAGGAAATGGCCAATGTGGTGTGATACTGCTGTAGCGGAACCATGATCCTCGACAAATAATCCTCATGATTAAAATAAATACGGGGATCTTTCAGGTTGTCAAAATCCTGGGAACCGACAATATGCTCCTTCATTTTGGCCATGTTTACCTGAGGATTGCCTTTGGAATCCCTTACCGGCAGAAGCTGAAACACCTGGCCTTCCTGCACCAGGTAGGGACTGACATCCAGCCCAATGGAATTCATGGAGGTATAATTAAAATAGATAGGCCGCTCCCAATGATTGCTTATTATTAGGTCAAGCAGCACCAGCGCATTCTTTTCCAAATAATGCTGTTTCATTTTCAAAATCATTTTCCCCTGCACCCGTCCTTTCAATTCCTCAGGAAGATTAGTGCGCTTCAGAACCAGAGATGTATCAACTGGAATATATAGCTCTTTGGAAGAAATCTGGTGCACGATCTCGCCAGACGTGGTCGCCAATTGAAGGGAAGGATGATCCTGCTCCAGCAATTCCAAATATTTTGCGGCATTGATTGCTCCCTTGACCTTCGGGTTCTCACGGTAATACAGCACATCATTTCTGCCAAATTGCACATAATCTTTTTGTGAGAGTGTCAGATCGAACGGATGGGATTCGTAATATTTTTTTCGTAATTGGCCAATGTACCAGTCGGTATTAAAATAGCTCAACACAATCACCCGGACATCCGTCCTGACGCCTTCCACCTCCTGCAGATACCAGAGGGGGAAAGTATCGTTATCCCCACCGGTAAACAGAATGGCGTTCTGTTCGCAGGTATTAAGCAAGTTCCTGGCGCTGTCCATCTGCAGGGTGCGACCGGATCGGTTATGATCATCCCAGTTCATGTAGAAAAGAATTGCCGGGATAAAAAGGGATATTGAGATGACGGCGGTGATGGCTAATTTTACATTCTTTTTTCTCAGAAAATTCCAAATAGCAATAATGCCAATGCCAATCCAAATGCAATAAACCATAAACGATCCCACATAAATGTAGTCTCGTTCCCGTGGCTCATTGGGTGGAGAATTGAGGTATAAATTGAGGATGATGCCTGTGGTAAGAAAAAATAGCAGCATGGAAAAGAATGATTTCCTGTCCTTTTTATAATGAAAACCCATTCCCATGAGTCCCACCAAAAACGGAATCATCCAGTATTGATTTCTCGCCCTGTTTTCTATTTCTTCCGAAAAAGTGTCTGATTTCAAAGGTTCGGAAGGAATCCCCAGAATCTTTTTCATTTTTTCTGGTAAAAGGTCGTTTCTGGGGGTTTCAATCGAAATCGACTGCCAGGGCTTCAGCCAACTATCATGCTGGATATCACTTACACGCCCGCTAAAGTTCCACATCAAATACCTCCAATACATGTGGCCCAACTGGTATTGAAACATGAATTTAATGTTTTGAATAAAGCCGGGTTTTTCGTTTTCTCCCAGCCCGGTCCAGGCTTTGTATTGCTGCACATGCGCGTCGTCCTTACTATACATCCGAGGTAAAATGGCCTGCCTTTTTTCCTCATAAACATATTCCGACCTGTTACCGGCGACCTTATACCCTTCCTCAGTTTTGTAATACACTTTTCCCCCTTTCTTA
>JBNLGG010000093.1:0-13070 GCA_050305935.1 Cyclobacteriaceae bacterium | reverse complement strand
TAAAGCCATCGGGACAGGCTGTGAACCTCTCGATTCATATGCTTACGCCGAAGCTTCAGCATAGGCGCTACGGCTCTGACTATGCTACCGTTATTTGCATAAAAAGGTTCATGCCAATTTGTATCCCAATTCCCAATGATTGAACAGGTTTGGATAGAAACTCACTACACCTCTCAGCCAACGGACGGCCTTGACCTTGCATCCTTGGAAGCTTTTGTACTTGTTCAATATCCATCTGATCAGGCGATGATGAGGACGATAGAACTCTGGTTTCAAAATCTTGCGACTAATTTTCCCATAGTACTGGACCCAACACGGGATCTTTGTGTTTAGCAATATTGCCAAAACCTGTATCCCTCGTTGGGTCATGTTATGGAAATCAAGTTTGCGGAGTTCTTGAGTGATCCGAACCTTGGACTTGCGACTCATCTTACAGTCATACTGCAGGAAGCTCCCTCCATTTCTCAGTCTATGCCGTATCGGCTGAAAGCTGAATTCCAGAAAATCAAACTGTACAGGATAACCTTTCAGGTTTCTGCCTTCTTTCTTACAATTTCGCTCACCTCTTCTATCCTTACCTGACCATTTAAAACAGCCTTTCCTTCTATCGCTTCACACAACTTCGTTACCAAAAATGCGTCATAGAAGTGCTTTGGTGAGTTTTCCTAAAAACCCTCACTGGAGGGCCTCCCTCCATCTTTATCATAGCTTACGCAGCACACATCGTGTAGATGGCTCCGCCAGCGATGACTGACGGAGTGCACCTCCGCCGAAAGTCGGACACGTCTCACACCTCCGTACCCCGAAACGCTTTGCTACCGGGACAGATTGTAAGGGTCTCGTATACAGCGGTTCATTGAATCCTGAGTTGCGACTTAGAGTAATAGCCCAAACTTGGTAATCCTTTCTTCTCAGGCGTGACAAGGTAACAGTGGTCCCGAGTATAGGGCTCTGGGCTACTGCCCAGCCTCCTAACTTCGTCCTGCTCCAGGCAAAAGCCTGTCCTTGGGGCACTCCTAATCTAATCAGGTTTTTACGCTTCCTCTCCAGCTTTTTTCTCCGCCAGCTGGTGGACCAGATACAGTAGCGAAGGCGGTTTCTAAGCCATTCATCGATGGCTTTTAGCTTGGTGTGGATATTGGCAAGGCGGTGTTTATCTACCCAGCCCATCCATACTTCCCTGAGTTTTCCGGGCCGCTCCTCAAAGCCGTATAGTAAGGTTTTCGTGGTGATACTTTTGAGTTTGCCCTCGAGATTGTCCCAACTAACCATAGAATTATTGAAATAATTAAAGGTAATAGCGCTGGAACTACGGAGGAGAAAATCTGAATACTTATCAAAAAACATAGCATTTAAAGCGCCTAAAAAGCAAAGTGCATGCTACCCGGTTTTGTATCCGTTTTGTGTAATTTGTTATTTTAGAAAATTTAACCAAGATTTGGTGCTGTTTGGCTGGTAAGTCAGCAAAACAGCATTTACGAAAACCGTTGTGTTCCATTTCAGTTGAGATGAGAATTTATTATAAAGAAACAAATAGTTGACGATCTACATTAAATGTTGAACATATTATGGCCATTAGTGGATACAATTTTTAATTAACAAAAATACGATGAAGGAAGCAGCAAAAAGGTTTTCTAAAAGAAACACACATAATAAACTCTTTAAAGGTTTAGCAGGATTTGGAAGGTCACTAAACAGATTATACGAAAATAGAAATCATGACATATATAGTAATGGAGAGCTGACTGTACTGAGAAAATTATCAAAGATTAATCCATCGGTAGTTATTGATGGCGGGGCCAACATTGGAAACTATTCATTATTAGTGAGTGAATTTTGCCCGAAAACTCAAATTTATGCCTTTGAACCTGTGAAAAGCACTAAAAAAAAGTTAGAAGAAAATACCAGCCACAGGGATAACATTTATTGTATTGAGAAAGGCCTCTACAAAAGCAATTGTTCTAAAGAAATTAACCTATATACCTCAGACACCCACTGTTCAATTGTTGACATTCAGGGTTTGGATTACAAATCTTATGAAAAGCAGACAATTCAATTAATAAAAGGAGATGATTTTTTGACAAACAACAAAATAAGCCAGGTTGATCTATTAAAAATTGATGTAGAAGGCGCTGAGTATGATGTCATTATGGGATTTGAGCAACACATTAACGAAGGAAAAATTAAGATGATTCAATTTGAATATGGCTATATTAACATTTCGACAAAGATACTGCTTATTGATTTTTATGAGTATTTTGAGAGTAAAGGCTATATCATAGGAAAGATTTTCCCAAAAACTGTTGAGTTTAGAAATTACGAGTTCAAATACGAGGACTTTTTAGGGCCAAATTATATTGCTGTTAAGAAGACAGAAACAGATTTAATTAATTTGCTAATTAAAAATTAAACGGAACACAACAATTAAGCTACAATGATGTGAAGCGGGACTTCGGTTCATTGTAACTCCTATATATTGCCCGGGATTGACCTCGAACCTCCGGTAGCGGTGCCCATTATAGGTGTTTAATAATTATTTTCCCTTCTGGTGTGATTTTTTACGTAGCATTCGGCTTTGGTTTTTAGGGGTTTACCGGTAATTGTGTAGCTCTGCCAAAAGCCTGTATTTGTTTACCTCCCTCCCAGGGCAAACGCATTTACCGTCATTCCAGTCCCGATAGCTATGCGGGATTGTTCAAATTTTATTTTAATGAAAAAAATTTGTCTGGAACCTATAAAATGACCTTGAATTGATTCCGGAATGACGAAGTTTCTTTATTAAATGCGTTTGCCCTGACCTCCCTCCCGGCAATCTTTATAGGTAAATAAAATGGTTAGATCATTGACATCGACAAACCTGTGATTGGAGATGGTAACCTGGTATAGGGATTGCCTACATTGAGGTCTAATTCTCAAACGTCATATTATCCTGCAATACAATAGGTACCGCACCTGGGAGAATTTCCGCTTTTATCGTATCGGTTTCACCGATCAGTTCGCCGTCGAGCTGGAGGAGGTGGGGCTTTTTTAATCTGATTTCGGCTTTTTGACATTGGATGACTTCCACAATGTCCTGCATGTCAATCTCCTCAGTAAAGCGAGTCAAACCCATATAAAGAAAGGATTCGATGTCCTTTCGAAGGCCAACCACCAGTTCAAACTTCCCATCAAAAGGGTTCCCTTTTTTATTGAGCACGGCACCGGTACCGTATTTTCGCGCGTTGGCCAGGGCAAGGATATAGCCAGTATGCTGGTGGTCTTTCCCATCCGCCTTGATATCAAATTCGATCAGCTCTGCTGTTTGCACCTCAGAGAAGAAGTGTTTGACATAGCTGAAAAATCCTCTGTTCTGATCTTTTGAAAAGCCCTCAACGATTTTGGCATTGAGACCAATATCACCAATGTGCATGCAGTAGTGAACATCGTTCACGCGGATGAGGTCCAATTTTAAGATAAAGTGGGACTTTAAAAAATCATCCAGGGCAATTCGCGAATCAAGGTTTATGTTTAGCTCCGTAGTCATCCCATCAGCAGAGCCAAAAGGGATGACACCAAGCGGAATGTTTTGGTCGAGTACTGAAAGGGCAGTGAAAAGCACGGTGCCGTCCCCACCTATCGCCAATACCCGGTCCGGGCTAAATTCATTTATTATGGGAGCTATCTGCTCCTTGTCAGATTCCTGGTCTTTCGTGGTTTCAAATTCCTTGTACGACACACCAAATCTTTTGAAGGTCGTGCGGAGATGCTGCCTGAACTGGCTCTTGTCTTTCCCTCCGGAGATTGGATTTATGACGACGAGGACTTTCATAGGTGTTTTTAATCCCTTACAAAGGGAAGCGCTTCAATGATCTGAAGTTTTATTTTGGTGTGGATGTACTCCTCAATTTGAATAAAACGAACGGCTTTCTTTTCAGACATTTTAGCGCTCATCAGGCGAAAGTATTTTTTGCTGAGTTTCGTGTCCATCCGTTGGTATTTGAAGATGTCATTCACAAAATCCGATGCCTGTTTGTTGGTCAGGGTTGCGTAATTTTGAACAAAAAACCGCAGAGCGTCCAATCTTTTCTTGGAATAGGCAGATCGCTCTATTTCATAATCTTCGTACAATGGCCAAAAGACCAACTCCTCCTGATCTGTTAGATCCATATACTGCTCGTAAATCCCTCGTTTTTCCGTCTCGAAGATAGATCGTATCAATTCAAATTCACTTTTTGCTTCCTGCGCCCAGGTAATGGCGGAGATGCCAAACAATAGGTGAATAAGTATTAGTGCTTTTTTCATCGGTAATTTTATTTCGTCATTGTGATCGCCTTTCTAAGCTATAATAAGGGCTCTTTATTTCCAAAAAATAATGGTCGAAAGGTGATATTCCCATAAGGTTGGATGATAGTCCAGACCGATATGGGACACCGGTTTTAGTCCGGTCTGACAATCGCCTGACCTGGTGCTATGGCACTGGAATGAATATGTGTTGCGACGATCACCATATCCACCAATGCCCAATGACGGATCCCCAATTCCCAATCAACCGTTGTTAAGGTCTTCGACCGTTAACAAGATTTCGATTCGGTCATCGGGCTTGTCTAACTTCGGTCATCGGGCTTCCGGCTTTGGTCTTCAGCCTTCCCCTTTTTTGTGCCTCCTCTTATTCATCCTACCACTTCCTGCAAACCTTAAACACGTCCAGTGGTGGGATGAAGATCCACTCATGGGCGAACTTCCGATTTCGGACTTCGGACTTCGGACTTCGTCATCGGTCTTCCGACTTCAGTCATCGGTCATCGGTCTTCCGGCTTCGGTCATCGGTCATCCGTCTTGTCTAACTTCGGTCATCGGTCATCGGTCTCCTGGCTTTGGTCTCCCTCTTTTCTTTGCCTCCCCTAATTCATCCGACCACTTTCCGCAAACCTTACACACGTCCAGTGGTTGGATGAAGAGCCACTTAGGGGCTAACTTCCGATTTCGGACTTCGGACTTCGTCATCGGTCTTCCGACTTCGGTCTTCGGTCATCGGTCATCGGTCTTCAGACTCCCTACCTCATCCCTGCAATCCACTCCCTGATCACCTCCAGCCCTTCCTGGTGAACCATGTGGTGGCCAAGTTCCGGCATCATGATGCCGGGATCTGTTGATTCCATGCGGTAGTATAGGATCGATTCTTCGGGTTTTCCTTTGACGATGTCGAACAGCAACCCTCCTGATCCTTTACCAGCGGCGACCGGCGGTTTGTTGAGCCCCAAAGAATAGGTGTCCGAGTTATTGTAGCTAAGGTTCAACCCTGAATTCTTCGCCGGACCTTCGGGGCGATGGCAGTGGGCACAGTTCACATCCAAATATGCCCGGGCGCGATCTTCGATGGCATAATTCGCTTCGGAATAATTGGCAAAATCGTCGATTTGATCTTTGCTCCAGTCGGTCTCCGTCCATCCTTTTTCGTGCAGGAGCGTCAATTGGTTCTTTTCGCCGTCATCCATTTCCACCTGCCTGTTTATCTGTCGCAGGCTTGGGCCGATGGGTTCGATGGCGCCATTTTTCTCATGGCAACTTTTGCATTGGGTCATCGTGGGGACGCTGTAGGTAAATGGCTCGGCATGCCCCGCCAATTGAAAAGTAAAATTGCCACCGGCTATTTCCAGGTAGGCTTCCGTTTGTGCCATGTTCCAGATGTAAGGCAGCGCCTTCCATCCATTCTCCTCGCGTATGAGGAGTCGGGTTTCAATGATCCTGCCTTTCGGATGCTTGAGTTGGGTATCTTCATAATAAAAAATTTTGATCAGAATAGCTCCTGTTGGAAATTCAAGATCCCCCTCCTCATTTTTTTCCAGTTTTGTACCTTCAGGTAGATAGATAAAGCGCTTCTTCAAGGCGTAATCAGAAAACAGAGCGCTTTTGATGTCATATAGGAATACCCTTTCGGTAGGGGATAAATTGGCCAGCGGGCCATTAAAAAAACCATATTCCGAGAGTTTAAGTTTACCAACTTTCTGATAAGCCGGATTTTCTCCAATTATGAATTCAGACTCGGCAGCCAGCTTTTTTTCGCTTTGCACACTTTTCTTTTGACAAGCGCTGGCAACAAAAATAATAGCAAGAAAAATAAATATGTTAAATCGATCCACGACAATTAAATATTTCCGGGTTTTCTTCAAGTCCTTCAAAATCATGTTCCGCGTCAAGCGACACTTTCTTTACGCCCTCCTGTTCCTGGATGCAAATCTGAAAGGCAGGATTGACGGTATTGTCATCCAAATAAAAATCCGGGTGCATGATGCCATCCCAGACGATATCGGGAAGGTTGGTACCGAATTTTAGCACAAACAATTTCCCGAAATCATTTCCCATATCCGGCATAGAGTAAGAGTTTTCAAAGGTATTGTCATGGAAATAAATATTCCCCGGATAGGGGTCATAATGTTCATCCTTTTCAAAATCCGACTGCATACCAGCGGTCTGGTTTTGTTCCGGCTGGTTTTCATAACCCATCGCATTGATCAGGTGGTAGCTAATGATACCGGCGCCCACGGTTTTATTGTCTTTTATAGTATTGGCAAATACTTCCACCTCCCGGGAGGCCAGGATCAGCAGTCCCGTACCCGGAGGCACCATGGCCACAATGTTTCCTTTGGGAGCAAAGTTTTTGAGGTTATTATTTGTGACCTCGTTGTCATACACCTTCACCTTACGGCCATAGCGAGTGAGTCCTGGCAGGTCAAAAACCAGTATGCCGCCCGTGTTGTCATGGGCTTTGTTGGCGATGATCTGCACGTTCTCGGAATTCTCGCTTTCGATGCCTGCCACATTCCAGTACACAGTATTTTCCTGTATCATCACATCCTTTGACTGGCCCACATAGATACCAGCATCACTCGCGCCCAGCACTTCGCAATGTGCCACCAGTACGTTTTGGCAAAGCACAGGGTACAGGCCGTAGGCGCCATTTTCCTGATTTACCTCACCTGTCCAGGCGGCTTTGATTCCACTAAAAGTGATGCCATGCGTATCCGTTACTTTGATGTTGTCACCGGCAGCATCTTCGACCGTAAAATCCTGGAGCGTAATGTTTTTGCAATTGGCAATGCGGATCCCTTCGGCACCTTCTGTCTGGTTTTTGAAAGAGAGAACAGTCTCATCTTTTCCCTTGCCTTTGATGGTTATATTCGACTTGCCTTCAAGGATCAGACTTTTGCTGAAAATGAAATGTCCTGCGTCGAGCTCTATGGTGGAGCTATCTTCCGCGAGGATAAAGCGGGTGGTCAGGTCTTTTTCAATATCAATATAATTTCTTTCCGGGTTGTATTGGGGTGATTTACTACAGGCCCAAATGAAGGGAAGAAGAAGGAAAAGCTTTTTCATAGACAGCGTTTTTATATCCAGGTAAATAATATCGCTTTTCGCGAATACTAACAATTTAAATTTTATAATTCAGTTGTCAAACCTCCAGGGATCTTTAGCTTTTTGAAGTGGTCTACTTGTTTGAAAGATTTTCCTGGAATAGAAGTTTCCACCCCAGCGAATCCCAGGATTTTTTTTTATAGAACAATTAAAAAAACACCAGGGGATAATATCAACCAGGCATTTCTATTACGCCCCTTTTGGTCTTCTCATTTGGCCGATTTATAAACGCAAGGCGTTGCCCTACGCTAATGATGGCGCTCCGTTGGAGCTTTATTGTTTTCCGTATGACGCCAATAGCGAATGGTTCAGTCAGACCGCATTGTAGGAAAAAAAATAAATCCCACCATGTCAAGCTTAGAAATCGACTCCCTGTTGAGTGTTTTCACCAACAGGAATACCAAACGGGACACACAACAATGAACATAGATGGTAAGTTGATAAAGTTAATTATTCGTGCCACCACTTGCATTACTTCGTTTTGATGGAGCCTTCGATGCAACCAGTGGTGGCACGAATTAACCCGGGGAATTTAAACCTCCAATGCTTGATCGGGCAAAATATGAAATTTGAAATAAGAATTGAATATTCAATTAATTCATTTGTTACAATCTGACCTCCCGATCTTTCTTTTCCATTTGATATCTTTTTATATTCCAGCATACTTTAAAACGAGACTAAAATGACAACCTTAATCATCATTGGGGCCCTTGTGTTATTTGGAGGGTTTTTTATTGCTGTGTATAATAAATTGGTGCGTCTGAAAAACATGATGCAGGAAGGATGGAGTGGCATCGACGTGCAATTGAAAAAAAGATATGACCTGATCCCTAACCTGGTCAATACGGTGAAAGGATATGCCACCCATGAAAAAGAGGTCTTTGAAAATGTGGCGGCTATGCGGAGCGTAGGGATCAATGCCAAGACCATTAAGGAACAGGAGCAGGCAGAAAACCAGATCACGCAGGCTTTAGGAAGGCTCTTTGCAGTGGCGGAGAATTATCCTGATCTCAAGGCCAACTCCAATTTCATTGACCTTCAAAAGCAACTGAGCCAGATAGAGCAGGACATCCAGATGGCCAGGCGCTATTACAATGGCACCGTCAGGGATAATAACATCACGGTAGAGTCCTTCCCAAGCAATATGGTGGCGAATATGTTTTCCTTCAAGAAAGGCGAGTATTTCGAACTGGAAAATTCGGCCGAGCGGTCAGCACCTACTGTTCAATTTTAAACTGGCTGTACCATGAAAATCATTTCGGCCATTCTGCTGATGCTGATATCTTTTACCGGATTTTCGCAGGAAAAGATATTAGGATATCACAGTGATATTGAAGTCAACAAAGACCGGTCGGTGACGGTGACCGAACATATCAAGGTACGCGCCGAAGGATACAATATCCAGCGCGGCATTTTCAGGGATGTTCCCACATCGGCTGTCAATCAACGTGGCAATAAGATCAAGTATGATTTTGAGGTGTTGCAGGTGCTAAAGGATGGCCAGGAGGAAAATTATGCCCTTGATAAGATCAGCGATGGGGTGCGAATCAGGATCGGGCATCGCGATGTTTTTCTTGATCCGGGGAATTATGAGTACACCATTCAATACCGGATGTCAGATCAGGTGCGATTTTTTGACCAATATGACGAGTTGTATTGGAATGTAACGGGAAATGAGTGGATGTTTACCATAGACGAGGCAAGCGCCACCGTGACATTACCCAATGCATCCGTGATATCACAGCACCATGCTTACAGTGGCGCTTATGGAGATTCCGGATGCAACTGCACTTTTGAACAGAAGGCTGACAACAAAATCACCTACCGGACGACGCAGCCATTGGGAAATTATCAGGGCCTGACGATTGCCATTGGGTGGAATAAGGGTGCGATTCCACCACCTACCGAAGCTGAAATCAGGGCGCAGGAGTTGGCAATTTACAAACCGGTAATTTATGGAGGTATTGGTATTATGCTAATATTCTTTTATTATTTATGGGCCTGGTTCCGGGTGGGCAGGGATCCCAAAAAAGGATCCATCGTTCCCCGTTTTGAAGCTCCCAAAGGGTTTACACCGGCGGCGGCCAGGTACGTGATGCGCATGGGGTACGATAAAAAAGCTTTTACAGCTTCCATTGTCAGCATGGCGGTGAAAGGTTTTTTGACGATTGACAAATCAGGAAAGAACTATGAATTGATTAAAAATAGTGACGACGAGGCGTCCTTATCAGAAGGTGAAAAAGCGGTGGCCAAGATACTATTCCGGACAAAGGACAAGATTACCATTAAACAGACCAATCATTCTACCCTTAGCAGCGCCATTGACGCCTTGAAAAGACATCTGGGGCGGGAATTTAACAAAGTTAATTTTAGTCTCAATTTGGGCTGGTTGATTCCCGGATTTTTATTGAGCGTTGCCATTTGCATTATGATCTTTGCGATGAACCTGGAAAATGACACAGTTATTGTATCGATCATTATTAGCTTTTTTATTACCATGTTTACCCTTCCATTCGTGTTGGGGCTGGTGAGTGGTTTCCGAAATAGAACGGGCTTTAGAAAATGGATCAGTTTAATTCTTCTGGTAGGTATTCCAATTTTCGTTATCTACCAGGTGACCAATTTTTTCAACGTGTTTGATATAAGTGTTGAAATCATTTATCCGGTGCTGCCATATTTCATTCTGGTAGCGGTGATGATCAGTATGAACGCCCTTTTTATTTATCTAATTAAAGCGCCTACGGTATTGGGTCGGCAGCGGATGGATGAGATTGAAGGATTGAAAATGTACATGGAGGTCGCTGAAAAACATCGCTTTGACAGACTTAATCCGCCAGACATGACACCGCAATTATTTGAAAAGCTTTTACCTTACGCCATTGCCCTCGGCGTGGAGAATGAATGGGGCAAGCAGTTCAATGATATTATCAAAAAGGCCATCGATGCCAATGAATACCATCCAGGCTGGTATTCCGGTAATATGAGGGACTTCTATATGGTACATGCGCTGTCATCGAACCTCGGCAGTAACTTTTCCTCGGCCATATCATCTGCATCTATCTCGCCACAGAGTAGCGGCTCCTCGGGTAGCGGCGGCGGCGGATTCTCCGGCGGCGGTGGCGGTGGTGGCGGCGGCGGTGGTTGGTAGGAGCGGTTGTCGGTTTGTCTGTTATCGGTTGTCTGTTGGCGGTTATCAGTTGTGACCTTGCCTAAAAAGCGTTGACTTTTTTTGATGGTTTACAATTTTCTGTTATTCTATTTAAAGTACAATTTTTTTGTTCAAAATCTATAGGTGTCAAATACCCTAAAGCCAGATGCGGTCTCTGATGATAAAGCGAAATTACAATATCTGGAGGGTCCGGATCACGAATGATAAGGAGCTTTTCAAAAAACTTTCTGTTGAGATTTGGGAATTCAGGACGCTATTCAAAAAGACCTATTACAGATTTTTAGCGTTTTGGGATAAATCTAACAAAGTGGATACAATAGTGATTTCAACGCACGGTCTGGTTAAAAAAACCGGTAAAACTCCACCAGGAGAAATTGAAAAGGCTGAACGAATGAGAAAAATGTATTTTGAACTTAAAAAGTGAATAACATGAAACCTCTGAAAACTATCAGTTTGGAAGAATTGACAGATAAGCATATCGGTAAACGAGGGACTCCGAAAAGAGAGGCTTTTGAGCATGAATTAAGACTTGGTCTGCTAGGAAGAGCGATTAAAGAAGCCAGAAAAGAACGTAACCTGACACAAGAACAACTTGGCAAACTCGTTGGCGTAAAAAAAGCACAAATTTCAAAACTAGAAAATAGTTTAACTGATGCCCGGTTTGAAACGATCATCAAGGTATTCAAAGCGCTTAAAGCTAAGATCAACTTTAATGTGGAACTATTAAACCAAAAGATGGACCTGGCATAGAAAAAAATCAGCCGCGAACATTGTGGAAAAAATATTAGTTGCGGAAAGGCAATCGCTCAACCAGAGAGACTGTAAAGTAAACTCTGTCTGAGTTAGGGTATTTATAAATATCTAACTTTGACAGTAATGACGAAAGAAGAATTAGAGCAATTACAAAAGAAAGCCCTCGACCAATTCAAGAGAGGGCAATCACTGTTTGGTAAAGACGGAGCTTTTGCACCGATGTTGAAACAGTTTTTAGAGACGGCCTTGGAAGCAGAGATGGAATCGCACCTTGACGAGGAGGAACGCCTCAACGGCAATAAACGAAACGGTAAAGGCAAAAAGACGATCAAAAGTAGTGCCGGGAGCTTTGAACTGGAAACACCCCAAGATCGCCAGAGCAGCTTTGAGCCGGAGATCATCAAGAAACGAGAGACTATATTAGCCGATAATCTGCAAGACAAGATCATTGGCCTTTATGGTCTAGGTATGAGCTTCAGAGATATCAGTGATCATATCAAGGAAATGTATGATACAGAGATTTCCCATACGGTACTAAGTCAAATTACTGATCGTATCATCCCGGAAATAAAGGCTTGGCAAAACAGGCCCCTAGAAGAAGTTTATTGCATTGTCTGGCTGGATGCGATGCATTACAAGGTGCGATCAGAAGGCAAGGTTCAGCACCGGGCCTTGTACAATATTCTTGGTATAAACAGGGAAGGCAGAAAGGAGGTATTGGGCATGTATGTGTCAGAAAGCGAGGGAGCTAACTTCTGGCTCCAGGTACTTACCGATCTGCATAACCGAGGGCTGAAAGATATACTTATCGCCAGTATCGACAATCTAAAAGGATTTAGTGAAGCCATACAAAGCGTTTATCCACAAGCCGAGGTACAGAGTTGCATCGTCCATCAGGTTCGCAACTCGCTGAAATATGTGTCCAGCAAAGACCAGAAGACATTTCTATCCGATTTGAAATGTGTTTACAGGGCCGACACCAAAGATTTGGCAACGATAGAATTGGATAAACTGTCAGCAAAGTGGGCTGAAAAATACCCGGTGGTCATCAAATCCTGGCAAACCAACTGGGATAAACTCACTACCTATTTCCAGTACACGGAACCAATCAGAAAGATCATCTACACCACCAATGCAGTGGAAGGATTTCATCGTCAGGTAAGGAAGGTGACTAAGACAAAAGGTGCTTTTCCGTCTGATATGGCTTTGATGAAATTGGTCTATCTGGCTACTAAAAACATAGAAAAGAAATGGAACCAACCCCTCCATAATTGGTCCACGACGGTGCAGCAACTAAGCATTCGATTTGAAGGCAGGCTAAACCTGGATATATGACCAAATTTCAACAGCAAAGATCGGCCAATCGCCAGAACCCGTCAAGGGTATATAAACGGCTTCGTGCCTCAGCCGCCCTTGACCGAACCTGCCAATTGACCAAAGTGGCTATTGAAAATTGATCAAAAAGAAAAAATGAATAATTTTGAAAACAAACCCCAACCCAGACAGAGTTCAATTTACACTTCCTGTCTTTTTTTTCAGCCCTTTTAACACCCTCAAATTTCCTTTCGGATTACAATAAATGAGTGCTGATTTTTAAATGCCTTACCTTAAGTTACCTTACCATCTAACTGCCCTGGTTCATTTCGTTATTTATGATGGTGATCACTTCGTTAGCTTTACGCAATTCTTCCCTGGTGAAATGAAGCTCTTGCTGTACTTTTTCCACATCCGTCAGATCGATGGATATCCCGAGGAC